>NZ_BIXY01000020.1 GCF_008326305.1 Dictyobacter arantiisoli | reverse complement strand
CGCTTAAATCGCGCCATTCTTTGTCCATTGCTTCTTCCATCTCATCCTCCACTCTTTACTGCTTCCAGTGTATCATCTTTCTTTTCTCCTGCCAAGCCTCCCGCAAAAAAATGACGCGCACCCAGATGTATTTTGCCACTTGACCGACGACATGCAATTCCCTATACTGAAGTTGAGTAGTTGAGTATAGGAGGGTGGAATTGTTCTGATGGGAGTTCTTTCCATTTTTTATAGAGAAAGGGAACGTGTGAAGCGTACTATTCGCTGGCAAAATTGGATCTTGTTAGGTCTTGTGTGTCTGAGTTTTGGCCTGCGTGTCTATGGTTTAAATTGGGATGCTGGTCAGAATTTTCATCCCGATGAGCGAGAAATTTTGTTTCATGTGACGGCCCTCTCCTGGCCCACCAGTTGGGCGCAATTTGTTAATCCTGCCACCTCTCCATTAAATCCTCAGTTTTTTGCTTATGGCTCGTTCCCTATCTACTTTTTAGCGCTGTTGGGATATCTCCTGCGCTTAGATCTCCATGTGGCTACAAATTTTGTGCCTTTGACATTGATCGGAAGGGTTGTTTCAGCACTTTTTGATACTGGCACTGTCTTTCTGACTGGTTGTCTGGGAGGCGTACTGGCAAACAAGACAAAGCAGCTCCAGTCTTATGCATGGGGTGTGAAGTTGTTCGCCACAGCTTTGATGACCTTTGCACCGCTGGATCTGCAGCTCTCCCATTTTTATACAGTAGACACTTTGCTGGTGTTCTTTGTGACCCTTACTATACTGGCCTGTGTGATACTGGTGGATACTGAGAAACCGTTGCGTTGGGCCGCTTTGGCTGGTCTGGCCTATGGATTAGCTATGGCGACAAAGATTAGTGCTGCGCCTCTGGTGGCCCCATTACTGATAGCTGTCGGTTTACGCTGGTATCAGCGAAAAGAGGTATTAGAAATTGCGGTGGTGTTATGCTGGATGGCTGCACTGACAATTCTGCTTTTTTTTGTGACACAGCCCTATGCATTGCTTGATATGAGTAATTTTATCCAGCAAGTGTCCGAGCAGGGAAGTCTGGCACGTGGTGGATTAGACCTTCCATATGTGCGTCAATTTGTGGGTACGATTTCCTTCCTCTATCAGGGCCAGAATATCATTTTGTGGGGCCTGGGAGTGATGCTGGGTATCACATCATTCGTTGGTCTCTGCTGGTTATTCTGGATGCTCTGCCGGAATATCTTTAGTCCCTGGTTAATCATCTTTTCCTGGATCGTTGTCTATGGGGCTATTGTGGGAAGCTTTTTTGTTAAATTTATGCGCTACATGTTGCCTCTCTATCCTTTTCTGGTTGTGGTTGCGGCTTCCTTTCTGGTTGTGATGCTACATAAGATACGTTGGAGTAGGCAGAATTATCTATCCAGTCTGGATTGGATTACTCCCTTGCTGCGCATTGGTTTGTTGCTTGTCGTGCTTGGTGGCACTATGTTCCAGGGACTGGCTTTGTTAAACGTGTATAGTACACCCAATACCCGTATCCAGGCATCTAATTGGATCTATCAACACATCCCGCGTGGTAGTATTCTGACATACGAACAATGGGATGATGCACTACCAGTGACGGTTGGCAACCATAATCCTGGCGAATATATCCAGCAAACGTATCTGGACGCCTCTGGTCAGCCTGCCACGGGGCTCGATCTCTATGGAGACGATACCCAGGCCAAGGCCCAAAAGCTGGCTACGTTCCTGACGCAAGTGAATGTAATTACGATGCCTACTGATCGTCTCGATAAATCAATTCCCCGTTCTCCGGCCCGTTATCCTCTGACAACGCGATACTATCAGTTACTCTTCAGTGGTCAGTTGGGTTTTCATCTGGCGGCAACCTTTAGCAATCATCCCCATCTCTTTGGGATTACCCTGGATGATAGTAATGCTGATGAGAGTTATTCGGTTTTTGATCATCCAACTGCGCGCATTTTTGTCCGCGATACCCATACCCATTACACCACTCTGCAACTGGTTGCTAAATTATTGGATGGTATTCACGTACCTGCACAATAGTGCTCCAGTACTTCTTTAACAGCGTTACTACGAAACATACTTTGTTGTTATTTACATTTCGGCTCTCCGTCCTTGCGGGTGAAAGCGGGGTGCAGGGGCGGCAGCCCATGACGGAGCGCGATGGCAGGCATGCCGGGGGCATGACAGTCCTCGCAAACTCCCCCTCCTCTCAATCCCCCGGAAGGATAGAGGCCAACATGCTTTGTTGTTATTTACATTTCTTATAGAATTATCTCGTTTGTGATCGTGTGTATTATATACCTGAATACGGTATTCTTGAAGCAGTAGAATGACGGATAAAATAAAACAGCTCTATAAGTTATAGAAGTGCTTTTAGGGGATTACTCCTCTTTTTCTTTTTCTTCTCCTGGCCTGCTACCCGAGCGTGCTCTTCCCATGATGGTTGTCAGGAGGGTGTTATCCGTGTGTTCTTATCGTAGTTGCAACGGTAGAGAGAGTATCTGCTTGAATTATTTCCGAGGTGGGCGTTAGTTGCAGGGTCGGGTATACGGTATTTGATACGCAAGCCTGGAAGTTATCTCGATTTGGCATGGGTGGATGATTGGAGGGAATAGTAACAATGAAAAAGAATAGCAGTACAAAATATGTTGTGGATGTGATTCATGTGGAACCCTTTGTCTCAAATGTTCAGGAGAATGAACAGCGTCGGAGTAGTTATCTGCGATTGTCCGCACGAGAGCAATGCAGGCTGTGGTTGCCTTTTGTAAGCATTGTTTTATTGGGTGCGCTAGTGCGTTTTCTGGGTCTGGGTGATAAGCCCTTGCATCACGATGAGAGCTTACATGCGTATTTCTCTTTGCAATTAATGCATAATATGGAACAATGGAAAAGCTGCTTCGATCAAGAGATAACTTGCTATCATTACGATCCTCTTTTGCATGGCCCTTTCCAGTTCCACATGATTGCCCTGATCTATAAAATAAGTCAATTGTTGGGCGTACCGACTCATGGCGTAAATACAACGACGGTGCGTATTGCTGCTGCGACGCTCGGTTCAGCGATTGTGGGTTTACCCTATTTTTTACGCGATTACCTGGGCGGACGGCGTAATGCCATGGTGGCTTGCTGTTTACTGGCGGTTTCACCATCGATGGTCTATTTCTCACGTTTTGCGCGCGAAGATATCTATATGGCTTGCTTTACGCTGTTGCTGGTTGTGGCGGCGGGACGCTATATCCGTGATCGTAAAGGGTGCTGGTTTGTGAGTGGATCAGTCGCATTTGTGCTATCCTATGCAACGAAAGAAGCAACATTTCTTAGTATTGCTGTCTTCGGAAGTTTTCTCGTGGCATTAATGGCCTGGGAGATAGGTTGTAAGATTCCTGTTCGCGCTCAGATGCATCCTCAATCAACGTTGAGGCGCTATGCTCCTGAACTGGCGGCTCCGCTCACTCTTCTCGCTCTATTGATTATCTGTGCACCAGTGGCAAAATGGTTTTTTGGTTGGATGAAGGAAACTTCCATCTATATTACCAATAACACCGCTGTTGCCGATGCATTTATAAAAAATCTGAAAGAGCAAACTGTTACGCTGTTGCCCTGCTTGGGACTGCTGATCGGCATCTTTCTGTTAACACGCTGGGGATGGGAGCGATGGTATAAAAAATCAGTAAGCAGGCAAAGAACTCTGACAAAGCATATCGATCCACGTATCCAGCCGGTTTTACATACTCTTTTAACAATGCCCTGGGCGCATGGGTTTGCGGGCCTCTTGTTGGGTTCATTCATCTTTACGCTGCTCTTCTCGGTCCTGTTCACTAATTTTCATACTGGTATCGGGGATGGTATCTGGCAGGGACTCTATTATTGGCTTCAGCAGCAGCAGGTCGCTCGTGGTAGTCAGCCCTGGTATTATTATTGCTTACTGATCCCATTTTATGAGCAAATCGGTCTGATCTTTGGTATCATTGGTATCGTGCGTAGCCTGCAGCAGCCTACACGCTTTCGCCTTTTTCTTGTCTACTGGTTTCTGGGAACGGTTGGCATCTATTCATGGGCGGGCGAGAAAATGCCCTGGTTGATGATCCATATGGTTATGCCAATGCTCTTGCTGGCGGCAATTGGGCTAGAACCTGTGCTGGATGGCATAGTCATGTTGATAAAAAACTGGCTAATTCGTACGGAAAACGATAAGAATAAGGTACAATCAGGAAAGGAAAAGAAAGTACCAGCCATGGCAATTTTCGGCGCCATTGCTGCGTTTTTATTACTGATAATCACGTTACAAAATATGTTTCAGGTCACCTATGTTCATTATGCCGATGGTCCGCACGAAATGATGGTTTATGTGCAAACTACGCCAGATGTGCATAAGGTGATGAGTAAAATTGACCTGCTGGATCAGGAGCATTATCAGGGTCGGCATAAATTGACAATTGGGATTATGTCAGATGCTTCCTGGCCTTTTTATTGGTACTTGCGCGATTATACAAATGTCTGTTATGGTTTCCCTACGGGATGTGCCAATGCGACTCCAGATGTAATTGTGTCCGCGGGTAGCAATACGGGTAATGTGCCAGTTGCCGTCAATACCAGCCGCCATACAAATAGCGATACAAGCAAGCCGATCCATTATTTGTATCATCACTATGCGCTACGGAGTTGGTGGGATGAAGGCTATAAACCCCATCCCTGTGTTCCTACTGCTACGGATACCTGTCAGGGAAAGCCTACCTGGGGAGGCGTAGGCCCGTTACTCTGGCTAAGTTATGGCGATAATCCTCCCCCGGATGCGCGATTTAATCCATTGCTGGCCGCGGGCAACGTGTGGAACTGGTGGTGGCAACGGAAGCCAATTGGTGGTATTGGTGGCGCGACTGATATGGGATTTTTTATTCGCAGTGATTGGGGAGTAAACCCATAGGAGAATGATGTTTTGAAGAGCTATGAAAACAAACCAAAAGACGAGCACAGTGCTTCTGATGGTCTGGTTTCTGCGGACAGTGTAGTCAGTGGTGGTGAACATGAAACGCTCACCACCACTGACCATGTCTCCGCGAACGATGATGAGTCGCTGTCGACCGCTGTGGAACTGCATGATGAAGTTGATATTCCAAAGGATGAAGGGCTACAGCGGCGGCGTTTCTGGCCGCCTACACGTGCGCAACTCTGGACAGGCATCGCCTTTTGGGGCGTTATTCTGTTAGGGGCTATCTTGCGTTTTTGGGGATTGGGCGATAAACCTTTGCATCATGATGAAAGCCTCCATGCCTATTTTTCACTGGTACTCTTGCATAATAATGTAGAGAATTGGTATACCTGTGCCCAGAACGCAGCAGCTTCTTGTTATCGTTATGATCCGTTAACCCACGGACCCTTTCAGTTCCATATTATCGCATTCATCTATTGGATCAGCCAGATATTGCGTGCCCCCGATCATGGCATCAATACGACGACAGTACGTATCGCAGCCGCAACCCTGGGAACGGTTATCGTCGGCTTGCCTTTCTTCCTGCGGGATTATATTGGCAAAATAGGTGCCTGGGTGGCCTGTTTCTTACTGGCTATTTCGCCCAGCATGGTGTATTATTCCCGCTTTGCCCGCGAAGATATTTATATGGCCTGCTTCACCTTAATGCTGGTGGTTGCGACTGCCCGCTATATGCGCAGTCGCAATGCCTGGTGGTTATTGCTGGCCGCTGTCTCTTTCACTCTTTCCTATGCCACCAAAGAGGCCACCTTCCTGACGATAGGTGTCTTTGGCAGTTTCCTTGGCGCTCTCGTGGCATGGGAGGTAGGTTTGCACTGGTCTTTGCCCACCGCTGAGCAAGAGGCTACTGGTTGGCGGCGTTTCCTCCCAAAGACGGCTGCTCCCTATACAGTGTTGGTCTACTTCATTGTGATTGGGATCATAGCCAAAATTCTCCTGGATAAGTTGAAGCAGTTAGCTGTTTTTATTGCGGCATCTAAGGCTAATCAGAATCTGACCGATACCTATGTGTCACATTTGAAGACGACAACTGAAGCGGTTATTCCCTGGCTGGGGATGGCTCTGGCTGTGGTTGTGTTTGTGTTCTTGATTCGTGAACAGTTTGGGCATGCGTCCAGTGGTCTCCGTGGGCTTGCCCGTCACGTTGAGCGCAAAAAACAGCCGGTCCTCGATGCTATCCTGACGATGCATTGGACCCATTGGTTCTTTGCGCTGGTCGTGAGCTGGTTTGTTTTTATTGTGTTGTTTACAGTATTGTTTACCAATGTGTCGGGAGGCATTGGGGATGGCATCTGGCAAGGATTATACTATTGGGTGCAGCAGCAGCAGGTTGCGCGTGGCGGCCAGCCCTGGTATTACTACTTCCTGCTGATCCCTCTCTATGAGCAGATTGGTGTTGTCTTTGGCATCGTGGGGCTGATACGCTGTCTGGTACGTCCAACGCGTTTCCATTTGTTTCTGGTCTATTGGTTTATTGGGAATGTCTTTATCTATACCTGGGCCGGTGAGAAGATGCCCTGGTTGATGATCCACATGACCATGCCTATGATGATCCTGGCGGCTATTGCTTTGGAATCTGTGATACAGACAGTGTGGCAGGCGATTAAGGCGCGTCGAGGACATGTTGCTTTGGCAGTTGAGCCGCTGGCAACGTCTGACGCTGAGGTTGCCTCTCCTGTTGAGGATGAAGCCCCTGAGGCAGAGAATGAGACTCCTGAAGTCGCTCATACGCAGGATATCCAGCCTGTGCCTGTCACAATCTCTCAACCGCGCCGCCGTCGTTCTTATGAGCTTGGTGCTTCTATCGCTACTATCGCTCTGGCATTGTTATTGCTGATTCCAACCTTGCAGAATATGTTTCAGGTCACTTTTGTCCATTATGCCGATGCTCCACATGAGATGATGATTTATGTGCAGACGGCTACTGACATCAATACCGTGATGGATAAGGTTGCGGCGTTGGATAATAGCTTGTATGGTGGTAAGCATACTATTCCGCTTGGTATTACCAGTGATGCTACCTGGCCGTTTGCCTGGTATGTGCGTGATTATACCAATGTCTGCTTCAACTATCCCGATGGTTGTTCAGCAACAGCGCAGGATTATCCGGTTGTGATCGCGAGTGGTGATGCCATGACTTCGATGCAATATCAAAAGAGCCAAGCATACCTGTTCCATCAGTACCATATGCGTACACAATGGGATCAGGGATATATGCCACCGGCCTGTCAGCCTTCAAAAAGCCATCCCTGTACAGAGAGCCAGCCTTATGTGGGCGTGGGACCATGGCTCTGGTTGAGTTATGGTGACAATCCACCTGTGGGCGCAAAATTTGATCTTGGTCGTGCCATCAACAACATCTGGCAGTGGTGGTGGCAGCGTAAAGCTTTTGGTAGTACCGATGGCACTTACGATATGGGCCTTTTTATTCGTACAGATAAGAGTATTCAAACGGGAATAAAGCCGTAAAGACTTGCTCCTCCTGCCGACCAATATGGTACGTTTGAAGGCGACTATTGCTCTTCAAACGTACCATATGTTCCTCGATATGCTACAAGTGGCTTGCCAGTGGACTGCATTTCCATACTATGGACGCGTCCCAGCACAATCAATTGATCCCCGGCTGGATAGAAGGCGACCGTATTGCATTCAATCCAGGCCAGCCCTCCTGGTAAAATGGGCGCTCCCGATGTTGCCTGACTATATTCTGTGGTCTGAAACCGTACCCCACCCTGCCGGGAAAACACCTCACTCATATTTTTTTGTTTCTCGGAGAGGATATTTACACAAAAGGTACCGGCCGCTTCTATCAGGGGCCAGATGGTAGCAGTATCTTTAGCACAGAACGAGATGAGTGCTGGCTCGGCTGATATTGAGCAGAAAGAATGTGCTGTAAAGCCAATTGGCTTCCCTCGATGACTCGTGGTAATCACGGCGACCCCTGTCGCAAAATGTCCCATAATATTGTGGTAGCGGGTCGTATCAATCGGAGGGGCAATGAAATATGGTGTTGTCGCCTGCCGAATCTCAATCGAGGGCGGATAATCAAAGACTGTCATATTATGCTCTTCCTTTATCTTTGGCCTGACGGTATCCATCTACAGAGTAACTTTGTTGATCAACTATATCATAAATACATTACTATAGTTTTCTCATTCTTTCAAGTTATAGTAAGCATGAAAAAAAGGCATGCCTTGAAAAAGATAGCGATAATTTGCTCTTTATTGTTTACTAAGGAGAGCTGTGGGGGTCAGCTGTGAAGAAAAGCAGGGTGTCCGGAGGGAAAGATGCAATGCTGGCCTGGATAGGCAATGGACTGGTATCATAAGCTACCAGTCCATAAACAGATGATAAGCAGGATAGTATTATTTGCACACCAGGTTTGCCAGGCGCTGGACTCCTGCTTCCAATTGTTCGGGTGTGAGCGCACAGAATGGAAGACGCACAAAGCGTTCACCCTGCGTGGCATCAACGGTTGGTGCATAGGGATCGGCGAAGAAATCTCTTCCATCGGTCAGGAGCAGTCCTGCCTGCTTTGCCCGTGCGAGCAAATCAGCAGTGTGATAGCTCTGGGGAAGGGTGATACTGACAAAGAAGCCGCCCTCTGGCTCGGCAAAAGGAACTTCTGGCAGATAGGTCTTGACGGCCTGTACAACGGCTTGCAGGCGTGGAGCATAGAGTTGCTTAAGATTGTTCAGGTTGGTTTCAAAGAAGCCCCGACGATGAAATTCGACCACTGCTGCCTGCGTGGGTAGCACAGGAGCCAGGATCGTCTCTTCTGCCAGTTTGGTCAGCTGTTTGACCAGTGCCAGTGGACCAACTAGATAGCCTACGCGAATGGCTGGACTGATCAGCTTGCTATAAGAGCTGACCGTTACCACACGCTCAGAATTCAAGTCACGCAACAATGGTAATGACTCACCTGCATAGCGCAATGTGCGGTAGGGCACATCTTCAACCAACCAGAAATCATAACGCTCAGCTAAATCTACCAGGGCCTGACGTTTTTTTGCTGATGTTGTGACACCAGCAGGATTCTGGAAATCGGGGATAACATACAGAAATACTGGTTTTTTTTCAGCGATGGACTCTTCCAGGGCCGTCAGATTGATCCCATCCAGATCAAGTGGTATGCCAATCACCTTTGCTCCACGGCGGCGGAAGGTCTTGATGGCGCGATCATAACTGGGTTGCTCAACAAAGACCACATCCCCCGGTTTGACCAGAAAGCCTGCAAGGATATCCTGTAAATGGAGGGAGCCATTGCCTACCAGTACCTGATCCGGGGACACATGGTATTGTTCGCTAATGAGTTGACGGAGCGGCAAATAACCTCCATTATGCCCATATTGCAGAATACCTTTCGCATCCGGTCCTTCCAGGACGGCCTGCATGCATTCGCTGAGCAACTTATTCGGTAGAGCCTCAACGGCGGGCACTCCACGTGTAAACAAGATCTGTTTACTACTGACTTGACTTGGCATGGATTACTTCTCCTTATCGATTAACGTGCCCGGGTTACTCCCTTTTTAGCGCACGTTTATATAGTTCAGATGCTGCCCACAGTGGGAATATCATTGAATGTGGGACATGTGTTGATTATACACGTTATTCTGCGTAGGTAAGTATTAATTTTCCCTGTGGTTCACCTGATTCTAGCAAGCGGTGGGCTTCCGCCGCCTGTTCAATAGGCAGTATCCGAGCAATCAAAGGAATCACGTTTTTTTTCGCAATCAGTTGTAGATACTTTTCTTCATTGGCTATAGACGTCTGAAGCTGACCACCGCCGATAACTTGAAGCCGTTTGAGGCGCCAGGCCTGAGTATCTATGGTTGCCTCTTTGCCGCCCAGGTTGCCAATCAGAATAATACGTCCATCCACGGTAGCCGCGCTCAGACTTGTTTGCAGGCTGGTACCGACCAGTTCAATCACAAGGTGTGCGCCACCAACGGCCTGTAATGCTTCCTCCACGTTTTGTGTGCGAGGATTGATGACCAGATCCGCACCAATTTTTTTCAAGGTTGCGGCTCGTTCCTCGCTACTGGCGGTTGTTGCTACCCATGCGCCCGCCTGTTTTGCCAGCTGAATAGCGATCGAACCTACACCACTGGAACCCGCCCAGATCAGGGCTCGCTCACCTGCTTTGAGGTGTCCAAGATCAAACAGGCTACCCCAGGCAGTTGAGGCCGCCAGTCCAGCTGCGACAGCCTCAGCGAAGCTGACTCCGGCAGGAATGCGCGCGAGATGGGCGGCAGGCACCGCAAGCTTACTCGCGTACCCTCCACTCCCTGTGTCCTTCGTGGCCCGTGTCGTCAGGACATGTTCACCTGCCCGAAAACCGTTGCTATCCTCTATGACTACACCGGCTGCTTCCAATCCCGGTGTAAAAGGAAGCTGTCCAACGGGACGACTACCAGCGCGCTGAAATAGATCCAGATGATTAACTGTTGTGGCCTTTACTTCTATCAGCACATCATGCGGCGTGGGAACAGGATCTGCTACTTCGCGTAGTTGTAGTACTTCAGGTTCACCATAACTGGTAAATTGTACTGCCTTCAAGGATAATACTCCTTCCTTACACTCTGGTCATAACAAATGTTGTCGATACTTGTTTATTGTATGCATATCCTGTTCCAATTGCAAAACTTTCACGGTTGATTGCGGCCATTACTGTATTGAAAAGTGTCATGAGACTCAATGCAATCATGCTGGACAACAGAGATGTGCGTCAACCACTGAGGCCGGGCTTTTGCGATAGCAGGTTGATTGTCTCTACAGCTACGCTCAGGCAGTTGTAGAAGGCTCAACATTTTGTTTGATCCAGGAGATGAAGGCAGCTACTGTGGTAAAACTGGCCTGAGGCCGGGCTGATTCGAGGAGATCAATCGTGGCTGTTTCCGACCATTCCGCAGCCAGAGGGATAACACCGAATCCTTGCAGTTTCATCTTTGCTCCATTATAAATTTATACTTGCTTATTCTCTTGCTATCATAGCATATCAACTGTGCTCTGGTGCGAACGCGCTGTCTACAGGCTCTATTTTATAAAAATTTATCAATCGTTTGCAATTAGAACAAATGTTTTATATAATAAGCAGGAGACAAAAAGAATAGCATTGTAGAAAAGAATTGTTGTTTTCTTATCCATCTAACAAAGTGTTTGATTCCCATGGCCTTCGCCATCCTGGCGCATGAGTTTTCGCACCGATGGTGCTCAAACCAATTTTTATTGTATGGTGCTGTAAATGTGCCATGCACATTTACAGCACCATACAATAAAAAGGGCGCAGGCGCGCACGCGCCTGCCAGCAGGTGAGCAGCAAGATCCCGATGAGAGTGGGAATCAAACACTATAAGAGAGATTGCAAGGGAACCATGAGGCTAATTGCACCACACGCACTTATATCTGTTCTGGTCGAAAACCAGGAAGAAGCATTGCACTTTTATAGCTGTATCCTTGGGCTTGAGAAACGAAATGATATCACCTTCAGCCCTGGACGACGCTTGTTGACGGTAGCCTTCCAGGGACAAAGCAGACCAGAGCTTGCCCTCGCTGTACCTGATGTTTCTTTTTATGGTGAGGCTTATCTTCGCTCATTGC
Organism: Dictyobacter arantiisoli; assembly: GCF_008326305.1. Taxonomy (GTDB): domain Bacteria; phylum Chloroflexota; class Ktedonobacteria; order Ktedonobacterales; family Ktedonobacteraceae; genus Dictyobacter; species Dictyobacter arantiisoli. The sequence continues at coordinate 75,518 of NZ_BIXY01000020.1, read as the reverse complement.
GTGAGCAGCGTAGTCATACACTGTCCTCGGTTTTTGTGACCCATGATTGTGCGGAAACATATGCGCATCTATTGGATTGTGGCGTTACTTTTTTAAGCTCTCCCACCAGGCATCTCTATGGCATGGAAGCGCTCTTTCTTGATCCAGATGGCAATGCTTTCTCACTCCTTGAAACAACCACTGGTGCCCGTTCACTATTCAAAAACATCTTCATGGGAACGGCAGCCTGACCCAAACAAGACACAAGCCACCCTTTTCCACTTGAGAAAAGGGTGGCTTGTGTCTTGTTTGGGTCAGGCTTATCTTATGCCCAGCGGATCAATCCTAGCTCGTATTTCTCTGTTAAGGAGGGATGAGAGGGAATGACGCGAATATTGTAGGCGAGGCTACCACTCTTGTCTGGTTTCATTTCGATATCATAGCGATATGAGCCATCATTTTCGGTTTTGATATAGCTCATCGGCAGAGTATGGCGTGGGATCGCAAGCTCATCATTTGTCTCTCCATAGACCAGTTCGACGCAGATATCTTTGGGACGCAAATTGTTGGCCCGTACCCAGGCACGCACCTCAAAGCCTTCTCCGATGCTTAACTGACCCGCACGACGACCATCCACATAGAGTTCAAGCTTGTCCCAGGCGCGATAGACACGCTCCTTCCAGGCTGCAAGCTGACGCTCCTGTTCATAATGGTTTTCAACTACCTGGATACTGCGGCGAATTTCCGGCACATAGTAGGTATTCGTATAATCCTTGACCATCCGTCGCATACTAAACTCTGGTGCGCAAGTTCGAATGGCTTCTTTCATATAGTTGACCCATTTGTGTGAGACGCCCTCTGCATCCTGGTCAAAGAAGGTCGGAATAATCTCCTGCTCCAGGATTTCATAGAGGGAATTGCTATCATCTTCGGCCTGAATTTCTGGATCATGATAGTCGCGTTCTTGACCAATGGCCCAGCCATTCTTACCATTGTAGCCCTCTGCCCACCAGCCATCCAGAATACTACAGTTGGGTTGACCATTCAGGGCGGCCTTCTGACCGCTGGTACCGCTGGCCTCATAAGGACGCACAGGATTATTGAGCCAGACATCAGTACCTGAAACCAGATAGCGTGCCATATCAATATCATAGTTTTCGAGGAAGATGATCTTGCCCTTGAATTCGTCACTACGCGACATTTTGTAGATGTATTCGATCAGTGCTTTGCCGGGCTCATCGGCTGGATGTGCTTTGCCCGCGAATACAATCTGTACCGGGCGTTTTGGATCATTCAGGATGTGGCGCAAGCGTTCGAGATTGCGGAAGATCAACGTGGCGCGCTTATAGGTGGCGAAGCGGCGCGCAAAGCCGATAATCAGAGCTTTAGGATTGAGCATGTTTTCGAATTCGGCTAACTGACGATCGCCTTCGCCCAGACGTAGATGCTGCTTCTTCAAATTGCGTGTTGCATAGCCAACCAGAGCCTCTTTACGCTTGAAGTGAGCTGACCATAATTCCTGATCAGGAATATTCTGGATATGTGTATCCCAGAACTCCTGGTCATCGACATACTTACCCCAATCCATATCCAGATAGCGGCCATACAACTCGTTAAGCTCAGGCGCAATCCAGGAGAAGGTATGGACACCATTGGTAATTGAGCCAATCGGCACCTCGTCCTTATCCAGACCCGGCCAGAGGAATTGCCACATTTTCCGTGAGACATCTCCATGGAGTGCGCTGACACCGTTATGATGTCTGGTAAGTTTCAGCGCCAGGATGGTCATACTGTAGCTAGGTCCCCAGCTATGATCTTCCCGTGCAACCTCCATAAATTGATCCCGGCTCAGCCCGAGTTGGCCCCAGTAGGAACCAAAGTAGGTATCGATGAGCTCATAACTAAAGGTATCGTTGCCCGCCGGTACTGGGGTATGGGTGGTAAATAGCGAGTTTGTTTTGACAACTTCGCGTGCTTCATTAAAGCTCAGGCCAGCCTCTACCAGTTCGCGGCAACGCTCAAGACTCAGGAAGGCTGCATGTCCCTCATTGAGATGCCAGGCATTGGGTGAGATACCCAGAGCGCGTAATGCACGTACACCACCGATACCCAGCACGATTTCCTGTGAGATGCGCATCTCATTATCCCCACCATACAGACGCGCTGATAACTCCCGATCAGCAGGTGCGTTAGGGGGAATATCAGTATCCATCAAGTAGAGAGGGATGCGACCGACCAGTAATTTCCAGACTTTGGCGTAGATACGGCGTCCTGGTAATTCGACGCTGATCACGACTTCATTGCCATCTGGTCCAGTGGCAGGAACAGCTGGCACCTCTGAGAAATGGAGCTTATCATACGATGCTTCTTGTCTGCCTGCCTGGTTAACACGTTGAATAAAATATCCCTGAGGATAGAGAAAACCAACCCCGATAAAAGGTAAACCTAGATCGCTAGCTTCTTTGCAGTGATCTCCCGAGAGAATACCCAGGCCACCGGAATAAATAGGCAACGACTCATGTAATCCAAATTCCGCTGAAAAATAGGCGATCTGCTTTCCCTGAGCCTCAGGATAGGTCGTCGAGAACCAGGTCTCTTCAGGGCGAGGATGGATATAGTGATCGAAGTCCCGAATAACACCATCATACTCTTTGAGATAGATAATATTTTCGGCTGCCTGTCCAAGTTTTTGTGGTTGTATTCTGCTTAAAAAATGCACTGGATTATGGCTGACTTGTTCCCAGAGTTCAGGATCAAGCGAGCTATACAGTGCGCGAGCCTCAGGATGCCAGCTCCACCAGAGATTGTATGCTAATTCATACAATCGGTTAATACGTGCTGGCATAATCGGGAAGACCGTTATGCGACCGTAAACTTTCACGAGGGTAGGCTTCCTTTCTTATTTTCGCATATTGCTGCTGTTGATTGGCAAAGTGCAATCTTTATATGTTGATGTGGCAATTTTTATAATTTCCTAGTACCAGTATATCTTTTTTCAGAAAACCGGGCAACAAAACAGTTGTCTCTTCTGTATCTATTCATCATTGCTCTCCTGGCTAGCGATTTTTCTCTAAAGAACGATAAAAAATAGCAGTAAAGTTCATCGCGCATTGTTTTTCAGCGCTATTTGTCTTATACTGAGGCGCAAATGATACTGATCAAAAGGGGCGCGTAACCTATGGTAAGGAAGCCAGATTTTGGACATATTTCCAGTCGTGGGAGATTTTGGGGCGGCATCTTGCTAGGAGTAGGATTATTCTGGCTGATCTGGCTCCTTTTTTTTTACCACCCGGTGTCATCTACAAGCTCTCAATGGGCTGGAGCAGAAGCTACACCATCACCTCTCGCCGTTTCAGGATTACACACTGCCTCTTTAACCGCCGCAGGTATCACTGTGAATACAATCAGTCCACCATCCACGATGAGCCAGGCGCAGGCGCTCCAACTGGCTGATCAGCTAGAGCCAGATGCGGCCGCAGGCGCGCACAAGAAGCTGCTCTCTTCTGTCTCACTGACCTATCTGGCAGCTTCCAGGGGCGCGAAAGATTTGCGAGCTGTCCCGGTGTGGATGATCTGCTATCAAGACATTCCTCAAGCCCAGACAACTGTCGCACTGGATACAGGGACGGCTCATGACCTCTATGTCTTTTTGAATCCTCGGACAGGGAGTATTGTTTTAACCGTGTGGGCATGAAAAAGCTGGCACAAGACGTGGCTAATGGTGATACCCGTGCAGTGCCAGTTTTGAGGTTTATTCCAGTTATTCTTGCTATACAGCTATGGCGGAATCCAATAATAGCTATCTCATTTTTCTCTGTTACAACGGACGTATTAACAGCTTTTCAGCAATCAGCGCAGCTCATACAACTTACTTGTACGGTCATACTTGCCTGATCAGGAATGACATCCTGAATGCCGCATTGCGAGTGAAACATGTCAGGCTTGCTCTTCATGCATCTTGATCCAACCATGGCGTAATGCATGAACGACAGCAGCCGTACGGTCATTGACAGATAATTTTTTAAGAATGGACGTAATATGATTTTTTACCGTCTGGTCACTGATTTTCAGTGACTTCGCGATTTCCTTATTACTATTTCCACGTGCAATATAATCCAATATTTCAACCTCGCGTCCTGAAAGAGGTGAATACACATCTTTCTTTTCCGTCTCTTCTTCTTCCACCGTTAATTCGCGGAAAGATTTGAGCACGCGGCTGGCGAGTTGTGGTTTTGCAAGCACATCATCACGAATCAGATATTCACCATGGCTGACTTTGCGCACTGTATCCATCAATTCTTCGGCGGTGATATTGCGTGTCGTATAGGCAGCAGCACCAACCTTAATGGATTGAAATAAGCGTTCTTCGTCCTCGGAAGGTGTAAGAATGATAATTGCCAGACGTGGTGCGCTATGTCGCATCTGTCGAGCAATTTCAAGTGGATCGGAAGTGGTGAGTCCTGCGTCGATGAGGGCTACATCGGGGTTGCACGTACGAGCTATCTCAAGCACATCAGCCGCATCCGTCGACTCTCCAACAATTTCGCAGTCTCCCATTCGCTCCAGGGTTGCGTGGATCCCCTCACGGAAGAGTGGCTGCTCATCAATAATGATGACACGTATCGTTTCCATGTAATCCCTTCATAGAAGAGTCGGCAGTGCAAAATGGGTTGTGGCACTATTCCTACTCTTGTCTGTATTAATTGAACTCCCAAGCAAAGTGATCATCCCTTGTTCTGCTCAGGGACTTGAAGACCTTATGACTCTGCCCATTATACACATTAATGCAGTGAGCGTCTATAAGGAGGCAAGCCGTTTTACCGCTTTCTCTAGGAGTTTCTACCCGCCCCGCGGCCCTTCGCTAGTACTTTTGGAAGATTTTTTATAGAGCAACAAATCCGTAAAAAGTTTTTGGTGTATCCTCGCCATTCCTATGCTACCAGTCGAGTGCTGTGGGCAGTGTTCAAGCGAACGTGAAGGACGACTGCGGCCGCCACAATCACTGTCGCACTAACGACGCCTCCCCAGGTCAACCAGGTCAGCATATCGGGAGCAATCGAGGATTGACCTCGCAGGGCTTGCCCGAGGAGTGAAACAACCAGCCCACGATGCCCCAGGCAAAGAGTCCAGACCAGAGCGACGCGATGAGCAGTCCGCAGATGCGGGAAGTGCTTCGCTGAGAGGAACCAACCAATAAAGGGCAAAACTTGTAAGGCATGTAGTTCAACGAAATGCGCAATGCGCAGATCACCACCTTGTGTGCTCCATCCCAGGAATGGCAGGTCTGGACCGCCATCTAGAACGCCAACACCGTGCGCTCCACTGATCAAGAGAAGGTGCCCGGCGTGCTTCGCGGCCAGTTGAGCCGCACATAAGAATACGCCAGCTGGCTATGTATAGTAATGCCAGCTGGCGTATCAATGAGTTTGTGTGAAAAAACAGAGGAACGACGAGCTAGATACGCTCTAATTTGCGGAGAGTTGAATTGATACCAACCTTTAAGCTCTCGATAACCCCTTTACCAGTGACCGCAACCGCTTCAAAACTCGGCACACGATATGGATTGAGATATTTTTCGAGCACCGAAGCAGGGAGGGTATCCTGCAGGTCGCGCTTATTCCATTGCATGACCAGCGGATAATTAGAAATATCCTTGTTCATACGGCGCAGTTGCTCTTGTAACTCGTTCCAGCATTCAATATTTTCTTGTAATTTGCTTGCCTGTGAATCAGCGACAAAAATGACACAGTCAGCGCCTTTTAATACCGAGATACGTGTCTGTTGATACAGGATTTGCCCTGGAACGGTATAGAGTTGGAAACGCAGATTGAAGCCATTTACTTTACCCAGTTCGAGTGGCAGCAGATCGAAATATAAAGTACGCTCTGTTTCTGTATCAATCGAGACCATTTCTCCAACATCGTGTGGATTGACTGCCTGGTGTATATAATGTAAATTCGTCGTTTTGCCACACAAACCGATGCCATAGTAGACCATTTTACAATTAATTTCGCGTTTCGCCATATTAATTAGAGACATACGTAACGCTCTCCTGCCCACTCTTATGCGTGCTGTTACCTGCGCGCCTGTAAGATGTAAACTATGCTACTGCTTTCCTGGGACAGTATACCTTATTCCATAGAGACCTGCAACAGCAAGGTTGTGCTTGCCGATTGACCTGGAGGCGACCGAAGCAAAGGATACCCGGCAACTGCATCCAGCACCTCTATCCCATTGCCCGGGCAATCTCATCTGGTCTCAAATGAGTGATGATCTATTTCAGTGGTAGTTTTTGCTACTGTAAGCTATAACACTATCAGCAAACGTATGAGCAGCGAAATTCTGGAGCTTTTGGGTAGCCTATATGTCCTATTCTCGTGCTTATCCAGGCAAAATTGCCAGTTTTGAATGTGGGGCAATGAGCCTTCTCAATGCCTCTTCTCCTCTTTCGCTCTTTCTGCAAGCGATCTGTTGAGGAATACTCTCAGACCTCTTTTTGAAGTGTAAATATAATCTGCCTGCTGACCAGTTTTCCGTGGTGTGCTAAAATAAACAGCGGCATCGCAATTGTTCGCACGTAAGATGTTCTGAAGCATGGTTGCGCTTCTCCATTGACGCAAGACGGTGAAAGGACGAGACTTACGACAAAACAAAGCTGCTCTGCTGCAAACATAGTAAGACAATAGAAATAAGTGAGAATACGCATATGACGACAACTGCATATACTCCGATTGATACAGATTATGAGGTCGTGATCGGACTTGAGGTGCATTCGCAATTGCTGACGAAGAGCAAAATGTTTTGTTCATGCAGTACGAATTACGCAAATGCCGCTCCCAATACCCATGTGTGCCCGGTGTGTATGGGGATGCCAGGAGTGTTGCCTGTCATTAATCAAGAAGCTGTAAAGTATACGATTATGACTGCCCTGGCTTTGAACTGTTCTATTCCCGAATATTCAAAGTTTGACCGGAAGAGCTATCACTATCCAGACTTGATGAAAGGATATCAGATTTCGCAATACGATATCCCCTTAAGTAATGATGGCTATTTAAACATTCAGCATGAGGGCCAGGAGCGGCGTATTGGTATCACACGCGTGCATCTGGAAGAGGACACCGCCCGCTCACTCCATCATCAGGGCTACACGTTAATTGATGTGAACCGTGCTGGTACCCCCTTGATGGAAATCGTGAGCGAGCCTGATATGCGTTCGCCTGAAGAGGCGCGGCTCTATATGCAGAAATTGCGTGAAATTCTCATCTACATTGGCGTGGCTTCCGGACGTATGGAAGAAGGTAGCCTGCGTTGTGATGCGAATATCTCGGTACGTCCCCGTGGTCAGCAAGCCCTGGGCGTGAAGACCGAAATCAAGAACATGAATAGTTTCCGTTCGGTTGAACGCGCTCTGGAATACGAGGCCCAGCGCCAGATTGAAGTACTGCGCAATGGCGGCAAGATTCGCCAGGAGACGCGCGGGTGGATTGAAAATAAGGGCATTACAGTGACTCAGCGTGTCAAAGAGCAGGCTGATGACTATCGTTATTTCCCTGAGCCCGATTTGCCACCCCTGATCATTGATCATACCTGGGTCGAAGAGATTCGATCTCAGTTGGCTGAGTTGCCTGATACTCGCCGGGTCCGCTATCAGGATGAATATGCCCTCTCCGAGCAGGATGCCAATGTCCTGACTGAGGATAAGCCAGTGGGTGATTACTTTGAGCAGATTGTTGCTGTCTCTGCTGTCAAAGATCGCAAAGCGCGTGCCAAAGCCGCCAGTAACTGGCTCTTAAGTGAAGTGGTACGCTTGCTGAAGGCCAACTCACTCTCGATTCAGGAGACAAAATTAACACCCAAGGCGGTAGCCAACTTGCTTGATCTGCTTGATAAAGAACGCATTACTGGCAAGCAGGCCAAAGATGTGTTGGATGAAGCTTTTAGTAGCGGTGAATTGCCCGAAGCGATTGTTGAGAAGAAGGGCATCAAGCCTCCTATCAGTGATCAGGGAACACTGGAGCGCATCATCGAAGAGGTGGTGGCAAAGAATGAGAAAGCTGTTACTGACTATAAAAATGGCAAGACCAATGCAGTGCAAATGCTGATTGGTCAAGTGATGAAGCAAACGCGCGGTCAGGCGAAAGCTGATATCGTTCAGTCGCTTCTCAGGAAGAAATTAGACGAATTGCAGGGATAATTCCCTGCAATTCCCCAAGGCATGCAAGGATGTATGGGCACAGGCTGATGACGTGCCGTTTGCATATAGCATACAAAGGAGCATGCATGCAACATTTTAATGCCTATGAGATGGCCGTACAACAATTCGAGCTTGCCGCGGATAAATTGGACCTCTCAGAAGATATGCGTCAAATTCTGCGCGCACCGAAACGTGAACTGACCGTTCATTTTCCGGTGCGTTTGGATGATGGCAGTATCAAGACTATCACGGGATATCGCGTACAGCATAATGTTAATCGCGGTCCTGCCAAAGGTGGCATTCGCTATAGTCCAGATGTGACTCTGGATGAGGTGAAGGCTCTGGCAATGTGGATGACCTGGAAATGTGCGGTCGTTGGTATCCCATATGGTGGCGCCAAAGGTGGCGTCATCTGTGATCCCAAGCATATGACGCGTGGCGAATTAGAGCGCCTGACGCGCCGCTTTACCACTGAAATCTCAATCATTATTGGTCCCCACAGTGATATTCCCGCCCCCGATGTTAATACCAACTCGCAGGTAATGGCCTGGATGATGGATACCTATTCAATGCACTCTGGCTTTTCCGTTCCGGCTGTCGTGACGGGCAAGCCTCTTTCTATTGGAGGAAGCGAGGGGCGCAATGAGGCCACTGCTAATGGTGTTCTCTTCGTCACGCGTCGGGCTGCCCATCGTGCTGGTATGCCTTTACAAGGCGCTCACGTGAGCATTCAGGGCTTTGGGAATGTTGGCGCTATTGCCTCCCGCCTCTTTCACAATGAGGGCTGTAAAATCGTAGCTGTTAGCGATACAACCGGGGGCATTTACAATGAGGTTGGACTTGATCCTGCCGCGGTTCAACGCCATAAGATGGCTCATGGTACCGTGGCTACGTATCCTGCTGCCCGACGCATGGGCAGTGCGGAGGTACTTGAGGTACCCTGTGATATCCTGGTTCCAGCCGCTACTGAAGGGGTGATTACTGAAGAGAATGCCGAGCGTGTACAGGCTCGTATTATAGCTGAGGCTGCCAATGGTCCGACAACTCCTGAAGCCGACACTATCCTCTTTAAAAAAGGATGCATCGTTATTCCGGATATTCTTGCTAATGCCGGTGGTGTCACTGTTAGCTACTTTGAGTGGGTTCAGGATCTACAAAGTTTCTTCTGGCACGTTGAAGAGATTACCCTCCGTCTGGAAGGCATCATGAATCGGGCTTTTGACGCAGTGACCGGGATGGCTGAACGCTCCCATTGTGATCTGCGCCTTGGCGCGAATATGCTGGCCATTTCGCGGGTTGCGGAAGCCACTCTGGTGCGCGGGATATATCCATAAAGTGTAATTTTGTGCAGGGGATGTGGGGGACAACAACTCCATTGCCTTCGTCGGGATGCCCCTAAAAGATCTCTTCCCTCCCCGCTGAAGGCGGCAAACAAAAACAAAAGCGACCGCATTGCTGCGGTCGCTTTTGTTTTTGTAGCGGTGCTCTGCTACTGGACGGTTACTATTAATATCCACGACGTGTATCGCGCTTACCTGGTTTTTTTGGCACAGGCTTCGTCGCGCGTGTAGGTTTGGCCTTCTTACGACCTCGCCCCCAGTTCATATCGTCGTCTTCGTCATCCTCATCAGCCTCTTCATCAACATCGAAGATCTCAGCCTCTTCGTCCTCATCAGTGATGAGATCCATATCAGGAATATCATCGTCTGCGACAATGTCATCTTGATAGGTGATGTCATCCTGATCGGCGACGTCAGGTTCAATGAATTCTTGAGGCGCACGCACTGGTTCTGCTACAGGATGAATGATCTGACTGTCTGCCGCATCGCTCTGGCGAGCGCGACGGAGAGGGGCAGGGTCAGGTTCAGATTCAACCTCGGCTTCGGACTCAGTCTCTGCAGATTCGCCATCTTCTGGTTTAGGGGCACCGATTACACGGCGGCCCGCTGCCACATCGAGCCAGAACTGGGAATAGTAATGTGGTCTTTCCGAGTCTTTTTCGCTCTCTTTTCGTGTCATAAGATGTGCGGCTCCTCTCTATCCCTGGAGTGAGTTACCGCTCCTACCTTCCTTTGTTATTTCACTTTGTACTCAGTACTTGTGCCCTGTGCTAAATTTAATGCTTGCTCTAGGGACGTGCAGCAAGCGTAGAGTAAAGGGCATACAGTTCTGCCTGCTCTTTTCATTATGAAGGCTTTTATCAAACCTTTTCGCCGAAAAGTAGAGACATACTTCTCTGGTAGCACTGTCTACATTTGAGCAACCTTCGCTTCTCAACTGCGAGTGGTACCATATGTAAATCATAATAAGAAGAAAGCGTGAGACTGTCAAGAGACCCTTAAGAAGGGATGAAATGGCTTCTAGGGCCGTTTTAGCCCTTGTCAAGACCCCACGTGCATGAATTTTTAGGGTTGAGGTGTTTGCCAGCATCTTCTAAGGTATCTATAATATTGTGAAAGATACCTTACGACACACCCTTTATCTGACTTTTACGCATCTTTATGATAGTGATGCGAGCCACTTTTGTTAAATATTTACTGGTCGCTTGTTGCCGAGATGAAGCAAAAGGGAAGCCGGTGCCTAGTAATTGGAGGAAACCATTGACAAGCATTCTAGATACGATTGATGGACCAGAGCAGTTGCGTACCCTGACAATTCCGCAGATGGAGCTTCTGGCAAAGGAGATTCGGCGTGAGATCATTGAAAAAGTCTCGGTACGGGGTGGACACCTGGCTCCCAATCTCGGTGTTGTTGAGCTAACAATGGCACTACATTATGTTTTTAACACGCCCAATGATTTACTTGTCTGGGATATTGGTCATCAAGCTTATGTGCATAAACTTTTGACCGGACGTCGCGAACGCTTTCACACTATTCGACAGTTTGGGGGACTTTCCGGTTACTTACGGCGCGATGAAAGCCCTTATGATACCTTTGGTGCCAGCCATGCGAGTACATCGATATCGGCTGCTCTGGGTATGGCCGCGGCACGGGATTTACAAGGAGAACGGCACAAGGTTATTGCGGTGATCGGAGATGGTTCTCTCACGGGTGGTATGGCTTTAGAAGCAATTAATAATGCTGGGAGTCTCAAGAAAAATTTAATTATTGTTCTGAATGATAATGATAAATCAATTTCTGATAATGTGGGTGCGCTTTCACAACATCTGAGTAATGTGCGTCGCATGCAGACTACACCCAGTTATCGTCGCTTACGTGAGATGGCAAAGGGTTCAATTGAACGTCTGCCTGTTGTTGGTGACAAAGCGCGTGAAGCTGCCGGACGTGCAGAGACCAGTTTCAAACAATTCATGATGCATAGTAAAAGTGGTGCCATTTTTGAAGAGCTTGGCCTTAAATTCTTTGGTCCCTTTGATGGTCATGATCTCAATACCATGTTGGATGTATTTGAGAATGTAAAGATGGTGGACGGTCCGGTGATCGTACAGATGGTCACGAAAAAGGGCAAAGGCTGGGAGGTCGCCGAGGGTGATTCCACCACGTGGCATGGCCCTGGTGCCTATGATTATAAGACCGGCGTTATCAAGAAGAATGCGGGTGATCCACCTTCGTATACAGAGGTGTTTGCTAATACGTTGGTTTCCATTGCCGAGAAAAATCCAAAGGTGGTTGGTATTACAGCCGCGATGGAAGAGGGTACTGGCTTGAAGAAGCTGCGCCAGCGTTTCCCCGAGCGATACTTTGATGTGGGTATCGCGGAACAGCATGCAGTGACCTTTGCTGGTGGTCTGGCGGTGGGCGGTTTGACTCCTGTAGTGGCGATTTATTCCACTTTTATGCAGCGTGCAATTGATCAGATTATTCATGATATTTGTGTGCAAAACCTGCATGTCGTTTTTGCAATGGATCGTGCCGGTCTGGTAGGCGAGGATGGTCAGACGCAGCATGGCGTTTTCGATATCGCCTTCACCCGTATGATACCTGGTATGAAAGTCATGGCTCCCAAAGATGAAGAGGAGCTACGCAACATGTTATATACCGCCGTCGCTCTGGATGGTCCAGTAGCATTACGCTATCCCCGTGGCAAAGGATTAGGAATACCGATGACCAACGATCTCCATCTATTGGAAGTTGGCAAGGCTGAATTGCTGAGCCCTGATACCATAGAGACTGCTGAACAACAGGATGTGGCTATTCTGGCGTATGGATCAATGGTGGCGCAGGCCGAGTTAGCGGCGAAAGAACTGGCAGACGAAGGTATTCATGCTGCGGTAGTCAATGCCCGCTGGGCCAAACCTCTGGACGAGGATATGATTCTCCGTTTGGCGCAGGGAACCAAACATCTGGTGACTATAGAAGATCATGTAGCGACTGGTGGTTTTGGGAGTGCTGTATTGGAACTGCTGGAACAGCGCAATATCAAGGATGTTGAGGTAACTGTAATTGCCCTGCCAGATAAGTTTGTTGAGCACGGCGCACTCACCATCCTGAAAGAATTATATGGACTCTCGTCTGCTCATATCAAAGATGTCGTGCGTGCACAGCTAAATGCCCATACACTGGCAAAATAGTTCTGTATACGTAGCAATGTGGAGAGTGTGTGACATTCCTCTTGGGATCAGAGGAATGTTATTTTGCCATCGCGCATATGAATAACACGATGGGCCAGCATACCAATTTCCTGCGCGTGGGTGACGATGACAAAGGTCTGGTGCCGTTCATGATTGAGTTGTAGCAAGAGATCCATAATTTCGCCAGCTGTCTCACTATCCAGATTGCCGGTTGGCTCATCCGCCCAGACGAGATCTGGATTATTCACCAGTGCACGTGCAATCGTTACCCGTTGTCGCTGTCCACCAGAGAGTTCAGCAGGACGATGGCGAGCACGTGCGCTCAAACCCACGGTAGCCAACATTTCCATGGCGCGCTGGCGCGCTTGCTTTCGAGGTACCTTTGTCACCAGCAATGGTAACTCCACATTTTCGATCGCTGAGAGTACAGGGAGCAGATTAAAGTCTTGAAAGATAAATCCCATATGTTGTGCGCGATAATTGGTGCGTTCACGCTCACTTAAATCCCGTAAATTATCGCCACGGATATAAATATCTCCCGCATCGATGGTATCCAATCCTGAGAGGCAATTTAAGAGGGTTGTTTTGCCACAACCGCTGGGACCCATCAGCGCAATTATTTCACCCTCTGCAATTTCCAGTGAAAGATCCCGCAAGGCCTCGACGCGCAGCGGCCCATTGCGATAGATTTTGCCGATCTGTTGTGCTTTGACAATCATCCAATCACTCTCTCCGATGTAAACCTGTCTTGCTACTTGTTTGAGCCACCTGTTGCAGCAAATCAGGACGATGAATAGTAATACGTTTGCGACCAGGTTGGATGGCCTGCAGTTCTTTGAGTTCGCGTAGCGCAGCGCTGACCGTCTCGCGATAGACGCCCAGACGATCTGCCAGTTCTTCATGGCTCAAGCCATTCACAATCAGTGGTTGATTGGCTTGTGATGTAGGCGCACTGGCAAGTTGTAGTAGCAGATCTGCCAGGCGTGCGGTAACGCTTTTGAAGGTCGTATTGACTAATTGTGTTTCTAGAGAGGTTAGCCGTTGTCCTATCATCTGCATGAGGATAAAGGAAATAGCTGGATGATGTAGTAAGAGATTGGCAAGGTCACTGGTGTTTAAGGCAAAGAGTATCGTAGTGGTAGTTGCTTCTGCAAAACTGGTATAGATAGGTTGGCCCCAGAGGCATTGTTCCCCACAGCAGGTACCGCTACCCAGCGTAGCTGTGATCAATTTTCGTCCATCGGTTGAGAGATGATAGAGTTGCATACTCCCCGTTTGAATGAAGAAAAGTGCCGTGTTCGCCTCGCCCGGACGATAGAGAATACGTCCAGGCGAACAGGTCAGTGAAGTTGTGATCTGATCGAGAGCGCGGGCATCCTGCGCGTTGAGCTGTCGAAAGAGCGCATTATGAGCCAGGAACGACGACTTTTCCGCAGGTAGTGTTCCTGGCGTCAGCGCGGTTTCCGGCGAACTTGTCTGTCTTCCTCGCACGTGCAACATCCTGTATCATTGTTCTGTGGTGTTTATTGATAACACTACACATTGTACCATACAGGGCCGTCAGGTATCATGCCTCAATACTGGTTAAATAAATGGCTTCAGTGCGATTACGAGCATGAAGTTTTTCAAAGATGTTTTGTACATGTTTATGGACAGTAGACTCGGCAATTGAAAGCTCAAGCGCAATTTCGCGATTTTTGCGACCTTTGCGCATCAAATCCAAAATCTGATTTTCACGCTCGGTCAGCGGTCGAGGTAAGTGCGCATTAGGATCAGCCAGTAATGCCTCTTCACCCGGGAGCACATGGGCAGTGCGCCGTGGTGTGCGATAGGAAATACCACCAGACAGCATACCGCCATAGGGAGTACCCTGTCTCCAATAGGAGCGCAAATAGTTCAGGACGTGCGTGGCGAAGATCCCTGGAATGCATAAATCATTGCGGGCGGCACAGCGAATCGCATGGATGAGCGCGTCCGGTTCGATATCTTTGGTGATATACCCCATTGCACCTTTTTGGATGGCCTGAAAGAGGAGTTGTTCATGATGTGTGGATGTGAAAATGATGACGCGTGAGTTTGGTGAACAGGCGAGTACGCGTTCAGTGGCTTCAAAGCCGGTACAGTCAGGCATATCTACATCCATCAAAACCACATCAGGTTGTGTTTGGGCTGCGTGTAATTCGGCCTCCTGACCATTACTTGCCTCGGCCACCACTTCCATATCTATTTCTTTTTCGATTACCTCGCGTACCACGCGACGCATTAATGAATGATCATCAACAACGAGAACATGTACCATCTGTTTCAATCCCTTTCTACTTCTACAACCCCTGAAAATGGTATAAGCGTTCTACTGGGCATTAGCTAAAAATATGTACGCTTACTCTATACTATACGCCTGAATTCAAGAAGCGAACAGTGTTCACCAATTTTTAGGAGGAAAACCTTGCGGGGTAGGCGTTTTGGCGCAGGTATACGTTGGGCCAGGGGGGTAGGGCCGGGTGTAGGGATGCGTGAGAGCAAAGAAAAATGAGCATAAGGTAAGCTTGAGTAGGCAATTAAATGGATACGATAATAGTGTGTTTTGTAGCTCATTGTTAATGACCTCATGGCTATTCTACTCCCACAGTATTCATCATGCCAGTAAATGTCTTTATAAACGCTCGTATTTGATAGTATACGCTATTTACCCCTACATGCAAAAGATGCTTCATACTTTAAAGTAAGCCCATCGCAGCTAAGCGCAAAAGAAAGAGCTTCTCATGATGGATACCTGCATACCATCTGAAAGGCTTTTAAAAAACCCGGATCTCTATTTCTTGCGTCCTCGGTAGCTCTGTGCTATACTTCACAGTCGGAGTGGGCGAGGACTGCTCGCTTGCTGTATAGAAAACAGAAATAGAAACTACACACGCCCTCTGAAAAGCGCTGACCCTGGGGTCCATAACTCATTGTATGTTAAGGACGAGCAAGGTTTACCTTGGGGGACCCTGACGCCATGACGTGGGGGCGGAGGATCAAGGGAGGTCCGTTTTTTGGCTAATATCATTTCTATGAAACAGTTGTTGGAAGCTGGTGTTCATTTTGGTCACCAGACACGTCGCTGGAATCCTAAGATGCAGCAATTCATCTTCATGGACCGCAATGGCATTCATATTATCGATCTCCAGCAGACCGTGACGCGTCTGAATGATGCGTACAAGTTTGTCGAGCAACTGGTTGCTGATGGCGGCACATTGCTCTTCGTTGGTACCAAGAAGCAGGCTCAGGAAGCCGTTGCTGAAGAGGCCAAACGTTGTGGCATGTTCTTTGTCAATCAGCGCTGGTTGGGTGGTATGTTAACCAACTTCAAGACCATTCAATCTCGTATTAGCTATCTGCGCAGCCTGGAAGAGCGCCGCGACCGTGGCGATTTCGAGCGTTTGACAAAAAAAGAAGTCCAGCATATACAGGACGAGATTGCGCGCCTGGATCGTATCCTGGGCGGAATCAGAGACATGCGCCGTTTACCAAGTGCTATCTTTATCATCGATACTCGCAAAGAGCGCACCGCTGTAATGGAAGCCCGCCGTCTAGAGATTCCTATCATTGCGCTGGCTGACACAAACTGCGACCCTGACGAGATGGATTACCCCATCCCTGCCAACGATGATGCAATTCGTGCTGTACGCTTGCTGTGCTCCAAGATCGCTGATGCCGCTGTCGAAGGCCGCCGTGAGCTCGAGGCCCAGCAGAAGGATTCCGATGCAGGCGAGAGCGAGTCACCTATCGAAGAAACTGAAGCACCTGTAGCAGTAACCGCAGAGCCAACATCTGCGCCAGCAGTAGCAGAGCCCGAAGCTACCCCTGCAGCACCTGTGGCTGAAGAGCCAGTTGCCGAGGCCGCCCCTGCTCAGGCTGAGGAGCCAGAACTCGTATCCAAAGAGGCTCACTAGTCAATAATCCATAGCGTGTTTCGGTGGGAGAAAAGGGGCATTTTTGCTTCCTGACTCCCGCCTTTTTATGTATATACTGTGCCCTTCAATGCGCTTCCTGAGCGCATATTCACTAAATTTCACATTTGTCAAGCACTCAGAGACCAAAAAAGATGGACAGCAGTTGTTGTACTATCTGTGGGATCTGAGTATGATAGATACAAGATTGAGGAGAAACCAGAGATGGAATTCGCTGCCGCAGACGTAAAGAAGTTGCGCGAAGAGACAGGTGCCACATTCGCTGATTGTAAAAATGCTTTGACTGAGTCCAAATCATGGGATGATGCCGTCAAGTATCTGGATGCTCGCCGCGATAAAAAAGCGGAGAAGATGGTTACTGCCGGCCGTGAGACCAAAGAGGGTGGCGTCTTTTCGTATGTTCACCACAACAATCGTGTTGGTGTGCTGATTGAACTGAACTGTAACACTGACTTCGTGGCTCGTAGCGATGGTTTCCGCGACCTGGCCAATGATCTGGCTCTGCAGATTGTTGGTGTAGCTCCTAAGTACGTAAACTTTGAGGATGTGCCTGCTGAGGTGATTGAGGCTGCACGCCAGAAATTTGCTGAAGATCCTTCGATGGCTCGCGTGCCTGAGGCTCGTAAAGAGGAAGTTCTGGCTGGCAAACTGAACAAAGAGTTTGCATCCCAGGTCTTGATGATGCAGCCCTGGATCAAGGATGAGTCGGTCACCATCAGTGACCTTGTGCGTAAGGTTATTGCTGGAACAGGCGAAAACATTATCGTTCGTCGCTTCAGCCGCTTTGCTCTGGGTGAGTAATTTTTATTCTTGCCAGAGCGGGCTCTGATGGATATCCCCTTCAAAGGGGATATCCCCGGTGAAAGAGAAGCAGACAAAGAAAACGAAGAGGCGTCCCTCACGGTCGCGTACAAGGGAGAATGGGAAAAATGTCAGTCGAGCCTAAATATCGGCGCATCCTGCTCAAACTGAGTGGTGAAGCACTTGGTCCGCAAGGGCCTGGAATTGATGCCGAAACAGTACGGCGTATTGCGGGCGAGGTCAAGCGTGTTCATGACCTGGGTGTTGAGGTGGCAATGGTTATTGGTGGTGGCAATATGTGGCGTGGTGCCGATGCAGCTGCGACTGGTATTGATCGTGGCACTGCTGATTATGTTGGGATGCTGGCAACAGTAATGAATTCATTGGTCATGCAGGATGCTATGGAAAAGATTGGCATTGCGACTCGCGTACAGACCGCGATTGAAATGCCTCCTGTGGCAGAGCCTTTTATCCGTCGACGTGCCGTGCGCCATCTTGAAAAGGGACGCGTGGTAATTCTGGCGGCTGGAAGTGGAAATCCATTCTTCACAACTGATACTGCTGCTGCATTACGTGCGGTCGAACTCAACGCACATGTGCTGCTCAAAGCGACCAAAGTGGATGGGATCTACGATGATGACCCTATGCGCAATCCTCAGGCTCATCGCTTCGATGAGTTGAGCTATATGCAGGCTTTGAATATGGGGTTGAAAGTCATGGATAGTACAGCTATTTCGCTGTGTAAAGATAATGCAATGCCGATACTGGTTTTTAATCTCCACCAGCCTGGCGCTCTAGAAGCCATTATCCGTGGCGAAAAGTGTGGTACACTTGTCTCTACTGACGTGGAAGAAACTGTGTAGTTGCGCAAACTGTTGCGCTCCTTCTTTCCTCACGTCCCGTTTTTTGAGGTGCATATGGTGCCTAGAGAAAAAGGAAGTATGCAATGACAGCAGATTTACTTGGGGATGCAGAACGACGTATGCAAAAGGCCATTGAGGCCCTGAAGCAAGATCTCAATGCAATCCGCGCTGGCCGTGCCAGTTCGGCCCTGATTGAACGTATTACTGTGGATTACTACGGCGCGCCAACTCCAATTAGTCAGGTCTCTTCGGTGACCGTTCCTGAGGCTCGCTTACTGGTAATTCAACCCTGGGATAAAAAATTACTGGTTGATATCGAGAAAGCGATTCAAAAATCGGACCTTGGTATTAACCCGAATAATGATGGACAGGTTATTCGTCTGGTCATTCCGCCGATGAGTGAAGAGCGTCGTCGTGACCTGGTGAAAAGCCTTCACAAAAAAGCTGATGAGCATAAGGTTGCGATCCGCAATATCCGTCGGGATGTACAGGATAAATTACGCGACCGTGAAAAGAAAAAAGAAGTTTCTGAAGATGAGCTTAAACGTAGTACTGACCGACTGCAAAAGCTCACTGATCGCTACATCGATGAGATGGAGAAGATCGGTAAAGCAAAGGAACTGGAGATCCTGGAGGTCTAATCTTGGCCAAGATGCAACAACTCTTTCCATCTTTTAAAGGTAAAGAGAAGAATTTAGCGCAGAAGAAGTCCCTTGTCGCATCTGAGCAGCAACCAGTTCGCCACATTGCCATCATTATGGATGGCAATGGGCGTTGGGCCACACAAAAACACTTGCCTCGTCTCGCGGGACATAAGGCCGGGGTTACGGCGCTGAAGCGCGTAGTGGAGTTGGCTGCCGATGAAAATATTGAAATGCTCAGCGTGTATGCTTTTTCAACCGAGAATTGGGGGCGACCACAGCATGAGGTTGACGGTCTGATGCGTCTCTTATGGGAAACCGTTCGCTCGGAATTGGAACAGCTCCACCGTGACGGAGTTCGTTTGCGCCATCTTGGTCGATTATATGATCTCTCGCCCGATATTCAAAAAGCCATGCACGATTCAGTTGAATTGACGAAGAATAATACGCGCATCAATGTGAATGTCTGTTTTAATTACGGGGGACGTGCAGAGCTTGTGGATGCGGTCCGGCAAATTATTGCCGATGGGCGCGATCCAGAGTCAATCAACGAGGAGTTGATTAGTTCTTATTTGTATACGCGCGACCTTCCTGATCCCGATCTGGTGATTCGTACGGCTGGTGAGATGCGGGTGAGTAATTTCTTACTCTGGCAATCAGCATATAGCGAATACTATTCCACTACAACCTTGTGGCCTGATTTTGGACATGAAGATTTAATGGCAGCCCTTGAAAATTATTATCAGCGTACACGGCGTTTCGGGCGCGTGGATGTCCCCACTTCAAAGTAAGGGATGTGACTGATTGAATGGAATACGTAGGGATACTCAAAATCACTCTCTACGTATTCTTTTTTTTGGTGCTTTGCCTTCCCTGGAGCCAGTCGTATTCATATGCAGGAGTGCAGTGGGAGAGCCTCTGCACTCCACACATCCCAGCCCGCAGGGCGGGATAAAAAAAAAGAGAAATGAACAGCCCTGATGCGGGATGCTGATGTGTTGCGTATTTGACGATGGTGGGATAGCATTACTGTATGTATGATAAAATGTCTGTAGCTCTATGAGGATGTGAATTGTTTGCAAGGCACAAGTAAGCAAAATGTAACAATGGGTACCAATGGGCCCGAAAAAAAAGGTTCATCATCAGTGGGACAACGCTGGTTGACCGCTGGCGTGATGATACCGGTAGTGCTCCTCTTTGTGTGGTTTGGTGGCTGGGTTTCGTGTGCGGCATGCCTGCTGGTTACCGTGTTGGGGACACTTGAACTTCATTCTATGCTATTCAAGGCTGGCTTTCGCCCTCTGATCTGGCTGAGCTTTGGTCTGAGTGGCTTGTTTCTCATCTCTGCTATGTTTCCTGCCCAGCGCATCCTGTTTCTCCAGATTGGGCTGGGCGCTTTTGTGATTCTCTCTTTCTGCTGGCTGTTCAGACGCCAAACGCTGGAAGGCTCTCTGGTGGATTGGGCGCTCTCGCTGGCGGTTCCCATATACCTTGGTTGGTCCATGAGCTATTTTGTTCTTTTACGTGGCTCTGAGATTAGTCTTCTTCATACCATGAATGGTTTCTGGGTAACGTTGCCACATGGGGTCTGGTGGCTGCTGGCGACGCTCCTGGGCGTCTGGGGATTTGATGGCGCGGCATTTTTTGCCGGACGCTATCTGGGACGACATAAAATGGCTCCCCATATCAGCCCAGCGAAGACCTGGGAAGGGGTAGCTGGTGGATTGGTCGTTTCGATCCTTGCCAGTTTACTCACCACAGTAGTACCTCTGGGGGTTCCCTGGTATCTGGCACTTGTCTTAGGTATTTTAATTGGGGTAGCGGCGACGTTAGGAGATCTGGGTGAATCATTGATTAAGCGCCAGATGCATGTGAAGGATAGTGGTCAGATTATGCCGGGCCATGGTGGAATGCTGGATCGTATTGATAGTTTGCTGTTTGCCGTGATTGTGGTATATCTGTTTTCATTGTTTTTTCACTAAGTATCAGAGCTTCGCTTGCCAGATGGGTCACATCCATCGCCATGGCTTTCCTTTGGTTCATCCTGATAGGTACATGTTATAATCAGGATGAATGGTTAAATTAAATCGTCGCTTATGTAATGTAAGCACGTATAAATATGTATTAAACGGGTTGAATTCTCATGACAACGTTCCCTAAACGGATTGCTTTACTCGGAAGTACAGGCTCCATTGGAAGACAAACTCTTGATGTGGTGCGACGCTTCCCCGAACATTTTCGCATTGTCGCGCTGGCCGCTCGCAGTAATGTTGATTTACTGGCACAGCAGGTGCAGGAGTTTCGGCCTGATCTGGTGACCTGCTTCGCTGACGCGCCAGAAGTAGAGGCGCGGGCCAGACAGCTCCTGCCCCAGGCACTCCTGGGAGAGCAAGGTCTACTGGCTGTGGCTACGCATGCAGATGCGGATATCCTGGTTGCAGCTACTTCGGGACTGGTTGGCATGGTGCCGACACTGGCTGCTATTGGTGCTGGCAAGACGATTGCTCTGGCAAATAAAGAGACACTGGTTATGGCTGGTCACCTTGTCACCCAGGCTGCCCAACGCGCCGGAGTTCCTATCTACCCTATTGATAGTGAACACAGTGCGATCTGGCAATGTTTGCGGGGCGAAGAAAAGCATGATATTCAGCGTTTATTGCTGACCGCTTCCGGTGGTCCTTTCCGTACGACGCCGCTTGATGAGTTACAGGCTGTCTCGGTAAAGCAGGCCCTGGCACACCCAACCTGGCAGATGGGGCCGAAGATCACGATTGACAGCGCAACCTTGATGAATAAAGGCTTGGAGATCATTGAATCTCACTGGCTCTTTGGGATTCCCTATGAGAAAATGGATGTGGTGGTGCATCCCGAAAGTATTATTCATTCAATGGTTGAGTTTATTGATGGTTCGATCAAGATGCAGGCAAGTTTGCCGAGCATGCATCTACCAATTATGAATGCTCTGGGATATCCTCACCGTCTGGATGCATCTGAGACAGATTTTATTCGTGAACTGCGCTGGGCCGATGTGGCTTCTCTCCATTTTGAAGATCTCGATTTGTCTCGTTTCCCTTGTTTCCGCCTCGCTATTGAAGCGGGTAAACGTGGTGGGACGTATTCTTGTGCTCTGGTGGGCGCGGATGAAGAGGCGGTTGAGCTGTTTCTGGCCGGGAAGATTGGTTATTTAGAGATTGCCCAGTTGATTGAAGCGGTACTGGAACGTCATCAATCCGTTGAGCAGCCGGATGTAGCAACAACGCTCGAAGCCTGTGCCTGGGGCAGGCGCACGGTACGCGAGCTTTGGAAGAAACGCGCTTAGCTATATCCATAGGTGATGAGGAGTTCAAACAATCCATGCTTAACGAGATTCTGCGGAGTAAAGGAAAAAAGGGATGAGCTGGTATATACTTGCTGTTATTCCAGTCTTTGCTGTGCTTGTGTTTGTACACGAGCTAGGACATTTTCTTACGGCGAAATGGGCTGGTATTCGTGTTGAAGAATTTGGTATTGGGATTCCTCCTACCATCGTGAGTTTGCGCAAGCGTGATCGTGGTGGTTGGGAAGTGATGTGGTTGGGACGGGGAAGTACGGTAGATACTAGTAACGTGCAAAATCCCTTCAATAACACGAGTGGTGGTCCTGACTCATCTGAAGCTGATCGTCCAGCACATACGATTTATTCGCTTAACCTCTTGCCGATTGGTGGTTTTGTACGCATGCCTGGTGAGACCGGGGATGCGTATGATGAAAAGGGCCACTATGATGCCGGTAGTTTTGCCGCTAAGCCGGCCCATAAACGTCTCGTGGTACTGTGTGCTGGCGTATTCATGAATTTCTTGTTAGGTATCGTGTTGTTTACCATTGCCTATGGACTGGGTGAGCCGGTGCCGACGACAAATGCTGTGATTGGTTCTGTTCAGCCTAATTCACCGGCCGCTGCGGCAGGGTTGCGGGCAGATGATACCGTGGTGTCTGTGAATGGGAAGGCAATTACCGACTTTTCTTCCATGCAAACGGCAGTGACGGCTGCCCTGAAAACTGCCAATGGTGCTGACAGGCTGCCAATCCATTTGATGATTCGTCATAAGGGTGAGCAGACGCCGGTAGCTGTGACGGTCAATGCCCGGGTGCATCCAGCTGCCGGTGAAGGTTCAATGGGGGTTGGCAATCAAATAGTAACGGTTCATTATCCTTTATGGCAGGCGCCATTTAGAGGTATTGCCCATACCTTTGATTTTATTCATCAATACCTGTCGTTGATCGGTAAAATGTTGATTGGTGCCATACAACCGCAGTTTTCTGGTCCGGTAGGTATTGCACAGGTTACACAAACGGTGGCGATGGAGACACCGACGATTGGTTGGTGGCCTATCTTAAGCCTGACAGCCGCTTTAAGTCTCAATTTAGCGATTTTTAACATACTACCATTCCCCGCTCTTGATGGCGGACGCGTCTTCCTTATATTGGTAGAGATATTGCGTGGTGGCAAGCGTCTAAAACCAGAGCGCGAAGGTCTCATAAATCTCATTGGGTTTGCTTTATTGCTAGTCCTCATGGTTGTTGTCACGGTAAGTGATCTTCAGCATTGGGGAAGCTAAACGGAGTATATTTTCTATTATGCGAAGAAAAACACGACAAATTCATGTAGGAAATGTTGCGATTGGTGGTGATGCGCCAATTGCGGTTCAATCGATGACTACTACCTATACACGTGATGTAGAATCGACGGTGGCCCAGATTCATCGTTTACAAGATGTTGGCTGTGAGATCGTGCGCGTGGCTGTCCCTGAGATGGAAGATGCTCTGGTGATCGGCGAAATCAAGAAACGTATTAGCATTCCTCTGGTTGCTGATATTCACTATAATCCAGAATTGGGATTGGAAGCGATTCGTCAGGGTGTTGATAAAGTGCGTATTAATCCTGGCAATCTGCTTCTGGGTCGCAAGTCGATGGAGAAGATTGTGCTGGCCGCTAAAGAGCGCGGCGTGGCGATGCGTATCGGTGTGAATTCGGGTTCTATTGATGCTCTGGATAAAGTAGCGCAGATGCAGCGTGTACAGGTGCGCTTGCGTGATGA
The DNA here is from genome assembly GCF_008326305.1 of Dictyobacter arantiisoli. GTDB lineage: Bacteria > Chloroflexota > Ktedonobacteria > Ktedonobacterales > Ktedonobacteraceae > Dictyobacter > Dictyobacter arantiisoli. The sequence continues at coordinate 51,477 of NZ_BIXY01000020.1, read as the reverse complement.
TGGTACCCTGGAGCGCTCAGATCCCGCTGAGGCGCGTCGTATTGAGCGTGAGAACCTCGCCGAGCGTATGGTTACACGTGCGTTAGAGTATATTAGCTGGTGCGAAGAATTGGATTATCACGAGATTGATGTTTCGTTGAAATCCTCGACTGTGTTAACCGCGGTCGAGGCATATCGACGTTTCTCACAGCGTTCAGATTATCCCATTCATCTGGGTATTACCGAGGCTGGTACGCTGGTTACTGGTTCTGTGAAATCCGCTCTGGGATTAGGTCTGTTGCTGGCTGAAGGTATTGGCGATACATTGCGCGTCAGTCTGAGTGCGGAGCCAGAGGAAGAAATTCCAGTGGCCTTCGAGATTTTACGTTCGCTGGAATTGCGTAATCGTGGCGTGACGTTTGTCTCCTGCCCTTCCTGTGGTCGCGTTGAAATTGACGTGATCAGTGTGGCAAATGAGGTTGAAAAGCGTCTATCTAAGGTTCAAACACCGATTCAGGTGGCTGTCATGGGATGTGTCGTAAATGGCCCTGGTGAGTCGCGCGATGCTGATGTTGGTCTGGCCGGTGGTAAAGGTAAGGGTGTGATTTTCCGTAAAGGGCAGGTTGTAAAAACGGTCCCTGAAGATCAGTTTTTGGATGCTGTTCTGAAAGAGGTTGCCAGCCTGTTACCGGCAGCTGAGGCCAGCGTTGTCTATCCTGAGGGTGGTATTAAAGAGGTGGCTGGTACACACCGCACCCGTGACGAGGGCATGAACCTTCCCATTTTACCTCGTGCGTAGACATTTCTACTCTGTCTATTTTACAAAGCGCAAAAGTTACTATGAAGCGTGGTGTCAGGCATTACCTGACACCACGCTTCATAGTAATGAAAAAAGATTGTTCTGTAGCAAGAGCGCTTTGTCATCAGGTTAGTTGGATTACTTATACTGAAGGACACAAAAAAAAGACCATCGACTGGATGGTCTTTTGGGGTGGGCGATACAGAACTCGAATCTGTGACCTCTACGATGTCAACGTAGCGCTCTAACCAACTGAGCTAATCGCCCTGAATTGAGAAATTGGCGTTGCAAGTGGAATTGAAACTCCAACCTGGGTGGGCGATACAGAACTCGAATCTGTGACCTCTACGATGTCAACGTAGCGCTCTAACCAACTGAGCTAATCGCCCTCAACGGAGGTAATAATAGCATGCCTGCATGTTATTTGTCAATCACTTTCGCGATCTTTTTTTGTTCCAGCCAATTTCCGCGCCCTTTTTCCATTCTCCCTGCTTTGCATCTCGTATTGATGTCCTTATGATAGTGCTCGAAGTACTATAGTAATGCCCTGAGTACTATAAAATAGTGCTCGTCTCTTGAATCTAGAGGGATACAATGTTATACTTTTTTATGTGCTGAGAATCATTAGCTGCCTGAACGCAATGAAATTGTTGCCACCTTTTTATCTATATATGCCCATACATATAAGCGCACGTTCGCTTTTGTATGTTTCCCGTGCCGGCATAGAGCGCTGTTTCCATACAATCAGATGAAGTGAAACCAGCCGTGTATAAAAACACTGGAAGGGTTACTGGTGCATTTTCATTCATCTTTTAAGATATTTTGATCTATTGATAGCCATATTTCGCTTGCTTTTAGGAAGGTGACCTCCATGTTTTTTTCAGCCCAGGGAAGGATGCTGAAAGGTCAAAGTAGTATGTGCATACACTTGCACAAGCACATGTTCGTAAAAGTCCTAGGATTAGTACTTCTCTGTAGTATTATCGCTGTAGAATTTTCACCTTTCGTGACACCATCTGTCTTTGCACGGAGTACACAGCCGGCTCACGTCCAGCATGCCTCTTATGGATGTAGCCAGTTTACTTTTACCTCGGATGGCAATCCTTATGCGCTCTGCCCCGGTCCCTATCCTGGCGGTGGAAATTGTGTCTGGTGGGCATGGGAGCAATGGCACCTGCTTAATTATGATTTGCCAACGAATTGGGGCAATGCCGCGGAGTGGGCGATTGATGCGACGCAGGCGGGCTTTTCAGTAGGGACGACGCCGCGTGTGGCCTCGATTGCTGTTTTCCCCATTGGGGATGGTACCTGGGCGTCAGGGCCGGCGGGTCACGTTGCTTTTGTCACTTCGGTGAGTGCAGATCATTCAACCTTCGATGTGACCTATCAGAATTATGGCGACTCTACACCGATGTATGCCGATAAGGGATACAATGTGTCGGTGATCAATGAGCCACGTTATCAGAATGGGCAGTTGCGTTTTATTTATTTCCCACAGCAGGTGGATGTAACGCTTTTCTCCAGGCTTCCCGACATTGCTAGCTTTGGAGATCCTACTGCAGCCGTGGCGCAGGCGAATAGCGACCAGAATGCTGGTAGCACAAGCACAACGAACATAAATGCTACCACAAGTAACACTGACATCACCACTACGACTCAGCAACAGCATCAGAACACATATACCAGTGATCGTATCGCACTGGGTTTAGCACCAGCCTCCTCGGATCAGGAGTTCAATGCTGATTTTACTGGCACAGGGTCCAGCAATCTATTGCTCTATAACCGTCAAAAAGGGAGCATCCAGATCTACAAATTGAATCAGCAGCGTGTCAGCGCGCAGAAAGTACGCCCTCAGGCCGGGGATGATGGGGATGGCGTATTGTTGCGTGTTCCGCCCACCTCGTCTCCTCTGGTAGATCTTGGAGACGCTATCACGCCTGCCAATAGCTGGGGATCAGCATTAGATATTCATGTTGGTAATTTCTCTGGTGGTAAGACATCAGAGATTTTGCTCTATGACCGTGCCGCAGGTACCATTCAAATTCTCAGCTTAACATCAGATTTACAGATCAAGAAACATGTCACGCATCCTGATATTGGTACTGGTTGGGAATTGTCTGTTGGACGCTTTAATGGCAAGAGCAGTGGTCTATTTATGTATAAACGCTATGCTTTTGCGACCAGCAATGATCCTGCTCCAGGCACAAGTTCGGATACCAATACAGGCACCGTGAATGTGCAAGGCAATCCTTCTGTGACAGTTACCCCTGCTGGGACGCCAAACACTCCCTCATTCACCCATCATTCTTCGCCAACCGCGACGGCTAAGCCGGTGGTAACTGCAACAGCTACTCCAAAGCCCAGGCCAACGGCGACCGTGACCCCAACGGCAACGGCGACCCCTAAACCGACCGTGACCCCAACGGCAACCCCTGCCCCCACGGTCAGTCCAACACCTACGCCGACTACGACATCGGTGCCACCTACTACGGCGACCCCTGTTCCATCTCCAATTGTCGTTCCAACGCAGGCGCCGACTCCTGTACCTCCAACTGCTCCGGCAGCGGCCCCAACGGTTTCGCCAGCACCTGCTCAGATGGCGACACCGAAGTCGACAGCCACCATGCCACCCACTACTATGGCAACCACAATGAAAACTATTGAAAACAGTTATCAATTGCCAGCTGCTGTAAATGGAGATACACCCCCCAATCAGAGCAGTGATCTCAGTGGAATGCCACTGGCGACGTGGGAAAAGCAGGGACGTTCGTCCAATATTCAACTGCTCGATTTCAATCCAGATTTTAGCATTCGCCACCGTCAGACCTATACGCTCTGGCATGCCAACTGGGAGGTGTATGTTGGACGTTTTGTCAACGCGCAACAGGATGGAATTTTTCTTTATGACCGGACCGAAGGGGAAGGTCGGACTATGGATTTTGATCAGAACTTGATGGTGCAAGATTACCACGAGCAGCATAATCTGGCCGGCAACTGGGTTGTCTATAGTGGTGACTTTGTCAATACTGGTCGTGCGCAGCTTTTGCTCTATGATCCAGGAAATGGTGATATGCAATTTTTGCAATTTGACCAGCATCTCGCGTTGAGCAGGCAAAAGCTTGTGTCCAATATGGGTGCGCATCAGGTTTTGTATGTTGGGCATTTCGGTATGTCGTCGTTAGGGATCATGCTCTATGATGCCCAGGCAGCACAAAGTACCTTTATTGCCTTTGATCAGAAGTTAAACGTCTCGCATCAGTATCTGGTGCAGAGCTGGGATCAGAAGTGGCAGATTTTAGTAGGATCTTTTATTAATCAGGCTCATTGTATCCAGAACATCGATTGTACAAAGTCTGATACTATCCTGGTGCTCAATCGACAGAGCGGGCACCTGGCACAGTACATCTTCTCTTTTGGTCGCGAGTTCACCGTCTATGATAACCGCATTCAATCCTTTTTACGGGTAGGGATTCCGGTGCAACAGCAGGTCAAATCAGTTGATACAACACAATTCAGTCTGGTCAATTCGCTGAGTACCAATATCAGGAATGAAGAGCTCTATTAAGGTTAGAATCGTGATACAATAGCGGCTATGCGACATGTATTTTTGATAGGGCTATCAGGAAGTGGAAAGAGCAGCGTGGGGCGGTTACTCGCCCAACGTTTAGGGCGTCCTTTATTTGATGTCGACGCGCTCATTGAACAGGAGTATGGGGAGCGCATTCCGGCAATCTTTGCCCGACATGGAGAGGATTATTTTCGCACTCTTGAGAGTCAGATTCTGGCGCAGGCAGCTCAACACCAGGATGATGCCATCATTGTTACCGGTGGTGGCATCGTTGTTCATGCTGAGAATCGTGCCTTGATGGCTCGGCACGGTGTGCGTGTCTTCTTGCAGGTAGAACCTCATATTTCGCTGGCCCGTTTGCAGGCTCAACTGACTGCTGAGCGGCAACAAGGGCACACCCCTGAGATTCGTCCCCTCTTGTCAGGTCCCGACCCGCTGGTTCGTTTGCAAGAGATGCTTTCTCTCCGTGAGCTATGGTATAAAGAAGCAGAATTCATCTGCCCTACACAGGATAAAAGTATAGAGCAGATAGTCAAGGAGATTATCACAATGCTTACCGATCCTCATCAATCCGAAGCAGGCGCACCGCTTGTTCGTCATGTTCATGTGGATGCTGGCTACGATGCTATTGTTGATTGGGGAGGGCTTGAGCGTCTTCCAGGTTATCTTCAGCAATTACAACTTCCCTCACGCGTCTTTATTGTGACCGATAGCAACATTCATGACATCTATATTCCTTCAATTACTAAAAACCTGATTGCGGCTGGCTTTGAGCCTCATATCTACATTCTTCCTGCTGGCGAGGGAAGCAAATCACAACAACAACTCTTTGCATTGTATGATTGGCTCCTTGAACTGCATGCGGAACGACGTGAAGCCCTGATTGCATTGGGTGGAGGAGTTGTCGGTGATCTGGTTGGTTTTGTTGCTGCCACCTATCTCCGCGGTGTGCCGCTCATCCAGATTCCTACCTCTCTCCTGGCGCAAGTTGATTCGGCTATTGGTGGAAAAACAGGCATCAACCATCCACGTGGAAAAAATCTGATTGGCTCATTTTATCATCCACGGCTGGTATTGGCCGATCCCTCTACCTTGCTATCCTTGCCAGAGCGTTCCCGAACCGAGGGATGGGCAGAAATTGTAAAGTATGGTATCATACTTGACGCTGAGTTGTTTGCCTTATTAGAGGCAAATGCAGGCGCATTGCGAGCATTTTCCCCTCCTCCCGTTGCGCTACTCTGTCAGATTATTGCACGTTGTATTGATTTGAAGGTGGTTGTAATTGAGGAGGATGAACGAGAACAGGGACGGCGTGCTATCCTGAATTATGGACATACCTTTGGTCATGCGCTGGAGAATGTGTCTGGTTATGGAGAATGGTTGCACGGTGAAGCAGTTTCAATTGGTATGGTCGTAGCGGCCACGCTGGCACAGGAGTCCGGTTTGTTTGCTGCCAGTGCTGTGGAGCGGCAGAATCATTTGCTCGCCGCATTGGGATTACCGATTGAGTATGCCGGTACAGTACATGCGCAGGACATTCTCGCGGCGATGCAGTTGGATAAAAAAGTGGTTGGCAAGCGGGTACGCTGGATCTTGCCACGGCAGATTGGCGAGGTCATCAGTATGCCTTTGCCGGATGAGTTGGTCGAGCGCGTGATCCTGACATTTATGGGAGAGAAGTAAGAATAGATGCTCAAATTTCTCATTCTAAGTGGCCCGAACTTGAATATGCTGGGTACTACGCGAGAAGCTGCTATTTATGGTACGATGACGCTAGCGCAAATTCACGATGCAATACGCCAACGCGCGGCAGCATTGGGAGTGAGCGTTGAGTGTTTTCAATCAAATCATGAGGGCGCTTTAATTGATCATATACAGCAGCAACGCGATAGCGTGGCGGGTATTGTGATTAATCCTGGTGCCTTTACGCATTATTCCTATGCCATACGGGATGCCGTAGCGGATGCGAAGCTACCCACAATCGAGGTTCACCTGAGCAATGTTTATGCTCGCGAAGAGTTTCGACACCACTCGGTGATTGCCCCCGTTTGCCGTGGACAGATAGCCGGTCTGGGTTGGCAGGGCTATATCCTGGCGCTTGAGGCATTGACAACTCTGGCACAGAATAAGTAGAAAGAGATCGCTATGAGTCAAGAGAGCATACAAAAATTTCGTACATGGATTGCTGAACAAGGATTGGATGCTTTTTATGTGACACTACCACAAAGTGCTTCCTATCTGAGTGGCTGGTTGAACGATGAAGAAGGTGCGATTGCTGTATTGGTGAGCGCTCAACAACAGATTCTGTTGACCAATGCTTTATTCTCGGAGGTCGCTGAGCGCTCGGCTCCGGGATGGAAGGTGATGCTTCCTTCAGGACGCGATTATGCGAAGACAATAGCTTCTCTGGCTCAAGAGCATGGTTGGAAAAAGATTGGCTTCGAGGCTCCTGTAATGCGTTATTCCAATTATGAGCAATTGCGCCAGGCCGGTGCTGATATCTTCACGCTCCAGCCTTTTGAGCAAAATATTGTTGAGCGCTTGCGCTACGTGAAGGATGCTCACGAATTGGAGTTGTTGCGTCGAGCCATTGCAATTACCGACGAGACTTTTGCTCATATCTGCCAATGGATTCAGCCAGGGATGACTGAAAAAGAAGTAGCCTGGGAAATACAGCGCAAAACAATTGAATTGGGTGCTGAAGGACTCTCGTTTCCGTCGATTGTGGCTTCGGGTCCCAATGGTTCTATGCCTCATGCCATTCCCGGTGAGCGCTGTATCCAGCGTGGCGAATTAATTACTATTGATATGGGTGCGCGTTATCACGGCTATTGTGCGGATATGACGCGTACAATTTGCCTGGGTGAGCCGGCTGAGCCACGCATGCAAGAAGTCTATGATAAAGTGCTGCATGCTATGAACATTTGTGAGCAGGGATTAAGTTCACACGTTACTGGCCGTGAAGCTGATGCGCTGGCGCGCAACGTGCTGGCTGAAGCTGGCCTGGCGGACTACTTTATTCATTCAACTGGACATGGTGTTGGTCTTGAGATTCATGAGAATCCTTCCCTTTCACAACGTGCCCCTGAGGATTTCAAGTTGCCAGTGGGCTGTATTGTCACGGTTGAGCCAGGCGTTTATATTCCTGGATGGACCGGGACGCGTGTAGAGGATTGTGTGCTAATTACAGAAAATGGCGCTGAAGTTTTGACGAAGTCACCGACGACGTTAGTACTTCCACGCTAAAGGAGAAAAGGTTAATGATTTCAACTGGCGATTTGAAAAAAGGTGTGACGATTGAGTTTGAGGGCCAGCTGGCTACGATTTTGGAGTGGCAGCATGTCAAGATTGGCCGTGGTGGTGCCATTGTCCGTTTAAAGCTGCGCAATTTGCGCACAGGTGCCACGATTGATCGTACCTGTGATGCAGGCGATAAGTTCAAGCGCATTTATCTGGATCGCGCAACCGTGACCTATCAATATCAGGAGGGCGATCAATACCATTTTATGGATACCAGCACCTACGATGACGTGGTGTTGACCTCTGCTCAACTCGGCGATGCCAACAACTATCTGATCGATAACCTGGAACTGGACATTGTGAGCTATGATGGAGAGCCACTGTCCGTTGAGCTGCCGGAAAAACTTGTCTTGCGCGTGACATATACTGAGCCTGGCTATAAAGGCGATACAGCCACAGGCGGTTCCAAGCCCGCGACAACTGAGACTGGTCTGGTCGTTCAGGTGCCTCTGTTCATCTCAACTGATGATCTCATTCGCGTAAATACAACCACTGGAAGCTATGTTGAGCGCGCATAGTGGAATGTGCATAGGGGCACGCAAGTGCTCCTTTCCCTCTTTTCTCGCAGACCTGCATGGCTCTGTGTAAGATTATGTAACAGATATGGAGTCGTCACATGGATTACAATAAACCATATCCCAATGATCTGGAGTATCATGTCGATGGGGATGGTTCTTCAGCTCAAACTCAACAGGTAAGTGTAGGACAATTACAACGCCTGGTACGTTTGTTGGACGAGAGCGACGTTTCGGAAATTGAAGTCAAACGCGTTGAGGAAGGCATGCATCTGGTGTTGCGCAAAGCCAAAGCACAAAGCAGCACGGAGACAGGTACTTATGCTGTGCAGAATGTCCCTCCTGTGGCAGATAGCGCCGCAACAAAACATGAAACAGGTGCTGTTGATGCCAGGCATAGTATCACCGCACCATTGGTCGGCAGCTTCCATACCTGGGGCAAACCCAAGGGAAAAGCGTTGGTCGCCGTTGGGGATCGTGTCAAAGTTGGACAATTGGTCGGTTCAATTCAATCTTTGAATGTCATCAGCGAGGTTGAAAGCTCTATTGCAGGCCGCGTAGCCGAAATTCTGGTACAAGATGGACAGCCTGTGGAATATGGGCAACCACTGGTGGTTATCGATAGTTCAGAGGAGGCATAAACGTAATGCATCTTCTAGACTCTCTCGGCGCCCATTCCGCAATCAGTGTCTCCGCATTATCCTTATATTTGAAAGAGATGCTAGAGATCAACGACATCTTGCAAAATATCTGGGTCCACGGCGAGGTCTCGAACTGTAAAACGTATCCCTCTGGCCATTGCTATTTTACGTTGAAGGAGGGCGACTCTCAATTACCGTGTGTATTCTTCAAATCTGCCCGCTTGCGTACATCGGCACCCACTCTACGCGATGGTATGGCACTGGCTGTCAATGGCCGCGTTGCTTTTTATGAGCGCGATGGCAAGCTACAGATCTATGTTGATGAAGTAATACCGCTGGGTGAGGGGGCTCTTTTTCAGCGCTACGAACTCTTGAAGGCGCAGTTGGAGGCGGAAGGGCTCTTCGCCAGTGAGCGGAAACGTCCATTACCTGTCCAGCCTGCGGTTATCGGTATTGTCACGTCGCTGCAGGCTGCAGCTTTGCGGGATATGCTACGTACATTGCGTAATCGTTATCCCCTGGTTCAGGTGATTTTAGCGCCTGCGCTGGTACAAGGAGTTGAGGCTCCGGCTTCTATCGCTGCGGCCCTTGATCTTTTAAATGAACATGGTGAAGCAGATGTTGTGATTGTTGGTCGGGGCGGGGGATCGATTGAAGAGCTATGGGCTTTTAACGAAGAGGTTGTCGCACGTGCGATTGCACGCTCACGCATCCCGGTTATCAGCGGTGTCGGTCATGAGACAGATTTTACGATTGCTGATTTTGTCGCTGATCACCGTGCCTCGACCCCAACCGCTGCCGCAACGGCTGCTGTGCCCGATATTGCTGACTGGCAGAGTACCCTTCTGCAGAAGCAGCAAGTATTAACTGATTTGATGACTGCCCGGATTGAAGATCTTCAGGATCAAGTTGCCTATGCCTTGCGAGACCTGGAGCATGTCAGCCCGCAAAATACCGTCATAAAACATAAACAGCAAGTGGATGAATATACTGATCGGTTGCACACTTATATGCAGCATTTGCTTTCCTTGCGTGCTGAACGCTTGCGGAGTGCAAGCCTTCAACTACACTCTTTAAGTCCTCTTTTAACTATTGCTCGTGGCTATGCTGTCGTACGGCAACATTCGGATCAAACGGTTGTTACCAGCGTCCAGCAGGTCCAGGCAGGAGATGTTTTAACTATTCAAGTACAGGATGGGCTGATACCGGTAGAGGTTGTCCGTCCCTGATTTCTGGAGGCGAAGATGGAACCATTGACATTTGAAGAGTCTTTCGAGCGTCTGGAGGCTGCTATCATAGCCCTGCAAGATGGGAAAATGCCCCTGGACGAAGCGCTGAAGCAATATCAAGATGGAATGCAATTAGCACAGTATTGCAACGAACTTTTGCAGCACGCAGAGCTTGTGGTGCAACAATTACATGTGGATGAGAGTGCTGATACACTTTCTGTTTTACCCCTTGATCTGTAGTGGGAGCCTGGCTGCAAAATATATGAGTAATGGATCAATTTTTGACAATCGCGTTTTAATCGCGGCTTTTTTGGCCTGGGCGATTGCTCAAGTAAGCAAAACTATTCTGGAATTGTTTAAGCAACGCAAATTGACGCCCAGTCGGCTTGTTTCTTCGGGAGGGATGCCCAGTTCTCATTCTGCCCTGGTGACAGGATTAGCTACAGCCGTGGGTCGCAACCTTGGTGTTACATCACCTGAGTTTGCTATCGCACTCGTCCTGGCAAGCATTGTTATGTATGATGCCGCTGGCGTCCGCCGCGCTGTAAGTATTCAGGCACGCATCTTGAACCAGATGTTAGAAGAGGCTTTTCAAGGAAGTCCTATGGCCGAAAAACGGTTACGGGAATTGATTGGGCATACACCTATTCAGGTGTTTGTGGGCGCTCTCCTGGGTGTTTGTGTTGGTTTTATCATGACTATTTGATGGTACATAGAGCATAAATAAAGATTGTTTGTAAATCTTTCTCTCTTTTTTGTGGCTTATTTTATCTCCTCATGCACTTTATTCCGTTCTCCTTCTATTGAATAGTACAGGCAAATTTTTCTGCTAAAGAGAGCGTAAGAAACTTTGTCTGTACTATCACTGTATCTGCTCAAGTTTTGATGTGAAGACATTCAATATCCATTTTTTGAGGTGCTTTAGATGGACATAGTTGTGTAAAAAAGGCTATTTAAGCAAATGTCAATAAAGGCGTGGAAATGGGCACAAACTCTACAAATTGTGAGGAATTACCATAGAGATTCATTGCAATTTAAAAGTGTATACTGTATAGTATTTATCAGATGATAAGCAAAGCTTGAGTCCAATGAACAGTTTTTTACTGCACTATATTGAATTTAATTGTCTATTTATTACTAATTCTGTTCATTATTCTCCCTGATAATAATAAATAAGTTTCAGCAACTTCAGCCTATTCTGTGTAGACAACTATGAGTAAACAAGTGTTTATGAATAGTTCACTTTTCTCCTGTACTACCGTTTATATGCAGTGAGGTGGAAAATGAGCAGATCCAGGTTACAATTACTTATTTCTATGACGTTTATTGGATAGCATGGAAGAATGACGTATAGTGCTTTGATAGCAAATGTGCATCTATCAGAGGGAGGCGATTTACCCCATTGTTGTATCAGGGTATTGTATTTGCTGTATAATACCCAATGTATTCGAATATTGTCGTGTGGCATGTAGAAGGTGGAATTACTTTTATCGTGCGGGAATGCAAAGTTGCGTTCGCGTTGAATGTAAGCGCTTTTTATTAGAGATATTTGCGAGTAAACAGACGGTAAAAAGTTGGGAGGAGACAAGATGAAATTGCTGGTCATTGACAGTGACCGTGATTTGGTCGAGATGCTCACAAGCTGGTTAAAGACGTTAGGATATGAAGTATGCCGCGCCTATACGGCTGAACGAGCGAAATCAGAGTGGTTGGAGCAACGACCAGATCTCGTTATTATGGATATCGCATTGAAAGATGTTGATATGCTGGCTCTCTGCCGTGATTTGCGCATGAAGCACGATGCTTTGGTGCTTGTGGTTACGGATGACAAAGACGTTCATGATGAAGTACGCTGTCTTGAGTCGGGTGCAGATGATTATTTGCGTAAGCCTTTTTATCCATCGCAGTTGATCGCACGTATTCATGCTGTAAGTCGTCGGTCTCGCAATACGCTTGAGAGCCGCCCTTCTTCCCTTATTCATGTCGGTCCTCTTTGTGTCGACTCATTACACAATGAAGCGACGATCAACGGGAAGACGGCACGTTTAACACCGACCGAAAGTAAAATGCTTCATTTGCTCGCGATCAACGCGAACGATGTCTGTACTGCGGGACAAATTGTGGCTCATGTCTGGGGATACGATGGTGATGGCGATGCCTGTTTAATTAAAGCGCATATTCGACATCTCCGCCAGAAGATCGAGCCAGAGCCAGGCAATCCTCATTACATTTTGACCGTACCTGGTGTCGGTTATACGTTGATTCGCCGCTCCCTTGAAGAGGATGCTACACGTGCTTTGCGTGTTGTTTCTGTCTAGCGGTATCCTGAAGAATATCCCCACGTTTTTTTCATAGACATGGATATGCTCGATCCTGGCTAGACAATGTGTATCCCCAGTGAAGAGGATCGAGTATGTTCCATTTGGTAGGCAGAAGCCGTAAGGAAGTGTCGAATCCTCTACTCTGTTGCTCTTTAAGTACCTTATCCTGGATACTTTCTGCATCTCATTTCTACAGAGACCCTCTATATTCTATTAAGAAGGCGTTATACAATCAGGAGATGAGATGCAGCAATATCAAAGGGGTTGTGGCGTTTATGAGGATGAATTTATTCCTATCCCCCGCTTGTTTACAATGCGCCGTGTTTCACTGCAGCATTGCTCTATATTGCCTCTCAGTGTGATGCAACGGTATCAATGCATTGTGATTGGAAAAACACGTGGCGCTTTGACCATTGCAATTGCTGATCAAAAAAGTATCTGCATTTTTTCGGCTCTAAGCCGACTGACATGCTGTCAACTCTTCCCCGTATTAGTCGATCCAAAGCAGATATCCTTTGCTTTGCAACGTATGGAACGCGCTGAACGCATACGAAAGCGTTATGAGCGAGCCCGTTTTTTACCTGCCCCTTTTCGTTTTCCTCCAGTGCATACTCTGCTACAGCACCTCTTCATGTCTGGAATCGTGACGTAACAGAATTCAGGTTGCCCTCCCCTTGTGCGACAAGTTTTTTGTGAAGTTGAGGGTAGAGGCAGTTCGTACCTGCCTCTACCCTCAACTTCACTGTATTCTGCCCTATATGGGAAAGTGGCATGGATGTAAGAGTAGTGAGACGCATAGATAAAGAAAAAGACCATAGTTAAAGGTGCATATGCTGATTTTTTTATGCGCCACCGCGAGAGAAAAGCATCACTGGAACGGTCAACACGATGAGTTTGATATCGGTCCATATCGATTGGTGTTCAAGATATTCGATATCCATTTCCACCATACTTTGAAAGGTCACCCTGGAGCGGCCATATACCTGCCAGGTGCCGGTAAGCCCTGGCTTGCCAACCATGCGCAGCCATTCATGGGATGAATAAAGATCTACCTCATACGTCAAAGGGGGACGAGGTCCGACCAGAGCCATCTGACCTTTCAAGACGTTCCAGAATTGTGGTATTTCATCCAGGCTGGTCTTTCGGATAAAACGTCCCACTTTTGTGATCCGTGGATCATGAACATCTTTGTATGACATATTGCTGCTGTTCTCTTCATTCAATTTTTTTCCATTCATGTAATGAAGAATTTTTTCACGATGTGCAAGCTGATTACTATTTACATACATAGAACGAAATTTAAGCATTTCGAATTCAAGCCCATCTTGTCCGATGCGTTTCTGACGAAAAAAGATGGGTCCTCTTGAATCAATTTTAATGCAAATTGCCACCACAATACCAACCAGGATAACAAAGGGTGCGATAAGGAGCGTAAAAGTAATGTCAAGCGCTCGTTTGGCACGTAAGTAGCTCGTATTAAAGCTGATCGTTCTGACGGGCGCCGATTGAACAACCATTGTATCCTCCCCAATTGCAATGCTGCGGAAAAACTTCCAATGTTCTCCCTGTTCTATTCATTCTGATTACAATACTAGGTAACTCAGGTGTATAATTGGTGAGTATTTCTATAGAGATGTGGTGAAGAGTTCCAAAATAAGTAGTAAAAGCGTAAGGCATTCTTTATCTATAGATGCATCTATGGTTGTGTATTCTTCACTGTTTCGTTCTAGATCAACCTATCTGACACCTTTGCAGGCATCTTATCACCACTTTTTCTGGCTATGATTGTAGAGATGAGACTATATGGCCGTGATTGCAGATGAATGGTCAGTAGCAGATGTATATGAATAAAAATGTGCATTTCATTGAAATACAGCGAAATATTGTTCTATGGTAGATCTACTGTTTTTATCGGCGAGATATAACACTATGATTGCCTTTTAAAATGTTGAAGGAGTAAGCATCCGGTGTCATCTGAACAGGTACCTCTGGTTGATTTGCGCGCTCAATATCTTGCGTTAAAGCCAGAAATTATGCTGGCTTTTGAAGAAGTATTAGAAAGTATGCAATTGTTCCTGGGACCACGGCAGCGCGCGTTTGAGCAGGAATTTGCAGCATATTGCGGTTGTAACTATGGTGTAGGCACGTCTTCGGGGACTACGGCTCTGGAATTAGCGTTACGAGCCTGTGATATTGGTCCTGGCGATGAAGTTATTACAGTATCCAATACTTTTATTGCGACTGTGGAAGCTATCGCAGCAGTGGGAGCAATTCCAGTTTTCGTAGATATTGATCCTGAAACGTATGTCATGGATTGGCGTCAGTTGGAACTGGTGTTGACTGCCCGTACGCGGGCGATTCTACCAGTCCATCTCTATGGACATACTGTCGAGATGAAGCCAGTGTTGGAATTTGCACATACTCATGGATTGCGGGTGATTGAGGATGCTTCTCAAGCTCATGGTGCAACCTATGAAGGACAACGTGTTGGCTCATTTGGGGATATCGCCTGTTTCAGTCTCTATTTTAGTAAAAATCTGGGTGCTTTTGGCGAAGCTGGCATCTGTACAACAAACGATCTTGCTTTAGCTGAAAAGATGTGGATGGTACGTGATCATGGTTCACGGGTTCGTTATCTGCATGAGGTAATGGGTAACAATGCGCGCATGGATGAGCTACAGGCGGCTGTTTTACTGGTCAAGCTGCCTCATTTGACAAACTGGAATGCTGCGCGACAGGCCCATGCACAAACATATAATGAACATTTACGTGGGTTGGTCGAGGCTGTGCCCGTTGTCCGTTCCTGGTCAACCCATGTATATTGTTATTATGTGGTGCAGGTGGATGACCGCGAGCGTTTTCGTGCCGTCCTGGCCGATGAGGGCATTGGTACTAATATTCACTATCCAACACCAATTCATTTACAGCCTGCCTGTGCTCAATATGGATATAAGCGGGGTATGCTACCGGTCACTGAAGCTGTTGCTTCACGTATTGTTTCTCTGCCAATGTATCCAGAGCTTACTTCCCATCAACTTCAGCGTGTTATTCAAGCGGTTCAAAAATATGCAACTGGCACCCTGGCTCCAAATCATTAACAACCCCTCTCTATAGAGCTCATAAATGTAATAATATGCTGTGTAAGACTTTAGAGGATTGAAGTATGAGAAAAGATCTTCGTTTTGGTGTGATTGGTTGGGGCTATTGGGGACCTAAGATCGCTCGCAATCTTGATGGTCTCTCGCAAGCGTCGGTGACAATGGTAGCTGATCTGGATCAGAAGCGTCTGGCTTCCCTGGTCGTCAGCCAACCATGGACTAAAACTACCTCAGATGTGAATGATGTGTGGCAATCTGATGTAGATGGTGTGGTAATTGCCGCACCTGTCCGCACTCATTATCGGTTAGCGAAAGAAGCACTGTTACATGGAAAGCATGTCCTGGTGGAGAAGCCGTTGACGGCGAGTGTGGTTGAAGCTGAAGAATTGATTGCTCTGGCACAGGAGCGGAAGCTGACTCTGATGGTTGGACATACTTTTGAATATAGTCCCGCTGTGAATGAGCTGCGCAAGCTGGTACAGAGTGGGGATCTTGGAAGAATCTATTGTGTTGAGGCTGAGCGTGTCAATCTGGGACTTTTTCGTAGTGATACCAATGTGATCTGGGATCTTGCGCCGCACGACGTGTCGATCTTGTTATATTTGTTTGGTAAGGTGCCCGTGCAGGTGAAGGTACAGGCACATGCTCATCTACAATCTCATATTTGTGATATCGCCCATCTTGATCTGGAATTTGCTGATGAGATGACCGCTCATATTCATGTAAGCTGGCTGCACCCTTGTAAGATTCGTCGCGTAACGGTGATTGGCGATGCGCGCATGGTGGTTTACGATGACACCAATCCTTCCGAGATGATCAAAGTCTACAACAAGGGCGCTGATGTGCATGCTGATCCAGTCGTTTCCTATCGCTATGGCGCGATCACTATTCCTCATATTGATTGGATAGAGCCGCTTCGCCTGGAGTGCGAAGATTTCGCACATGCGATTCGCACTGGTGAGCAGCCACGTGCCAGTGGAGATGCCGGTCTGGCAGTTGTACGTGTCCTGGAAGCTGCTCAGACCGCTTTGTCCCGTCAAGAGGTTGCAACAAGCCTGGCAGGTCTGTAAGAACGAGATCTCTTTTTTATCCAATACTTTCAATCAGAGCCATAAAAGATAGTCATCAATGTAATGCGCACTACATTGATGACTATCTTTTATGGCTCTGATGACTATTTTGTTTCGCTGGTGCCTGCGCGTAGGGCTTCCAGCGTGAGAGCCAGTCCTGTGGCAAATTTGACTGTAGGATCAAATCCGAGCAGGCGTTGTGCTTTGCTGATATCGGCAAGGCTATCTCTCACATCGCCCGGCCGCGCATCTCGATAGTCGGCGTGGATAGTTGTTTCCAATAATTCCCCTGCTATCTTAAGCACCTCGTTAAGTGAGATGCGTTCGCCACAACCGATATTCATGGCCTGACCGCTGGCATGGGGCGCTGTGGCGGCTTTCAGGTTGGCCTGCACGACATTATCGACGTAGGTGAAGTCGCGTGTTTGCTCTCCATCCCCGAAGACAATCGGTTGTGTTTTATTGATCAAGGCTGTGAGAAAACGAGGGATTACAGCAGCATATTCTGATTTTGGGTCCTGGCGTGGTCCGAAGACGTTAAAGTAGCGTAGCGCGACCGTCTCCAGACCATAGATGCGTGTGAAGACACTACAAAGATGTTCGCCTGTGAGCTTGTGGACCGCGTAAGGAGACATCGGAGCGGTAGGCATTTCTTCATGTTTGGGGAGGGTTGGTGTATTTCCGTATACTGATGACGAGCTTGCGAAGACGACGCGGCGTACTTTTGAATCTCGCGCAGCAATCAATACATTCTGCGTTCCATTGATATTGACCTCTAGCGAACTGATGGGATCAGCAATCGAGCGCGGTACCGAGGCGAGCGCCGCCTGATGGAAGATTACTTCTACTCCCTGGGCCGCTTGCTTAAGTGTTTCCAGATCACGAATATCACCATTGATTATCTCGAATTGTCCAGGCATGGTCTCAAAAGCGTTCTGATTGTTCACACGGCCTGTCGCATAATCATCTATGATACGTACCGCCTCTCCCTGTTTGAGGAGCGTAGCAGCAATGTGAGAGCCAATAAAGCCTGCCCCACCTGTAACCAGATAGCGTGAATTCCTCATCATGTAATATCTGACACCACTCTCTGCTCAGCCTGAGCATGCAGGTGTCATTCCCCTTTCTTTACGAATACTCACTTATACATGCTCGTTAAAAAGTTCATAAGAATTTGAATTGTCTGTTTGCTTTGCTGTTTGGAAAACTTCAGGTTGCTTATCTTCATCAGTGCCTACATGTGTGATTGAATTTGGTACTGTAATCTTTTCTACCTGTTCGCTTTCCATGCTTTCGCCATCTGTTGGTTGTATGCTCTGGAATGGAGTATCCAGGAGTTTTTGGTAAGCGAATAGCAGATGTTTTTGTGTTTGTCGCCAGCTCAATTCATTCTCAATACGTTGTCGACCATAGGTGCCCAGCGTTTGACGTAGTGTGGCGTCTTCCAGTAATATTTCTATCTTATTAGCAAAATCTATTACCTCATTAGGCGTGGCATAAAGAGCTGCTTCTTGAGCCGAGTAACGCGTTTCTGGCAGATCAAAGGCCACTACCGGAAGTCCCATCGCCATATATTCCATGGTTTTGAGCATGGTGCTATAGTCGTTGAGCTGATTGCTGGGATCGGGTGAGATACCTATATCGGCCACACTTAAATAGCGTAGGAGATCATGCTTGCCAAGCCAGCCGGTAAAATGGACATACTGATCTAGCAGGAGATCTTGCGTCAGGTTTTTGAGGAGGGGGAGTTGGTCACCATTCCCCATGAGCACCAGTCCTACATCTTGCCGATTGCGCTTGTTGACCAGTTCATTGAGCGCATATAGCACATAATCAACGCCATCCTGCATCCCCATAACACCGATGTAGACAAGGAGATACGTGTAACCCCTTTTGAGTGCCGGCTCAGGAGTAAGGATGGTAAAACGGGTATCGTCAGGACCATTGCGTACGACGACTACTTTTTCTGGGGGACAATGGCCTTCTACGATAGCATGACGTTTTTGGGACTCATTGGTAGTGAGTACTAGATTTGCTGTGCGATAGGAGAGCCTTTCACAGAGCTGCAATAACGCATATAACCAACGCATACTCCCTTTGAATTTAATGGCAAACATCTCTGCAGCCAGGTCATGCTGGTCAAAGATATATTTTTTACCAAGTAGGCGATAAAACCAGCCAATCGTGAAAAAAGTATCTGGTGGGTTAGCTGCATGAATGATATCGAAGCCATGACGCCTCCAGACGGTAAAGCTTAATCTTAATGTCTTTAGCATCGCCATGGCATATTCTTTTATATAATCTCTGGATTTTTTTATCTCAGTATTCAGATAGTAACGATAGATGTGAATATCATCCAGGCAAACGTAAGGCTCAGTATCGCGTGTCTCGCCGCGCGGACAGATAATACTGACCTGATAACCGTGCTGACGGAGTGTTTGGGCTTCACGCCAGACACGGGGATCAGCCGGGACAGACAGATTTTCTACCAGGAGTAAGACTTTGTTATTCCTGCGCATATGCAGTTTCCTCCTGTGCTGAAATGTTCTCTGTTGGTTTTAGTTTGCGCTGGATTTTTTTGTGGGTCACTTTTTCATAAAGATTGATAATTTGTTGGGCGATATTACTACTGGAGAGATGCTGGGTATCGCGCCGCCCTGTGGTGCGTTCGGTATGCGCCAGGGCCACCTCGATGCCCGCTGCCATTTCGTCAACATTATTTGGTGTACAAACAGTACAGCCAGCGGTGCGTCCAATAACATCGCGTACGTCGCCTACATCGGTTCCCACAACCGGCACGTTGCAGGCCATGGCTTCTCTGACCACATTCGGTGAGCCTTCAGCATGCGAAGAGAGGATCAGTGCATTGCTGGCATTCATATACTTCACAACCGTCTCATGTGGCAAACCATTAGCCACGACGAGTTCAATATCTATGCCTCTGGCACGCACTTTTTCTACTGCTGCCCGGGCCAGAGGATAGTTTTTAACTGGAATGCGTGGATTATTGCTGAAAAGTACATAATATTTCTTTTGATCCCAGCCGAGTTCGGCGCGTATCTCTTCGCGTGGCACTGGATGGAACTGTTCGAAGTTTACCCCATCGGGAATGACATAGATCTTGTGCTGCGGCCCACGGGCAACTCTTTTCATCTGTTGGGATTTAACCGTGACGGCTTCGACCCAGTAACAAAGCCAGCGACTGAGCATGACGACAAAGTTGCCTTTGGTGCTATAGCCACCCTCTTCTGTAATTGTGCCCAGAATATCGTCGCCCAGATAGGCGGCGACAACTGGGGTTTTCCATTGAAGTCGACAAATTACGCACCAGAGTCCATATTGTCCATTGATCACATCGTAGCACCCGGCCATACGCCAGATTTGTAAAAGTGCATCGGCGTAGCGGATGGGCGAAGGGCGACCGATGCTGGGATGGAGTACATCCACCTGTAGGCCAGCATCGCAAAGCGAGTCAACCTGTGTTTTGACAAATGTGCCCGCGTGCGGTCGTTCTTTGGTTGGATAAATGCCTGTCACCATCAGGACGCGAAACGGTGTAGAGGTTGTTGCCTCCGACATAATACATCTCATCCTTTCTGAGTGCTAGTGAGCAGAAACAATGGCCTGTTCTTCAGCCAGAAATGTCTCCATTGATCCCTGTGGCATTTCCAGGGTAGGGGTATCGATAAAAACGCGGAACCACAACTCCAGGCTGGCCAGCGTGAAGATCTGAGCCTGATAATTTGTCTTGCCAGCAAGATGATCCTGCATGATCTTTTGTATATAGTCGCGCTGGAAAAATCCTCGGCTGTGTGTACGCTCCGAGAGGAGCAGGTTACTGATCAGATCGCGTTGGCCCTCGCGAAACCAGATGCCGGTTGGCACATTAAAACCCATCTTTTTGCGCGTCAAAATCTCTGTGGGTAAGAAATCCGCAAAGGCCTGTTTCAAAAGATATTTGGTTTTGAGACCTTTGATCTTAGCCTGGGATGGAATACTGGCGGCATATTCGATGAGCTTATAATCTAACATGGGAATACGCGATTCTAATGAAGCCGCCATTGTCATCTTGTCTCCCTTCATGAGTAGATTGTCTGGCAGCCAGATTTTGGTATCCAGATAGAGCATTGATGAGAGAGCATCGCGTTGTGGATTATGGAGAAGCCAGTGTTGGAATTCGCGGCTGGCATCCAGATCAATCATTGCTTTTGTAGCTGGCGTCAATAATTGTTCTTTGAGTGGACCGTTGAAGATGCCAAACCAGTTCATCCAGCGTTGTGGGGCCGGTTGAGAGAGATTGCGGGCCGCTATTTTAAGCTTACGCATGCTATATGGCAGACGTTCCAGCAGGGGTTGAATGGCCTGATCGCGGAGCGCGGCGGGCAGAATATGATAGTATCTTGCCATCCAATCAACTACATATTTGGGATAACCAGCGAAGAGTTCATCGGCTCCTTCTCCTGAGAGGACGACTTTGACATGCTGGCGCGCCAGTTTGGAAATCAAATAGACTCCCAGATCTGAGGGCTCACTGACTGGTTCATCACGATGCCAGGTGAGCAGGGGCCAGTATTGTGTGAGATCTGCTGAACTGACGACCAGTTCGTGGTGATCGGTGCCAAAATGATTGGCAACCATACGGGCGTATGGTAATTCGCTATATTCGGGCTGATCAAAACCAACTGAGAACGTTTTGACCTTCTGATTAGTGCAGCGACTCATAATGCCAGCTATAATGCTGGAATCAACGCCGCCACTGAGCATCGCACCTACCGGCACATCGGCCATCATGCGTTCTTCAACGGCGCGCTGCACATGTTGCTTGATGCCTGCCACATAGTCAGCCATGGGACGTTGCTCAGTAGCTTTAAAGCTGAAATCCCAGTAGCACTCCTCGCGCATCTGCCCATTTTCAAAGAGAATCCAATGACCGGGCTTGATCTTGGCAATATTTTTAAACAGTGTAGCTGGAGCGGGCACATAGCGCACACTGAGAAAATCTGCCATGGCCTGCACATCCACCTCGCGTTTGACCTGTGGATGACCCAGAACCGCTTTGATCTCTGAGCCAAAGATGATATTGCCATTGAGATTGGTATAGTAAAGTGGTTTTTTGCCAGCTTTATCGCGGGCTAATAAGAGACGGTGGCGCGGTCCATCCCAGAGTGCCAGACCGAACATCCCATGCAGGCGTGCAATACAGTCGACTCCATACTCTTCGTAAGCATGGACAATGGTTTCTGTATCGCTATTTGTCTGGAAGATGTGCCCTCGCTCCTGGAGCTCTTTGCGGAGTTCTTTATAGTTCCAAATTTCGCCATTAAAGACAATCCAGACATCGCCAGTTTCGTTACACATTGGCTGATGACCGCCGCTCAGATCAATGATGCTCAGACGAGCGAATCCCAGCCCCAGCGGGCCAGCAAGGTGTACTCCACGATCATCTGGTCCACGATGGGCAATCAAGCGGATCATCGTGTCAATTGTGGCTGTGGAGACTGGTTCGCCACTGCGTGCGTTGTAGATTCCACAAATGCCGCACATAAACTTCCCCTTTTCTTTGCTTTAGCGTTGGTTCTGGCTCAGCGGCGACTCAGAGGATCTTGCTGTGGAAGGTGATCCACAAGTGGTGCCTGTGTGGTGGCGTCATCCATATAGGTCTGAAACCACAATTCAAGGCAGAGCAGGGTCCAGAGTACCTGGCTATGGTTTGTGATGGTACTTCTGCCGTCGGTCCTGAGCAGTTCCTCCAGCAGTTTCTGATTGAAGATGCCGCGATTACGCGCTTTTTCTGATCCCAGAATATCGTGGGCATAGCTATGCATATCTTTGCGGAACCATTCCTCAATCGGTACGGCGAAGCCACGTTTAGGACGTTTAATAATTTCGGAGGGCAATAAATCCTGGGCAACCTTCTGTAAAAGATATTTGCCGCTTCCATTATGAATGTTGCCATTGTTGACCCGTAACTGTGGATCGAGCGAAGCTACATATTCAGCCAATTTATGATCCAATAAAGGGGCGCGGGTTTCGAGGGAATTAAACATGCTGGCTTTATCAACCTTCACGAGAATATCATCTGGTAGATAGGTCAGGGTGTCGGCGTATTGGATTCTGGCTGTTGGATCAAGCTGCGCTACCCTGCGATAAATCTCCAGATGGCGTTCATAGGGTTGATGATATTTCACCTGCTGGAAGAATTCCTTGCTATAGATAGCGGCACGAGAATATCCTGGGAAGAGCATCATTGCTTCAATATTGCGTGTGCCAAAATCCTTAAGCCAGGTTTGCAGACGTTTCTTGCCACGTATGCCATCAGGTAGCAAGGAAGAACTATGTGCCAGTGTTTCCCGTAGTAACTGCGGAACATGATAAATCTGATATTCACGGCGATATTGCTCATAGCCACCAAAAATCTCGTCCCCACCATCTCCTGATAACGCCACTGTCACATGTTCACGTGCCAGTTTGGAGACATAGTAAGTCGGCAGCATTGAAGAATCCGCGAATGGCTCATCGTATGCCCAGACAAGTTGTGGCAGTATCGAAACGAGATCATATTTGACGAAGAACTCATGATGGTCGGTCCCGAAGTATTGAGCAACCTTACGAGCATGAGGTAACTCATTATATTTATCATCCTCAAAACCGATGGAAAAGGTTTTGACCGGCTGTGTCATGATCCTGCTCATCATTCCCACAACGATACTAGAATCCAGCCCCCCGCTCAAAAAAGCCCCCAAAGGAACCTCACTCATCAGGCGAATACGGATAGCCTCTTCGAGCAGGGCTCTGGCGCGGGCGATTGCCGTCTCCTCATCATCATGACAGATATGCGCGAAGGAGATATCCCAGTAACGTTTGGTACTGACTTCCCCATTTTCATAGACCAGCACGTGGGCTGGTGGCACCTTCATGACATTTTTAAAGAGTGTCAGAGGAGATGGTACATAGCGATAGACCAGATATTCATCAAGAGCCAGCGGATTGATTTCCCGTGGGATATCAGCGGTCAGGATTGATTTGATTTCAGAGCCAAAGATCAGGCGTTGTCCATCCCAATAGTAGTTTAGCGGTTTTTTTCCGAAGCGATCCCGTGCGGCAAATAGACGTTGTCGCTTGATGTCCCAGATTGCGAATGTGAACATACCACGCAGTAAATTTACACAATCATCGCCATATTCTTCATAGGCATGGAGAATGGTCTCTGTATCACCATCGGTTTGAAATTGGTGACCACGTTCACGCAACTCCTGTTGTAATTCACGATAATTATAAATCTCGCCATTAAAGACGATTAATTTACTTTTATCTTCGTTGAAAATGGGTTGATGACTTCCCACAAGGTCGATAATTGCCAGTCGGCGCATGCCAAGAGCAACATTTGTGCTGTTTGCTTGATGTTCTCCGATCCATGTCCCTTGATCATCGGGTCCACGATGGCGGATGATCTGACACATGGTATCGATGAGCTGTTCAGCATTCGTATATCCACCATGTAAATTGACAAATCCTGCTATTCCACACATGGAATATGTATCCTTTCAAGAGCGCTCAGACGTAACAGAACAGTCGTCTGAATAGGTAAGATTGCTGATGTGCTGTATATAGGTATGTGTTAGCTTTTGATATAAGGTTGTATACTGGCTTAACACATGTTCAAGCGTATAGGATTGTATGATCAGAGCTGCCGCTGCTTTTCCGTAGCTTTGGGCTAAATCTGGAGCTTCTAATAATGTGAGCAGCGCCTGAGCCATCCCCTGATAATCTTCAGGTTCAACCAGCAGGCCATTGATGCCTGTTTGAATGACATCTTCGCTACCGCTCACGCGGGTCGCAATACAGGCGAGGCCGCAGGCCATAGCCTCAAGTAGCGCATTTGGCATGCCCTCCCAGCGCGAAGGCAAGATACCGATGAGCCCACGATGAAGTTGTCCTGGCACATTGTTTTGCAGGCCTGCGAATTCGACGCTTGCCGTGATTTGTAAGGCCGTTGCCATTTGTTCTAACTGAGGTTGAACTGGTCCACTTCCTACAATTACCAGCCGAGCGTCTGGCGCTTGCTTTTGCACGATATGCCAGGCTTGCAAGAGAACATCCAGTCCTTTTTCGTAGCGTGCTTTAGAAACGCAGACAACCGTTCTGGCCTGTTGGGCAAGATTCCCTTCCGTTGGGATGGGATAAAAGCGTGAGGTATCAACCCCGTTGGGAATAATCACGGTTCCTGGGAGATCAAAATCATTGGCGGCGAGGTACCGTTTCATACGTGTACTCAGCACAATGACGACCGCGTCAATGCGTTTGAGCAGTATGCGTGTGGTGTTGACGACCAGGTTGCCAGCTGCTTGTAATCCATAAAGATCGCCATCTATCCATGTCTTCCCATCGACGCATAGCCAGGGGGTATCTGGATCAAGGGGGCCAGCGATAAGTCTGGCCGGTTCGTGCGTTTTCGCAGGTTTTTCACCGCCAGCGCTGATTGCCACAATGGTCATCGGCTTTTTTGCGAGGTAACATACAAAGGATAATGGTAAGACAAGTAAGCTGAATTGACAAACCTGTAATAGATCAAAACTTTTACGTTCACGCCAGATGGTGATTGTCATGACAATCATTGCCATGAAATAGAGTATCCGCTGGATCAAACGAGGATACTTCCCTCGTTTCCCAATCAGGCGTCCCGCTACACGATAGACGGGCACGCCAGCTACGTTATCATGGACAGGCGAGAAATCTTGGTGGTGAAAGGTAATGACCGTGATTTGATAGCCAGCTACAATGAGTTTTTGACATTGAGCAAGTGTTTGCGTTTCTGCGCCACCGACAAGAGGATAAAAAGTGCTGATAGCGACGCAAATACGTGGTTTTTGTTCCATCTTATTTCTTCTCCACGCTTTCTAGTATTGGAGATTGTGTCGCTTGCCCGAGCGTTTGCTGATAGAAAAGAATTAATTGTTCTGCAGTAGTTGTTAATTGATAATCCTTGATAACAGTGGCGCGACCTGCCAGTGCCAGCTGCCGGGTAAGTTCTGTATCAGCGATAAGGCGTTGCAGAGCCAGTGCCAATGCAACTGGATCTTCAGGTTCAACCAGGAGCGCATTATCCCCATCGTTTACAATATCCTCGCTACCGCTGACTCTGGTGGCAATACAGGGAAGACCACAACTCATCGCTTCCAGCAGCGCGTTGGGCATGCCTTCCCAGCGTGAGGGCAGTACGAAGCCCCATGCTCGCTGCAATAGGGGAATGACATCATTGCACGATCCAAGAAAGACCACGCTTTCATCCAGAGCCAGAGCATGTGTTAATTGTTTCAATTGTGCCTCGGATTGTCCTGTTCCGGCGATCAGCAAACGTGGTTTGAGCTGGGTGCGCCACTCAGCGGGAGCGCTCATCAAACGCTTCCAGGCATGTAAAAGGACATCCACACCCTTGGGATATTGCAGACGCGCTACGCATAGAATATCGCGCTCAGGCTGAGTGGGATCTGGCCGCAACTCGGCTACAGGGGCGAATTTTTCAATATCAATACCATTGGGAATATGGGTGATCTTTGCAGCGCGAAAACCATTTGAAATCATATAGGTACGACTACGATTGCTTAATACATGATAAAATGCATCAGATTTTTTTAGATAGCGAAGAATAACATCTCCTCCAACCGCCGTTTTTTTCATATGTGTCATATCGCCAACCACTGTATCCTCGTAGGCCACCTTGAGAAAGCTGGTATCAATAGATTGATCTACCAATGTATCTGCCATCATGACCGCATCCTGAGGGCGCGGTTTTTTCCCGGGTCCGGTGCTTGGAATGCTGATAATGACAGGTTTGCCTGTTAATTTTCCAACCAGGGCTGCCACCCCTGAGAGCGGTGAAAGTTGAATGGTATGTAAGATGTCATAGCTATGACGCATGCGCCAGAGTTGGAAGAACATCACGATATCAATGGGAATATGACCCACACGACCAATTCGTAAACGTCCATGCTGGTTAAATGAACCTCCAATGCGAATAACGGGAATCCCATCGATGTTTTCCGCCTTTTTCCAGTCCTTATAGCGTTGAAGGGTAATAATCATCACCTGATGCCCAAATTCCTGGAGTTGGTGCGCCTGATTGGCTGCCCGTGTCTCGGCTCCTCCAATAATAGGAGCATAGAGAAATGCGACCATACAGATGCGTAATTGCTTGTCCACAATCGTTCTCCTTGATTGGCAAATCCGTATGGGGCAACAAGGCAATCGTGCCTCATACCGTCGCCAACGCTTCTTGTTCATTTGCTGGTGTGTCTGTATTACGCAGCGAGCTAGCGTCTGCCGCGTTCCCCAATGCATCGGTAGTGACAAATGGTTTCTCTTTATCCCAGTAGCGGCAGAAAGGGAGCGCGACAAAAATGAAGAAGTAGATGCCAACGGCCTGGTTCCAGATATCGTTTGATTCGTAGCCCTGGATAACGATACTGATAAAGGTTCCAAAAGCACCAGCGATCAGCATTTTTTGTTCGTAGCCAGCCCCTTTATATTTGCGGAGCAGTAGATAGCCAATGCTGGCAAAGCCAAGCAGCATCAGTGTCAGACCAATGATGCCATGCTCATACATTGACTCTAGATAAATATTGTGGGCCGCAGTGGCAATGATGCCGCCTCCAAAGCCAACTTTTAAGTTTGTGAGCAATACGTTTGAAGACTCCATACCATTGCCCATCAATTGAGCTGGATCGAAGTGGTCGATGATGGCTTGCCACAGATAGGTACGGCCATTTAATGAGCTGATATCGCTATTGGCAAAGCGACTGAGTAATGGAATATTGGCAAGGGTTGTTGCCAGAAAAATGAGTCCGATGATCGCAGTACCTCCTCCGATGGCAAGTCCTTTGATTTTGTTTGAAGGTAGGAAGAGAACCGTAATCACCAGGCCCACAGCTACCGCAAGCAATGTACCGCGATTAAAGGTGAGACCCAGGGCGAGCAGTAACAAAAGCAGAACGGCAATGCCAGCACAGATTTTGATGAGCCCGCGCAGGGTAAAGAGTCGATAAATGACAATTGGAATTAGTACCGAGAGATAAAGCCCTAAGGTCGGTGGTGTATCCATAAAGATAGAACTGATTCGGAAATAGCCTGTCGTGGTATCCACTACACCGTGTTGATGGGTCGTGAAGCCCCAGAGGCCATAAAGTGCTATGAAGATGGCTGGCGCAATCATGGCGTCGATAAAGAGCAGGAGTTTCTGTCGATTATCGATCAGAATAATCACCAGTACGCTGACTGCAAAAAAGTCCAACTGCGTGGTCCATAGGGTCATAAATTGTTGGAGAGGGACCGGTGAGATATTCAGGCTGAGCAGTATCCAGATAAAGTAGGCGAGCCAGAAAGGTAAGGAAGGCATGCGTTTAAACGCTTCTTTTGTCGGTACATAGAAGAGTAGTAACAGTGTTGGTAGCGTCAATCCAGACAGCAAATTATTCCCATTAAACAGAGGAAGCGAGGAGCCAATAAAAACATTGATGCAGGCCCAGGCAATTAATAACAGGTATTGATAGCGAAAGAGAGACAGTACAAGAATTGATCCAAATGCGATGCGTACTGTTAATGTCGCATTTGAGATGGCACCGGCGGTACCCAGCGCAAAGACAGATACCGCAAAACCTACGCGTAGCATCTGTTTGCGTAATGCATAGGTTATTCCCATATTTGTCCCCACTGTATTCTTCCACTTTCCCCATTGCCTATGATACTGTCCTCTACTTATTTTTCGTACTATCTCTCGTAATTCTTTGGGAGGTGTTAATAGCTGAAGCTTCCCAATCATGATACGGAGTGTGACGATCAGTATTATCATGGTGCAGAAGTAATACAGTGAGGTTGCAAAAGCAATACCAAACCCGCCCCATAAACGACCAAAGATTGCATCAAAAGCTGCATTGGCAATCATGCTGAACAGACTCACCCCCATCAAGATGCGGGTGCGACCCAAAGCGCTAAAGGCTCTTGAGACAATAAAACCAATGGCTGTTGGGAACATACCAATTGAGAGCCCAGCCAGAATCCAGGCAGTTTGATTGGTATCTTGAGCATTAAAGCGTCCATGTTCAAAGATAAGAGCAACAATAATCCAGGCACCGAACGTCATCATGAAGGTCAGGGCCAGGGTTGCCAGACCCACAATCCAGAGGTAGAGACGGAGGGTTCCCTTGAAGGCTTTCATATCTTTGATTGCGGCCTGATTTGATAAATATGGTAAAGCTGCGCGTCCTACAGCGGAGAAGATTACGCCAGTTGGGACACTATTCAATTTCAATGCATTGTTTAAAGCGGCTATAGTCCCTTCATGTTGATAGGAACCAAAGAATGTATCTACCAGCGGACTCATCATACTGATTAGCCCGGCGAAGAATGCTGGCCAGGCTGCAGCCAGAATTGGTTTCAATTCGGGAATGTGCAAATCCATGACCGGGTGGTAGACAATGTGGGCTTTATGTGCGCGATAAATAATGACACCCAATTGCAGGAGTTGTCCAATCACTGAACCAATACAGAGCATCAGCACACCGATGGAATTCCCCCCGACCAGTACACAGGTAGCAGTCGTCAGGGGAACTAACATACCCGCATAAGCTGGCCAGCCAAATTTTCCGTCGGCATTAAGCAGGCATTCCATGAAACTGTTCAGTACCATTAAACCCAGGATGGGGAAGATAAAAGGAGCAAGGCTCCGAGCAATCGTAAAGGTTGCTGGTGCTGATACGCGGATTCCCGGCGCCAGGATGCTTAGTAGTGGAACCTGAAAGAGCAGCATCGCCGCCGTGAGCAATATACTGAGAATGATCAGAAGATTGAGGAGAGTGCTGAAGAGTCTGGAGGCTTGCTCGTTTGTTCCTTTTTGCCGAAGATGTGCATAGACTGGTATGACTGAAGCCTCCATTGCGCTGGCTAGCATGGGCGCGACCGTGGTTGGAATCAGTGATGCAACATAGTAAGCATCCATATGCATATCTTGTCCAAACCGTGCACTTACTATGATTTGATTCAAAAGGCCGATCACGCGAATCAGTAAATTGGCCGAGGCAAGGCTGAGTAAAGCCCGAAAGATATTTTTATTGGCTGATTTTATTTTAACGGCAATGAGCCGGGCGCTTGTTGTAGTCAATGGTCGGCTGTCACTTCTGCCGTTATCCAAAGATTGAGACATGTTTTATTTACCAATCGTTCTATCGCATTTATATGAGATCAGCGGTATAATCGAACATGCGCGTAAAAAGTGCAGAGCTATAACTTAGATATCTTGCTGTCTGTAAATCCCCTGGTCATATTGCGGGTATCCACGATAGCACGTGCTTCCTGGACGATAAAAGGAATATCATAATAACTATGGTCGGTGACCAGTACGGTACAATCGGCGGCCTGTAGCAGGCCATTGCTGAGAGGTTGTGAATGGAGTGTGCGCTCTTTTAGTTTTAATGTAGGCACATGATCATCATTATAGAGAACAACCGCTTTACGGTTGAGCAAATCTTGAATAATATCGAGCGCGGGCGATTCACGCACATCATTGATGTCCCGTTTATAGGTGATGCCCAGTACAAGGATGGTTGCACCATTCAGGCTGCGCCGTTGCTCATTGAGCGCATGTGTAATCTTATCAACGACATAATGAGGCATACTGCTGTTCACTTCGGCAGCCAGTTCAATAAAACGCGCTGTGTAATCGAGGGTTTTCAATTTCCACGAGAGATAGTGCGGATCAACAGGAATACAATGTCCTCCCAGCCCGGGGCCCGGTTGGAAGCGCATAAAGCCAAAGGGCTTAGTGGCAGCGGCATCGATAACTTCCCAGGAGCTCACGCCGAGTTTTTCACACATGATGGCGATTTCATTGACCATGCCGATGTTGACTGCGCGGAAAGTATTTTCTAATAACTTGGTCATTTCCGCCACGCGTGCCGAAGACACCGGGACAATTGTCTCGATGGCTGCTCCATAATATGCCTGTGCCAGTTCGGTGCAGAGGGGCGTAATGCCACCAACGATCTTGGGGGTATTCTGGGTACCAAAATGTGGATTGCCTGGATCAATGCGTTCGGGGGAGAAGGCCAGAAAAAAGTCAACCCCCGCTTTTAAGCCTGTGGATTCCAGCTCAGGGAGTAACACTTCATCAGTTGTCCCTGGATAGGTGGTACTTTCAAGTATGATCAGCTGCCCTGCATGAAGATGCTCACGTACATATTGTGTGGCAGAAAGAATATAAGAGACATCTGGTTCACGTGTTTTTCGTAAAGGTGTGGGCACACATATACTAACGGCATCAATCTCATCTAATACCGTGAAATCGGTCGTACAGGTTAGCTTCTCGGTTGCTCGCAAGCGTTGTAATGTACTGCTTTCAATATCGGCAATATAGCTCTGTCCTTCATTAGCAAGATCCACTTTTGTCTTGTCAATATCAATGCCCGTGACAGGAAAGCCCGCCTCAGCAAAGGTGGTCGCTAACGGCAGTCCCACATACCCCAGCCCAATAATTGCAACACGCAATGAACGAGAAGAAATCTTCTCTAGCAGTTGGTTTTTCATTCATCCTTGCTTTCTGTATGCTTGCTACCAGCAATGTATGCATGCAACACGAAATCTCCTCCTTGTACCCACAGCGAAAAGCGTGACCATGATGTGTTGGCCGGTCAGTGTTTCGCCTTGGTTGAAGGGAGAATGGCGGTATTCGTTGCGTCTATTGAGTGATTAATCGATGGGGTATTTGGTGGTATACCCATGGTTAAATCTGCTCGGGGACGCGTCTGGATATTATTCAGATAATCGTGGACCTCGCCAAATTCTGGCCAGTGACTCTTATTCAGCGCGACCCCAAGGATACGCGTGCCTGTACGGTTGAGTGCCTGCTTCGCACGAATGATGGCTTTCCGCGCTGTTTTGGAGGCATCCACTACAAGAATGGTAACCTGCATATATGCCGCTAAGATTTGTGCATCTGCAATTGGCAATAAAGGAGGCGAGTCGAAAATGACATAATCAAACCTGGATATGTTACGGAAATGATTGAAGAGTTGGCTGGCCAATTGAGATTGTAATAGCTCTGATGGATTAGATGGGAGTACACCTGCTGTTAATATACGCAGGGTGGGAATTTCAGTTGGTTGACCATCTAATTCACCTTCAACCTGTGACCACATCTCCAGGAAGGCATTGGAGAGACCTTTTTGATTTTTGACCTGGAAGTGTTGATCCAGTACAGGATGACGCAAATCAGCATCAACCAGCAGCACGCGTTTCCCAGACATGGCGAGGAAGGATGCCATGTTTGCTGCAATCGTGCTTTTCCCTTCGCCTGCTAATGCACTTGTTATCATGACTAATTTAAATGGACGAATCATCTGAGCCATACTGAGATTTGCACACAGAATACGGCAGCCTTCAGCCAGCTCGGGGGTATCTTCAGCATTTTTTGACCGCTGTTTGCGTGATAGCTCTGGAATGATCGTGAGAGCATCAATACCAAGGAGCTTATTTACTTCCTCAGGAGCCGTCAGGCGATCGTCGATCCATTCAAATATGATGATGATTGCCAGCCCTAAGCCCAGCCCAATCATGGCACCAATAAGGGCATCCTGGGTTGGACGTGGCTGCGCTGGCGTTTTGGGAACAACTGGATCAATGATGTTGAAGTTGGCCTGACTGCCGAGGTTGGTATTGGCATAGTTTGTAAAGCTTTGAGCGATCTCATGTGAGAGTTGTGCGGCAACCTGTGGATCACTGTTATCTACCAGCACTCCAATGATAGGCGTATTTGTTCCGGACGCTGTTTTTACCATTGCGCTCAGTTGTGCTTGGGTCATTCCATGCCTGGCGGCAACCGGGGCAAGGACATTGGGGTTGGTGATGAGTTGGTTATACGTAGGTTGCTGAGCAATCGCCGCTGTGGTGCTATCATTTTGTGAGCTGCCGGCGAGCGTAATTAAAATTTGTGTTTGTGCTTCATAAACCGGTTGCATCAGCAGTTTGGTAACCAGATAGGTTGTACCACCGCACACCACAATGCCAAGTATTAGCACCCATGCCCAACGTTTTATGAGTAGTATATAGCGACTGAGCGTACTCTGCATTTAGATACCATCCTTACCAGGTTTTTCCACTGTTAACATTGGCAATGCCTGCCTTCTATAAAATGTTGTATTTGCATAAATCGCTGGACAAACAATCAAACTGTTATAACGTGCTGTTGTAAAACAATAACCATAAGTTCCCCTGAATTATAGTAACAGCGCCAATACCTATTTTTCTTCTCTTCTAGAAGGTACTGTCAACGCATTAGTAATCTGGTTGCCGGAGATGTTGAGATACTGTTTAGATGTGTACCCCTTTGTTGAGATAGTAACCCTTGTGGTTTTTTGAGAGTCCCAGGTCTACTAAATCTCCCTTCATTGCTCGCTATGCATTCTTTGTGTAATATAGCTTATAAAGATGAAATACTGTCAAGAAGAAGAAAACATTCCTAGAAACATAAGTATCTTTATCGCTAGCAAAGAATATTAAGCATTTCTTATACATAAATTTCTCTACAGTTATGGTATTTGATCACCCATTCTCAACCAATGTGAGCATCTCTTCAACATAGCAGCTATGGTATTTTTGTAGGGATAAGATTCTTCAGGTTGCTATTTACCAGATTGGTCATCTATTCTGTTCGAATATGTTCTATTGTCTGTGCTGAATACTATGAAGAAATATGGGTATTGTGAGTAAACAAGCTGTGGAGGTCTCTGCATGAGAGGGAAGTCAGTTGTTACTATTGTGACAATTTTTATCATTGCAGGGGCATTGATCTGCTTTTATTTCCTCGCACCATCTCTGTTAGCTCGATCGAATGATCAATTATCCGTGTTTCAGGATAATGCGAGCAGCTCTGTAACCGGTAACGAGATTGTTCGTGAGAATGCGCACAATGGGACAACATCATGGCAAATTCCTGCGGGAGATGAATCAACCACGCAGATTCAAGCCTATGCAGGGGCAACCTCTGTGCGCCCCGGAAAATCTATCGTATTATATGTCAGCACTCAAGTGCCTCAGATGCGTTATCGAATAGATATATTTCGTATGGGATGGTACAACGGGCTAGGTGGTCGTTTGATGGATTCTGTGCTGGATCTGCCCGGGCAGGCCCAGGGGTATTTTGATGCTGCCTCAAATCAATTGGTGAATTGTTCTTCTTGCACTATTGCTAAAGATACTGGCTTGATTGAAACCCATTGGAAAGCTTCGTATACATTAAAAATTCCCCTGGGCTGGACTTCTGGCGTTTATCTGGCGAAGTTCACAGATATCAATGCAAAGCAGTCCTATGTGCCCTTTGATGTGCTTGGTTCTCTCCATTCTGCTTACCTTGCGGTTACTCCTGATACGACATATGAGTCCTATAATAATTGGGGAGGCTCCAGTCTCTATGATGCTGATCAGCTTTTTCAAGGCACTGCTGTCGCGAAAATGGCTACCAAGGTGTCTTTCGATAAGCCCTATGCTATCGAAAATGGTTCCAGCCAGGTTCTCGTCTTTATTGCACAGACGGTACGTTGGATGGAGCGACAGGGTTATGATGTCTCTTATGCGAGTGATATTGACGTGCAGGTAACTCCACATCTTCTGAATACACATAAAGCTTATATTTCTCTAGGACATGATGAGTATTGGACTAAGACGATGCGTAGTGAGGTGGAGGACGCACGTAATAAGGGAGTGGGACTGGCCTTTATGGGAGCGAATGCGCTCTACTGGCAGATGCGCTTTGAACCTGATAGTGCCGGTGTACCAAACCGCACGGTTGTTTGTTATAAAGTGGAGACTGCAAACAATGATCTGGGGCGTGATCCCATGTATAACGTGGACAATTCGGTCGTCACGAGTTTCTGGCGCGATCCCGTGGTGGGACGCCCCGAAAACGCGCTTGTGGGTATCATGTTTTCAAACCTCAACCATGATCAGAACGGATTTTCCTGGACTGTTGCGCCTCAGGCGGGAAATTTGCCTTTATTGAAAGGCACAAATTTGCAGCCAGGGCAGGCATATGGCTGTGGTCTGGTGGGATATGAGTGGGATCGAGCGCAACTGAATCCTAATGGCACACCAGGCAATCCTTCGTATAGTAGCACCACACCTAAGAATTTACAGATTATCAGCGCTTCTGCGACTGTAAGCAGTGAAACAAAACTGGCAGATGTAAGTAATTCCGCTTATTATATTGCCCCATCTGGAGCAATGGTCTTCGCGACAGGCTCTCTCTACTGGGAAGTATCGTTGGATAAATATCGATTACACCCGGATATCAATTGTGGTTTTAAAGATACTGCTATCCCTGGTATGCAAGCATTAATGAAGAACGTTATGGGTGCGTTGGTCGTCAAGCATAATCCGAATGGTTTTTGATCGAAGGCTAATCCAATTATTTGTGGAAGAAAGGATTTTATGCGCAGGGTTGCAAGGCTTATTTTAGCCTCATGTTTCTACTATAGTGGATTGGTTGCTTTTTGTCGCTGGCGAATGCGCCGTCAGGGACCACATTTGCTTATTCTTAATTATCATCGCGCCAGCGCGGGCTCTATACTTCAGCATATGCGTTATCTCCAGCGCCATTATCGTATCTTGCATTTAGATGAGGCATTGGAGGAACTCTATCATGTTTCCCAGGGCAATAAAAAATCGTTGCTGCGTACGCCACTGGTACTAACTTTTGATGATGGATACCACGATAATTATACCCATGCATTTAAAGCGGCGGTTGAGTTGCAGGTTCCGATTACCATTTTTCTGATTCCAGGCTATCTTGATAGCGGCGATTTTTTTTGGTGGGGGGAAGGGAAACGTTTAGTCGCGCAAACAACGGTAGAAGAAATTCTTTTTGAAGGACATATCTATCATCTGCGAACAGTCGAAGCGCAACAGCAATTATCAGCTTTGATTGATATGCGTTTACGAACAGCCAGTTCTGTGGCAGGGCGTGACCAGTTTTTGTCGCAAATCAGGCAGGCACTAGCCATATCTGAGCAAGACTATTGCAGATCAGATTTAAAAGATGATAATATTCCATTGACGTGGTGTGAGGTGTTGAAAATGCAGCAGAGTGGTTTGGTTTGTTTTGGAGCACACACGATGCATCATCCTGTATTATCCTACCTATCTGATCCCTCAGAGGTTCATTATGAAGTGGCCCGGTCACGTGAAATATTGGAAGCACGTCTGGGTAATACTATTCGCACATTTGCATATCCAATTGGGCGTACTGAACATATTGGTGAGGAAGCCTTGAAAGCTGTGCGGGAGGCAATGTATACCTGGGCTGTGACAACTACGAAAGGGATAGCAACACCTCAAAGCGATCCCTATCGCCTTGAGCGTGTGCTGGTCGATGTACGGCGTCACTGGCTTTTAATTGCGGCGGAGACCTCGGGCATCTGGAGTTTACTGGCTCCTCTCTGGAAACCATTTATCAATGAGGGTGCAGATATATAAAAGTGTAAATGTGAATACATCGTTTGTTGAGGTGTCGTGTGGTAAATAGTTCATCCTATATCATTTTGCCTGAGAAAGTCCAAATAGAGGTTTCTAAACGAATACCTGGAAATTCAGAAAAAAAGGCTTCTAGATATGATGTATTGGTATTGGATGCGGGATTACGCCAATCTCTGGTATCAATTCGTTCACTGGGGAGACAGGGGCTCTCGGTCGCAGCATTTGAGGCCGGGCAAGCAGTTCCTGCTTTCTCTTCACACTGGTGCCATCAGGGCATTATCTGCTCAGCCCCCTCCGGTACTCCCGCTTATCTTGAGGTGCTTGAGCAATGGTTAGAACGTACTGGTGCCCGTGTCTTGTTGGCATCTTCTGATAGTACCGTTGCCTTGTTACGGCAGTACCGTACACGTCTAAGCAAACACGCTACCATTGCCCTGGCGCAGGACCCGGCCCTGGAAATAGCTATCAATAAAGAATTGACCTTGCAGGTTGCCAGACAATTGGGTTTGAGTATTCCTCGTAGTGTCACGGTCAGTGCGGTTAATGATGTAGCTGCGGCTCTTAAGGAAATCGGCTTACCAGCCGTAGTGAAACCTGTTGAATCCTGGTTATGGAGTGAAGGCCAGATAGAGGGAGCGCGCTTCGCATCTCGTCTGGTTACCACTCATGAGGAGGCCCGCATTGCCGTCGAGGATTTAACTCGTCTGGGTGGTACAACGCTCTTTCAACAATTCCTGACCGGTCGGCGTGAAGCGATCAGTTTGTTTTACGCCAACCATGAAATATATGCACGTTTCGCCCAATGGGCCAAGCGTACCGAGCCTCAGTTAGGAGGCACCTCAGTCTTACGACAGAGTATTGCTCTCCCACTGGATACTAACAATCAGGCCGAGCGATTGATCCGCGAAATCGATCTGGAAGGGTATTCTGAAGTGGAATTCCGGCGTGATCATGTTGGTGTTCCTTATCTGATGGAGATTAATCCACGTCTCTCAGCGTCAGTCGAGATCGCGGTTCGTGCGGGCGTGGATTTCCCGTATTTGCTCTACCAGTGGTCTACTGGCACATCTATCAATAAAATCTCATCTTACCGTACTGGCACATGGATGCGCTATTTGAGCGGTGACATTATGACGACTATTGAAGCTCTACAACGACGTGGTCGCCCTGGTGTAACGCCGCCAGTACAAGCTGTGCTTGGTTTTACCCTCTCATTTTTTCAACCCATGAGTTATGACTATATTGACTGGCATGATCTTGCTCCTGCTATAAAAGCGACTGCGGAATTTACGCGTAAGTGGGTAGAAGGAGCCGTTCGCAAGAGATTATCTCATGCAAAAAGGAGCCTATAGTGAGCATCGTATCTGATCTACAAACATCTCAACAATCTCCTTTGGTAACAAAATATGATGTAGTTGTTGTGGGGGCTGGCCCTTATGGCCTGACTACCGCCGCTCATTTGATCGGGAAAGGATTAAAGGTCGGGGTTTTCGGCAAGCCCATGGAACTATGGCGCAACCATATGCCTGTTGGTATGTACCTGCGCTCGCATTGGTGGGCAACCAATCTTTCAGATCCTCGGAAAAAATATAGTTTTGAGCGCTATTTTCAACTGAATAAGTTGGAAAAGCCCTATCCTGTTCCGATGAGCGTTTTCCTGGATTACGCCATGTGGTTTCAAAAAAATGCCGTACCCGAGGTGGATGAAACATATGTTGCCTCAGTTGATCGGCAAGATGGTCAATTTGTGCTGACATTAGAAGATGGTCGCATTGTCCAGGCGACGGCTGTGGTCATGGCTATCGGCGTTTACTATTATACGCGTCGCCCAGAGGAATTTCGCCTCTTTCCCAAGGAACTGGTCTCGCATGCCTTTGATCATAGCGATTATAGCCAGTTCCAGGGGAAGCATCTACTGGTCGTAGGTGGAGGGCAAAGCGCGGTTGAATATGCGGCCTTGTTGTTAGAAGATGGTGGGGTTGAGGATGTGCATCTGGTGGCACGACATAAAATCAATTGGTTGGAGCGAGATCGTTCAGCAGAGCGTTCGTGGCGCGAGAAGATTGCTGAGCCAAATGCTGGCATTGCTCCTGGATGGACCAACTGGGCATTGGAATATTTGCCCTATCTGTTTCACCGTTTCCCTCAGGTCAGGAAAGATCGCTATATCCGCTCCAATTATCAGGCTGCTGCTGCCGCCTGGTTGCGTGATCGGGTTATTGGGAAAGTGAACATACATGAGAAAACCTCGATTACTGAGATGAAAACGCAGGACGATGGTATCGATGTAACTCTCTCCGACGGCCAGAAACTTCATGTGGATCACGTTTTACTTGGAACTGGCTATGAGGTGCATCTGTCTCAGCTCTCCATGCTTAGTCCCGCGCTATCCAAACAGATCAAATCCGATCAGGATATTCCAATCTTAAATCCCTGGTTCGAAAGTAGTGTGCCGGGTTTATACTTTGTGGGTTTAAGTGCCGTTCGTTCTTTTGGCCCCTTGTATCGTTTTGTGGTTGGTGCGCATGCTTCTGGCCGACGGGTTGCCAGTGCAACAGCACGCTTTGCTGCGCGTCGAAAGTAGTGGTAGCTATGCTTTTTGATTGTGAGGAATAGATGGGGGATTTTATGGGGGGGGATTTATGTACGAACGTTTGCGTATAATAGCTGCACTCTTTTTTTACTGTACGGGTATTACCAGACTCGCGCTCTGGTTCAAAGAGCGCTCTGATCCCAGGCTTTTAATCCTCAACTATCATAATGCCGGAGGCAATCTAGCTTCCCAGTTGAGGTATCTTAAGCGGCATTATCGCATCATGCATCTCGAAGAGGCTCTGACAGAATTGTATTCTCAAGAGCCTGTACGGGAACATGAACATCGACGTTTGCCGCTGGTACTGACATTCGATGATGGCTATCAGGATAACTATACTGAGGGATTTCGATTAGCACAGCGCTATCGCATTCCGGTAACCATTTTTGTGATTCCTGGCTATATCACCAGTGGACAGTATTTCTGGTGGTTGGCCAGCGCGCAATTGGTACAGCAACTGCCAGATAAAGATATCTCCTTTGAAAATAAAACATATCAGCTTCCCACGCAGCGCCTGGCCTTGAGTGAGATGATTGATAAACGCATCCGCCACACAACTTCTGTCGCAGAAAGGGAAGCGCTACTCGTTGATATACAGTTGCAACTCGGTGTGAAGTTGCCTGTGCGTGAGGCTGATATTGCGGGTCAGGCTGTTGATCCATTGCTTCCACTTACCTGGGCTCAAATTCGTGAGATGGAAGCGACGGGATGGATTTCATTCGGGGCTCATACGGTCAATCATCCCATTCTTAGTTATCTGTCTGATCCAGCAGAGGTGTTGTATGAAGTCCAGGCTTCGCGCGCAATGCTGGAAGAGCAACTGGGGCATCCTGTCCGTTCCTTCGCATATCCCATAGGGAAATTTCAACATATCGGGAAACAGGGTCTGCTGGCAGTGCAGACCGCAGGCTATCGCTGGGCAGTGACAACGATTGAAGATATAAATGCAAGCCAGGCCGATCCTTTGTGGTTGGCTCGAATGCCAGGAAATATCGATGTGCATTGGATAGTCATGGCTGCCGAACTCGTTGGTTTACTGGGTGTGGTATCTCGGGTGAGGAAAAAGTATGCAAGATTCTTTAAAAAGTAATACTTCTGATCTGGAGAAGTCCATTGAACCTGTCGTTGCCTCCTCAGAGATTACTGATATGGCTCGGCAAGAACATCCAGCTACCTATGATGCTTTGATTCTGGATGCGAATTTGCGGCAATCTCTGGTGACGATCCGTTCGCTGGGGCGGCGTGGTCTGCATGTTGCCGCTCTGGAAACACGTGATGCAAAGTATGTCCCAACTTTTGCTTCACGATGGTGCGCGCACTCATATCGAGCTCCGGTTTATGATCGGCATACTGAAGCTTATACAACCTATCTGCAGCAGTTACTGACGCATACTGGTGCAGGTGTCGTTTTCGCCTCTTCCGATGGCACTCTGGCTGTACTACGCGAGTACCGCACTGCTATTGAGCGCCATACACGGCTGGCTCTGGCCAAAGAATCCGCCCTGGAGGCGGCAACGAATAAGGGCCAGACGCTTGAGGTCGCACGCCGACTGGGCATTGGCGTGCCAGAGGGTGTTGTCGTATCTGGAATTGATGAGGTAAGCGAGGCAATCCATGAGATTGGTTTGCCAGCTGTTATCAAGCCTATTGAGACCTGGCTGTGGGGAGAACAACAAGGGCTACGTTTACTGTGTGAACTTGTGACGACCCCGGATGAAGCTCGTCGGGCAGTTGAAAAATTAACCTGTTCTGGTGGCACGACCTTGTTTCAACAATTTTTGGCGGGTCGACGTGAAGCAGTGAGTCTTCTGTATGCCCGTGGGGATATCGCTGCTCGCTTTGCTCAATGGGCTAAACGAACGCAACCCCCCCTTGGAGGTACTTCTGTGCTGCGGCAGAGCATTGCAATGCCAGAAGATATTGGATCTCAAGCGGAATTGTTGGTACGTGAAATCGATCTGGAAGGATATTCTGAAGTTGAGTTCCGTCGTGATGCGAGGGGTAAGCCTTATCTGATGGAAATCAATCCTCGTCTGTCTGCCTCTGTTGAGGTTGCAGTACGAGCGGGCATTGATTTTCCTTATCTCCTCTATCAATGGGCTAGCGGCGAACGTTTGCAGCCCATTAAAGGATATCAAATAGGACGTTGGATGCGCTACCTTGGAGGAGATATTGTCTCTACTGTAGAGGCGCTAGAGGCGCGTGGACGACCGGGTGTTACTTCTCCAGTACAGACGCTCCTCAATTTTGGCACCAGTTTTTTTATTCCAACTGGCTATGATTATGTTGATTGGCAGGATCTTTCCCCCGCCTGGATCGCCTCGAAGGATTTCCTCTCGCGCGCCAAAAAACAGGTTGGGCAACGATCTTTTAGGAGGACGAAAGAATGAATGTCTCTTTAAATGCAAAAAAGTCTCAAGAATCCACTCCCTCGGCGCAATATGATGTCGTTGTATTAGGGGCGGGGCCATATGGGCTTTCGGTATCAGCACATTTATTGGGCCATGGCTTAAAAGTTGCGACATTTGGGAAGCCAATCTATTTCTGGCGTAATCATATGCCTGATGGAATGCTCTTACGCTCTTATTGGTGGGCAACTAATTTGTCTGATCCGCAAAACAAATACACTATGGCACGCTATTTCACCGAGAAAAGCATTCAGCCATCCAATCCTTTGCCACGGGAAACATTTATTGATTATGGGCTCTGGTTTCAGGAACATGCTGTCCCTGATCTCGACGAAACCTATATTAGCAATATCGAACGCACCAATGAACAGTTTCGGGTGACATTAGCAGATGGGCGCGTTGTCTTGAGTAAGTCTGTTGTGATGGCTCCTGGCTTGCATTATTATCTCTATTCACCGGCAGAATATGCGCATATGCCGAAAGCACTGGTTTCACATTCATCTGATTACGCCAGTTTTACGGCCTTTAAGCAGAAAAAAGTAGCCGTGATTGGCGCTGGACAAGGAGCATTAGAATCTGCGGCCCTGCTCCATGAGCAAGGGGCTGATGTGACTGTCTTATGCCGTCGCTCTATACGCTGGTTACCAGTTGAGAATATGAAAATTCCTGCTTTGATTCGAGCGGCACGTGCACCCCAGGCAGGTATGGGGAATGGTTGGATGAATTTCCTGCTTGAAAAATATCCTTATGTGTTCCAGCATGCGCCACGTAGCCGTCGCGATCATGTATTGGATACCACACATGGACCTGCTGGATCAGTCTGGTTGAAAACACGCCTCATTGATAAGGTAACCATCAAAGAAAATGCCCGGATTGAAAAAATAGCAGCAGTCGATGAACAGGCCCGGATTACACTCACAACTGGCGAGATTCTGTCGTTTGATCATGTCATTCTTGGTACTGGTTATCGTCCTGATGTGAAGGAACTTCCTATGCTCGATCAGGATTTGAAAGATGCCTTGCGCACACATCGAGGCTCGCCTGTCTTGAGCAACTGGTTTGAAACCAATATTCCAGGTCTCTACTTCCTGGGTTTTTCCTCCGCACGTAGCTTTGGTCCATTCTATCGTTTCGTGGTTGGCGCCGGGGCGGCAGCACGACGCGCAGCCAATGCTATTGCAAAACAGGTTGTTCGTTCCTTTTAGGCTGCTGGCGTATCAAATATGCCTTACATGAAATGCACAGTTTTTTCGTGCTTCCGCTTGATCATCCATTCCAGCAATATGGGAGGTGGATGATCAATGCTGGTCGAGTGTGGAACGATGAATGTCGTCTAGATTCTCATTTTTCAAATGATAGATCATACAATATGTAGCTTGAGATAAGGATTATCTGGAACGCTGGCTATGGGATGCAGTGTTTGGAGTAATGGGGGGCATGATTGAATGCGTAGACGGTTATTGATTTATCTCGCTGGTTGTTTCTATTATAGTGGCCTGGTCGCTCTGGCTCGCTGGTGGACAAGACATGCCGGGAAACGTGTAATCATTGTGAACTATCATACTGCTACTGGTGGCGCTTTTTTACAACATCTGCTGTACTTACGTAAACATTATCGGATAATGCCAGTCGAGGCAGCCCTTGCTGAACTTTATAGTGGATCTGTTATGTTATCTATGTGTCAGGGCAAAAAAGATCGGCGTACCCCTCTCGTTGTGACGCTGGATGATGGATATACTGATAATTTTAGCTATGGAATGCAATTAGCACACGATTATTGTGTGCCTCTGTCAATTTACTTGATCCCCGGTTATATCAATTCAGGTCAACGTTTCTGGTGGTTTGAAGGTAAGTATATGGCACGTCATACAGCGGTGCCTGAGGTGTTATTGGAGAAGCAAACCTTTCAGCTACAGCATGAGGATGGACGTGTAGCAATGGCCCAATTTATTGATGAGCGGACCCGCCATGCAACGTCGGTTGCTGAGCGTGAAACATTTCTTACAACTGCTCGCGAATTGCTTAAATTATCGTCATCCTCTACCCAAAGTGAACAGGATCGGGAACATTTGCCAATCAATTGGGACCAGGCACGAGCGATGGAGCAAAGTGGTTGGATCTCCTTTGGGGC
This sequence comes from Dictyobacter arantiisoli, assembly GCF_008326305.1. Classification (GTDB taxonomy): domain Bacteria; phylum Chloroflexota; class Ktedonobacteria; order Ktedonobacterales; family Ktedonobacteraceae; genus Dictyobacter; species Dictyobacter arantiisoli. Next base: position 8,310 of record NZ_BIXY01000020.1, on the reverse strand, counting down.
ACATACCATGCACCATCCCATTTTGTCCTATCTCTCGGATGCCTCTGAGATCAAGCGTGAAGTAACCGAGTGTCGGCAGGTGCTTGAACAGAAACTCGGTCACCCAATCCGTTCTTTTGCCTACCCTGTTGGTCAGGAGCAGCATATTGGAACTGCCGTTGTGCAGGCTGTTCAGGAGGCCGGTTATGATTGGGCTCTCACGACGACTTATGGCTTCAATACACCAGCAACTGATCCCTATCGTTTGAAGCGTATTGAAGCCGATGTAGATCAACACTGGTTGATTGTTGCGGTGGCATCAGCAGGACTATGGGGATTTATCGCGCACATGCGTTGGTTCCCTTTTATTCGTAAGAATTTCACTAATGCTAGCTATAAAAAAGGTTTATAATGCAAGAGCAATTGTTTTATGTTCACCCTCAGGCCGAGGTTGAAGCTGGCGCACATGTCGGATCTGGAACACGCATCTGGCGTCAGGCACATGTACGCACCTTTGCTACTATTGGTGAGCAATGCAATATTGGCAAAGGTGTCTATATCGAATCTCATGTTTCAATTGGATCGCGGGTAAAAATCCAGAATCATGCCTCGATCTTTGAGGGAGTAACCGTGGAGGATGGTGTATTTATTGGTCCTCATGTCTGTTTCACCAATGATATGTTCCCTCGGGCTATTACACCTGCTGGACAATTGAAGGGCGCTACTGATTGGGAGGTTACGCCTACCATCGTTTGCTATGGAGCGTCGATTGGGGCTGCTTCGGTGATTGTCTGTGGTGTAACCATTGGCTCATTTGCCTTGATTGGGGCTGGTTCTGTCGTGACACATGATGTTCCCTCTCATGCGCTGGTATTTGGGAATCCCGCGCGTTTTCATGGATATATCTGTCGATGTGCGCGACGTTTAACGGCCGTGCAGGAGCAAGATGGGCAGCATACTGGTTGGTGCGAAACCTGTCAGACATATTGCACCTTTGAAAGGTAGCAGTTACAACAAACGTTATTATATTATGCGTAAAAAAATCTTTTATCAAAGTGTTTGATTCCCATCATCGGTCTTTGGTGGTTCACCCACAGGTGGGCGCGTCAGCACCCACTCCTTTTTAGTGTGTGGTGCAGGACAAGGTGCACAGCACCTTGTCCTGCACCACACACTAAAAACTGTTTTGAGCACCGCAGGTGCGAAAACTTATGAGCAAAGACCGCAAAAGGCATGGAAATTAAATGCCTTATGTAACGGGCAAAATGATAGATAACTGGCATCGCAAGTTAGTACGCTTTAAACTTGATCTGGATGTACTTTTTTCCAGTAGCGGATGTAACCTTGAGCCGTCATCTCATAGTTTGTGGCCAGATCATAGCGTTTCATAAGATCCGCCTTGGCACCTTTACGCTGTAGTTCTGGTTTTGTTTTTGTAATCAAGAGCTGGACTATTTCAGATTCCGTCTTTTTCTCCTGTAAAGCTTGCAGGACGATATCTCCCCAGGCAAAAATTTGAGCTCGTAACCTTTCCAGATAGGGAATGACGCCGTGAATTGGTCCAAAGTGGGCCAGATACAAAACGTCTGGATGAAGTTTTTTAAGCAGATCAATACTACTTGACCAGGCTTCAATATCCAAATCTGGTGGTGGCGTCGGTGGACGTACATAATCAACCTGCGGCAAACGTACCCCTGCGACATCGCCTGCGAATAATTCTCCTGAATGAACATCAAAGAAGACGATATGGTGGCTGGCATGCCCTGGCGTATAGTGAACTTCCAGGCGACGACCAGCGATATTGAGTGTATCACCACCTTCGAGTATCTGAATATGCTCTACAGGAACCGGCTCGATTTTTCCCCAGAGCTCTTCCATCTGATCCTTATAGATGCGTGTTGCGCTTGTGATCAGTTTCGCTGGATCTTCAATGTGAGGGGCTCCCTTGCTATGAACAAGAACCCGTGCATCTGGCATATGATGGAGTAGGCTTCCCACTCCACCCGCATGATCCAGATGGATATGTGTCAGCAGAATATGAGTTACTTTCTGTGGATTAATCTCGATCTCTTCTAATGAGGCGATCAGGGCATCAATTGTCGTGGCTGGACCAGGATCAATGAGTGCAACCTCATCTTTGCCTGCCAGTACGTATGCTCCAATGACATCATGTTCTCCTTGAAATGGCAATGAAATATGCCAGAGACCCGGGCTCAGTTTGGTAATGGTCGCCAAGAGTTGCTCCTTCACTTTATTTGCTCGCAGATATGGCTTTGGCCTGGGTGAAGAGGAGAAGATAGTCGTGTCCACCAGCTTTAGAATCAGTGCCAGACATATTGAAACCTCCAAACGGATGGACACCTACCAGTGCTCCTGTACACTTACGATTGAAGTAGAGATTGCCAACATGATACTCTTCTTTCGCACGGTCAATATGTTGTGCGTCAGTCGAGTAAAGTGAGCCAGTCAGGCCAAATTCAGTGTCATTGGCAATCGTGAGAGCATCATCAAAATCTTTTGCTTTAATGATGGTGAGTACAGGTCCAAAGATCTCTTCTTGCGCAATGCGAGCATGGGAATCAACATCTATAAAAATGGTTGGCTCAATAAAATAGCCTGGACCATGAGATTGCCCACCGAGAACGAGTTTTCCTTCGCCTTTGCCAATCTCAATGTATTCCATAATCTTTTTATGTGCCTGCTGGTCAATTACTGCTCCCAGATAGGTCTCTGGTTGCGTGACATCCCCTATAGTGAGTTTACGTGTTTTTTCAACTACTCTTTTTACTACCTCATCGTAAACGGAGGCGAGGATAATGGCTCGTGACCCTGCTGAGCATTTTTGTCCCTGGAAACCAAAGGCTGATGAGACGATGCTTGCGGTTGCCGCTTCTACATCAGCGGTGTCGTCCACGATGATTGCGTCTTTGCCACCCATTTCAAGGATTGTACGTTTGAGCCAGCGCTGTCCTGCTTGGGTGTGTGCGGCGTGCGCATAGATATGCAAACCGACTTCCCGCGATCCTGTAAATGAGATGAACCGTACATCTGGGCTGTCTACCAGAGTATCACCAATTGCGGCACCTGATCCCGTGATATAGTTGACAACTCCTGCAGGTAAGCCAACCTCTTCCAGGATGCGTATAAATTGATAGGCGATAGTCGGTGCAGTACTGGCTGGTTTGAGCACAACAGTATTGCCAGCTCCAAAGGCGGCACTGGTCATACCTGCCATGATGGCACAGGGAAAGTTCCAGGGAGGAATGACAGCCGCGACACCCAATGGAATATAGACAAGTTCGTTGTCTTCACTATCAATATGGGTGATTGGCTGTTCATCCGCCAGACGTAAGATTTCACGGCCATAGAACTCAAGAAAGTCAATGGCCTCGGCGGTATCTCCATCAGCTTCCGGCCAGCTTTTGCCAACCTCATAAATCATCCAGGCATTCATTGTGAAGCGGCGTTGACGCATCAGGGCTGCTGCCGCGAAGAGATATCCTGCGCGCTCCGTAGCTGGTACGCGTTTCCATGTTTCAAAGGCTGTTTTAGCGGACTGGATAGCCTCTTGAGTCTGGGCGCTGTTTGCAGATGAGAACTTTCCAATGACCTGATCAGGTTGACCTGGATTGAAGGACGTAAAGGTCCGTTCATTCACAATTTTTTTGCCACCAATAATCAGTGGATAGGTTTGACCAAGTTCATTTTTCACCTGCTCAAGCGCCATTGCCTGGGCATATCTTAGTTCTTCCTTTGAAAAATCAGTCAATGCTTCATTTATAAATGGTTTTTGTGCATGCGATAGGGCATCTTCAAAAGTTATAGTCATATAAAAGCTCCTTCGCTAACTGTGTTCAAAGTAAGTGTACTCGGGTGAGTAAATGATCATACCATCCATTGTATCTCATAAAGCGAGTTGGATGAAAGCATTGTCTGAGTCAGACATCTTGGAACCACACTATGCTTGTGAGGCATTTCTACTATCAATTATATCACTGGAGTCTCGGTAGTATTTGTTGAGCAAATGCGTCTAGCATGCGTTGTAGATGGTGTGGCATAATGTCTAGATTAGCCATTTCGGAACGACTGAAATAGCCAACCTCAGTCGTCTCATCGCTTAAGCTCAGGGTTTGATTGAGGGCTGTCGCTTCAAAACAAAGGTTAACAATCTGATAGCGATTGCCATCCGCATAGACGAGCAACATATGCGGGGAACTGTAGATACCCACCAGCCTGGTGATGACAATATCGAGGCCTGTCTCCTCTTTAATCTCACGTACACAGCATTCCTCGATACTTTCGCCAACTTCCATCTGTCCTCCCGGTAGGCACCAGCGGCCATTATCGCTCCGGCGTGTTAAGAGCACTTTTTGTCCACTGGGATCATAGATGACAGCTGAACTGCTTACACTGAGTACTCCTTGTGCTCCAATGCGCTCTCCTTGAAGAATCTTCACGCTATCTACCCTCCTCATATTATATTGTTAAAACCTTCCACAGCGAACATTTCCGTGTTTTGTTTACTTAAGAGGTGCTTCTATATTTAGTGTTGTTACCATACTGGTGCGCAGATCTAGTATACGTACCACATTATTATTGGTATCCGCAACGTAGAGTTTTCCAGCGGCACTGGCAATACCAGCGGGTTCATTAAAGAGTGCGCCTTGAAATGTCCCATCGCTGAGACCTGCTTCGCCCGTACCAGCTAAGGTTGTCACCTGACGGGTATGTGGATCGAGTACTTTAATGCGATTATTATAGGTATCAGTAAGATAAAGCTTGCCAGCAGAAAAACAGATACCCTGCACATGTTGTAAGCGTACTTGTTCACCAGTACCATCCTGATCACCAAATACAAAGAGTCCCTCACCAACAAGGGTCTGTACCTGTCGCGTTGCATCCAGATTGACGCTGCGGATCGCACTGGTTTCGCTATCAGCGACATAAAGGTTTTGTGTGCTTAAGGCCAGACCATTTGGCTGGGCGAAAAAAGCCTCCTTAGAAGGACCATCTCCAATGCCTTCAGGTCCTTTGCCGGCGAATATCTCGATCTCCTCGCGTTCCAGGTGGAAGCGCATGATTTGATGAGTGCCCGCCATGGCGATGTACAGCGCCTTATCTCTATATTGTACATCCCAGGGAGAATCCAGGGCTACAGCGTGTGCGGGACCGCTGGTCGGCGTCTCAACAAGGCCAGCCTGATCACCTGTACCAGCGATTGTATCAACTCTTTCTGTATCGAGATCCACACGACGGATCAAATGATTTTCAGTATCTGCCACGTAGAGTACGTTATCCGCCAGCGTTACTCCTTGCGGACGGCGAAAGCTCGCAGCATCAATGGCTCCATCGGCGTGGCCCTCTAATCCTGTGCCAATCACTCGACGCACCTGACCACTGAGGCTGGTTTCAATGAGGCGATGATGACCACTATCACTGATAATCAGACGATCTGCTGATTCATCCAGGCAGAGTTTACCAGGAAAGGCCAGATAGGATTGTGAGGCAACCTCATGAGTGAAGTACAGCGGTTGATGCGTCAATAATCCGCGCTCTTCAAATTCTTCAAGCATGGGACGAATTTGTTCGATCGCCGCCTCTGGTACAATCTCTCCCTCATGTCGTCCAATGACGCGATTTTCTGGATCGATAAACATGAGTGTCGGCCATGCGCGTACAGCATATTGCTGCCAGAGATGCATGTTCCGATCATTAACAACTGGATGATCAATGCCATAGCGCAGGACAGCATCGCGGATACTATTGGTAAATTGTTCACGAGGAAATTTAGGTGAGTGTACGCTAATAATGGTCAATGTATCTGGAAAAGCCTCTGCGATGACACGTAGTTGAGCCAGAGCGTGCATGCAATTAATACAGCAGAAGGTCCAAAAATGTAGGATAACCAGTTGTCCGCGCAATTCCTTGATATGCAAAGGATGATCGCTGTTGAGCCAATCCAGCCCAACTGGAAAATCTGGCGCACGTACTTCACCTCGAAACTGAGGCTTTGCCATAAATTTTTTCTCTTTCTTCTCGTTGATTAAGCTCTACTGCCCGATGCTGGGGATTGTAATGATCACTCTGCTTTCCTAAACAAGGCTTTATGCCCGGTTTGTTCCCCAATTCTCCCACTCTATTGAGCTCTACAAGTGAAGCTAAATTCTTCCTTACTTCGTGATTAGAGAGTAGTTTTATTACCATTTGAGATAATTATTTTATCTCTATCTTCTTTACTTATTCTTTCTCTACATAGGTAATTGTCCTCACGTTTTTAATAGGTTTTACTATTAGTGTGCTGCTCTCTTACCTATTGTATCCATGTCAAGGGAGATGTGTTTATGATTATCGATGCCGCTGCTGCAGTTCGCGTGACAGCTAATGCGAACTGGATAGACTACTTGATCATTGGCATCTATTTTGTAGTAACACTGGGGATTGGATTTACACTCAGACGGCGTATGAAATCCTCATCGGACTTCTTGCTTTCTGGCCGTTCGCTTCCCAGTTGGGTAACTGGGTTGGCGTTTGTGGGTGCTAATCTGGGTGCGCTTGAGATTCTTGGTATGGGCGCAAATGCTGCTCAATACGGATTCATGCAGGCGCATTTTTATTGGATTGGTGCCATTCCAGCCATGATTTTTGTGGCAATTTTTATGATGCCCTTCTATTATGGCAGTAAGGCTCATTCAGTGCCCGGCTTCTTGAAAATGCGGTATAACGAGGCCACGCGAGGCTTCAATGCCCTTTCATTTGCCGTGTTGACGCTGTTGACGAGTGGTATCAATATGTATGCCGCTGCACTGGTCTTCAATGTATTGTTGGGTTGGTCCCTCAATACCTGTATCTGGTTAGCGGCCCTGTTCATTATGGTCTACATCCTGCTTGGTGGTTTGACTTCTTCTATCATCAATGAAACGTTGCAGTTTTTCTTGATTGTGGCTGGTCTCTTACCGCTCACGATTATTGGCTTGACCAGTGTCGGTGGTTGGGATGGCTTGAAGGCAAGAATTGCCAATCCCCAATTTTTCCATCTCTGGGCTAATACGGCCACCAATAATAACCCTTTCGGAGTAAACTTTATTGGTATTATTCTGGGGCTTGGATTTGTGCTGAGCTTTGGATACTGGTGTACTGACTTTCTGGTAGTGCAACGAGCGCTGGCAGCTGAAGATGAGGCTGCGGCAGAGCGCACGCCGCTGATTGCAGCCTTTCCGAAGTTGTTCTTCCCTTTCCTTGCGATTATTCCTGGCCTGGTCTTCATCTCTGTCATGCCTGGCCTGGGACACGGTGGTGGTTTCGAGAACTCTTATAACATGGCTATTCCTTTTGCGATGGCCCATTACTTCCCGAACGGCCTCCTGGGTCTGGGTCTCACAGCTTTGTTAGCTTCGTTTATCAGAGGTAGGACACAATGTAGCATTTTTGGAATGGATTTACTAGTACAAAAAGCCAGCAACAAGGCCGTATAAAGGGTAGTAATTCAGAACACAATTTCTACCTCTAAACGGCCTTATTTTGTGCCCTCAGACTATCTTAACTACCTCTCAACTACTTTTTTTGCCACCATCAAATATACAGACCAACATAATACCACTGCTTTTAGCCCAATCACATCAACACCACGCAATAGAGCCTATTTGATAGTTCTAGTCACTCTCAACTAGCAAACAAGAGAAGGCCCAGGTTAGTATTAAATTATTACTCACATGAAGACCGGGAGATGCAAACGTATTTATTTTAAGCTATCACCCTTTATACTACCCTTTATGCTACCCTTTCATATTGAACCCACAGCCCTATTTGTTATACAATAATTTAAGCCATTAACAAACATTTATACATGCAGGAGTTATACATGGAGGTGACGGAGAAAAAGCGCCGTAGGGACGCCGGAGTACTGCAAATCACCGAGCGTGATATTTTTACCTTAACGTGGATATCAGAGCAATTTTGTATATCTTTTGATCAACTTCAAAAATTATTAGGTAGAAACGCGAAACAAGCAACGAAGACAGAAGGAACGTTAAGTATCTCAGCAACTCGTAATGCAATTGACCGCTGGTTACAACTTGCGTTGATCGAGACACCCAGGAAAGTATTAAAAGAGCATTCTAGCTATGTATGGTTAAGCAGACGTGGTTTATCTCAATTGGGTATTCCATACTCTTATTATCTTCCCAAGCCATCAACAGCTAACCATATCTATATAATGGTCCCGTAATCCTGGACAGGTCAATAAGATAAAATAGCTGTATCAGAACGAGTGCAAAAGGAGAAAGATGATGGCAGGACCACGGAAACGATACAGCTCAGATTTAAAGGCAAAAA
>NZ_BIXY01000019.1 GCF_008326305.1 Dictyobacter arantiisoli | reverse complement strand
TGCTGTTCCTCCTCGAGAGTCCAATCAGAAAACATCTTGTTCTCTCAAATATGGAGCAGCATCGATCATTTTGCAAGCGCATCTGTTGTTACAAGCCCTCTCTATTTTGGACCAAACTTAGGCGTTGGCGCCTGCCAGCAAGTGAGCAGTAAGATCTCGATGGGAGTGGGAATCAAACACTTTGTTAGCTCATCCATTTGTTTGCTGATGAGAACAGATGTGGGATAAGTAGATGTTTGTTGAGGCTTATCATTTTTCGGATGTCTTTAAGCATATGAGCAAAAGGTGATGAGGTATACTAAAGGACGGAGTACTTGTAGCACAGGTATATGTATGACTATTTGTTTTACCAGAGCCAAACATACAGCAATGGTTACAATGAAAGGCCGTATGAATTATGGAGAATCCATCTGGCAATGAACAGCCTCTCTGGTTGCCGCCCGTCGAGGAGCGGAAAAATGCAAATATCACCCATTATATGCAATGGCTGGCGACTGAGCAGGGACAGACGTTTCAGGATCGAGAAGAGCTCTGGCAATGGTCGGTTGAGCATCTTGAAGATTTCTGGGCCTCACTCTGGCACTATTTTCGCATCCAGTCCTCGCGGCCTTATAGCATCGTCTTGACTCAGCATACGATGCCAGGTGCCAGATGGTTCACTGATGCGCGTCTCAATTATGCTGCTCACGTTTTTCGGAATGCGAACAGCCAGCGACCAGCACTTCTGTTTCGTTCTGAGCAACAGAGTCTCGGAGAGCTTACTGAGATCTCCTGGGCTGAATTACAGGATACGGTTGGTGCATTGGCTCATGCTTTACAGCAGATGGGTGTACAGCCCGGTGATCGCGTCGTGGCTTATGTGCCAAATATTCCACAGACGGTGATGGCTTTTCTGGCCTGTGCCAGCCTTGGCGCTATCTGGTCCAGTTGCTCACCGGATTTTGGTACTAGTAGCGTTGTGGATCGCTTTCAGCAGATTGAGCCTACTGTCCTCATTGCCGTTGATGGTTATCAGTATGGTGGTAAAGCGTTCGAGCGTCTTACCACTGTCAAAGAAATCCAGCAGGCTTTGCCTACTCTACGCCATACCATCCTCATCCCCTATCTCCATGCAGAGGCTTCGCCTGAAGATCTCAACAACGCGCTGCTCTGGCAGGAGGTGATCAGCGAGCCAGCTGAAATTATTTATGAGCAGGTGCCCTTTGATCATCCACTCTGGATTCTCTACTCATCGGGCACAACTGGACTGCCGAAAGCAATTGTACAAGGGCATGGTGGTATCCTGTTGGAACACCTCAAGGCGCTGGCGCTGGAGTTTGATGTCAAGCCGGGTGAACGCCTCTTCTGGTTTACCACTACTGGCTGGATGATGTGGAACCTGCTGATTAGTGGCTTGCTCGTGGAAGCGACCGTCCTTCTCTATGATGGCAGTCCGGCTTATCCAGATATGCATACACTCTGGCATTTCGCTGAAGAGTCCCATATGACCTTTTTTGGCACCAGCGCTGGCTATATCACCTCCTGTATGAAGGCTGGTATCGAGCCAGGCCAGACCTGGAATCTTAATGCCTTACGTGCTATTGGTTCTACCGGATCGCCATTGCCGCCAGAAGGTTTTTACTGGCTCTACGAGCATGTGAAGCGCGATATCTGGATCACCTCAGTCAGCGGTGGCACCGATGTCTGTTCTGCTTTTGTCTCCGGCTCGATCCTCTTGCCTGTATATGCTGGCGAACTGCAATGTCGTTCCCTGGGGGCAATGGTTCAAGCCTTCGATGAGCAAGGACAATCTCTGATCGATGCGGTAGGAGAACTTGTCATCACCGAACCCATGCCATCCATGCCCCTCTTCTTCTGGAATGATCCCGACTATCGACGCTATCAAGAAAGCTACTTTGTACAGTATCCCGGTGTCTGGCGGCATGGGGATTGGATACGCATCACAACGCGTGGTAGCGCCGTAATCTATGGACGTTCTGACTCAACCATCAACCGGATGGGTATCCGCATGGGAAGTAGTGAAATCTATCGTGTGGTTGAAAGCCTGCCCGAAGTAATGGATAGCCTGATTGTAGGTATTGAGCTCCCGCATGGGAACTATTATCTGCCCCTGTTTCTCGTTCTCCGTCCGGGTTGTCAGTTAGACGATGCGCTCCAGACCACGATTAAACGCGAACTACGTACCCGTGTTTCGCCACATCATGTCCCCGATGACATTCTTGTCATTGCGGAAGTGCCACGTACCCTCAGTGGTAAAAAGCTCGAAGTACCCATCAAAAAAATCCTCATGGGGATAGCGCTTGAAAAAGCCGTCAGCCAGGATGCCCTCAGTAATCCACAGGCACTCAACTACTTCCTGGAGGTAGCGCAACGCGTCGCTCTCCTTAAAGTTAAAGCTAGCAGTGTTTAAGCACTGAAGCGAAATGACCAGGCCCACGAGGAAGAAGAGTAGAGTGAGGGATCTATTGAGTGTGTTGCCATTGATCAATGGCGACGCACTCAATAGACGCTATAGATAGATAGGTAGATAGAAATGATTAATTAGGCTGAGATGGGTGTGCTCAGGAGTTTGCGGCGATAACGATGCTGGTGCCAGACCCAGAAGGCGATGAGAACAAGTGGAGAGGCTCCAATTGTCCACGCGACCCAGGGGGGCATCGCACCAGGAGCGCCGACTACGACGGGAATGCTGGCCTGGCCTGTTCCTTGAGGTCCGGCAAGTTGGATCGCAATATTCCAGGCCCCCCGTACGGGAATGTGTACCGTTGCCTGCAAGGTGCCATCTCCCGCCGCCGTAAGATCTGTTGGAAGGTTGGTACCGTCCGTGCCTGATCCTGGCTCCATGATGATTTTTCCACTCAGCTGGATTGTCTTGTTCTGAGGCATAATCGAGACTGTAAACGGTTGATCAGTATAAGGTGGATCCTGTGAGAGATTGACGGTAATAATATATGAGCCAGCCGAGATGGTCGTGCTGCTCGCTGGTTTGGTTGCTGCTCTGGCGTTACTCGGTGTCAGGATAAGAATGAGCAGGCAGAGCAGGCCCAGGCTTGCGAAGGTGCGCAAGACGACTTTCATATAGTTTCCTCATTGTCTAATGTTTGTTCTAATGTTTGCTCCACCGCCAGATGTCCCCAAAATCTTCTCCCAGCCATGCTCCCAGTGCTCCCATTGCCAGTGCAACGATGACCGTTCCTATAATAGCAATGCCCATTTGTGACGCAACGATTGGTATGCCTGCTTCTGGTAGGATAACTGGCGCATACACTGTATATGAGAACAGGATGAATGGCGTAATAATGAGAATAGGAATACTGATAATAACACCCAGTATGACATTTTGGCGTGTTGAGATGTTTAGATTTCCTGTCGTGCGTTTATACCTATATGCGAGAACATCGATCATGAGGGCCGATAGCAGAAACGCGACAGGTAAGAATGCATATGCTAAACTAAATTGTGGAACATAGCTGGCTGTACGATAGGGAATGCCCTGCTGAGCCACTGAGACGCGAATAGCCCAGGGTACAAAGAGCTCTACCACAATTGTGTGTAGCGTTAATAGCAGGGTCAATAGCGTGGCTGTGCCAGGCTTCTGAGTGGTACGGAGTACGGCAACCATAAAGGTGATACAACCAGTAATCAGTGGTAAGGGATAGGTTGAGATATGAATTGTGCCAATGCTCACCATAGGAAATTGTAGAAAGCCAGTAAGGACGTAATTAAGGATGCTTGCCATCGCCATGATAATGCCGATTTCCAGCGCGGTCAGGCCGAGCCAACGCCGCGGCGTTTCTTTACTCTGACGCTGGATCGAAGCTTCGGAGGCAAAGACATAGACCATACCCAGCATACCGATAAAGCCGCCGGTAACGCCCATCATATGAAAGGGGGCCCAGAGCGCGATATCAATGCCATACAGTTCATGCCAATAATTATCCAATGGTGCGGAAATCAGGGCTAACAATGCGCCAAAGCCCAACACTGTAAAGCCCAGAGGTGCATGGAAGAAGCGAAAAATAGCTACCGTCGATTGTGCATCTACTCCTGGTGTCTGTTTGCGATAGCGATATGTTTCCCAGAGTACCATCACGAGCGCCAGAATACCAGCTCCAGAGACGCAGGTATAGATTAAGGTATGTGGTGGGGTCCAGAACTGGTCGCGTCCAACAAAGGCGTGCCATTCTCGATCCCAGACTGCACCTAATTCACCAAGTAAGAGAAAAAATAATAGCAGCCAGGCACTTGTGCGCCGTAAGGTTCGTTCCCCAACTTTACTGATCGTTGGTGCCTGCGATGAGATTGTAGCAGCTTTCGTTGAATGGGCTTCTGATTGAGCCATACAGCGATCTCCTGTCTTTTTTTAATCAAAACCAACAGTGAATAGACTGTGTTGGTCAAAAAGCTTTTTTATGAGGATGATTTTTATGCGTGGCTGATTTGTTTTTCCCCTTTCTTTATAGTACGCACTTTTTCTTATGACCATCCGTATTTCATAGTAACATATGATTTTTTAATCTGCTATAGTTCTACCTCTGCTTCCTTTCATGTTGAAAATACGGTTGAGTTTGGGTATGGGTTGCGCTGAGAAAAAGGAGAAAACGTTCTTTTTATAGAAGAGGTTTATTTCCTTCTGCTCTAAAAAAATATACGGTTCTACTGGTAGAACAATCAGACGCAAAAAGTACCTTTTGGTCAAAAAGAACTACATATTTGCCTAAATGTTCCCTTAGATGATACTATGGAGCTTGCCTATCTTGTATAGCAATTCAGCGCTTTTGCGAATTGATATGTGTAGAGTATTCATGACTGAGCCCACTCGATCAGGAAGCAAAGACATATCTTTCTCTAAAATACTTCATTTTCGATACGATTATATTTGTCGGAATTATCATTTTTTACATGCAACATGCAACATGCAGCGGTTATATTCAATCACAATTCCAGAATATGGCCAGCGCGCGAAAATGGGGGGTGTGCACATGGTAACTACGCCCAAAGTGCTTATTATTGATGATAGTACAACACAGTGTTTGTATATGCGACAAGCTCTACAGGGCGCTGGCTATCAGGTGCTAGTTGCCAATGACGGGCAGGAGGGCTTGCGCCTGATGAAACAAGAAACTCCTCTCTGTCTGGTATTAGATGTAGTTCTACCGGGGATGAATGGCTTTGAAGTGTGTCGTCATATTCGTTCACAGGAAGCCTGGCGTACCGTCCCAATTGTGATGGTTAGCACAAAAAACTCTTCCTCTGATCGTTTCTGGGCAATGCGTCAAGGGGCAAATTTTTATTTACCCAAGCCGTTCAAAGGAGATGAACTGATACATGCGGTGCAGGAAGTGTTGCAAGAACGGACACGACCTCCGTTGAATTCCTTGCGGCCTTCTCCCGGTGGGCGTGTCAATAGTGAAGGTGCTGGAAGAGGAATGGGAAATCAGCAACCGCAACCGCAACCTCAACGCCATAGTGGTCCGGTTCAACCGCAACCTCAACGCCATAGTGGTCCGGTTCAACCGCAACCTCAACGCCATAGTGGTCCGGTTCAACCGCAACCTCAACGCCATAGTGGTCCGGTTCAACCGCAACCTCAACGCCATAGTGGTCCGGTTCAACCGCAACCCAAGCCAGCATCGTATGTGGGAGATCCTCCTTCTGGGAGTGGAATCACTGGTCCTCAGTATCCTGTTACGCCGATTCCCCCGATTATGACGCCGTCAAAAAGGCCCACCGCTGGCGGTATGCAGCAGCCTCCAGCACAGGCGAATCCTATTGGACCAGGGAATGGTTTGCCCTCGTTACCCTATTCAAATTCGAATAATTTGAATACTGGGCAGCGCCCGGCCAATGGAATGGGGTCATCCAGACCTTTAAGCTCATCGGGATCTATGCTGATTGTGCATAAACTTGTGCCGCGTCGTAGCGAGCACGCAGAAAAACTGCTCTGGGCGAGTAGCCCTGAGGTGCGTGCTATCGCAGATCCACAGGCCCGCAATCTCTATATGGCGATTGATGGACATTCAAATGTGGAGACGTTGTGTGCGGTAACCAGAATGAGTATTGATGAGACGATTGCGGCTATCCGTTTCCTGCTGAACGAAAAACGCATTCAGTTGTATGATACGAAAGGTCATGCTATCGATAATGCATTGGTGTAATTTAGCACAACAAGCAATGTAAAAGCGGAGCCGTCGTTGTCTGATCAGACAACGACGGCTCTCTGTTTGGACTTTAGCAGGTGGTTCTTCTTAAAAGATTGTGCCATAACTGCCTGTGGTTGTTACGATATCGCCACTGGCGATGACATCGTAATCAACCTGTGTCGTCAGATCGGTACCAAAATGTACATTTATAAACCATCCATGGGATGGGATAGCACTGACATGGTGGAGAATGGTAAGCGCATCGGCCGTTCCCGTTGCGTCAGCCACCAGCGGTGTGAGATCGTAGAGAACCGCGCCACTCAATGATTTTTCAGTACTGCCCGCATGGATATGGTTCATATGTACGGAACCGGGTACCAGACCGGTCAGGTGGACCTCCACTGTCAATGTCTTTTTGTGAAGAAAGAGTTCAGCTGTACCACTGACATTCTGGTTTGCATCCAGTGTATTGCCCAATGGGGCTATGTAGTTGAGCATGGTGCCCTGCTGGTTGGTCATACCGATGTTGCCACAGGTGACGGCAATGGTTGCTATGGGGCTGGGAAAGGTTGCATCGCTATAAACATTGACCGAATGTGTGTTGCCCCGTACATCCTCGATGCTACTCCCATAGATGACCGTTCTTGAGATGCCATGTCCTGCTTTATCTGCCACGATTGTACTTAAGCGTTGATAAATGGCCTGCGGGGTGTCGTTATTGCCAGTTTCACAACTGGCTCTTGCGATGCCTGCTGGATGGATAGTGTAGGGTTGCAAACCCTGCAAATTGATCAGTACGATGACACTATTGCTAATGAGGTCACGTGTGAATGTAACTGTACCATTGGGAGTATGCTGTAAGTTCACCAGTCCTTGCTGATCGTTTGCTGTATGCATGACCGCTAAACTCGGGGTGGTCCATACAGTCAGGGCTGTTGTGAAGAGCATGCCCATTAATGCTATCTTTTTAAGGAATTTGCGCAATTTTTCCTCCTGCAATACATGTATAGGAATAATAAGAGTATGGGTGTGCGTATCCCGCCAGTTTTTTGCTCGTTCGAGATAACTGTTGCAATGACAAGCGTTTTGATCTAGATATCCAGTTAGATACGCACACCTATGCTTTCCATACTATCTATCGGTAGTTTATGTCGTTTATTGAGTAAATATAGCGCCATTGATGATTTTGAATTTTTGTGACAGATAGAAATAAATTGACTTTTATACAGCATTTGATACAATGATGAGCACAGCTATGGGAAGCAAGGTGTTACCGCTTCGCGAACGTTACCAGAGTCAGGCGTGTTGTTCCCTTGACGGTCTCGCTAATTTTGATAGCATAGTGTTGTAGGGTTGTGGATCGGGATTGGTTGTTACTAGTAGTAAAGGGAGTACATCGATTTTGTTGCATGTTGATCAAGCGCTCAAGCAGTATTTTGGTTATGATTCTTTTCGCCCCGGTCAACAGGCTGTGGTTGATCAGGTATTGGCCCAGCGGGATTTATTGGTATTGATGCCGACTGGTGGAGGCAAATCCTTAACCTATCAGTTGCCGGCGTTGTTATTGCCTGGCCTGACGATCGTTGTTTCTCCTTTGATTGCTTTGATGCAAGATCAGGTGAGCCGTTTACAGGCCAATGGTATTGCTGCGACCTATGTGAATAGTTCCCTGCCCTATGCAGAGGCGGCGAGCCGTGAGCAGGCCGCCATGCGTGGTGAGATTAAGATATTGTATGTGGCTCCTGAACGGCTGGTGAAGCCGAGTTTTTTAACCTTTCTCGATTATGTCGCGCAACACTTCGGCATCTCCCTGTTGGCGGTAGACGAGGCGCACTGTGTCAGTGAATGGGGCCATGATTTTCGTCCCGAATATCGTCAGATCAACCTGTTTCGCAAGCGCTATCCAGATGTGCCCATCCTGGCGTTAACAGCGACTGCGACCGAACATGTGCGGCAAGATATCCTTAATCAGTTACAACTGCGCAATCCTATGGTCCACGTGGCTAGCTTCAATCGTCCCAATCTCTCCTATACCGTTCATAAAAAGGACAAGAATTCCTATGGAGAGGTGCTTAATTTCTTGCGTGAACGTCCCGGACAATCCATTATTATTTATTGTTTGAGCCGGTCGGGTGTGGAGAAGCTCAGCGCCGACCTGGCGACCGATGGCATCTCTAATTTGCCCTATCATGCTGGCTTATCTGGGGCTATGCGTACCGAGCATCAGGAGCGCTTTATTCGCGACGATGTGCCGGTTCTGGTGGCGACGGTCGCCTTTGGCATGGGTATTGCCAAGCCGGATGTGCGTGCTGTGATCCACTATGATCTGCCAAAAAATCTCGAAGGCTATTATCAGGAGTCTGGCCGTGCTGGACGTGATGGACAACCAGCCGATTGCCTGCTTTTCTTCAGCTATGGCGACCGTGGACGGATTGAATATATTATTGGTCAGAGCAATAATGAGCAGCAACAAATCATTGGGATGCGGCAGTTGCAGCATGTGATTGGATATGGTGAGAGTGATCAGTGCCGTCGTCGTATCCTGTTACGGTACTTTGGCGAAGAGATGGAAATGGAGCGCTGCGGCAACTGTGATAACTGTGTGCGACCGACCATCGAGACGGATCGTACACAGGAGGCTCGTAAATTCTTAACCACGGTACGCCAGACACGCCAACGTTTTGGTTTGCGCTACATCATCGACATCCTGCGTGGGGCGAATACACAAAAGATTCGTGACTATCGCCATGATCAATTATCCATGTATGGTACAGGCAAAGATCTCAGTGTTGACGCGTGGAATATGCTGGGGCACGCCTTGCTCCAGCAAGGTTATCTCCACGAGCACCGCGAAAGCTATGTGACCTATCGACTCACACCTCGCTCGATGGAAATCCTCACTGGAGCTACAAACTTTATGCTCAAAGAGGCTGTTAAACCTGAAAAAGCCAGCGCGCGCCAGCTCTCACCATCAGGTGCTCCTGATTTCAATGAGGTAGAATTGGTACTGCTCCAACGTCTGCGTACCTTGCGTAAAACGCTGGCAGATCAACGCGGTATCCCACCCTATGTCGTCTTTCCCGATCAGACCCTCTATGCAATGGTACAGCAACTTCCCTTAAGCCGAGAAGAGTTCCTGCGTATTCCAGGTGTTGGCGAGCAGAAGCTAGTCGCGTATTATGAGCCCTTTACCGCTGAGCTTCAGGGGCATGTTCAAATCTATCCACGGACAGCCCCGGTAGCGGCAGCAGCAAAGCCCGTTAAGAAAGGAACGGTAGCAACCGTAGCACGCCGTCAGGCAGTTGATCTGGCGCGGCGCGGTCTGACCGTTGATGAGATTGCCAGTGCCTGCACGCGTGCCCCCTCGACGATAGTTGAGTATCTCTGCGAAGCCATCGAAGAGGGTGAAGAGCTTGATCTCTCCTATATAGTCGTGCCCGGTCATTATGATGTAATTGCCGAAGCTTTTCGCCAGACTGGAGATCAGCGCCTGAAGCCCGTCAAAGAGCTTGTAGGAAATGACTACTCCTACGAAGAGATTCGTATTGTGCGTACGATGTTGCAGATATCCCTCGCGAGTGATCAATCCTAACCTCTTGGACCTCTTCAGGTCAGCATACAAGAAATAGATGCATGCTTGCGCAAAAAAGGATGACCCCTTTCTCTCTACAAGGGTCATCCTTTTCGTTAGATGGTCAGTAATGAGGACTGTTGAAATAACGTCAGGAGTTAATTTCCATAGGTAACAACCATGGGAGCTGGATTCAGTGCCAGTACTTCAGCGGGGGTCATGACGCCTGTTCTGGCTTCAATGTTATAAAAGAGTTTGAAACCGCCATAGCTGAAGTTATGATAACTTTGCATATCATCATGTACCCATTGACCGTACTGTTGGATTTTGTCACGATGGTCATTGGGATAACCTCCAACGCTATCCACATGGATTACTGTATCCACGCGCTGATCACTGATCAGGTTTCGCTTATCCGCGATCTCCGCCTGCCCGGCATCGAATGGTGTCCTTAATAAGTCACCACTGGGACGGTACTGGTGAATAATCAGGATTTTCCGGGGCACATGATAGGCCATAGGAATGGCTGCGACCGCTTTAATGATCGGATTTAAGTCCGAGGCTCGTACATTGCTGAGGTTGTAGCCAGGAATACCATCATGACGTGGGAACATCCATTCTGGATCGATTGCCATATGGACAAAGGAATATTTCTCTAAATACGGGAGGAAAAAATTCACCTCTGGCATGATTGGGGCCCAGCCAAAGTTGAGATCGAGAAAGAGCAGCAGGTTATTTTGTTGACAAAAGTCGATATACTGCTGAATCGTTGCTGGATCAAGGTGATGGCTGTAGGTGTTGTCAGGGCCGGGGAAGCCATCTGGAACGCTGGCGACCAGATCAATACCCAGTTGGACGGGATGTGCGGGATCGAGAGCCTGATAGGCCGCGCCTTGCGTTTTGAGATGGGCAAGCATGCCAGCATCTAATTGATAGGCTGGACCGGTTGCGGATGCCCCCGGTATCGCATAGAACGCGACAATACGATGGGTTGGTAAAACCGCATTCAGGTTGGGATTAAAGGCCGGTGTCGGCGTTGCCGTGGGTGTCGTTTTTTTTACAACTGTAACTGTAGTTATTGCTGGATGGCTTGCTGCAATATCAAGCGGTGATAGGTATCCAACTGATATAGCTGTTGCAACAATGAGAAGCAGAATGGACAGTGACAATAAAAATAATGCACTGATACGACTCCTACGTTGTAAGAATGCGTAGGGTCGTAGCTGCTTTTGTTCTATGTTGGATGGCAACGATGGCTCATTCATTGATTACATTCTCTCTTCTCGGGGACTTCTTATCTCTCTGCTGACCCAAATGATAAAAATAAAGCGAGCAAAAGGATCGAGAGAGTTTAAAAAAGAAATAGTAAATAAAGTTAAATAAGTCTATCAGAAAATATTTTAGAAATGCTAGTGGCGATACAATATCGTATCGCTAATTTCTTTATATTCTACAGTATATTCTAGATAATCGATGTGAAATGCTTCACAATTTTATCAGATTGTGCCTATCTTGTTCTTCTCAGGGGATGACAGAGGTACGGGGTGTAGGAGATATGGGGGATGGGAGGCAAGCATAGGTCTGCCTCCCATCTTCAAGTTGGATGGTTAATGCTTAGCGCACACCGAGAATGTGCTCGATAGCAAGTTGATCCAGTTTTTCGTACTGGTAGCCACGCTCACCCAAAGCTTTGGGATTGAAGTTGGCGGCTTTGAGTTTGTTGGCCAGATCTTTGCTATAGCCGTTATGAACTTCTTCGAGCCACGAGATGTGCTCAGAGTTGCCACCGTTGATGGTCGCAAGCAGTTCTTGTACAGCGGGATCGGAATCGAAGCGGCGGGCCTTGTCGCGCAGAATGTTGTAGGTGCGCATACAACCGGCGGCGAAATCCCAGACACCTTCTTCATCCTCTGTACGATAGGCATGGGCATCGAAGTGTTTGGGGCCATCATAACCAGCGTTTTCCAGCAGACGAACCAGGAAGAACATGCTCTTGATGCTCTCGCTACCAAAGCGCAGATCCTGGTCGAAGCGGGGACCCTTCTGATCATTCAGGTCAATATGGAACAGTTTACCTGCCTCGAGTGCCTGAGCAATGCCATGCACAAAGTTGAGGCCAGACATGTGCTCGTGGGCTACCTCTGGATTTAAACCGATCATATCAGGATGATCTAACGTATAGATGAAGGCGAGCATGTGGCCGATGGTAGGGAAATAAGTATCTGAACGTGGCTCATTGGGTTTGGGCTCTAAAGCCAGGCGCAGGTCATAACCATTGTCGATGACATATTCGCTCAGGAAGTTGATTGCATCCCGCATGCGTTTGACGGCATCGATGGGATTCTTGCTGGCTTCACTATCGACACCTTCGCGTCCACCCCAGAAGACATAGGTCTTGGCTCCAAGCTCGACGCCCAAATCGATGGCACGCATCGTTTTTTGCAGCGCAAAGGCTCGTACACTGGGATCAACAGCTGTGAAGGCGCCGTCTTTAAAGGCGGGATGATAGAAAAGATTCGTCGTTGCCGTAGGAACGACCATCTCGTAATCCTTCAAGGCTTGCTTGAAGTCGCGCAGGATACGATCTCGCTCGGTTGGGGTTGCATCGAACGGGATAAGATCGTTATCGTGGAAATTGACGCCCCAGGCACCCAGCTCTGAGAGTTTTTGTACGCTACGAACAGGGTCCAGCGGTGGACGTACAACATCGCCAAACGGATCACGGCCCTGGTTTGCAACGGTCCAGAGTCCAAATGTGAATTTATCCTCTTTTTTGGGGGTAAATTGATCGCTAGCTCTTTCCTTTGTCAACTGCGGTGGTAATGTCATTATAGCCTCCCTTTGTCTTTGTGTAATATCGTTGACCCTTTCATTATAGCCTTTTAGTTGTGGTAATGCAAAGCATTTTTCACGAATTTGTTGAAACGCTTCGACATAGTTGTAAAATTGTGATGTTGAATTGTTTCATCACTCTAATACGAATCTTGTTGCCAACTAGATGTGCCTCGACCTACCAATGATTGTGGGCCATCTACTGTTTGTCGCAACGCACCTGTTTAGCTTCTCGACAGATCTTTCCTGAATATCCGGATAGAAGTTATCAAAGCCATCCGGGCGTCTAACCTTTCTTGCATTGTGGCGTAATATATGATAGAAAAGTTTTTCTTTATGGACGGAGGATGCTCAGATGAGTACAAATCCTAATCAAGGTCAACAACCCGATTCCTCAAGGCCAGGGGGATATGGTGGTTATAGCGGATACAATCCATCTAATCCAGCGGATGATCCATACGCAAGCGGACAGCCACAATCCGGGCCAACTGGTGCTCCTTTGCCTCAAAGTGATCCTAATTATCAGTATGGACAGGGGCAGCAACAGCAGCAACAACAACAACAACAGCAGCAGCAACAGCAATATGCTGGCGGTCAATATCAACCGCCGAGTAGTGTGTCCAGAAATCGTGGAGAGCAGGGTTCGTCTGCATTTGGATTGGGCGCGAAACGAGCGGCATTAATTAGTTACCTGGGCCTTTGTTTTACCGGTATTGTTCTTTTTTTTGTAGAGCGAAAAAATGCATTTGTTCGTTTTCACGCTGCGCAATCTATTGTTGTGTTTACACCGCTGGTCGCCGTCTATGTTGTATTACAACTGATCGGTAAAATCTTCTTGATTGGCGTATTACTATCACCGATCCTTGGTTGCCTTACCTCGCTGGTACTGCTTGTGGGGTTTGTGCTCTGGGTGCTCTTGATGGTTCAGGCTTATCGTGGGGTACGCTTCAAATTGCCCATTGTCGGTGATTATGCCGAAGCGTTAATGGCTCGCTTCTCGAAAAGAAATCCTACCTCATAAGCCATTTCGCTTTTCTCGCAGGCAAGTGCTATAGAATGGGAGTGCAGAGAGCAAAGCCTTCTGCGGGGGTGTGGGGTGTCCCCACATAATTCTTTTCCCCTTTTTTGCACGCCATCTGCGGCGGCGCGAGGAAAAAGAAAAAAGGATGGGGACTCCTCGTCACCCCGGCAAGGGGCGACTCGCCCCTTGCAACTCCGCTTGTGGAACGGATTGAAGTGGATCGAACCTCTGTTCGAAAAATTCGGAATTACTCATGGACCAGCGCTGAGGCATCCAGTTGATCCAGAGAGGAGTAGCCGCTCAGGGCCAGGGTTAGATCCAGATCCGCCAGCAGGTTCTCCAGAACCGTTTGGACACCCTGCTGACCATCCAGTGCCAATCCCCAGATGTATGGACGACCCAGCAGGACGGCGCTGGCTCCCAGGGCAAGCGCTTTAATAATATCTGATCCGCGCCGGATGCCACTATCGAAGAGGACTGGTATTTGTCTCTGTACCGCAGCACTGATGCCTGGTAGAGCATCCAGCGCGCCGCGTGCACCCCCGACCTGACGGCCGCCATGGTTTGACACAACAATGCCGTCCATTCCTATATCAATGGTTCGCTGCGCATCATCGGGATGCATAACCCCTTTGAGGAAAATTGGCAGGTTGGTATGCTGGCGCAAGAATCCTAACTGATCCCAGGTCAGTGCTGGATTGAGGAAGATATCGATAAAATGGCGTATCGCAGCCATAGGATTATCCTCTGGAGCCTGTGGTAGGGATTGGCGAAAGATTGGATCTGTGAAGTAGTTGGCCAGTCCTTCACCCAGCAGAAAGGGGAGATAGGCATTCTGAATATCCTGTTCACGCCAACTAAGCATCAGGGTATCCAGAGTCACCACAATTGCACTATAGCCCGCCTTTTCGGCCCGTTGGACAAAGCTCGCATTGAGATCGAGATCTTTACTCCAATACAGTTGGAACCAGCGTGGTGTCTCTCCTAGAGCCTTTCCCACCGTTTCGATGTTACATGATGCCGCGGTGCTAAGAATCATCGGCACGCCCAGTGCCGCAGCAGCTCTGGCGACAGCCAGTTCTCCATCGGGATGGATAATCGATTGTACGCCGATGGGGGCTAGCAAGAGTGGTACGGGAAGTTGCATCCCCGGTAGAGCGGTTGTCAATTGGCGGTGTGAGACATCGCGGAGCATACGTGGAACAATACTCCAATGCTCGAATGCCGTGCGATTAGAGCGCATCGTATCATCCATGCCCGCTAAATAGCCTCTGGCCTCCTGACTCATCTGTGCCTTTGCCTGTTGTTCCAACTGTTCAGGTGAAACTGGTAACGTCGGACGCTGACCCTGTAAACCCTGCATATAAACCTGCATCTGGCGGCCTAATCCATAAGATACTGGTTGCTGTGGATGGTCATTCATAGTTCACCTCTTCTTTGAATGTGCCTATACAACAAATTTGTTGAATGAAGAAAAGAAAGCTCTGCTATAAGGAGGAATCTCCTCTTTCTCTTATTACTAATGGTAACATGTCAGGCTATATATTTGATCTCCTTTAAAGAAAACATTATACTATCGAGGTGCTATAGCATATTTTTGTGTGTACTTATTTGAAATGACTGGAGTTATCTTATCAAACAAATCTCTTCTAATAAGAATATTACGGCATTAGATGGGGTGCGTGGGTTCGCCTGTATTATGGTTATTTTTTATCATATTCAGTCATTCGCGCATACAATGCACTTATGGGAATTTAGTCAAGTTGGCCCAATTTGGACTGATATATCTCTGGTTGGAAGTGCAGGAGTCACACTTTTTTTTGTACTTTCTGGTTTTCTTTTATTTCTTCCTTATGCAAAGGCTTTGTTGGGATGCAGTTCCTGGCCATCCCTGCGTCGTTATTTTACCCGGCGTATTTTCCGCATCTGGCCCGGTTATTATGTGGCCCTTCTTTTATTGGTTGTGTTTAGCCATCCTGAATATTTACAAATAGATCACTTAAAACAGTTTTCACTATTTTTGACTTTTTTAATGGATTCAGGTGAAAATACATACCAACGCATCAATGGTCCTTTCTGGACATTGGCGGTGGAATGGCAATTTTATGTTCTCTTGCCTTTTATTGCCCTGGGAATGCGTTATCTGCTTGGACGAGTGATCCGGCAAGGCACCACCTTGCGCTGTTTTACCTGTATCGTACTCTGTTTATTCGGAATCATCATCTGGGGATTGCTGACCCGGCGCTGGGGTCATTCCTGGCATATTACACCCAATCCACCTATGCTGGTGCCAGCTGCACTCCATCATATCTTGCTCTTCTTCCTTTATGGGCAGAGCGGCAAATATCTGGAAGATTTTGCAGTGGGTATGTTACTCAGCCTCTGTTATATCTGGCTACAGATGAAACCTGACCACTTGATCTCAGCGCTCTTGACCCGCTCCAGTGTTTTAGCCTGGTTTCTGGGCGTGGCTGTGTTAGTATTTGCGACTTTCTGGAATAGTACATCGTATGTTATTCCCCTGGCACCTTACATCGGTCCGCATGCCTGGCTTGCTGAAATCCTCTTTGCCTGCGGGTATGGTTTCTGTCTGATGGGTATACTCTTTGGTCCACAGACGCTGCGCTGGATCTGGGAAACGAAACCATTGCGTTGGATTGGGATGCTTTCGTATGGACTTTATATCTGGCATGAACCCCTCTACTTTTTGTTCATGGATCGTGTTGTGCCCCTCTTGCATAACTGGCCCAGGAGCGATATCTATAGCATGTTTTTTGTCTGGCTCTTTGTGGTGATTATTCCCTTTAGCTGGATATTTTATAAGTGTGTGGAAGTGCCGGGAATAAAACTGGGAGCCATGCTGACTACAAGTCCAGCGAAAGCCGCGGTTGTATCTGAAGGACATCCCTTGACTGTTGCTGAGCCTGCTGATCCTGCTCATTCTGCTCATTCTCAACTCGTTACGGCTACGGCTGAGACGCGACAATCGGGTGAGCGCGCATAAAAAACCGACGGGGCAACATTTGATAGGCTCTTCTGCTCTTCTTTCCCATTATAATAATTTTTGCTGTTTTCAGGAGATTGAAGTATTTTTGTGGTTATGGTTTCTGAGGAGCGATGATAGCGTTGGGAAAATGCTTGAGCGGCGTAAAAAAAGAAGACTGATATATAGCCACGGAAATCGTCCTTGTGATATCATAGCAGATGGTTTGTAATGTTTGCGTGTGCCAAAAAGTGTGAAAATTGGTAGCTAGCTAACAGCAAAATTTACCTATCAGGAGTTCAGCGTACCCATTCTGGCGTGGAAAACTTTTCAATTCGTGTTACAATTATGTGGGACATGTCTATAAAGATACAGGGTATTTGGGTACACACTCCAGACGAGTCAGAATTATCCTTGACAAGCGAAAATTCTCCAACTCCAACAAATAGTAAAAAAAGAAAATCAGGAGACATCATGAGTACTGAGCAGCAAAAGCGACCGGATGGACGCGATGCCACCACTACAGATAAGCCTCGTGTCGTCACGCTGCCTGAGGACGAAGATCGAGAGACGTTGGTAAACTACTATCACCAGATGTTACTTGTCCGCCGTTTTGAGGAAAAATCGGATGAGATGTACAAGATGGCCCGTATTGGCGGTTACTGTCATCTGAACGTAGGTGAAGAGGCCACTGTTGTCGGATTTTGTGCAGGCCTGGGACCGAAGGATTACCTCTATACAAATTATCGGGAGCATGGATATGCTCTTGGTCGTGGCATCACTCCCAATGCTGTTATGGCAGAATTATTTGGCAAAGAGACGGGATGTTCTCATGGTCGTGGTGGTTCTATGCATATGTTTAGTCTGGAACATCGCCTGATGGGTGGTTATGGTATCGTGGGTGGGCAGGTACCTCTGGCCGTTGGGGCTGCGTTTGCTGTTGCCTATCGTGGTTCGGACGAAGTGGTCGCTGTCCAGATGGGTGATGGAACCACGAATGGAGGTCCTTTCTACGAGTCTTTGAACCTGGCGAAGATTTACAAGCTGCCAGTTATTTTCTTTGTGGTCAACAATCAGTATGGGATGGGGTTGCCGGTTGAGAAAGGCTCCGCCGTGGCTGATCTGTATCGCAAGGGGTGTGCTTTCGATGTGCAGGGCGAGCGAGTGGATGGTAATGATGTATTGGCGGTACGCGATGCGGTACGCCGCGCCGTCAAGGTAGCTCGCGAAGAGCATGAGCCTTATATTGTCGAGGCTGTCAGTTTCCGCCATCGCGGACACTCGGTTATCGATCCTGATCGCTATCGGGATCAAGAAGTTGTCAAACATGGTCGTTCTTTCGATCCTGTACCTGCTTTCGCCAAACGCCTGTTAGATGCGCATGTGCTGGATGAAAATGAATTGAATGCTCTCGAAGAGCAGGTAGAACAGACCGTAAATGAGGCCGTCAGTTTCGCTGAGGAAAGTCCTTTCCCCCCTGTTGAAAGCCTCTTTGATGATATCTATGCTTCTGACGAGCATTTACTGGAGAGTAAGTAATCATGGCTGAAATAAGCTTTCGACAGGCGCTCAATGAGACACTGCGTGATGAACTCACCCGCGATGAGAATGTCTTTTTGATGGGCGAAGAGATTGGCGTCTTTGAAGGGTCCTATAAAATCACGGCTGGTTTATTGAAAGAGTTCGGTCCAAAACGCGTCGTAGACACCCCGATTGCTGAGAATGGCTTTGTCGGGATGGCGGTTGGCGCAGCCATGTTGGGCCTGCGTCCAGTGGTTGAGATTATGACCTTCAATTTCATTGTGCTTGCAAT
Organism: Dictyobacter arantiisoli; assembly: GCF_008326305.1. Lineage (GTDB taxonomy): Bacteria > Chloroflexota > Ktedonobacteria > Ktedonobacterales > Ktedonobacteraceae > Dictyobacter > Dictyobacter arantiisoli. The sequence goes on along the minus strand of NZ_BIXY01000019.1, from coordinate 71,851 downwards.
GGATGAGATTCTCAATCATGCCGCGAAGATCCACTATATGTTTGGCGGCCAGACCCCCATCCCCATGGTGATTCGTACGCCTGGTGGTGGTGGACAGCAGCTTTCCGCGACCCATTCACAGAATTTAGAGACCTGGTTCGCGCATATTCCTGGCCTGCACGTCGTTGCTCCTTCTAATCCTGCTGACGCCAAAGGTATGTTAAAGACGGCGATCCGGAATAACAATCCGGTTATTTTTATTGAGCACCTGGGCCTGTATAATACCAAAGGCGATGTGCCCGAAGAAGATTACACGATCCCCTTTGGGAAGGCGAAAATTGCCAGGGAAGGCACTGACCTGACGGTGATTAGCTATTCTCGTATGGCTTCATTGGCGCTTGAGGTCGCAAATCGACTTGAGCAGGAGAACAAATGGAGTATCGAGGTGGTTGATCTGCGTTCTTTGCGTCCTCTTGATAAAGAGACGATTGTGAACTCCGTGAAGAAAACGGGACGTGCGATTGTCTTTGAAGAGGATTGGCGTTCCTATGGTATTGGTGCTGAAATCGCTGCGACGATACAGGAAGAGGCGTTTGATTATCTGGATGCTCCTGTCAAGCGTGTTGCGAATGTGGAAGTGCCGCTGCCTTATTCCAAGCCACTTGAGACTGCTGCCCTGACGGGTGCCAGGCAGTTATTGGAGGCCATTGATGAACTGGCTCCCCGCCGGAGGAGAAGATAAATTATGCCTGATGTGAATATGCCGCGTCTTAGCGATACCATGGAAGAGGGCACAATCACACGCTGGTTAAAGCAGCCGGGTGATAAAGTCAAAAAAGGTGAGGTAGTGGCTGAGGTGGAGACTGATAAGGCGAATATGGAGATTGAGTCGTTTAGTGCTGGTATCCTGGAGCAGATCCTGGTTGTTGAGGGCGAGACCGCTCCTATTGGCCAACCTATCGCTATCATTGGGACGGGCGCGAATGTGCAGCAGGCAGGAGCTAAAGCTGCCGCTACCCCACAGGCGCAACAGGCCGTGGCTGTGACCGCTGCCGCTCCTGAGCCTGCCAGCGCCACCAGTACGCCAGCACCTGTTTCTAATGGTAACCAGAATGGACTTATCAAATCTTCGCCTCTGGCACGCCGTATGGCTGAAGAACATGGCATTGAGTTAACTCAACTGAAGGGTTCGGGCCCTGGTGGTCGTATTGTGCGCGATGACATCGAGGATTATCTTGAGCAGCAGCGTACTATGACGGCTCCCGCCCCGGCAGCGGCTCCCACACCTGCGCCCGTAGCAGTTCCGGCAGTGAAAGCTGCCACCCCAACACCTGTGGCTCTGGCCGAGGATGATGAGGTGGTATCCCTTTCTTCGATGCAGAAGACTATCGCACGTCGTCTGACCGAGTCTAAGCAACTTGTCCCCCATTTCTATATTGGCAATGATATTGATCTGACAGATGCCCTGGGAATGCGTCAGAAGTTGAATGCGAGTGTCGGTGAGGGTGGTGTGAAGATCAGTGTCAATGATCTGATCGTCAAGGCCTGTGCGCTGGCTCTGGAGAAGTTCCCAGAGGTAAATAGCTCCTACCGGGATGGACAGTTTATTCTGCACAAACATATCAATATCGGTATCGCGGTCGACGTGCCCGGCGGTCTGCTGGTGCCAGTGATTCGGGACGCCAATCTGAAAGGTTTGCGTACTCTGGCTCGCGAAGCGAAGGCTTTGATCGCGAAGGCTCAGGCCGGGAAACTGACTCCGACTGATCTGGATGGTGGTACCTTCTCTATCTCCAATCTGGGTATGATGGATGTCTCGGACTTCAATGCAGTCATCAATCCACCCCAATCGGCGATCCTGGCAGTGGCTGCATCGCGCAAGACGTTTGTTCCGGTTGATAATCAGCCGGTACTGCGCGATATTATGCATGTCACGCTTTCAGCCGATCATCGTATCCTCTATGGTGCGACGGTAGCGCGTTACCTGCAAGAAGTCAAACGCTTATTGCAAAATATCTATCTGTTGCTTGGTTAAATACTCATAGATTCGCGCCGCTGTGGATCTGAATTGAAGCGAGATACACTCTACTGTAAGAGTGTATCTCGCTTTTTATTTATCTTCACGCATGAGTTTTCGCACCTACGGTGCTCAAACTTCTTTTTAGTGTGTAGTGCAGGAAAGGTGCACAGCACCTTTCCTGCACTACACACTAAAAAGGGCGCAGGCGCGCACGCGCCTGCCAGCCAGGGAGCAGCAAGATCCCGCTGGTATTGGGGGGCTGACACTCTCTTATAGAATGTACTAATACTTCTTTTTCTATAAGTAATTTCTGGATTATCTAGCTGTGTTTCTAAGATTGGCCGCTGCAAGTATTCATGTCTATAAGCTATAATGAGGCAGCATTACTATAGAATCGTATCGGGAGGTACGTTATGCAAAAGGCAAAGCGGTTCGCAATTATTATTGGGGTGGTGTTGGTCATCATTATTATTGGTGGCATTTCTCTCGCGGCCATTTTTGGTCGCTTGCTTGAGTTACTCTACGTGTGCATTATTGTACTGGCACTCTTGCTGGTTGCAGGCACCATCTATCAAATCTACTCGGTCTTTAATCTGCTCAAGACCATCAAGACGGTACGCGAGGAGATCAAGCCGTTATTGAACTCGGCGAATGATACGCTGAGTCTGGTAAAGGATACGGCCCGGACGGCGGGGAATACTGTTTCAACCATTGGCAATGCCACGAAGATGACCTCTGAGATCGCGCTTGGTCCCAGCGTGCGTGCGGCGGCAGCCGTTGTCGCTGGTCAGGAAATGGCACGGGTATTCCTGGGAAAAGGACATGCTAGAAGCCGTTCCGATGAGCGTCGTAAACAACAAATGGAGGCTATGGCAGCCGCTCAGGCAGCCTCGGATGGAGGCGGTAAATGAGTATAGGTTTGGTCGTCGCCATGAATCCTGTGCTGGCCGTTATGGGTCCCATCGCTGGCATTGTGGTCTGTTTGTTTGCTTTTCTGTTTGTGGTATTATCGGTCGCAATTAATCTACTGATGAGCTTTGGCGCTTCCTGGCTAAGCGAGAAGGCTGAGATGCTGAAGATGGTTCGTCCCTATGTGGATAGCGTCAATAGTTCAACACGTGCGGCTGAACAGGGTATCGCTCCCAGTGATTCTGAACAACCTGTCGCTCGCATGGCAGCACAAATACCATTACGTCTCAATGCGGCGGATAAGAAGGTAACGGAGGTTTCAGATACAGCGGTGGACAAGGCGATTGAGTTCCGTGCCCGCTCAATGCAGGTGAAGCAGATCGCGAAAGCCTTCTTTCTTCCGGGCCTGACCCGCTCCAGGGCTGAAAAGGAGCCGACCATTGCTGGCGTGACGCGTGACGGTGCAGAATTTGCCAGTCCCGGGTATCGCCAGATTATGGATGAGCGTCCCGAAGTATTACCCGGACAAGAACCCCGGCCAGTACTTCCCCCACAACAAATAGTGCCAACCAGGCGCTAATATGTCTTTATTACAACAATCGATACAGCAATTTGGGCGTTTTTCAAGAAACGCCCGTTTATATTTAATCAGCAATGCGCTCAGCGGCATCACATTAGGGATTATCCAGGTGCTCTACAATCTCTATCTGGTGTCGTTAGGATATAACACTGCTTTCATTGGTCTGATACTTTTTGCGGGCACTATCGGGGCCGGGATAGCGATTTTCCCGGCCGGTCTGTGTATTGATCGCTTTGGTGGCAAGGCTATCTTGATCTGGGCCAGTGTATTGATCGGGATTGCTGGTGCGGGCCAGATGCTGTTTCGCACTCCGCCCCTCTTGTTGATCAGTGCTTTTATGGCGGGAATTGGCGGGGCATTTATCCTCGTCGTCAATGTGCCTTTTCTGGCACTGCACAGCACTCCAGAAGATCGACAGCAACTCTTCAGTCTTAACATCGTGCTGTCACTGATCGCGACCGTGATTGGAGAAGGACTGGGAGGCTTTCTGCCGCTCTGGTTCCGCTCTCTGCCGTCGTTGATGGCATCCTTGCCCATGGGCATCTCATGGATGCTGGCCGCGCAACCGCTGGCACGTTCCTATCAACTTGCTTTGCTGCTGGCTGGTATCATTGCCGCACCCAGTTTTATCCCCCTCTTTCTGCTTCAGGATGATCGTCTGGGCCGCCAGCAAGCATCCAAGCACGCAGATGGATCAAAGCACGCAGATGGATCAAAGCAATTAGCATGGCGCGCACGTCTGGGCATCCTGCTGGCCGATTGGCGGCAGATACCGGTACAAACACTCCTGTTCAGTCCTCTCTCCGTCATGATCACCGTCTACCTTTTGATCGGTACCGGAGCGGGATTACTCTTGCCCTACTTCAACGTCTATTTTGTACAGCATCTAGGCGCGTCCTCAGCCCTATTTGGGACCATTGATGCGGCGGCTAATATATTGAACGCTATTGCCACCTTACTGGCCCCCTGGCTCGTCCTACGCATCGGTAAGGTATCTGCGCTGCTACTTCCTCGTATCCTGAGCCTTCCTGTGCTGCTCCTGTTAGGATTGACCGGGAGCTTACCCTTTGCCGCCGCCCTTTATCCTCTCCGGCAGGGACTGATGGACATGTCACAGGGCATCTTACAGGTCTTCTCCATGGAGGTTGTCCCCGTGCAGCATCGAGGGCTGGCTAACAGTAGCTATCAAGCGGCCTATCAAGTCATGTGGGCGCTTGGAGCCTCCCTGGGCGGCACCCTGATCGCGCGACTGGGCTATCTACCAGTCTTTATCTGCACTACCATCCTCTACGCGCTGGCCCTGCTGCTGCTGGGCCAGAAATTCGGGCACGGGAAATACCATCCTATCGAAGAAGAGCCTATCCAACAACCCATAGCCTCATAATTGCAATGACTGATGGAAAAGAGAACAAAAAATGTCCCGCTGGCAGCGAGACATTTTTTGTTCTCTTTTATTTCTCCGAGGAGGCGTCTCTGTTTAGGCAAGCGCATCTTCGGGGTCTTTTTTCACAACAAAGTGAATGAGCAGGATACTAAATTCATATAGGACAGATAAGGATACGCCAATGAACAAGGGGCTATAGAGATCTGCACCGGGTGTCAATACAGTCGATGCGGCCCACAGGCACACATGCGCTATGGCTCGCTTGGACTTAAGAAAATTCTCGGTCACAATGCCAATCATAGCAAGAAATGTCAGTACGAGTGGCAATTCAAAGATAGCTCCAAAGATCAGCAAGAAGAAGGCTACAAATGAGAAGTAGCTATTTGCTGAAATCAGCTCATTGAAGCTATCAGCCCCAAAGTTAACCAGGAAGCTGACCGGGTATTGCAGAATAAAGTAAGCAAGCGTGACGCCTATCGCAAAGAGTAGCAGACCCATAATAATAAATGGGACGGCATGCTTTTTCTCTCTATCATAGAGCCCGGGTGCAATAAATGCCCAGAGTTGATACAGAATCATTGGCAGCGCGAAGACTAATCCAAAGACGATTGAGAGCTTGATGGCTACTGTGAAGCCTTCACCCAGGCCACTCAACGTCAGCTTATGTCCGTGGGCCCCCCCAATCGAGTTCGCACTCAACGGTAAGGGGGCATCCAATAGATTAATCAGATTATTATGGAAAATAAAGGCTACAATTGTACCAATGGCCACAAAAATCAGGCACATAAAGATACGTTTGCGCAATTCTTCCAAATGATCAATCAAGGACATTGCCGAAGAATCATTCTCATCATCTTCAGTATCGCTATCGAATCCTCCTGAACCGAGTAGGCCCTGCTGATCGAGATTACTGGTTGCCATATAGTCTCCCTATACTAGTGTCAGCAGTTTTCATTACTCATGCGTCGGTGTGGCATGAATCTCGGGCTGGGCAGCCTCTTGCGCGGCTAAGGCAGCTTTCTTGGCAGCCAGTTCGCGTTCAATAGCCTCGAGTTCCAGGCGGGCAGTTTCCGTTGCCGAAGGTGTTGTCACAACTTCCTCTTCTTTAGGCTTGGATAATTCGCTCATGCCATTCCTAAATGAACTGATGCTTTTACCGATGGCTGAACCCATTTCAGGCAATCTCTTTGGTCCAAAGACTAACAGGGCAACTACCAGTACAACGATAAACTCTAAGCCGTGTGATCCCAAAAGTCCCATGATGAAAATTCCTTTCCTATCTCTGTGTTGACAACTCTGTAACACAATCTGTGAATAGTCACAGTCACGCCATCGGGGCGTAGCTGGTAGTGAGCACTCTCAAAGTACCTATTTGATGACTTAAAAAATGCTTGCCTGTCAAATGTTTTCTGCTGTACGAATGTGTGCTTGTTCTGCCTGATCACTTTCAATCAGGATGAGTAGGCGGGTTGTGTATCCTCCTGGCTACTCAGGAGGGACTGAACGCTGGAAATACCGGCACTCAGTAAACCGAGTCCTGCCGAACTTATGGCAACCAGTTGGACGGCACGGCGACGGCTGATGCGTTGTTCTTGCATGCGCCGACTTGCTACCTGCTCCTGGCGAGCCTGCACTTCCTGTTGTTGTACAGAGGCACAGAGGCGTTGCTCCAATCCTTCTGGTGTTGAACCATTTGATCCGTAATGGCGTAGTAGCAAAGTCTCAAGCGAGTCGTTATACATAGCTACTCCATAGTGATGGTGGTGGTGTTGCGAGCGATAAGTGTTGCCGCTTATCCTGGCGCTGCTGACCCTGCTTGCGTTCCTGACCACCATAGGATACCGATGAGCCAGTTGGTACAGGAGCCGTGTTATCCACGATCTCCTCGCCACTCTCTCGGGTATAGAGTTGTTGAAATTGTTTACGTGCTCGTGCCAGGCGTTGTCGAACAGCGTCCTCTTTCACCTCCAGCAGCCTGGCGATTTCCAGACTTGAGAGTCCTCCTACAATCGAAAGCAGGAGACACTCACGCAGCCCTTCAGGGAGCTGTGCCATCGTGCGCTGGACGGCATCCTGTTCGGCAATCAACTCGGCCGGGTCCGTCGTCTCAGTGCTCCCATAGCCACCGGGCTGTACCGGCGTCGCTTGCTCATGAATAGCATCCTCGCCCACCCGGATCTGCTCTTTCCCTTCCATCGAACGCTGCGTATGCATCATCGAGAAAGGAATAAAGCTAAAGAGCGCTCGTCTTCTGCGCTGCATACGCACGGTATTCAGCGCAATACGGAGTAGCCACGCTTTCGCCTGGAAATGGCCTTTACTACTGGCCCGAGCGGCATCAATACCCTTCAAGGCTTGATGGAAGGTATCCTGTGTCAGATCCTGGCTTTCCTCCCAATTATTGGTCAGACCATAGATCGTATGAAATACCAGTTTGTAATATTCATGAATAAGGACTTCAACAGCTTGTGCTGCAGGCATCGTATCCACAGACAACTCTTTTCATGTTTGTAGCGAAAGGATTCTCGCAAGAGAGTCCCGTCTACAATAACAAAGATGCATAGCGATAAGGATTTGTGACATCAATTGTAGCAAAAAAAAGAAGATTTAAAAAATTGGTAAAATTGGTTGTATCTACTTACTCTATGATACGAGGATGAAGTGAAGTTGGATCAGTCAGGAGAAGAAGAGGGAGCCGTGTGCCTACGAAAAAAGAGATGGCGCTTGTTTCCTTGCATATATGTCAACAAGCGCCCCGCATTGCGAAATAAAATTAGCGCAGATGCTCCTCGATGTAATCATCAGCCTCTTGGACTGTAGTGATCTTCTCAGCATCCTCATCGGAAATCTGTAATTTGAATTCCTCTTCAAGGGACATGATGAGCTCAACCAGATCGAGTGAGTCCGCGTTGAGATCCTCAACAAACGACGCACTGGGAACGACTTCGCTCTCATCAACACCGAGTTGGTCAACAACAATCTTTTTCAAGCGCTCTTGAATACTAGACATTATTTCACCTCGCTTTCAGCAGTTGGGGTGGGCTGTTCTTGTGCCCGATTAAATATCGTGCCGAGGACACCATTGATGAAACGGCTGGATGTTTCGCTGCCATAGATCTTCGCGAGTTCCACTGCTTCATTAATAGCCGCCTTGGCTGGTACCGTATTATTAAACAGAATTTCGTAGATTGCAAGTCTAAGAATATTTTTATCGATGCGCGCCATCTGTTGCAAAGGCCATTCACGGGCCGCGCTCTGGATATGCGCATCAATATCTGCCAGATGGTTGTAAGATCCCAGGACGAGTTCGCTGGCGTATTCTACTACCTTAAGATGCAGATTGCGCTCCTCGGCGTGGCGCTGCAAGACCTCTTCCGGGGCATGATTGGCTATGTCGTATTCGTAGAGTGTTTGCAGTGCGATAATTCGCGCCTGTCTGCGTATCCCTGGCATTAGAGTATCCTCGAATAGTGACTAACTGGTGTCAGGAGCTTTCTCAGAAGAGGCTGGAGTGCCTCAAGAGAGGAAGCGTGACATATTGTTCAAATCATAATAATGATTATTTTATGCGACGTCCTGGATGTAAACATTGATGCCCTGAACTTGCATCCCGATCATATTTTCAATGGCGGTTGCAACTTCTTCCTGAACAGCAGTACCTACTTCCACAATATTGCTCCCTGATTCTACTATAAGGTAGAGATCGGCAGAAAATGTGTTATCTTTGACCATAAGGCTGATGCCGTGTTGTGGTACATCACGCCCCATCAGTCGTGACCATTGGTCACTGGTATGGGCCATACGTACAACACCACGTATTTGCAGGGCGGTATTCAACACAATGGTTGTGAGCACTGGACGTGCCACACGGACGACTCCAGCGGGCTGTGATTCGTTAGCCATAGTGCTTACACTCCTCCTGACGACAGTGGTTTACCTCTGTCGATATGTACTATCGTCTTGTAAACTGGTACGTATGAACGAGTGCAATTGGTTTGCAATCTCTTCAGGCGGACCTGATTTCCAAGTGCGATGCTGCTTTACTGCAAAGATATGCGCTTTTCAGGTTTGTGTCAAGTATAGTATCCCAATCGTCTTTGCTCTGGCATGAAAAATCGCTTAGTGTTCTGTGATGTTGCAGAGAGCTATTCTGCCAGCAAGTCTGATTCCTGTACTTTGTTGACCGCTTTTTTAATATCAGATACGCTCCCAATATTAATAATCGTAGCGCCTTTGACAATTCTTTTAATCATGCCTGCCAGCGCCTGACCCGGACCGATTTCAAAGAATGTGGTTACTCCCTGAGCTGCTAAATATTCGATGATTCCTGTCCACTGGACGGACTGAGCAACCTGCTCGGCCAGCTCGGTGCGTAACTCGGCCTCCGTTGTCAGGGGTTGTGCCTTCACATTGCCGATAACTGGAATAACCGTGTCGCGTAGCTCGGTTGAGGCTATGGATACGGCCAGTTTGTTTACGGCTGGTTGCATGGCTGGTGAATGGAAGGCTCCACTTACAGTGAGTGGGATTACACGTTTGGCCCCGCGTTCCTTCGCCAGGAGGCAAGCGGCCTCTAAGGCATGCTGTTCGCCTGAAATCACAATTTGTCCGGGAGCATTAAAGTTTGCCAGAATGACCTGTCCAAAGCCAGGATGTCGGGAATTATCCGTCTGTTCCTGCTGCATCTTTTTGGATACATCCTCACAGATTTGTTGTAATGTCTGTGCATCCATGCCAATGATCGCGGCCATGCCACCCGGGCAAGCAGTTTCCTCTTCATGCATCAGTCGGCCGCGCTCTTTGACCAGATAGGCTGCGCCAGCCAGATCAATGGCACCCGAGGCTGCCAGCGCTGAGCATTCACCAACGCTATGACCGGCGGTATAACTGGGAGTAAGCGGTGTGGACCAGGATGAGTATTGAGGAGAGAGCGCTTCTTGAAAAGCTGCCAGATATGCCAGACTTACAGCGACGATGGCTGGTTGGGCGTTAATTGTTGAGCGTAAGGTCTCTTCCGGTCCTTGAAAGCAAAGATCACTCAGTGAAAAGCCTAAGATCTGGTCAAAGGTAGCGAAAACGTGTCGTGCAGCCGCAGATGCCGCGAAAACATCTTCTCCCATCCCCACTGTCTGGCTTCCCTGTCCTGGAAAGAGAAAGGCAACTTGTGTCGTCATTTTGTTCACTTCGTCTACAGAAAGCAGATGTTGTGTGCCTCCTATGAATGCTACAAATAAGAAACCATACTCAGTTCCTCGATCCCTTGCGATTGAAGTTCTACGATAGTGCATCTTATTATAGAAGTGCACGCGCCCCACGTAATCATTCTCAAGAGACTACTACGCGGATGAGCGTGCATTTATTCATTCATCGCAGCGCATACATGCTACTTTGTCATTACTTCTGGGATTTTGGCAAAGTAACCTGGCGACCGCGGTAGGTGCCGCAGTTCGGGCAGGCGTGGTGCGAAAGGCGTGGGCGCTTGCACTGTGGGCAGGCCACTAACTGTGGTAAATCCAGATGATGATGTGCACGACGCTCACCCTGACGAGCGTGCGAAATGCGTTGTTTAGGTAACGCTCCCATTGCTGTCTTCTCCTCTTCCACCAGTAATGTGTCCTGAATGCATCATTTGTGCTCAGGGGTACCTACTTGTGTGGCTAGTGTGTGATAATAATTTATTCGTTTTGCAGTAATTGTTTGAGCACATTCAAGCGGTCATCAATCTCTGGTTTGCAATCGCAGGGACCAAGGTTGAGATCATGTCCACACTGTGCACACAGGCCTGCGCAATCTTCCTTGCACAAGGGTACCATCGGGATCGCGAGCAACACTGCTTGACGGATTGCTTCGGTGAGATCAACCTGATGGTGTTCATCGATGGGGAAGACGTCGTCTTCCTCGATGGGGGGCAGTGGTGTACCAGTCACCACATCCACCGTAGGATTGAAGCGCTCTTCAAATGTCACATGTTCTGGTTGCTCAAAATGTTTTAAGCACCGTGCACATTCAAGACCAAGCGTGAGATCCACCCAGCCATCGATCAGGAGCCCCTGATTGACGCGGCGCATGCGGGCATGGCCTGTGATGGGTCCAACAATGGTGAGATCTTTGTCGAGCTGAACCTGTTCCTCAGCGATGTCGTCTTCGTATGAAGCACCCGAGCCAACTGGTTCTTTCATCAATTGCGCCACATTAAAGATCATGGAATTTATTCCTTTCCAGAGAGATCTAAACAGAATTGAGAACTCTTGCTGATAGATACGTTTTTGCGCAAGGTGATGTGCTCCCTACTCTTCTCTGGCGCTTGATCATTATAGACAAGGCATGTGAGGGTGTCAAGTCCTCTTTCTAATGCGTCGCGCCTCATATCTCAGATGCGCTCAGGAGAGTAGTAGAGGGAGGATTTTTTCAGAACCTGCCAGTGTATCCTTTTTTTGGACAAGTCGTTAGCAATGCGCGCTATCACCTTGCGCGCTTCTCAAATCATAACACGTTCAGGCGGGATAATTCGGTCCACCCATCGTATCTGCTGCGAGAGAAGCTCGGCGTGGCAGCGAGCGGGATGGGAGGGCGTCACTGTCATCATCCGCCTCTTGTTCATCTGCGGGTTCCATGGCAGTTGAACTTTCCTCTTCGGGACGGCCATCCAGGCTTTCCAGGCCGCGTTCTATACTCATGACCGTACGCTCAATCTCCATCTCAACATTTAAGAGATGTTCGCGTAAATTACGTAATGTTTCAGAGGCATAGGTATCCGCTTCAATCTGCATCTGTTCCGTATGGGTTTCCGCACGTCTGACAATAGTTTGAGCCTGATCATTGGCACGTCGCAAGATATCTTGTGAGCGATCCTCGGCGGTCTTCAGCAGACCTTCGCGTCCTAATGCCCTGTCCGTCTCTTCTCTGGCACGAGTTAGCAGCATCGAGGCCTCTGATTGAGCCTGAGCGATAATGCGATCCTTTTCCTGAATAACGCGTCGGGCTTGTTTGATTTCAGCGGGAACCGAGGTTCGCAATTGTTCGATAATCGTCAGAATATCGGCCTCTTTGAGGATAATCTGGTTGACTAAAGGCATCCGTTTACTACTGGCGACAAGGTTCTCCAGGCGATCAACTAGATAGAGAATATCCATACTGTGCCTTGCCTCCTTCCCTTGCCGTTGTGTCTCCCTCAGGTATCAACTTATGTTTACGCAAGCTGATTGGTAAAGGGATGCGATTCCACACCTCAGCTTAAGGGCTCGCAGTCCTTAACAATTCCACATGTGTTGGAATTCCTATGCATACATACGATCAGTGTGTCTGTTGTGTTGCAATTCTGGCTTTAATTCTTTCCCGTTTGTTTTTGTTGCAAGGCGCGTATAACAGTGGCTGGCAACATATCTGTGACATCGCCACCCAGGCCCGCGACCTCCTTTAATAAGGAAGAGCTGACAAACAAATGCTCAAGATTGGTAAGTAAACAGACGGTTTCTATTTCAGGGGCCAGTTTCCGGTTCATCAGCCCCTGTTGAAATTCTGTCCCGAAGTCATTGGGAGAGCGCAGCCCCTTGATAATAGCCTGTCCGCCTACTGCGCGTACATATTTGATGGCGAGACCAGTAAATTTTTCGACGCGTACATTCTGTAAACCTTCTTCTGCAATCACTTCTTGCCAGAGTGCTACACGCTCGTCCACTGAGAAAAGCACATTTTTTGCCGGGAATGCATACACCGCTACGATAAGTTGATCGAACAGCCGAGCTCCACGGCGTGCGATGTCCAGATGTCCATTTGTAGGTGGGTCAAAGCTGCCTGGATAGACAGCCAGATAGTGACGCGGTTCCTGCTGGCTCACATTAGCTCCTTTGCTGACGCTGCTGTGTTTACATATATTGTTGCTAGCGGCGAAAAGAATACCTTCATTAAAACATATTCGCGGCCGTTCGGCAATAGCCGAACAATAATAAACCCGGACCTGATAATCCAGGTCCGGGTTTGACAAAACGGAGATGTCCAACGGCTGTATGCTTGCCGCCAAGTTGCCTGCTCAGGCAAGTTGTTTTTCTGCTTTATTCAGGCGTTTGTAGCGTCCCGCAATCATCTCGCCGACGCCAATCGCCAGGAGACCGACCAGCAGATGCACAATCTGGATCACGATATGGGTTGAGGCACCAAGGTAGAGCCAGCTTAATTGGCCCAGGCCGATGATTGGCAGCAACAGACCCATTACAAAGGCTCCAATGGCTAAACCAATGTTACGCCCTTTGGGGGCGGTCGCAATACCATAGGCCAGCATCCATAATGCAACGACGGCCAGAATACCCAGTAGCATATGAACCATAACGATGCCACCAGGAACAGCATTGATCCAGAGTAAAATACCTAAAATAAGTGCGAGCACGACGCAGGCGCGTAGTGCCATGATACCAATACGAACGATCATGTTTTTTCTCCTTAACCTACGAATGAAAAAGTATAGTTTTCTCTATCAACTTATACAACTGGTTGCTCCGGCGGCTGATCCGGGATAGCTGTCAGCGATCCCGTACCGATGCAGGCAATGGCTGACCGAAGCCATTGGATCTCAGCATCGAGGAGCAGCAGTTTATGAGCCGTGACAAGCTGATGGGCGGCATCTGTTGGATACGCGGTATCCATTTGACGGGCCACGCTTGTACGACAGGTCATGATTAACTGTAGACGGCTATTGAGTAATGTGCAAGCCTCTTGCGCACTGAGATGATGTAAAAAATAGAGGCAGACATCGACTTCACTGAAACCGGGGCTAAACTCGCTGATCATGGCGCGGAGCAGGGTCGTAAAATGACTTTTTCCTGCCTCTGTGACATAATAGAGATCTCGCTCGCGTAGCGCACGATCTTCATGTGCCGCTCCGGGACCCGGAGCTTCAACCGGCTCACGGCGCATCTCAAGATAACCATCCGCTACCAGCCGTTCAAGCTGATAATAGATAGTCGGTTTTTTGATATGATTGGCGAAGAGATCATGATGCGTTTCGATAACCTCGCGAATTTGCTGACCATAGAGAGGTTTTTCGAGAAGGATACCGAGCAACATAATTTGTTTATACATGTCAGGGCCACCGCCGTTTAAGTCAGTTCTGACTTGATTATAGCGAGGATTTTATAAAGAAGTCAAGAGAAGCATCGCGAGAACAGTCAGCATTTGACCAGATATAAAGAATAAATGTGAGGTAGATCATAGTAATTTTATTAGAATTAATTTATTATGAGAGTAGCATTGCGTAGAATACCTATTTTACTGTACAGATATTTTTTTGTCATACGCTCTCTTTATTTATGTATCAAAAATTGTATGGAAAGAATCGTAAGGAGCTTGTCATGGGGAGGGACCAGGACCTGTTCTGTAATCAGTGTGGATGCGCTAATCCGGGATATGCAAACTTCTGTCGCTTTTGTGGACATGCTATCAGTGGGCTGGTGTCGCTGGGAGCGTCATCTTCTCCCGCCGTAGCCGTGGCAGAGCCGCAAGGGGCGGTACTCACACAGCGGGTGCAAATCGATCAACTGCTCAAGCAGCGTTATAAAATTGTACGGCGAGTAGGTCAGGGTGGTTATGGTGAGGTTTATGCAGCAGTTGACACTGAATTTATGGAGCGCCGTGTCGCAGTCAAAGAAATGATCCAGCAAGGACTGAATGCACAGGAGTTGCTGGACGCGATTGAGGGTTTTAAGCGGGAGGCAACCTTGCTGGCGACCCTGACCCATCCCAATCTGCCAAGTATTTATGATTATTTTTCGGAGCAGGGCAACTGGTATCTTGTCATGAGCTATATAGATGGAGAAACGCTGGAGAGCTATACCAGGCAACGTGGCGGATCTCTTCCCATCGAAAAGGTCCTGCAAATTGGGATTCAACTGGCTGCCGTCCTTAGTTTTCTCCATACCCGCAAGCCCTCGATTATTTTCCGTGATCTCAAGCCATCCAATATTATGCGTACGCCCGAAGGACAGATTTATCTGATTGATTTTGGCATTGCCCGTCATTTTAAGCCTGGACAACGTAAAGACACCTTCATTCTTGGTTCACCGGGCTATGCGGCCCCTGAGCAGTATGGTCGCATGCAGACCACGCCTCAGTCCGATGTATATAGCCTGGGTGCGTTACTCCACCATTTATTGACTGGTATTGATCCTTCACAACATCCCTTCCGCTATCAAGAGCTTGACCTGCCAGAATATCCACAGTTAAGTATCCTGATTCATTGTATGGTAGAGATGGACCCTAAAAAGCGACCGGTCAATATGGGCAATATTCAGCGCGAGTTGCAACGTATCGCTATGGGACGCGTGCATTATATGGCTCAAACCTCCAAGCGTCCCCTGGTGTTACGACCAGCCAGTGTACAGCTATCTATCTCTAACCCGCAGGTTCCTTCAAATTTGCCACCAGCGATCCCACATCCGCCTTCTGCAGTCCACACACCGCCCTATTTTCCTCATTCACGCTCTCCCTTGCGCCGTATCTGGTCGGGCGTAAACAACCTTTCCCGGCGTATTCTGGCCCGGCCCTGAGCCTCAATATCTTCAGGGCCGCCTGGGATTGTGAAGGCGATACCCATTTTTGCGTAGCTCTGCGTCTTTGCGGCAGAACCCATTATTTTGTCGTACACTATTAATATCTTCATTCGTAACAAGATTGAAGATAAGTTTCTATTCTGCAATATGGTAGATCGTATGCAATAAGGAGATTTTTTCTTATGCCAAAAGCGACCTGGAATGGTGTCACACTGGCTGAAAGTGATCATTGTATCGTTATTGAGAACAATCAGTACTTTCCGCCAGATGCTGTGCAACGTGAATACTTCAAGCCAAGTGAGACCCATAGCACCTGTCCCTGGAAGGGGTTAGCCAGCTATTACAGCATTGAAGTAGATGGCAAAGTCAATAAAGATGCTGCCTGGTATTACCCAGAGCCGAAAGATGCCGCCAAAGAGATCAAGGATTATGTGGCTTTCTGGCATGGTGTAACCGTGGATGCCTGACCCTGCTCTAGCCTGTCCTATGTAGAGAGTTCATGAGTTATCCCGAATTTTTCGAACAAATGTTCGATCGACTTCAATCCGCTCTACAAGCGGGGTTGCAAGGGGCGGCTAGCCCCTTGCCGGGGTTACAGGGGTGTCCCCTGTCCTTTTTCTTTTTCCTCGCGCCGCCGCAGGCGGCGTGCAAAAAGAGGAAAAGAAGTATGTGGGGACACCCCACACCCCGGCAGAAGGCTTCGCCCTCTGCACTCCCATTGTAGCGAACGTTTGTTTCAAAAGTTTGGGATAACTCATGTGAGGTGTATTTACTGCTGTGCATCTGTATCGGCTGCATCTTTTTCCTCCTCATCCCCGGGTTGTTGAAGGGGCTTAATGGCATTGGATAATACGCCTTTCGCTGCTTTAGCAGGATGGAGCCAGGCTTTGACGCGCAGATAGAGGGCCATAACACCGCTAAACCAGAGTCCTCCATAGATGTAACCTGCCGCAACATCGCTGGGCCAGTGCGCGCCCAGATAGACGCGTGAGGGTCCAATACAGGCGATCAGGGTGGCACAGATGCCAATCAGAAAATTACGAATACGGCCAGAACGCCAGTTTGTCGCCAGGAGATAGATGAGTAACCCATAAAAATTGGTATAGTACATGACATGACCGCTGGGAAAGCTGGGCTCGTTAATTACTTTTACGACGGTAACCAGATTGTTGGTGGGACGTGGGCGTTTGATAACCCGTTTCACAATCACATTGAGTAATGTGGCTGATGAAGTTAAAAGAATAAAGAGCGCCTCAAGGCGGAAACGCAGAGCCCAGAAGATGCCCGCCACGCCAAGTGTTTGAGGAATGGCATATTGGACAAAACCAATCTCTGAG
Source organism: Dictyobacter arantiisoli (assembly GCF_008326305.1). Lineage (GTDB taxonomy): Bacteria > Chloroflexota > Ktedonobacteria > Ktedonobacterales > Ktedonobacteraceae > Dictyobacter > Dictyobacter arantiisoli. Next base: position 55,101 of record NZ_BIXY01000019.1, on the reverse strand, counting down.
ACGCCAAAAAAGAAGCGGCGTAGCCAGGGCTGACGATTTTTCTGAAGCCGCGCTGTGATGGACATATCACCCGGGAAAAACTGTGTCCGGCGTGCGATGAGGGATAAGATCACGGCTCCCGAGAGCATCCACAGGTACAATGCCATAAACATGGTTCCACGTGAAACGGCTCGCCGTCCGGAAACCGAGGTGGTGGCAGCAACGCGTTGCGCTTCAGTCATGACTGGATTTATTTCAGGTAACTTGACCGGCGGGATGGGCAAACCTACGGGACTGCTAGTATTCTTCACACCCGGGTCAACCTGGCTGAGATCGATTGCTTTTTTATTGGTAACCAGGTTGGTCGGTATAGACTTACGTGATCGTTTAAACATACGCTGGACCTTTCTCTTGATTCTGTTCATTCTCGACTGCACCCTGGAAGATGGCTCTCTTCTTGTGCGTGGGTGAAGACATATTCGGGCCCTTGGCCGTGTTTTGTGGTACACGTACTTGCAGGACTCCCGGTTGTATACTGATGGTTGCCGGTGTAGTGCCCTTTTGTTCACCATCCGCATGAATCTCGACGGGCGGTTCTGCCTCAATCTGGATGGTTTTTATTTTGCGTCGACTGATTCTGGGAGCCAGATCACGTCTCCCCTGACTGATCGAGAGGGCATGCAACATATAATCAAACTTGCTGAATTTGCGATAGATGAGCACATCTAATAAGCCATCATCCATGACCGCATTGGGGGCAAAACGAAAGTGTGCGCCATAATAAGGAGAGTTGCAGACACTAATCTGGATAGCACGGACACGGCGGCGTTTTTTGCCATCAAATGTAATCGTAAAATTGGTCGGCTGAAAGGTTATCAGCGTGCGTAATCCTTGCACAATACCGTGTAGGGTTGAATGCATACCTTTGCTCTTAAATTCCTCGGCAGCCGGAAACAGTGCGGCCTCTAATCCAATACCTGCCACCTCTAAAAAGATATGTCCATTGATTGAACCAACATCAATACGGCTGGTTGTGCCCCTCACGATAATCTCACATGCTTTTTCAATATCATCTGGAATAGCAAGGCTACATGCGATATTGTTCATGGTCCCTATTGGAATAATTCCCAGTGCGCATTTTGTATTTAGTAAGCCATTGGCTACCGCATGAAGGGTACCATCACCGCCTGCCGCGATAACCATTTCAGCACCATCCAGAGCTGCCTGATGGGCCATCTCCTTCCCTGGATCTTCGACCGTAGTATAGAGAACCGTTGGCTCAATCTGATGAGCCCTCAATGCGGCGAGAATACGTTCTTCATTGGTTTCTGGTGCCTCATGGTGCGTTGCCAGAGCCGATTCACCAGAAGTCGGATTGAGAATGAGTACAGTTTGCATAAGGAAGCGACTCCTTCATGCATAGTTAGCGAACTATGCGTATCGTAACATGTGGTGATAGATGAATATGAATATGAAATAGGAATAAGTTATAATCTTCTCTGACAGTATTTGTACCATAGAACTTCTGCCACAAGTCTTCATTGTATAACACGCACTAACTGACGAGTTAGTGTCACTGACATGCCTTCTATCCATGAAAAAGGGACGGTCGTCGTGCTAGAAACTTTTTGTTCAGAAAAGGCGTACGAAATAGAGATAAGCATTATCAATAGTTCCGACAGCGACATTTTGTTTCCTTCATATACCTTTACTCTCCCGGTTGAGGTACATATGGAGGTTGACGTAGGTAAGAGGTATATGCAAGCGAGGAGAAGGGTTGCCGATGGTTAATAGTGATATATCTGCTCAATCTGATGTCGTGTTTGAAAATCCATTTCAGATTGAAGACTTGCAGGTGTTTGATCGCGAGACAATGCATAGCATGTTTTCCATTGGTCAGGTCGAACAGACAAGCAAACTGCTTGCTCAGAGTTTACATGGCGTTGCGCCTTCTCTGGTGAGACGTGTCCAGCAAAGCCTGCCACCTGAGCAACAGCGTCTCTTCCAACAAGAGGTACAGCGCCCGCTCTCGTCGAGCCAGATCAAAGTTGCCCGTCAGCATGTACTCAACAAACTGTTCTGGGAACTGATCTATTGGAAAACTCCCGAGTTCTATGAAGAATTGACCGAGGGAGAACATTTGCATCAGGGGATCTTTCAATCGCTTGAGCCACAGCTACGCGGCAAAGTCGTACTGGATGCTGGCGCGGGCAGCGGGAGAGCTTCTTTTGAATGTATACGCTATGGAGCCGCGCTGGTTCAGGCGGTTGAACCTTCACCGGGATTATTGCACTTATTGCAGAAGAAGATTCAGCAGCATGGGATTGCCCAACAGATCGTGGCGGCAACAGGACGTTTTGATCGTCTTCCCCTGGCTGACCATAGTGTAGATACCGCTATCTCATGTTCTGCTTTTACAGCCATGGATGAGCAGGGTGGTGAGCCAGGACTGGTTGAATTCAAACGTGTCACCCGACCAGATGGAACAATTATTGTTATCTGGCCGCGTACAGAGGATCACGGATGGTTTACTGCTCATGGTTTTCAGTATGTTTCTCTGCCAGTCGAGGATGAAATGTGTGTACATTTTCGTTCCTTGAACAGCGCTTTTGAGTGCGCTCATCTCTTCTATGCCCATAATCCTGCAGTGACGCGCTACCTGGAGCAAACCCACAAAGCAGAAGTTCCTTTTTCCGTAATTGGCATGAATCCACCCTGTGATTATTTCTGGCTAATGCTAGAAGCATTAAAGAAAGAATGATTCTCGAAAACTGGATGACAGGCTTCTGTATGAAAGGACACATCTATGAATCCAACAGCTCCAACCACCAGTTGGATGGATACTCCCCCCCGCTTCCCTTTGCTACGTCATTATAGTTCTTTGTTAGTGACCAGGATGCCCTGGTTGGATAAGCTCACCACTCCTTTACAGAATTGGAGTAACAAAGTGTTTGGGGAGCCTGGATCAGAAAGCTATCGTCTCAAAGATTTTCTGGCAGGCGTCTGGTTGGGTCATCCTCTGCATCCCGTGCTGGTGACCATCCCTATCGGCGCCTGGACCGCTTCGCTGGTACTCGATCTTGCCTGGCTGGCTGATCAGGATGATGGTGTGGCTCGTAGCTCAGACATCATCCTGTGGTTAGGTCTGGCCGGGGCCGTTGGCTCTGCCACCACTGGCCTCTCCAACTGGGTTGATACAGATGGTCAGGAGCAGCGCACAGGCATGCTTCATGCACTGCTCAATGGTGGCATTACCGTCTTAAATCTCTCCTCAGCTGTGCTACGCATCACTGGTCAACGGCGCACAGCGATTACCCTGGCGAGTACCGCTTATGGTCTGACGATCTATTCAGCCTATCTTGGTGGAGAGTTGGCCTATTCAAATGGCATTGGTGTGAATCGCGTTATTCCTGAAGGTGGCTCAGATGATTTTGTAGCTGTGCTGGATGAGCGAGAGCTGGAAGTGGGAAAATTGAAACGGGTGGATGTGGCTGGTATTCCCGCGGTACTGCTAAAAGAGGGTGATACGATCCATGCGATTGCGGCAACCTGCTCACATCTGGGCGGTCCTTTGGATGAAGGAACGTATGAGGATGGTGTAGTGCACTGTCCCTGGCATAATTCTGGCTTCCGTATGTGTGATGGTAGTGTCGTAAACAGTCCAGCCGTATATGCGCAGCCTACATTTGCGGTCCGGAGACGCGCAGGCAAAATAGAGTTGCGCCGTTTAGAACACGCGTAAATTACTATCCAGGATTACACACTTTTTTGTTATTCAGTGGGCTATGTCTGCATAGTCCACTTTTATTTGGCTGGAAAGACGATAAATACAGGAACGGTTTTCTATAAAAAGGATAGTACTATCTGCCTGGTAACATTGTCACAAATTATAAATTTTAATAGAATTGTCGGGTTTTATTTGTTGATATTTCCATTGTAATTATCGTTTGAAGAGTATATGCTAGTAACTATAAAAGGAATAGTGTGACAGATCATAATTCTATTCAGAAACGAAGAGGTTACCCGTGCAAACTCAAGAATTTATGAAAACACCTTCTCCAGAATTGACTGACGCTGTATTAGCCCGGATGATTCTGGACGGCGATCAAAGTGCTTTTGAGCTGCTCGTTCGGCGCTATCATACGCCTCTCTTTAATTTTATTTGTCGCTTCCTGGGTGACTATGACCTGGCCTGTGATGTGCTCCAGCAGGTCTTCTTACGTTTTTATCTGTCGCTACCGAAGCTAGGGACTGGCGAGCCTTTCAAGTCGTGGTTATTCCAGGTTGCTCGCAATTGTTGTGTTGATGAGTTACGCCGTCGACATCGCTATGCGATCCACTTTTCTCAACTAGAAGTAGAAAATGGAGAGGGTGAATTTTCAGTTCTCAACGATATCCCTGATCCTGGCCCCCTACCCGAGGAATTGATGGAGCGCCGCGATTTGCAAATACATTTACGGCAGGCAATTGAATCACTGCCTCCAAAATTTCGCTCAGTTGTCGTGCTTCGTTATGCCTCACAGTTAAGCTTCTCTGAGATTGGTCGTATATTGTGCATGCCTGAGGCTACTGCGAAAACGTATTTTCACCGAGCCAAGGTATTGTTAAGGAAAATTCTTAGCGCCCAGACTCATGCCACCTATGTCTAGCGTGGCATGACTTTTTATAAAAAGCAAATGGTTAGCCTATTGGCATCTTCAGAGGCAGGAGAGCCTGTGGCATAAAATCTCCACTCCATACAGGTTCTGGCAGGGATGCTGGACCTTCTTTTTATCATCTCACCTCATCTATTCGTAGCTCTGCATACTACCGCATCAGAGACGTTTGAATAGAGATGGCTGGCTGATACGTGTTAGACACATGTCAGTGAAATCCTGCCGCTTTTGTTGCGGTAAAAAGTAGTAAATTGGAAAGAGGAAAATTTTTATGTCAAATCATCATCCTGTCAAAGGTATGATATTAGATGTGGATGGGACACTGGTGGATAGCAATGATGCCCATACCCATGCCTGGATCGATGCTATGCAGGAACAAGGTCATCAGGTCGCTTTTGAGACCGTCCGACCCTTGATCGGCATGGGAGGTGATAAAGTCTTGCCTGAGGTCCTACATATTGAGAAAGACAGCGAGGAAGGCCAGAAGATCAGTGAGCGGCGCAAAGAGATCTTTAAAGAGCGGTACTACTCGACCGTAAAGGCTTTTCCCCATACCTATGAATTGCTACAGCATATCCATGATCAGGGCCAGAAAATGATCATTGCCACTTCCGCCGAACCAGAGGAACTGGAAAAACTGTTGGTGCTTATTGGTTCGGATACAAAAAAGTTTTTTTTGGCCCAGACGACCTCTAAAGATGCCCCACAATCAAAGCCTGATGCGGATATCATGTTGGCAGCGATAAAACGCATTCAAATGGATGCTTCTCAACTGGTTATGATTGGCGATACCGCCTATGATATTCAATCCGCCACCAAAGCCGGAATTGCTACGATTGCGCTCCGCTGTGGCGGTTGGAAGGATACAGATTTACAGGGCTCTGTCGCCATCTACGATGATCCTGCAGATCTCCTGGCGCACTACTCATCATCCCCTCTCGGCAGGTGAAAGCGGGATGCAGGGGCGATTGCTCCTGACGGAGCACAAGGTGTCCTCGCAACTTCCCTCTTCCACCATCACCCGGAAGAGCGAAGGGCCAAGAATTTTTGCGCATAATAACAGAAAAGAGGTAGCAATTCATTGCTACCTCTTTTCTGTTATTATGATCCTCATGCCATATTTATATTAAAGTCCGAAGTATGAGCGATACTGGTTCCATTGTGCAGTGATGCGACTGCGCACTTCTGAACCAGCGACTGGTGTGAAGAGCAGTGCCGCGACAACTCCGGCAACAAGACCAAAGCGGAACAACGTTTTGGCCCGTTTGCGTTTTTGCTGATAGTGCTCGTATTGATCCTGCACCGAGTCAGTCAAGCCTTTGGCGTTTTTAGCAGCTTTTTGTAAATTTTTGCTGGCTTGCTTCGACGTTTTATTAAAGGCATCCTGTGTTGCAGACAGACCAGATTCTACACTGTCCTGAGCTACGCTTTGAAGCTTCGCAAGGTTTTTCTGAGCCTTTTTCAAGCTCTTCTTTGCCTGTTTGCTATTCTTCGCATAAGTATTCTGAGCCCGACTGGCATTGTCTTGCAAGGCGTCTTGTAAAACAGCTACGGCACTCCTGGCACTTGCCAGGCCTGTATTCGCATTATCTTGCAGATTGGATTGGAAGCCTTGCAGATTTTTCTGAGCCCGTTTCAGATTTTTCTGGTTTTTCTTCTGATTCTGTTCTAACAGAAAGGCTGCTGCACCGGCACCGGTTGCCAGGGCGGCCTGTGACTTTGTCAGGCCACTTTTAACACCGTGTTGTACATTATCTAATGTTGACTGTGCTACATCTTTGGTGGTTGATAGCGTTGTTTTAGCGGCGTCTTTGGTGGCCTCTAAGGCCGATTGGGCAGCATCTTTTACATTTTCATAGGTTGCCTGCGCGGTATCCTGCGCCTGCTGCGTTTTTTTCTGAGCCTGCTGATATTTTGCAGATTGATCAGTTGATGTCAGGCGGTCGAGCAAATGAGCCATACGCCCTCCTTTCGCTTGCCGAATTGTCTATAAAGAAATTTTTAATGTATTGTTGTACTGCTTACTATAAACACGCTTCAACAACGCATGTGGTTTCATTTAGACAAGGGGATGTGACTTTTGCCTGTTGTATTCCTGTCAGAAGCGACTCTTGTATTTCTCACATTTTGCGCTTCCAATTCATGGGCTATTATTGCATCAGTTGCCAGCATGCGCGTGCGATTTCCCAGTCCTCCTGGGTATGGACAATCAGGACACGCACAGCGGAATCAGGAGTCGAAATCTCTGTGTCAGCGGGCGAAGCATCATTCTTTTGGGGATCGAGTTTGAGATTGACAAAGCCTAGCTTCTCACAGGCTCGTGCACGAATAATCGCATCATTCTCACCAATACCACCTGTAAAGGTCAAAACATCGATGCCGCCCAACGTGGCAATCATCCCTCCGATAAAGTGACACAGGCGATCTACAAACATATCCAAAGCCAGCCGTGCGCGCTCATTCCCTTTTGCGATGGCTTCATGGATGGCTCGTACGTCGCTAGAGACACCTGATATGCCTTTGAAACCAGCTTCTTTGTTGAGAATGTGGTCAAGCTTGTCCGCTTGATAGCCTTTCTCGCGTTCCAGATAGAACAGGATGCTTGGATCAATGGAGCCTGAGCGGCTACCCATCATCAGGCCGTCAAGAGGAGTAAAGCCCATCGTGGTATTGATGCTCTTCCCATTTTGAATCGCGGTGATCGAGCAGCCATTGCCAAGATGGCAATTGACCAGTCGTATCTCATTTGGAGTTTTGTTGAGCAGTTGTGTGCTTCTCCGCGCACAGTATTGGTGGCTGATTCCATGGAAGCCATAGCGTCGAATACCCTGTTCATACCACTCATAAGGACCGGGATAAGCTTTGACGGCAGCGGGCATTGTATTATGAAATGATGTATCAAAGGAAACGACCTGGGGGATATCCTTTTTTATACGTTCAATTGCCTCAATACCTTCGAGATTGGCTGGATTATGGAGTGGGGCGAATTGAGCCAGCTTACGAATCTCATCTTTTACATGTTGATCGACGCGTACACTCTCCTCAAACTTCGTGCCACCATGCACCACACGATGTCCGACCACGGCAATATCTGAGAGATCATTGATAACTTTTGTGGGGCCAGACCAGAGCGTTTCGAGCATGGTCTGAATGATTTTTGCGCGCTCATCGGTCGCAAGTTGTTTGTTTATAGTCTGTCCATTGGCTTTAATCTTCAGAGAGGTCTGGCCCTGCGTCTGAGTCCAATCCGCCTGTGCTTCCCAGAGGGGATCGGGTGGTGTCGAACTTAAGGGGCTTTCAACCTCGTACAGGCTACTTTTATGGCTACTTGACCCGGCATTAAAGATCAGGACTTTCATTGTCAGCAGACTCCTTTTATATGTGAGTTTTATAATAAACAGAGATAGGTCATCTATAGCACGTTGTGGTGGGATCGACTGTTACAAGAGAAAAGGGAAGGATGAAGAAAAGAATGTCTGGCTCATTCAAGCATGAGCCAGACATTTTAATGAGCCATAAATTGTTGCCAGAACAAATGCATGCGTTCGCGGAGCGCGGCATGTTCTGGTTTGCGTAGATAGGGATCGCTCTGCCAGAGTTGTTCGGCGGCTGTACGTGCTTGTTCGATTAAAACCGTGTCGCTAAAATCGGCAATCCGTAATTCAGGCATACCACTTTGCCGTACGCCAATGAAGTCACCGGGACCGCGGAGACGGAGATCTTCTTCGGAAAGCTTAAAGCCATCATCGGTATCCTGAAAGACTCCCAGGCGCTCCTGGGCTTGAATACTGGCGTCAGCACTCAGGACATAACAGTAGGATTGATGCTTGCCACGGCCAACACGTCCACGGAACTGATGAAGTTGTGATAAGCCAAACCGATCCGCATCTTCAATTGCCATCACAGTTGCATTGGGTATATCGATACCAACTTCAATCACTGATGTGGCGACCAGAATATCCAATTCGCGATCCCGGAAGCGATGCATGATCGTATCTTTTTCCGCTGCTTTCATAGCACCATGAAGTAAGCCGAGCCGTAACTGAGGAAAAACTTCGCGTTGTAAGCGTTCATATTCACTTGTTGCAGCCTTGGCGGTTAGGGATTCGGACTCCTCGATCAACGGGCAGATAATGAACGCCTGATGCCCTTCTGCGACCTGTTGGGCGATAGTGGTATAGGATTCATTGCGTCGTATGCCGGTACGCCAGCGGGTAATAATCTTTTGACGCCCGGGTGGAAGCTGATCAATGACGGAGACATCCAGATCTCCATAGAGTGTAAGTGCCAGCGTTCGTGGAATAGGCGTTGCCGTCATCACCAGCATATGGGGATGACGACCTTTTTGCCGGAGCGCATCGCGTTGTTCTACGCCAAAGCGGTGCTGCTCATCGACAATCACCAGTCCCAGGCTCTGGAAGGCAATATCGTCCTGAATTAAGGCATGGGTGCCGATAGCTACTGTCGCCTGTCCAGACTCCAATGCCTGGCGAGCATGATTGCGCTCACGTTGGCGCTGGCTACCCGTTAATAAGACCGTTTGTATGCCAAATGGTTCTAGCATGGCGCGGATGCTGCGGGCATGTTGCTCGGCCAGTAGTTCAGTTGGCGCCATAATCACGCCTTGATAGCCATTCAGGGCTGCTAGCAGCAGAGCAGCGGCGGCGACAGCGGTTTTACCCGCACCTACATCGCCCTGGAGCAAACGGCTCATAGGACGGCTCTTTGCCATATCTGCGAAAATCTCATGTATTACGCGTCGCTGTGCGGCAGTAAATGAGAAAGGAAGAGTCTCTTCAAACGGCTTATCGGTCGCAATTACAGACCACAGAGTTGCACCGGTTGTCCCCGCTCTATTCTGCGGTTGGGGAGTGAGTGTTTTTTTCGTCTGAGCATCTGGCTCAATAAAGATACGATGATCGTAGCGCGTAAAGGCATTGCCGTCTTTGGCCTCTTGTTGCCAGCGTGATCGTCTCTCTTGCATGCCCAGTTGCAGCATAAACAGTTCGTCAAACGCGAGACGATGATGGGCGCGAGTACGCAGATCTTCATCATCTGGATAATGAATCTGCGCAATTGCTTTAGAATACATCATCAAATTGCCCGCCTGAAGAATGGAGAGTGGCAAATGCTCGGGCAACATTTTTGCGTAACGATCAACCGCATATTTAGTGAAGCGGCGCATCGACTTGGCGCTTAATCCCTCTGTTAAAGGATAGGTTGGCACCAGGCGTCCTGTATTAAGTAGATCCCCCTGCTCCGGCAACTCATGAGTGCGGACCGCAAACTCAACCTTATTGCCAAAGCGCTGTTTGATGCCCGTGACGACCAGATAACTCCCCTGCGCATTCTGGAGTTGCTTTTGCAGATACGGCTGATTAAACCAGGAGACATACAGCTTTCCCGTTTCATCTGAGATCGTCGCGATAGTGCGTGTTTTTCCATTGCCGGTCCGGGTTGTCTTCACATCCCAGATCAGTCCCATCGTCGTTGTAAGCTCATTAAACGGGACATGAGCGATTTTTTCTAACTGGCTATAATCGCGGTGTTCACGTGGAAAATACAGCAAAAGATCGCGAACGGTGCGTACACCCAGGCTCTGCAAGCGCGTTGCTGCGGTTGGACCAACGCCGGGGATGGCTGTGATGTCGGCACTTAGAAGTGTCAGGGCAACATGTCCCTGCGACATACCAGCCTCCAACTGAATTGGTTCTGCTATCTCATGGACTGTAGGCGCTGCAACCTTTGCAGATTTGCGATGCTTTGTCGCTGCACCATCCATCTCAGTTTTAGCGGTCTTACGATCCTTCTGTTCTTTATGATGATCCCCGGTGGTTAGATCACCTGCTGTTAAGGATTGCTGCGGTATTGACGTTGGACTTGTTTCTACCGTTGCTCCTGTTTGAGAGGTGGTAGGCACAGCACCATCAACCTCATTCAGAATCGCCAGTGCAGCACGCAGGCTGGAGGCACGCTGAATGGGATCTTGTTGATGATAGTTGCTGAGATGTTCTGTAAAACGATGCAGGACTCTGCTATCTTGCCCGGTCGTCTGGCAAAGTGCGCTTGTATCGGCATACCAGCGGGTGATAAACGCTTCTACGCCACCTGGTTTGATGGCTTGATCCTGATGATTGGTCCGTTGTTCATATTGAAGAACTTTGCGGGCGCGTTCTACATAAGTTGTAAGTGTTATTGTCTGACGATTTGACATAAATACGTTTTTTTACTCGATACTGTAACGTTCAATTGTCAGAGTTCATAATAGAGGGTAATTGGAACAGGTGTCAAGTGCTAGAGATAATACTTGAGCTGTTCTGGATAACAAAATTGCTAAATGTCTGTCTTGCCAAATATCTCATCTTGTCCAATTTGTTACCCTAAAATGAATAAATTGTCACTGTACTTTTCTGCTACGAGATGGTAGAGTACAGCATAATCATCTGGAGCATGTGGGAAGGGATGAGAAATGCCTAAATATTGGGATGATGTTATGAAGCTGCTGGTAAAAGCTGAGCCGCAGGCCTTTGTCTCTTTGCTCTTGCAAGGAGCAATTTTTATTAGCGAGCGTGACAAAGAATTACAGGCACGTACGGTCAATGCCGATCTCTTATATAATGTGGATCTGCAGGGTGAGAAAATCATTCTGCACGTTGAATTTCAGCGTCGGCGCGATGCAAATATGGGACGCCGTGTCTGGGAATATAATGTACTGACAGGATGCGCTACTGGCATTCCTGTCTATTCAATTGTGTTGTATCTCGTCAAAGGTGGTAATATTATCGAGTCGCCATATCTGCAGAGATTGCCGAATGGCGAATTGATACACAGCTTCCATTTTCAAAATATTCGATTATGGGAACTTCCACCATCAATGTTGCAGCAAGCTGGCCTGGAAGGCATGCTTCCACTCTTGCCACTCACCCACAATAGCGCGCGACGAGATGTGGTTGAGGAACTGATTACAGACTTGTATAGTACAGGCAAGCAAGATTTGCTTCCAATTGCTTATGCTATCGCTGCCTTAGTCTTTAAAGAAAGCACAGACAAGTTCTGGCTAGCAGAAAGGTTTAACCTCATGCACGACATTCTTGAAGAATCCTGGGCTTACCAGGAAATGGTACAAAAAGGTATGACAAAAGGCATCGAAAAGGGAATGAAGCAAGGGATTAAGCAGGGCATCGAGCAGGGCATCGAGCAGGGCATCGAGCAGGGCATCGAGCGAGGCATCGAGCGAGGCATTGAGCAGGGCATTGAGCGAGGCATTGAGCAGGGAAAGCGGGAAGCGTTACGTGACTCTCTCATTCGCCAGATTCATCGGCGCTATCCCTCATTGGTTGAGCTTGCTCAGGAGCACACGGTTTCTGTTATGCATAGTACTGTCTTGCAAGATGTTTTTGATGCTGTTCTTGATGCTAGTGACGAGGCTGAGGTGAAGGACATTTTACTGCATATTCCTGAAAGCATTTCAGGTGCTCAGTAGACTTTCATATAGTTTTAAAGAGCTTTTATAGTAAAAAGATGAGGGTAGGTGGCAGGGCAAAGTTATGGCCCGGTTTCAAATCTGCCCTCATTTCTTCGTAATGTGCTCAGGCTGATTTGTTGTTGCGCTTGGATGGGGCGCTGAAATGGATTTCCAGGGCTTTATTTACGAAACGTGCGACGGTTGCTTCTTGATTGATGAGCACATTGGGAAGCGAGATTTCGCGTTTGAAATTGCCAATTTCCACCACCATCTCATCACCTTTTTTGCTCATGACGACTTTATTCATTTCTACATGAGGGAGCGGGAGGCGCAGGATATAGCTGTCTCCTTCGCGTACAATTTCTTGTACTTGCCCCTTGTGGAAAACTTGTGTGGGATCGGTGTCGCCGAAAATGGTGTCGGCAAGTTTTCCCAGCGCTTCGATACCCAGAATCTCTCGTGACCGATAAGGGGCTTCCCAGACTGGCAAGGGCGCGAATGTAGTGTGGATGCTCTGCCGTAGCTTCTCTTGCGTACGATAGAGATCCTGCATAAATGCGTCCTGATAGTCTCCCGGTTGGATTACACGGTTGCAGACAACTGCATCGATAGGATAGCCGAATAATGCCAGATAGGTCTCTGCACGCAGGGCCTCTTTGATGACCATGCGTTCTGGATTGACGACTGGACGATATGAACTGACAGTTGGATCGCTGAGAACCTCTCGTAGCGTCTTGACCCGCTCACTCAATGCATTTACCGCATCCATAATCTCCGTAGTTGAGACAGGTAGCATGGCTTTGATTAAGGGACGTGCCAGATTAAAACCTGCCCCCTGCAAGCCCATCAGGCGTCCTACATACCACTGAAATGTATCTGGCATGCTGAGGAGGCGCACCGTTTCACCGGTTGGCGCTGCATCAATCACTACCACATCAAAGTTTCCATCGCGTGCATTGCGATAAATGTTGATCAGGCTTACAATCTCATCCATGCCGGGAATCATGGCTAGCTCATCCGCCAGAACGGCGTTAATGCCCTGTTTTTTGAGCGTTTTGGTCATTGATTCTTGCAGTTTTCCCCAGCCCTGTCGCATTTCATCCAGTACATTGACTTCCTGGGCCCAGAGATTAGAGGCTAGCTCTTTGGGTTCTGACGTTAGATTTACTTGTAAGCAATCTGCCAGGCTATGGGCTAGATCTGTACTTACAACAAGTGTCCGTTTCCCCTGCAATGCAGAGCGGACAGCGGTTGCGGCAGAAACGGTGGTTTTGCCTACACCACCTTTGCCAAGGTAAAGAATGATACGCATTGAAATCCTTATCTGATTAGTTGATTTTTTATACTTCAATGACCGCCTGAACGGTCTGCAGATCATTTATTGTTCTAGTATATGTACGCAAATCGTAGTGCTTAGGTTTGATGCGTCATTCTTGTTGTGGTTTAGCCACATGTTACCCATTTCTATCATAAACTTGCATCTATTTTATCGAATATGTTGAATGCACAGGTAAGCATTCATGTTGAGATTAAAAAAGGTTGTTCCATGGGTCAATCGCGTGCGCAATTGCTGCGTTTTACTTTTTAGATGCACTTTTCAGGATTTTAAGCACAATGATCCAGTACACTATGAGTAACCTGGAGCTTTAGCACCGTCAGGTGCAGGAAAGTACTGGTTGCTAACAATGAATAGGAGATATGTGATGCGTCAGGCACAGCAGGTGAGCGATGCCTATGAACACTGTCGTCAGGTGACGCAACGAGCATCTAAGACCTTTTATTGGGGCTCTGTTTTTATGCCGCCTGCGAAGAGACAGGCGATCTGGGCCATTTATGCATTCTGTCGGAAGGTTGATGATGTTGTTGATGAAGCGACAGAGGGGAATGTTCCCCGCATCGGGCATCTGCAAGGATCACATTCTCCTGTCAGGGTCATTGATGAATGGCGCATGGCTCTGATACATTTGTATGAGCAAGGGATTGCTAACGATGATCCTATTTTACGCGCCTGGGAACATGTGCTCCAGCATTATACTGTTCCACTCAAGCCTGTGCTTGAATTACTGGAGGGGGTCGAGATGGATCTGGCGCAGACGCGCTATCGCACCTTCGATGATCTACGACTCTATTGTTATCGCGTCGCAGGCACGGTAGGTCTTTTATCTACCTCGATCTTTGGCTATACTGATGAGCGTGCCCTGAACTATGCCGTCGAGCTGGGGATTGCACTCCAGTTGACAAACATTTTGCGTGATGTTGGCGAGGATGCGCGCAATGGACGCATTTATCTCCCTCTGGATGAGTTGGAGCGCTTCGACTATCGCGAAAGTGATTTAATGGCAGGTGTGATTAACGCTTCTTTTCAGAATCTCATCCAGTTTCAGATGCAGCGTGCCGAGGAGTATTATGATGCGGCCGTGCCTGGTATAGAGATGCTCAATGCTGATTGTCAGTTGGCTGTACGCCTCAGTGGGACGCTCTATCGACATATCTTGCTGCGTATTCGTGCGAATAATTTTGATGTTTTTACTATGCGTGCTAGCGTTCCTCTGCAGACAAAGCTTGTAACCGCTTCAACACACTGGTTTATGCAGCAGCTTGATCTCTACAATAAAGGCTCACACGATGTGCTTCGCCAGAAAGTTGCCCCTTCCCATTACCAGGCCTAAAAAAGAAGCCCGCTACTTCTAACAAGTAGCGGGCCTCAGGGTTCTAAATAAGAGGATTGTGTATAAATATGGCGTCCCACAAAATTAAAGATCGACTTTACCGTTTACTACAAGCAGTTTCAGAAATTCAAAATGCCGTAGCACTTCTACCCGGTCACTGCCCCCATGTTGATACCACTGTCGAAGCCAGAGAAGCGAAATAATCTCATCCTGATTGAAGCCAGTCAGAGTCAGCATATCTGTTTCAGATTCAGTAGTGCCTGGGTTTTTTACCATTTCTAGAGGCTGTGTATTCATAATTGTTCCTTCCACCAATGCCTTTAACAGGCATTTCACCGCTGCATGGTTCCCGCTTTTTATAAATGTACCCGTCTCCTGTCCAGAGAAATGAACCCTGATACAGTAAACGTGGGAAGTAGTCCTTTTTCAAATATCTGTTTCTGTTTTGTACCATCCGATGCGCAGTTTCCCTACCACTTTATTCCCACTTTGCTAAGTATAAGCGGAAAGAGGACGCAGTAGCTATCTACTATGCGACAGTTTCAGTGTGAAATAGCTCACATTTGTAGGTCTCTTCTCATCTATTCTGCCTCTGTATTGCTGAGCCAGTGTAGATGAACTATCTGCCCTATATACGTTTGACGTTCAAGAAAGGTTCCACACCCTTCCCGGAAAAAAGTTTCTTCCCTTATTAACACGTTTATCTGGGTCTATATTTTTAGAATGCAGGGGCAATTTTGAGTACTTTCCATCTTACCTTCTATAGACGTTTGATGTAGTGAAATGGGGGCACCCCGAAGAGAAATAAAAGGATAGTTTGGAGATTCTCTCTTCCCCTCAAACACTTTATATGGAAGCAAAAATAAAAAGCACACGAATATCAAAAGAGGTATCCGTGTGCTTTTTTGACTATCTGTTTAAGCAGGGCGGACCACGATGTTGACCAGTTTGCCTGGTACATAAATGACTTTGAGTATTTTTGCTGTCCCAATAAATGATTGCACACGTGGATTGTTCAGAGCCAGTGTACGCACTTCTTCTTCACTGATATCAGCGGCGACTTCAATGCGCTCTCTGACCTTACCATTCAATTGAATAACCAGTGTAAACGCTTCATCTTTGGTCAGTTCCTCTTCATAGACGGGCCACTCGGAGGTATGAATACTGTTTTTATGATTGCTCTGCTGCCACAGTTCTTCTGTGATATGTGGCGCGAATGGAGCCAGCAGTTGCAGCAGGGTCTGTAGCGCTTTTTGATACGTAGCGCTCTGGGCCACTGGATTGTGCTGTTGCTTGATCAGGGCATTATTGAATTCCATCAGTCCAGCCAGTGCGGTATTGAAGTGGAAATGCTTCAGATCTTCCGTAACACGTTTGATTGTTTTATGGCGCAGACGTTCAATAGCCTGACTATCCTTTGTCTCAACCGTATTGGGATGATCAATCCAGCTCTCACCTATCAGACTCCAGACGCGATTCAGGAAGCGCCAGATGCCCTCCAGGTTTTCGGCACGGAAGGAACCACCCGCATCAAATGGACCGATGAACATCATATAGCAGCGTACTGTGTCGGTTCCATATTTCTCGACATATTTGTCAGGAGCCTCGACATTACCGCGTGACTTCGACATCTTCTGACCATCGGCACCCAATACCATACCCTGATGGAACAGGCGCTTGAATGGTTCGTCAAAGGTGATATGTCCCATGTCGTGTAAGGCCTTGATGAAGAAGCGTGCATACAGCAGATGCAGGATCGCGTGCTCGATGCCACCGACATATTGATTGACAGGCAGCCATTGCTGCATCTTTTCAGGACTCCAGGGCACCTCGCTATTGTGAGGATCTGCATAGCGCAGATAATACCAGGACGAGTCGATAAACGTATCCATGGTATCGGCCTCACGGGTTGCTGGACCACCACAAACGGGACAGGTCGTGTTCACGAAATCTGGTTCATAACGCAGTGGAGATTCGCCTGTAGCCTTGAATTGCACGTTCTCTGGCAGCCAGACCGGTAGTTGATCCTCTGGTACGGGGACCGTGCCATGCTCTGGACAATAGACGATTGGAATGGGTGCGCCCCAATAGCGCTGCCGACTGATCAGCCAGTCGCGCAGGCGATAATTGATCTTCCGGGTGCCGATCCCTTTTTCTTCGATATAGTCAATCACACGTGCCTTTGCTTCTGCAGCAGGTGTCCCATTGAAAGGACCAGAATTGACCAGTTCCCCCAGGGCCTCTCTGGCCTCAGTCCAGGTGGTGGGATCGCTCGGTTCCTCATCGCTAGCGCGAATCACTTCGCGGATCGTAATGCTGAATTTACGGGCGAACTCAAAGTCGCGCTGATCATGTGCCGGTACACCCATAATCGCACCTGCGCCATAGCTCATCAGAACATAATCGGCAATCCAGACAGGTGTTTTTTCGCCGCTGACAGGATTGGTGACATAGCCTCCCGTGAAGACGCCTGATTTCTCTTTCTCTGAACTCATCCGTTCGATCTCAGTCATGCGACGGGCTTGTCCAACATAGGCCTCAACTTCAGCCTGTTGCTCTGGCGTGGTAATCTTCTCCACCCAGGGATGTTCAGGGGCCAGCACAAAGAATGTCGCGCCATAGATCGTATCAGGACGTGTTGTAAAGACCGGAATCTCCTCTTGCTGACCAGCTATCTCGGCTTTAAAGCGAATCTCAGCACCTTCGCTCCGACCGATCCAGTTGCGTTGCATCGTGATGGTCTTTTCGGGCCAATCTTCAACCTCCGCGAAGTCCAGCAGGCGCTCAGCATAGGAAGAAATTTTCAGTAGCCATTGATCAATCTCTTTGCGGATCACCACGCTGCCGCAACGTTCACAGGTGTTATCTGCCAGCACTTGCTCGTTTGCCAGGGTGGTATTACAACTGGAGCACCAGTTCGCAGGAGCCTTGGTCCGATAGGCCAGCCCCTGTTTATAGAATTGTAAGAACAGCCACTGTGTCCATTTGTAGTACTCTGGCTGGCAGGTCACAACTTCGCGCTGCCAATCCCATTGAGCGCCCATTGCCCGTAATTGCTTGCGCATATTGTCAATGTTAGACAGAGTCCAGGTACGAGCCTGGATACCGCGTTTGATGGCGGCATTTTCCGCAGGCAGGCCAAAGGCATCAAAGCCAATGGGTTGCATCACATTATAGCCCTGCATACGTTTGAAACGGCCATAAGCGTCGAAAGGAGAATAGTTATACCAGTGGCCCATATGGAGATCCCCGGAAGGATAAGGGAACATGACCAGATTATAAAAATTGGGTTTGGATGAATTATCGGATGCATGATAGATCTGATCTGCATCCCATTGTGATTGCCATTTTGGCTCAACTTCTTTGGGATCATATTTGGTGCGTGTAATCATTGGGCCTCCCCCATTGTGACTTGTAATATGTTCTCAACAATAAAAAACCTTTCATCCGCAAGGGACGAAAGGTTTTTCCGTGGTACCACCCTGATTTTCGATCAATGGTGGCATTGGTGGACCTGAGGAGACTCGAACTCCTGACCTCCTCCATGCCATGGAGGCGCTCTACCAGCTGCGCTACAAGCCCAAATTGTTCTGGTATGCTACCAAACCAAGATCTACTCTTAGTTTACGCGATAACGGGCGTCCCGAAAAGCATTATTTCAGAATGAAGGACATTCTTTTTTCATGCTTATTGCTCACAGGCGAGTTCAGTCTATCTTATGCAGTCTCGCACCAACCGGCTGCTCTCTGTTGCAAGGGCGACCTACTACTCCTGCTCGTCGCTTCTGAATGTTACTTAAAGTATAACATATGTGTATGCGATAGGCAAGATGCGCATGGCATAGAAACACACTTTCTATGCTGGTGCGATCAAGTGGAGACGAGGGGAATCGAACCCCTGACCTCGACAGTGCGATTGTCGCGCTCTACCAACTGAGCCACGTCCCCGTGCGAGATTGATAATAGCACACTGTGCATTGATTGTAAACCCCTTTCACGATCAATTTTCTGGGATCGGGCAAATTTCATCTTGTTCACTTTCTCACAAATAGCTAACAAGCTCTAAAATAAGGGCCCAAAAGGTTACATAAACTCTCGAAAAAGGGAACCATATTGCGTATAGTGTTAGTGAACACAACCGCCATTGAGAATTTTTTGATTGCCCTGTATCTGGCGGAGGGGTTATATGTTGAGAGGTAGAGATTCTATGATGTATTATCGTGTTGCTTTTTATGTAGAGCAAACGTCCACTGAAAATAGAGAATTGACAGAACTGGTTCACAGTCATTGTCAGGCTGTGGCAGAAGATATGGTGTGGAAATGGCGCTCAACTCTGTTGACCTCTCCACATGCTTTATTGACATTATTGCGCGCTTATAGTTATATCCCCAAAGAATTAATTCGCGTCTTTTTTGCTTCTTCCGAGGCCGAGATGGAAGATATGCTGGCACGTCAGAATGAAGGCACTATTTCCAGTTCCGTCACGGCTGAACAGTTCTTATCTGGTACCAGAATGAATACGATGGATGTGCGCCGTTTGGAATTTGAGCTCAGCAGCAAGCCTGATCACGATAAATCCTATACATTTGCCTTACCTCTGTCTATGTTAGAAATGATGGCCTGGGCAAAACTGGTCGAGAAGAGACGCCAGGGACTGTTAGAAAGCTAAGATCGTGAAGGCAGTCGGATAGATACACTTTAAGCGATAAATGGCGACATTTCAGCTTTGAATTGATCGATTGTTTCGCTGCCATTGACACGGGGCGAAATCAGCTGCTATCCTCTGGCGTGGCACGTTGTACCACAAAGGGCAGATTGTGAAAGAGATTGGTGGCATAAGTGCCGGTAACCGAGCGCGTTGCTCTTCCTGTGGCAGACATGGATGGTAATTAGCATACAGTAATCTCGTTGATTAGCTCAACTTTATAGATCTACCTTCGCTGAATGCTCGATAATAAAGCGGACTGGTATCATAAAAAAAAGATACCAGTCCGCTTTATTATAATATTGTACCCTTATAAAGTGTTTGATTCCCATGCTCACCACGATCTCTGTGCATGATTTTTCGCACCGCTGGTGCTCAAACCAATTTTTAGTGTATGTTGCTGTAAATGCGCTAAGCGCATTTACAGCAACATACACTAAAAAGGGCGCAGGCGCGCGCGCGCCTGCCAGCAGGTGAGCCACAAAAACCAGATGGTATTGGAAACAAACACTTTGTTAGACGTATCATGTTCTATCAGGCAGGTAACTTAGCGTGCTCGTGCCACCTGTTTCTGTTTGGGCCCGATATGCAGAGGACGTCCCTCAACCGCCAGGACGGCTTCACGCAGGCCTTCACTGAGGGTTGGATGGGGATGGATGGTTTCACTGACCTCTTCAACGGTCAGTTCGCCACGCATCGCCAGGGAATATTCGCTGATCAGGTTGGTTGCATCTGGACCGATGATATGTGCGCCCAGGAATTCGCCGTATTTGCCAATGATGACCTTGGTAAAGCCTTCGGTTTCGTCGATAGCAACTGCCTTGCCAATTGCGGCCCAGGGGAAGCGTTCAACGCGGATATCGGAATATTTCTCGCGGGCAGCCGCCTCGGTCAGACCAACAAAAGCTATTTCAGGGAACGTATAGATGGGATTTGGCACCACCTCATAATTCATCGTCGCGCTATGGCCGATAGCATTATCTGCGGCAATCTCACCCTCCGTAGAAGCGACATGTGCCAGACCAGCGCCGTGGATCAAATCCCCAATGGCATAAATGCCTGGCAGATTGGTCTCTAATTTATCGTTGACGCGTACACGTCCACGGTCGGTATCGAGTCCCTGTTCAATCAGTTTATCCAGACCGGCGATATTGGCGCGGCGGCTCACTGCCATCAAAACATACTCGCCATAGAATTCTTGCTGACCCTTATCTGTGCTGGTCACAACTTTTTTCTGACCATTCTCATCCGCGATGCTTTCCACCTTTGTGCCTGTGACGATATTGATGCCGCGTTTGCTCAGAATACGTACCAGCAATTTACGGACCTCTTCATCAACGGGGGCTAAAATGTTTGGCAGCATTTCAATGACTGTGACTTGCGTACCCAATGCATTGAACATACAGGCCAGCTCAATGCCGATCACGCCACCGCCAACACAGATCAGGCTTTCTGGCGTCTTGGATAGATTCCAGCAGGTATCGCTATTCATGATCTTATCGCCATCCACACCGGGCATGGGCGGAATCAGCGGTACCGAGCCGGTAGCGAGGATGACCTTATCGGCGCTAAATTGTTGTTGCTCGCCATTTTTAGTGACCGTGACGGTCTTTGAAATATCTACGGTACCCAGGCCATCAAAAACGTCGATATTATTCGCTTTCATCAGCGAACTGACGCCACCAGTCATACGCTTCACAACTTTATCTTTAAAGCTGACGGCTTTCTTCATATTAAAGACAGGAGGTTGCGGGAGGGTAATTCCTAGATCTTCGATAGAAGCCAGTTGGTGTAGTGTTTCTGCCACATGTAACATTGCTTTAGAGGGAATGCAGCCCACATTCAGGCAGGTACCACCCATATACTGTTTCTCTACAATTGCCACTTTGGCACCTTGTTGGGCGGCGCGAATCGCTGCTACATAGCCACCAGGACCAGCACCGATCACGGCGACATCATAATGAGTACTCGTCATGAATTTCTCCTACAAATCGTATCTACCATGCATCTTACACCCACGCATACTGCTTTCTGCGTAGAAATGATTGTATATTAACGCTTGCTTGAGTGCATAGATGGGTCAATATGCCGGGCACAGTCTCTCTTTTTTGTTGTGATGGATGGATACGACAAATGATTTGTTGTTGGTAAAAATAATCGTTTTATAGCCAGGGGGCAACGCCTGGCAACGGCGGCTTGCATGTCGCTATTCCCACTTGTAGCGTTGTCTCCAGAGTGGTTATCTGGTAAGGGTGGATATTTCACGCAATACATAAGCCAATAGTGCTTCCCGCTCAGTTTATATCCTTCTTGGAGACGCAAATGATTGCTTAAACTGCCTATCCCGTCACCCCTTTGATACATCGTTTGGCTCTTCGACAGTATACCACGTTTCCATCTATCCCGGTACTCACGACCATATGCGGAGCAACCTGTTTTGCTGAGATGTGCTTTGCTGGTAATTGAGAAGAGAGGGGCTCTATCACCTTTTTGGCCTACTCGCATGACGGTAGTGTAAATAAAACGTATCAATAGATGCAGAGGCAAATATTCTTTCTTTTATCTTGCTCTGTACACGAACTATCTATTCCGAGAAGCAGGCACAAATACCTGGTGGCGGGTGCCTGTGTATAGGTGGCAGTGAATAGGATTTATACACAAAATTCATAACTGGGAGTACACAATGACGACAACAGGAGAACTTCGCGCGATTGTTGAGGAGCTTGAATTAGTGGATGCTGGCGAGGCCGCCAGCTATTTGGGTGAAGATATCCCTGGCAAGGATGCTGGTTCGGATATAACGGCATTGACCAGTTGCTTAAGCGATATAGCGTTGGCCGATGAGCATTATTTCCAATTATGTTAGTGCATTTACGTTTATCAGTGTGTTCTCTATACCGCGCAGACTTCTTCGGGAGCCTGCGTTTTTTATGGCACAGAGTGGTGACATATGGCAGGGTGTTGAGGCAATGTCTGGCTGGATGGAAACAGGACTGCGATGGTGAAATGCAGACTTATCCATGGGGATTGGTTTTGAAGAGAACATGTTGCCATGGGGGGATGGCAACCGGGTCAGTGACTGACTGACCAGTACTAGTATTTCGCTTCGGTTAATATTTTGATCCGTTTCTCAGCCGTGGGAATGCCACAATGCCTGAGTTGCTTGATCACCGCTTTTAGATCATATTTCACGCGACGATGCTCTGCCTGCCAGACATTATCATGCCAGCTCAGGATAGCATAGGAGGCGCGTACATCCTCGTCTCTGGGCAGTCCGCAACTTCCAGTATCAACCAGTAACAAGTGTTGCCAGCGGCGCATATATGCCACATGATAATGACCAAAGGCCAGCGCCCCAATCGAGGGTGGTAAGTCCTGACAAAGGTATTCAAGTTTACTGTCAGGAGTCGTCTGAAAGATAGCCTCATCTTGATTGCGTGGATTCGCATGCACGACGAGAAGATCGGTACCATTGGGATTGGCAACAAGATGGCTAAAAGGGAGTGAAGCGAGATAATCGATACCTTGAGGACCGATTTGTTCGCGGGTCCAGGCGATCACACTTTGCTTTTTTGGTCCTTTTTTTGAGGTCTGGTTGACAACGTCACTATCCACATTGCCTTGAATGATAGGACAATGTAAATCCTTGATTGTTTGGATGACTTCATTTGGGCAGGGTCCATTCAAGCAAATGTCTCCCGCGATGACAATTTGATCAATATTCGGTTGCTTTGATAGATCCTCAAGAACCGCTTCCAATGCAATCTGATTGCCATGAATATCCGATATGATCGCAATACGCATATAATGATGTCCTGATTTGAGACAGACAGTACCTGTCTCTACTCTCTCTTTGTATTGTTATGATTGTTTGTGATATCTTCATGGTTTCTTCATTGTAGGAACCATGAATGATATGCTGATTGGCCATTTGTATGAGCCATCAGTAATATATCTCAAAATAGCGGAGGATACAAAGATGCTACATCGGATAGGGGTGATTTCTGATACCCACCTGCCTCAATTCAAACAACTGCCCGAGGCGCTCTGGACACATTTTGCGGATGTGGAATTGATTATTCATGCTGGAGATTTATCGCAACTTTCAGTGCTCTCTGAATTAGAAACGCTGGCTCCTGTAGTGGCTGTACAGGGGAATGTGGAGCTACCGGAGGTGGTGATGCAGTTACCAATTAAGAAAGAGATTACCGTGGGTGGTTGTCGTATTGGTATTGTCCATATTCTGGGGAGCGCGCAGGCATATCCGCAGACGGCGCGGCGTGAGTTTCCACTGGCGCGGGTGGTCGTATTTGGGCACAGCCATAATCCCTATAATGAGGAGCATGCCGGGCAATTGCTCTTTAATCCCGGGAGTGCCACGGACCGTCGTCATCAACCGACCTGTAGCCTTGGCATGCTTACCATAGATGATCAGGATGGGAGCGTTCATGGTGAAACTATCCCATTGCCGAGGTAGCCTCTCTTTTGTTATGTTGTGTATAAAATGTTCGCAAAACATTTTATACACAACATAACTATCTTTTTTGAGGGTATGTCGGACTCTCATGCTCTCCACAGTCTCTTTGCATGAGTTTTCGCACCTGCGGTGCTCAAACATCTTTTTATTGTGTGGTGCAGGCGCGCAAGCGCCTGCCAGCCAGGGAGCAGCAAGATCCCGATGGGGATGGGAGGCTGACACTCTCAAAGCGTCAAAGACACGAAAACTCATAGGTGAAGATCACTGAGAGCTTCTTAGCGACCGATATATTCCTGACCGCCCATGAAGGGACGGAGCGCCTCGGGAATCCTGATGCTGCCGTCTTCCTGCTGATGTGTCTCTAACAGCGGTATCAAGATACGTGGCGAAGCGATGGCGGTATTATTGAGAGTATGCACAAATTTCACCTTGCCATTTTCATCACGATAGCGTAGATTGGCACGGCGAGCCTGCCATTCATGCAGATATGAGCACGAATGGGTCTCACGATAGCGACCCTCACTGGGCACCCAGCACTCAATATCATACATACCGACCTTGCCATCGCCCATATCGCCGGTACAGACATTGATCACGCGATACGGCAATTCCAGATCCTGGATCAGCTCTTCAGCATTTTGCAGCAATTGCTCAAACCAGTAGACCGATTCCTCATGATCCGCCTTACAGATAATATACTGCTCAACTTTATTAAATTGATGCACCCGGAAGACACCGCGTGTATCCTTGCCGTAAGTACCTGCTTCCTGGCGATAACAGGGACTATAGCCCACAAATTTCAGTGGCAGTTCATCCCCTTTCAGAATCTCATCCTTATACATGCCAGTAATCGAAACTTCAGCAGTACCCACCAGGAACAGATCCTGATCTTTTACTTCATATACCTGATCGCGACCTTTGGGAAACTGGCCGCTACCGATGAAACTGAAATCGCGGGCCATCGAAGGCACGATGAGTGGTGTAAAGCCTTTACGGGCCATCTTATCCATCGCAAAACTGATCAAAGCCAGTTCCAGGCGTGCCGCCTCGCCACGTAGGACATAGCTCCGTGAGCCAGCGACTTTTACCGCCCGCTCGATATCGACCAGATTATGTTTGAGCATCAAATCATAGTGGTCGAGGGCAGTGAAGCCGAACTCGGTTTTTTCGCCCCAGTATTTGAAGGGCACGTTTTCGCTCTCATCCTTGCCTACGGGCGCACTGGGATCTGGAATATTGGGAACGAGCAAGAGCAGATTGTAGCGCTCTTCTGTTAATTGATTGAGTTCTGGTTCATTGGCCTTAATAAACTCTGCTAGCTTCTTCCCTTCGGCAATCAAATCATTGCGTAGCTCGGTATTTTTTTCTCTGGCGGCCTGCTGGATACCTTTTGAGAGCTGATTTTGTTTGGCGCGTGCCTCTTCAACCTCATGTTGTAGTGCCACGACTTTTTGATCCAGAGCAAGCAAGGCATCAATATCAATCGAATTGTTTTTAACGTGGGCCGCTTCTTTGACAACATCGGGATGATTGCGGATAAATGTTAGATCAAGCATGCTATATTCCTCTCCTCCTTCTGAATGCGTGCCTCCATTTCGCATATGGACCACGCGATAGGCAATAAAAAAACGCCGTGTCCTTCGTTTCTACAAGGACGACGACGCTAAACGCGTGGAATCGTGGTACCACCTTACTTCTTTCAAAACAGTCTGGCTGCCTTGAAACTCATATCTGCCTGATAGCGGGGGCAACCGTTGACGCTCAACGCGTAGGCTCCTGGGTGGATTTCTCTCCTGCTCGCACTGCGTTGCACCGGACCGCAGCTCTCTAAACACTCACAAGAGGTACTTATCCCATTCATAGCCGACTGTTTATAGTATACTCAATCCAGTGTAGCAGTGTGCTGACTGATTGTCAAATTTACATCTACAGATGTGATACTATAGTTTGGTCTGAGACGTTTCCGCTTAAAATAGCACTGTGTATTTGTTTGGAATGGGATAAATGATTTTTAGTCATAAAATACGTGCAGCATTTCCTGATGGTGCGCTTATCGTTTTTGGATTAGCCATCATCGTACGTATCCTCTTTAATGTGACGGTGGCCCGGCAGTATACACCCCTTCACGATTCTCAGCAGTATCGGGATATTGGTTTGCATTTGTTGACGGAGCATTGCTTTTGTCTGCATCTCGCTATTTCAACGGTTGGACGTGCTCCACTCTGGCCCTTTGTGATTGCGACTATCACCGGGCTGTTTGGTCCCAGTGATTTTCTGGCGCGCATCTTTTTATGTCTGGTGGATGCTGGCACCTGTGTGCTGATTTATTTACTGGTCGCACGCCTGCTCAATCGACGTCTGGCGCTTGTCGCTGGTATCGTGGCCGCCTTCTATCCCGGTCTCTATGTGTACACTGGCTGGCTCTATTCCGAGACACTCTATACTTTTCTCTTAACGGCTTTTGGCTATTTGCTTTGTTGTTTGTACCAAGAGCGTTTGCAGCGCTTTGCCCTGGCAAGTGGGATCGCCGTGGCCTTGCTGGCGTTAACACGCCCGAATGGCTTATTGGTGTTGGCCTTATTTATAGTCTGGCTGGTTGTATTGGGTTGGCAGAAGCGCTTTGCCTGGCGCATCGTGGGGCGTATGGCCATGCTGGTACTGCTGGTGGTGGGCATCCTGCTGACACCCTGGACGGTGCGCAATGCTCTGGTGTCTCAACGCTTCTTACCAGTGGCGACTGGCGATGGTACCGTTCTCCTGGGTTCTTATAATGACCAGATTCTGTCCAAGCCCTGGGATCAGGAGACGTGGATTACTCCTTTGCGTGCGGCACCTGTTGCTGCGCGGAGCTTTCCGCTGTATACCTGTACTGCTAGTTGTGAGATAAGCCGCGAAGATGCCTTCAAGCAAGATGCTCTGGCGTGGATCTCAAAGCATCTTGCGTCCTTGCCGGGATTGCTGATGGCCCATTTCGCCAATACATGGTTGCCCGCCGTCCATGAGGCTGATTTGCCGACAGATCGTTTCTCCAGCCAGACCTCAAGCCAGATTGTGCTACTTATGATGAATATCTTTCCCATCCCTGTCGATATTCTGGCTGTCATAGGCTTATGGGTAACTCTCAAGCGCTGGCGAGAATTCATAGTCTTTTATTGCTTGCTCCTGTTGACGGTCGGACAAGATCTGATCTTCTATGGCGCGCCGCGCTTCCGCGCTCCTATCGAGCCAGTGCTGATTATATGGGCTATCTTCGGATTCTCATTTCTCTGGCAGTATCTTGCCTGCAGGCGATCCACCTGGACCAATACCATCAAATAAGGTAAAATATAGTGGAAAACGTAGGTGCGGCACGAACGAACGTGAGTCCCGCTTTCCCGTTCACCGTACCGACATCTCGCCCCAACGCTGCTCCATTTCATCGTTTCATTTCTTTTTCCATTGAACCCCCCGTTTGAAAGAGAACAGATTCTCTTCTCTGACCTCCAAATTCGGTGGCTCTAAGATTTGTATATCCCTTAATGCAAAAACACTTGAATGTAATTCTTGCTATTAAATACTATCGTATAGAGGCCTGTAATTATATTTGATATACTCTGGCAGTAAATTGATATTTCCTCACTAGCTTCAACATGAACGGTAACAGGATGGCTAGAGGCCCAATCAACTTTCAAAATAATCTCATGATCGCCCGGTTGAACCGGTACTACAAATTGCTCACTTTCTCGGAGTTTTCCCACACGCTGACCATCAATATACACTTTATAACTACGCAGAAGATCGACAGTGCCGGGTCGACGCTCAATATGAATGTTTGCTTTTTCCATCATTTGTATCCTCTCTATTAAAAGCAATTTAGGACGAATGTTACCTACTAGTGAGAATGTCCCATAATATTTTTAGCAAAAAATCATAGGACATTCTCTCGATAAGCTCTGTGTGAAAGGTCACTGGATACAGCAGGCCAATTCGCCAACAATATCTTTTAGTGGAGCACTACCCGCGAAGATGCTCGGTGCTTTTTTAAGACATCCCTTTTACGCTTTCATCGTTTCATTTCCTTTTCAATCGGTTACTGATGACCCTTGCCAGGAAAGGCTTCTTCCTCTTCTTCACCACATTGTTTGCGCTATTTACTGAAATCGCTGCCAGAAATGCCCAGGTCTCTGGCAATGTGCGCTTTGGTTTTCCCACTGGTTTCAAAGAATTGGACTGCTTGTTACTTCAATTCTTTCGTATACATTGATTGCCTTTTCTCATTGACCCCTCTCGTTTGAAGGAGAATAGATTTCTCTTCTCTGACCTCCAAATTCGGGGGATTTCCATTCCGGTGGCGCAGATACGTTGACGAACGAGGGGATTATACGAGGATAAGGAAAGCGGGATTCACATTCGTTCGTGCCGCACCTACATTTTTGCCCGAAATAATTCCAATGCCCATGAATCAGTTCCCGGTATAGTTCCAGACGCGTACGTTGGCGAAGGTGGCGTCTATCGGGGTGCTGTTATCAATAACGCCAACTCCAATTTTGCCTTGTGTGAGCGTGTTGTCTGCGATGGTGCCCAGATAGGTGTTATTAGCCAGGATCGTGATGCTGCTCGATGTGGCGATGATCTGCAATTGATTCATCTGGTTGAAGCCCTGTTGAATGACACTGCTTGTGCCCTGTAATAGCGTACTGATCTGATTCCCGGTATTGTAGAGGTCAAGGGCATAGTCACCGGAGCTATCGACGTGGAAAAAATAATAGGCTGTACCGCTGGTATCGCTGCGAAAGAGGAGTCCCGCCTGTCCCAGATCCCCTTTGAGGATAGTTACCTCGGCCTGATAGATGAAGTTGTTGATATCGGTGCCCTGCGCGATACACGGTTGCAGATAGGTCTGCTGTGCCTCTGTGGCATGATAAACTGTATTATCAAATGCGCAACCTGTGTGGCTATCTGGTCCACCAATATCCCATTTGTTCTTTCCATTTTTATCGGTCAAGGGATCGCTGATCGTCGGGGTACCTGTGGTGAGAGTTTGAAAAAGATCGGTGCTGGCCGCTGCTGTTGCGGTGCCATCATTAATGGTTTGGGTCGCCAGACTGGTTGCGATACCTTGAGCAGTTGCTGTAGCCTCAATATTGGCCTGGGCGGTATTGATATATTGAGACGTGGCCTGTGCCTGCGCCTGCGCGGTGCCTGCCACGCTGCGCGTCTCTTTGACTTCAACGGTGGCGATATGGCGTAGCGCGCCTTTATAGTGGGTTGTGGTATGCAGAAGCAGCAAGCCAATACTTCCGAAGAGCAATGTAAAGCATAGGATAAGGATGCTTACGCTGCTGATGATTTTAAGGATGGGATGGCTCTTTTTGCGTGGACGTGGAGGAGGGGGCCATGCAGGTCTGCTTGTCGCAGCGGTTGTTGCTTGAGGTGTCGTTTCCTGTTTGGGATCATCTGCCGGATGCTTTTCTGCCTGCTTAAGGGCCGTCTCTTGTTTAGACATTTCGCTTGTCTGCTCCCTGTAAATATATTTTTATATAGAAGGTTTTATTTATGTTTATTCCATAGAATAGCATACTATCATTGAGTGTGCAGGTAAAGTAGACAAATGGGCAAGTGGCGAACTCAAAAGTTTGTTTTGGATAGAGATAGCATGGATTAAAGCCGCCAGAGGCGCAGATTGTTGAAGGCCACGTCGGTATCATGCTTGCGATCCACTGCCATCACGCCAATCGCACCTGCACGGTAGGAGCTATCGCTGGCACTCCCTACATAGTGCCTGTTAATGTACAGGTAGATGTTGCTACCCTGAACTATAACGGTCAAAATATTCATTTTCCTTCTGCCTGTTTTGATCAGGTTGCTCCTGTCAGAGACGAGGGAAGTGGTGTCATTGGCATGTGTAAGCATGAGAGCATAGGTGCCATCGGCGCGAATACGAAAGCTATAAAAATTGCTATCTCTGGTATTGGATCGAAAGATAATGCCGCCCTCATCCCCTTTAAGAATGGTCATTTGTATCTCCAGCGCGAAATTATGGACATGGGTCTTATGCGCGATACAGGGAGCGAAATATCCTTTCTGAAAGACGGTGCTATGGAAAGCATTGTTGGTGAAGGCGCAGCCACCCCCATCTTTCGTGGGATAGATGTCCCAGCCAGCTTTGGATTCAAAAAAGAGTGGATTCTGCATGAATGGTTTTTTGCTGGTGCTCTGCTTGTATAGCGTTTGCAATGCAGTTGCTGTCGCCTGGATCTGGGCATTGGATTGAGCCTGAGCAGTGGCCTCTGCATGGATCTCATTGATCTGCCCCCTGGCGGTGGCGGTTGCCTGAAGTCGCGCACTACGCATATTTTCAGCGTCTACGTCCTGCACTGCCTCTAGCGTGGCTTCTGCCTGGAGACGGAGTTGCGTGGGATGCACGATTTCCGCATAATAAAGCAGACCAAGGCCGCTGATGATGAGGAGGAATGCCATGCTGAAAGTTACGCCGATGATGAGTTTGGAGAATATCGTCATGGATGGGATCGCTGATGGATCTGAGGATGGCGTGCTGCTAGCAGGAAAATCTGAGTGAGTGAGCGTTGTGATGCCCGGTCGTAGCCGGGAATGTGCTGATTGCTGTTGTACTTGCGGGTCCTCGTGCTTGTGTGCTTGTGCCACCATATCTGGATAAGAGGATTGATAGGTGATTTGGATCTCGGACGTTGGGATACGCTGTTTGCATCGCGGGCAGGCAGTCATACCAGGTGAAAGCTGTTTTCCACAATTCGCACAATTTTGCATCACAAGCTCCTATTATATCTCTCTCAGATGGCTGAACATGAACGTATACGCTCCTCTTATACACATAAGGGAGTGTATCTGGCGTAGAGTTGTATCGTGATGTTTCGGAATTCTGCCGTTTGAACGTATTCCGGGGCACTATTTGTCGCGCCGTATATTGCCTGTTATAACTTCCAAACTTTGGCGTGTCTGTATCTAATTTCAGTTGGATGCTTGTAACTATTGGCCAGGACACCAATCTTGCCAGTCGTCAGTCTGGTATTGACGATACTCGTGATATATTTTTTGTTGATATAGAAATCAAGCGACGTGCCACTGGCAATTACTCCCAACGTATTCGTTGTATTATTGCCAGTGTTAATGGTATCGCTATACCCATCGGTGAGGGTCTGTGCGGCTTTTCTGTCATCACCGGCGTAGTAATAGACACTGTAGCTTCCATCCTGTCCCACGACGAAGATATAGGATTGTGAGGACGCATCTCTGGCGCGCATGATCAATCCTCCAGCGTCACCTTTGACAATATTCATATCTGTCTGATACATAAAATTGTGTAACGTAATATTTTTTGCCAGACAGGGCAGGAAGAAGCCATGCTGGGTAACGGTAGCGGTATACGTCTGATTAGTAAAGGAGCAGCCAGAACCGGTATCCCAATTGAACGTATCGGGGGCATGCAAATCGTCGTTAATATCCGCACGCGTATTGACAATATCGTCATAATTGTTTTGATGTTGAGTCAGAGCTGTAAGCGTAGCTCGTGCCTGAGCGGTGGCTGTCGCTATCTGATGGGCGATGCGCGTAGCTTTCACCTGAGCCGTTTGAGCAGCAATTGCATCAACGGTGGCCGTGGCCTGTACCTGTTTCATATAGGGACGATACAGCGTCATATAGCCAAGCATGCCACTTCCAATAACCATTAGCGTGAGCACGCTTAGTATGATCGCCATTTTTGCGGTCAGGCGCAGTTTTCGTTGATGCTGGCGGTGAGGCAGGAGAGGATGCCGATTGTGGGGCATCGTGCGAGCCGTTGTACTGGTAACTGTCGGGGCCGTCTGGTTGCGAACAGCCTCATCCTTATCCGTGATGTGTATCGTGATAAGCAGGGCGTGCGGATAGCCATCAGCCTCATCCAGATACATCTTTTGCCCGTCATAGGCACCTGGCGGGACGGTAATCTCCACTTGCTCATCCTCTGATAGTTGTATGCTTCGTTTTATCCCTCTGCTTGCATCATACTGACTGAGCCATAATGTCGTCTCTTTCAATGAGTCCAAATCTCCCTCAAATTCCATCATCAACCTCCTATCGATATTGTACCGAAAGCCGCATAATTGTGTAGTACTAAAGGTGAGTTGCCAGGAAAAGGCAAAGCATAAAAAAAACGCATACTTTGCAAGCATTGCAAATATGCGCCTTTTTGTGACTCTCCGTCCTTGCGGGTGGTGGTGGAAGAGGGAAGGTGCGAGGACTGTCATGCCCCGGCATGCCTGCCATCGCGCTCCGTCAGGGACTGCCGCCCCTGCACCTCGCTTTCACCCTAAAACGGGTTTACATCATGCCGAGTTCCCATTTGGCATCCTCGGTCATGCGCTCTGGAGACCAGGGGGGATCAAAGGTGAGCTCTACCTTACAACTATTGACATTTTCAACCTGCCGCACACGCATTTCTACCTCTGACATAACTTCGCCTGCCATCGGGCATCCCAGCGCGGTCAGAGTCATATTGACGTCGACATTTCCTGTCTCATTATTGATGTCCAGATTATAGATCAGGCCCAGATCAACAATATTAACGGGTATTTCTGGATCATAACACTCACGAAGTGCATCCATGAGCTCTGCTTCATTTATTTCTGCCATTTTTGTGCTGCTCCTTTGTGTCCCCACTAATCCGAGTATTTTAGTAGGGTTACTCTTTCCCGTAATATATCTTATCATTCAACTCTTGTCAAAGGATTGACGTTTTTCTATTAAAGGGCAATGTATGTCCTTTTACTAAGACATTTGTCATGTAAGAGCGGCTTTAAACTTGTTGTATGGCACTATATGATTATAATAAATAAGGATGAGATGTATTTTTGTAGGATGGTTAGAGAGTATTTCTATTGAAGCTATTCATAGCAGTAATGGCGGTCATGCGGAAGAAGGAGAATGGACACTGCATATGATTGATATGATTGATATTTACGAAGCACAGGAGGCTGAACGTCAGCGCGTCGCCCAGGCGTTGCAGAACGGAGTTGTGCAACCATTAGTGTCTCTGGTGAATGATCTGGAGAGCCATTTAACGGTTCCCATGACAGCGCTAGAACAGGAAAATGAGGTACATACCTGGTATGTGCAGGCGCAGACAAGCCTGGCACAGCTACGACACATCCTTGGGAGTATGGATGAGCAGCCTCAAGTAGAGTTCGATTTTATAGCGGCAGCCTCAAAAATGTTCACATGGTTAAAAGGTGCGGGCTATACTGTCAACCTTCACTATGATAAATCTACCAACCAATTGCCTGTAGAATATAACTATAACCTCTACTGTATTATCCGTGCCGCTATTATCAATGTGTGTAAACGTTTTGCTGAAGCAGAGGTGACCGTTTCACTTTCCACAGTGGATGGACATCTATTGCTCGGTGTTCAGGATACCGGCACAGGCGTGGTACCAGTGTCCATGTCGCGTACCGCAATGGTTTTCGATATGATCTTTAACTGGTATCAAGGTCTCAATGATCTTTATGAACGCATAGCTCTGCTGGGAGGACGCCTCATTTTGGAGCGTACGCCGGATCAGGGCACGCTCATACAAGTAATCTTACCGCTCCCTCTCTCTGTCATGACGCCTGTGGATAGTGCAGAGACACGCTCCACCAGTAAGGAGGATGGTTTGACGATGCGCGAGCGTGAAATACTCACTTTGACGGGACAGGGTTGTGCCACAAAGGAGATTGCTCACCGTCTGCGTATCAGTGAAAAGACGGTTCGTAATCATATTAGCAAGATCTATAATAAACTGGGTGTTTTTAATCGTCCGCTATTGATCCACTATGCCGTGAAAAAAGGTCTGGTCGATC
The DNA here is from genome assembly GCF_008326305.1 of Dictyobacter arantiisoli. GTDB lineage: Bacteria > Chloroflexota > Ktedonobacteria > Ktedonobacterales > Ktedonobacteraceae > Dictyobacter > Dictyobacter arantiisoli. The sequence goes on along the minus strand of NZ_BIXY01000019.1, from coordinate 21,313 downwards.
TGCACGCGCTTTAATCGGTTGTGATGGTTGAGGATACAGGAGAAGGAGATACGCGTATCCCTCTGGCGACGTGTATCTCTCCTTGTGCCGAATGTAAGGTACGCATACTGCGGCAGTAAGTGATCAGTCGTTGGAAGATGGGCAGGTTTTCCAATGCTGGCACATTTCCTACCAGGATGAGTTTCCGTTGGGCGCGGGTCAACGCAACATTCAAACGGTTGGAATTGCTTAAAAAATCCCGCCGTTGGCTTCCCGGTGCTGGCTCACTTGTCGTCGCGAAGGACAGAATGATGATCATGCGTTCACCACCTTGAAAACGATCCACCGTATCAACGTTAAGAGGAGTTGTGGATGGTAGAGCCTGCCATCCTATAGTTGCATCGCTGGTAAAGAGATGGCGGCGGATATTCGCTACCTGGGCGCGATAGGGCGCAATGATGCCGATTTCACGTTCATGGATACCACATGTCAGCAAGGCTTGTACGATTTCTCGCACTATCTCTGCTTCGGCGTTACTCTGCTTGGCTTCCGCACTGGCTTGTTCATCGCGCACATCCATAAAAGTTACAGGGAATTTAGGATCAATGATCTGCTTCAGGATAATGTTCCTGTTGCGTTGCTGTTCCCCATGAGGAAATTCGAGCTGGCGGTTTGCGATAGCTGGATGTGCCTGTAATTTCCCGTCATAAAAGACGGTTGATGAAAAGTGGGAGATCCATTTATTCATGCGATATTGGGTGCGCAAAGGCACGCAGGCACTGATCTCCAGTGGATAGGCCGGTATATGTTCTTCATCTTTCTGTTTGAGAAAGCTGAAGAGCGATGCAGCCAGGCCAGCTTCTGCGGCCTCTTTACTCAGAACCAGGGGGGGAAGCTGTTTTTCATCTCCGACCAGTATAAAGCGTCTGGCAAAGCGCAACGCCCCCAGAATCGCCGGGACCGTGAGCTGTCCCGCCTCGTCGATGATTGCCACATCAAAGAGAAAGCCACTATTATTTGCCGTCTCTGTGCCATCCTGTGCCGTATGCGGAGCATATTTGTCCGACGACCAGGTAGCTGTAGTGGAGGCAACGACTGGCGTGGTATAGAGGAGCTCAAAAAGATAATCCTGATAGCTTTTTTCATCCACCAATGATAGATGTTGCGGAAGTGTTCCTGCATCCTTCGGTTGCTGAAGTTTCTTGTCCAGTTGTTCTTTAAGGAGCCAGGGCTTAATGGTTGTATGGACGCTCCGTTCGCTACCCAGGCGCAGAAATTGTTCAAAGCCTTCACTGACGAGGCGTTTGAGCATATTGTCGACGGCTTGATTAGTGAAGGCGGCGAGCATAACAGTTTGTCCCTGTTCGACCAGGCGTGTGACGATTTCTGCGATAACACTGGTTTTGCCGGTGCCCGGAGGTCCCTGGATCAACAGATAGTCCTGCATTTGCAAAGCGCGTGTAACAGCGAGATTCTGTTCAGCATTAAAATCTGGCCGTGGCGCAATCATTTCACCTTTGAAGCGTGGACGAATCTTGCCTGCCACCAGATCCTGTAAATGAGAGGATACATAATGCCAGCGCAGGAGATTTTGCAGGGTGCGGACGTGGACCAGATCATTATCATAACGATCCACCAGTTGTGGTTGCGCAATCAGTTCCCGACTCCAGATGATTAACTGTCCCGAACTGATGCCGGTGATTGTACCGCTGACAACCTCGCCCGTGATGGGATCACCATCACTGAGCAGGATTTCGTCACCTTCCCGCAATTCTGATGTATTCTGACAGTGAAAGGTTAGCGACCAGCCATCGTTTTGAATGATGGGTTGTGCGATTGGTTCAAGCCCCTGGATCGCGCTCCCGCGTTCGAGGCGTTCCTTGACCGATGTCTGCCATAATTGGGCCATCTGCTGCTCATTAGCGCGTTCCTCAATCTGCAATAGTCGATAGTAGTGCGCGAAAAATGGACTATCTTCCGGCTGCTTCTCCTGTTGGAAAGGGCGCGGTGTTGGCAGTGGACTTCGTTCGGGCCTGTTATCTGTTGCATCTATTGTTTGAGGTGCTACGATAGTTTTGGGTTGTTCATCGGTTACGGGGGCTTGCCATTGCAGCAAAGAGGAGAGGGTTCGGCACTGTTTCAGCATTGAGCAGGGTGTACAGCGCGAGGGTCCGGGAGGGGCTGATGGTATGCCTGTTATTCGGTTGAGCATAAGGATATTGCGCGTTTCATTGACGCGCTGGATGTCCCGAATAGTGGCTTTAATCCCAAAGGACTGCGCCTGATCAGGAGTACCACTATAGAGCAGGGTGGCGAAGGCTCGTTTCATTTTTGATTGTCGTCTGACCGCCAGCAAGGCATGATAGCCAAATACCTGCCAGCGATGGTCGCGTTTGGGGAGTTCGCCGGTTGCGCCACCTGTTTTTAGTTCCAGCAGTCGTTGTTGTCCTGTCTGTTGCCAGAATAGATCCAGTCGTCCACGGAGTCCGATTTCAGGTGCCAGTAAAAATGTCTCAGCCCGCACCTGGTTCTCATCCGACTGCTCCTCGCTTTGCATCCCGGGCAGTGTCCAGAGAGTATTGCTCTCTCTCTCATACCAGCGGGCCAGACGCTCCAGATGAGGGATGACTTCAGCACGCATCGTTTCAGCAGGAACATCGGCTAATCCTATCTCAATCTGGTTATTTGCAATGGCCTGGGTAAGATGGCGCTCCATCACCTGTAAGGGTGTTTCCTGGTTCTCATCGAGAAAGGTACCGCGATCATGCTCCTTGAGCAGTTCTTTAAAGCAATAATGGACCAGATTACCGCGAATGGTAGCTTCGGTGGCACCGGAGGCCACGAGCCGCTTGAGCAGATATTGGCGAGTGCAATAATCTGCCTGATTGAGGTCTGTGATGTTCAGAAGTATATCCGGTTCCAGAACTGTTAACGTATAAGCATTTCCACGATAACGTTGGCGGGTCTGAGTTTTATAGGCGATGGCTTCGGGCGCTGAGGGTAAGTGGTAGATCTGAAGCTTCAAATGATAACTGGCCGGTGAGGCACCGCGCTCTTTAAATTCTTTGATTAAGCCACGATAGAAATAATCCTCAACCTCTATTTCAACGTAGGCTGTTCCTGTGTTCAGGACGAGCAGTGCCAGCCGCTCACCATTGTGTTGGCCTTCGTGGATGGCAACCAGATAGCCTGAGAGATTGGGCGTATGACAGGTGTGTTTGGGATCGAGTGTACAAAGAAAGCATTCGTTTCCTTGCATCTCTGATGCCTGGTTGAACTCTGTTTCGTTTCCTTGCATACGCCTGTACACTCCCACATTTTATTTTGTTGAGTGCAAGTGTACGGTAGAGATACGTTTTCGTCAAGGATGAAGTATGGCCTTATCATTGTAATGCACAGACATAGCGAGAGGCCTGACAGGCGGATCTGCCAGGGGAGAAGTCGTTCAATACAGGATGGCTTTGTGCTCTGTTTCAGGATGCTATAATGCTGGCATTGGTAGCCCATTTAGAAAAGAAGGAAGCATAGTATGTCATTGCCAACCATACGCACTATTACACTTGGCATGTCTGAACCACATCCAATTGCGGGGCAGGCATTCGAGCGCGCGAAAGCTAACTTACAGCAGGCTGCCGCACGCTATCACGCCGCTGGCTATGAAGTCCAGACGCTGCGTATTTCTACGCGGCCCCTGTTTGATGATCTGACGGATTGGTCACCGGCGCATATTCTGGCGTATGTGCAGGATGTGCAACGCAATTTAAGCAATCTGGGCCTGGAGAATTGTTCCCTGGGGACTGCCTTTGCCGCGCATCCCGATTTTTCCCTGCCATCATTAGACCTGCTGGCGGATATATTGGTTGCTACCAGAGATATCAGCATGACGGTGACGCTGGCTGATACTGTCTATGGATTGCGCTATGAAGCGGCTTTGCCTATCGCACAGATCATCCAGCGCCTGGCACATGAAACGCCTGAAGGGTTTGGCAATTTCCGTTTTGCTATGCTGGCCTGTGTAGCGCCAGGAAGCCCATTCTTTCCTGCGGCCTATCATGCCGGTCAGTCCAGTCTGAGTATCGGTTTACAGGGCGCTCCTCTGGTCAGTGAGGCACTTCTTGCGCTAGGTGGTGATGGTCAGCATCCACTGGATCTGGCACAGGTGACGGCGCAGGTCGGTGCTGTTTTACAGATGCAAGGAGATCCTCTGGTTGCGCTGGGACAGCGTTGCGCACAGGAACTGGGTCTTCTCTTTGGAGGGATTGATCTCTCACCAGCCCCCATGGGGGGTGTCAGTATTGTGCAAGCATTGGAATTATGCGGGTATGGCTTGCTGGGTTCTCCTGGCACGCTGGCTGTCACGGCGGCACTGACGAAAGCCCTGAAAGGTACTTCGTTGCCAACCTGTGGCTATAACGGTTTGATGCTACCTGTGCTTGAAGATACTGTGCTGGGAAAGCGCTGGGAAGAGGGACGCGTCAACGCGCATCAATTGTTGCTCTACTCGGCTGTTTGTGGTACTGGTCTGGATACGATTCCCTTGCCAGGGGATTGCACTCCTGAGCATATCGCCCACCTATTACTGGATGTTGCGACCCTGGCAACACGTTATCAAAAGCCACTCTCTGCCCGCCTGTTTCCTGTACCGGGCCGGAGTGCAGGAGAACGCACACAATTCACTTCTCCCTATCTCACGAATACACGTATTACCGGGTGATAACTTCTGAAAGGCATGGGGGAGCAGAAGATACCGTTTCATGATTCCCCCACACCTGCCCGCGTAACGGGTAATCTTTCACGGCAAGATAGTCAGAGCACTACGGAGAAACCTGTGTGCCCCAGAAGGCATTCATCACACCATGATAGGAATTACGAATACTCTCGTAAAGGCGTGCATTTTCAATGGCTAATGCCGCCAGGCTGGCCAGAACTGAAAGAAACTGAATATCATCTTCATGAAAGTTTGTCAGGGAATTGGTATACACGCGCATTACGCCAATGGCATTACCATGGACCTCAAGTGGTACACAGAGGACAGATACAAGCCCTTCTTGACGGGCGGCATCTTTATATTGAAAACGTGGATCGACGCGTACATCGGCGATGTAGACAGGTGAGCCAAGCAGAGCCTCACTATCAAATGGGCTATTGACCACATTGACCGGCCCCTTGGCTAAATACTCGTTACTCAGTCCATAAACCGCGCTTAAACGCATCTGACCTGTTTCTGGATCAAGCAAACGCAAGCCACAAGCTTTGACTTGCATCGCCTGAGTAATACTGATTACTACACTTTGTAAAACCTCATCGAGTTCAAGGCTGGATGACAGGGTCAACGCAGCTTGATGAAGAGCTTTATAATAATCTTTTTCCGGGGGTGCCGCCTGGCTCTGTCCTGTAGAGTCGTTTGTCATCCTACTCTCCTCCCCAATACACAATGGTTATTTGCTAAGTTTAACAATGTATGTCACACTTAGTAATACGTATTGGTAGAATGATACGTATCAGTTCGCCCAGGGAAAAGCCCGAATTTCTTTCACTTCGGCTAACTTTTCCCTATGGTAGTCTTGCGTAAGACGAGGAACAACTCCCGGTAGTGCAAACCAATCTCTCCTGGCTTTACATTAATGAATACTAATGCACAGCCGCTGCAGGCACTGGATCTTGTACCAGCCAGACGCGGCATGGAGAATTTGCCAGCACATAAGAGACCGTTTTATTGAGTTCACTCTGACTCTTATTAGGGTTGCGTATCAGACCGATTAGCAGTAGCGCACAATTATGATCGCGTGCTTCATCGACAATGGCCGGACCGGCATCGCGTGCCTGTACAATCTCGGCAACTGCGGCGCAACCAACGCGCTCAGCAATTCCCATCGCTGTATTCAGCATTTGGTCGGCCTGTTCCGATTCCTGGGTCAGGACTGCTTTGAGCGGCAAAGCACGTGGTACTTCAATGACATGAACAAGATGGACCTTACGTTTGGCTCCTTTTGCCATCTGGCAACCAAGATAGACCAGGTTCGTGTCGAGCTTATCGCCACTGATTACAACGGCGATGTCACCCGCCTCACATTCTCCTAGAGCTGATTTGCTTATCTCAGTCTCTTCTCTGGTTTTGGAACCCCATAAGTGAACCATGATTTCTCCCCTCCTGATGGAGCGTGATAAAACAGCATCATCTGGCACCTTCAGTGTCAGTCAAATTTAACGCGCGCCTACTTATACTGACATCCGGGCGATTACGCATTCTATCTTCTTGTATCATTGACGTCAATAGCGCAAGTATACATAAAGATGTTTCTACTGAGAGTACATTAACCACATTGTCAGGTTGCTCTGTTGATAGATGGTTGTAAACGCTTTCCAATCTGGTAATCAAATTGCCACACCTACGAAGAGAGATGCCCGGCATCTCTCTTTACAATCTTTGTGCCCAAAATGAAAAAGAGAAGCGACCCGTCCTGGCCGCTTCTCTTTTAGTCTGGCTCGATGGTTGCTGTAAGATTATAACTTAATAAGCGTTCTTGATAATATTCGGCCACTTCTTTAGGACTGACGATAACAACAGCCCGACCTGTCAGGTGCGCGGTTAACATAATGCGTTCGGCTTCCTGTGTTGTCAATATATTCACTGCATGCACAAGAGCGAAGATCACATAGTTCATTTCATTGTAATCGTCATCGTGGACAATGACCTTATAGGGTGGAAGAAGCCTGGTACGATTGCGCACCACTTCTTCAGGTTTTATTTCAGAACGCATGAAAGTCCATTGATCCCTGGACATGGGTAGCTTCTCCATAAACAAATAGTATGATTATCCCTTGAACTTCTCAATCTATTGTAACCAAGAGCCACGTAATTTACCAGTGTTCTGGCAAAGAATATTACCATAATAATAAAAGGCATCCTATTTCGATTTGAAACGGGATGCCTTTTATTAAAGAGTCGTTATTCTTGTCGGCTGACACTGCGGTCGATGCGACCCTGACTATTGAGCAGAATCGCCCGTGCGCGCGATTTACGACTGATATTCTCTGGATCCTGGAAGCGCAAGGCAATGACATTGAGTTTCCCTTGTAGTGCCTTTGCGTTGCTACTTGCTGGCGGTGCTTTTGAGGTCTCCTGGCCAATAGAGCCTCGTACACGGCCGCGTTGCAGCAAGCCAATGATAATTCCCAGCACCAGTCCCAATGCCGCTCCTACGAGCAGCGTCGTTGGTTCTGGCAGGTGTGGTAGCGCAAAGGTTGTTGTGAAGGTAAGTGCTGTGACAATCAGGCAGCAGATTACTGCGAATAGAATCACGATGGTTGTTTTGGGACCTGAGCGTTGGGTTTGCATGAAGAAGTCTCCGCGAGCCTGATTAGGACCATGTTCACGGAATTGACCACTTCCAACGCTCCCTGCGGGTAATTGATGGATCTCTTGCTCATTGAAGCCAGCTTTTTTGAGCTTGCTGGAAGCTTCCTCTGCCTTCGTTTCGTCAGGGAAGACCGCCAACAGATCATAGCTGGCATGCTGTTGTTGTTGTTGCTGCATACGAAGTAGCTCCTATTGACACTCCGCCCGGATACATCCGGGGGATTCTTCTTTCGTCCAAGCGACTTGCACAATGCCATTACTGACAGTATGTAGCGGTCCTCCTGTCCAGAAGCGTTACATACACCGAGGTGTACAGGTTCCTGAGTGCCCCTCAGTACCAACCACATTTTTTCTTGTGGTACAGGAAGCCAAACCGTCTGTGAAGAGGGTGTACGCCTCATCATCCGCAGATGAATCTCTTGCAATGGCTTCATTGTATGTATTGGAGTATAACGAATAGTTTGGAGTCCGTCAACAAGAGAGGCCCATTCATCCCCGCCATAAATGGACGGGGGCTTTCTGGGCCGTTCACTGTAAGGATGATGGATACTCGTTTTTGGTTTTATTATACACTCTCTCGCCGACGTTTAAGAAGGATGTTGGAGCGACTCAAGCACTGCCGCTATTTCCTGTCGAACCTGATCATTATTGCCGATCTCGGCATGTACTTTTTCCCAGCCATGCATAATCGTGGTATGATCGCGCCCACCCAGCGTGGTACCGATCTGTAGCAGGGAGGCCGATGTTTCTTCGCGCATCAGATACATCGCCACCTGGCGCGGCCAGACGATATCCCGATCGCGCTGCTTGCCTCGCAAGAGCTCTGGATTCACATTATAATACTGGCATACTCCATCAAAAACCTCGGAGACGCTGAGATCAGCCGTGCGTGTGGGTGGCTTATTATCATAGATGTGTTCCAAAGCCTTGGCGGCTAAACCAACTGTCAGAGGAGCATCGTGTAAGGTTGCATAGGCAATCACACGGTTAAGTGCGCCTTCGAGTTCACGGACGCTACTACACACCGGGCGAGCAATATATTCGATGACGCTTAAAGGTACCGTGAAGCGCAGTGAGTCGCATTTAGAGCGCAAAATAGCCAGACGATGCTCATATTCAGGAGGCTGCACATCGGCCTGTAGTCCCCATTCAAAGCGTGAGCGTAGGCGGTCCTGTAAACTACTGATCGCCTTGGGCGGACGGTCGCTGGTTACTACAATCTGTTTATTAGAGTTATGCAAGGCATTGAAGGTATGGAAAAATTCTTCTTCCGTAGATTCTTTGCCAGCGATAAACTGAATATCATCGACCAGTAAAATATCTATCTGGCGATATTTCGAGCGAAACTCTTCGGTTTTCTGGAAACGAATCGCGTTAATAATCTCATTGGTGAATTTTTCCGAGGTCGTATAGAGCACATTCAGGCCATCGGTTTCACCAGCATGTCCAATCGCATGGAGCAAATGGGTTTTGCCCAATCCTACCCCGCCATAGAGGAAAAGGGGATTGTAGATGCGCCCGGGATTTTCTGCCACCGCCAATGAGGTCGCGTGGGCCAGTTTGTTGGATTTTCCCACGATGAACGAGCTAAAGGTATAGCGCGGATTGAGCAGTCCCTCTACGCCAGGGCGAGTGGGATTATACTCTTGCATCCTGGTAGGTGGCTCGCGGCGTATCGGCTCATGACGTGACACATCCGGGTGATGGATTGGAGCTTCATGTGGCGCGGGCGCTTCATGATCCTGCGGCTCCTCCTGCACATAGGTCAGATAGGAAGGATGTTGTTCGGCTGGCTGTTGTTCCTTCTTATAAGAAGGGGGAGTGGCTGGACGTGGTGTGAGGGTATAGTCTTCCTTCTTCCGGGTATAGATATTCTCTTGCGGTTGAGCTGATCCCTCTGTCTGTCCATTGTTTGTACTGGCTGCCGCATTATTCTCAATGCGCTTCCCACGTAAAGGAGTAGTTAATCTTCCTTTAGAAAGGCGATATGTACGTTTAGGCTGTCGTCCATTGTTCTGATCATTGGCTCGTGATGGCTGTTCTTTTGTAACTTCGATCTTAATCTCAACGGGGCTACCAGTAATATCTATCAGTGTCGAACGGATGAGCTCTTGAAAGCGCGTCTCTAATTGTGCTTTCACGAAGGTAGTTGGAACGAGAATTATAAAGACGCCATCTTGAAAGGAGAGTGCCGATGTTCCCTGAAACCAGGAGGTAAACACGGCAGTATTCACTCTTGTTCTGAGTCGTTCAATTGCAGTTTGCCAAATTTGTTTTGCATTCACACGCAGCACCCCTTTGGGGATTGGTTTTATTGGAGCTAGTGTCTTAATTTGCTCTTAAATACGCTCTCCGCACGTTATCAGTTGTAGATATAGGCATTTTTAGACAAAAATAAGTGCCTGATAGTTCTCTCGTGACGGCAGAATGTAATGGTAGCATTAAATCAAAACGCTGTAAAGCCCTCCTTTCGTACCATCCAGTTCATTATACCTGATGGCAGAATGCTCTCTATGGCCCTGAAGCCGTGCGTGCAGGTGCAAATGTATCTTGCTGTCCCTATTTCTCGTTGCTTCTGTTATTAAGAAGGAAACGGAGAAGAGAACGCAGGTAAAGCAGTATGGCAATGGTGTGTATAATTTCTTTTGGTACCAGAATGATAACTATCTCATAGATTTCATACGTTGTGTAAAGTATACTGAAGCTGATATAGCTATTTGGGTACCGAGAGGTACGTGTATTTATCTTGCTTTTTCATGTATACCTGTTTTCATGGCATAAATGGATCGGAGATGATAGGGTGGGATTGAGTTGAAAGTATAAACAATTGAAAATGCAGATTGTTATGTAAGGAGCTTCTGATGTCCTTCTGGTATAGGTTTGGTCAGTTGTGTTCGGTGAAACGCCTGACTCATGTGTATGAAAAAAAACCTTCTTTTGTTTCATCCCTGGTCTATGGTCTGTGTCTGGTCTGCTTCTTAAGCATCATGCTGGTTGCCTGTTCGAGTGGTTCCGCTGCACCGGATACTGGCGGCTCTGGTGCCTCTAGTCCTGTGCCAACCGCTACCCCGGCACCGACAGATCTTGCCCAGTTGTCCTGGTGTGGCGGCAAACCCGATACGTTATTTCGGGATCAAGCCTCTGCTCAGGTGGCAAATGCTGGTAAATCCACGCAATTAGGGCCCGCTGATGGCAAGCCCAGGACAATCACTGATTGGAATGTGGTGAAAGCCAATCTGGGCTTTACTGTGTATTTACCGAAAACATTGCCTGCTGGCACATGCCTTTTAAGTGTTGCCAGTTCTCTGCGAGATCCTATTTTCAGCAGTAACTTCACTGCCACCTATGTCTTGCCCAATCAGGATTCCCTTAGTTTTTCTGAGGCTCCCATGCATGCAGGCTATGGCAGTTTCCAATGTAACGTGACGCAGGATTCATCCCCGTCCACTTCTACTGGAACGGCAAGTACGGCGACGGCGGGGACCGCTACACCAACAGTGACGGCAACGGCGACGGTCGGGGCAACGACCAGCGCTACCCAGAAGTCCCTACAATTATGTAGTGGAGTGCGTGATAAAACGAACATTGTGTTCTCGTCACGCGGTACGACAGCTTCCTTACAACAATTCTTTCAGGCGCTTCAGCCGGATGTTGCCTGGGAACCTACCAAATAGTGCCCTGCTCCCTTATGATGTGAGCCGTGAAATTTTCTGGCTCTATTCGTCGTACTAATGGAGAAGATGACTCATCTAGAATGTGTGAGTCTTGAGAACTGTTCAGATGGGACCAGACAATGGCACATTGTCTGGTTGCCAGCATACTCGACGCTCAACTTACACTTCTGATATAATGGACGGAAGTTTTACGCGCGTGCGTAACGTATTCATGCACGCATACAAAAGGGAGGAACCTTTATCATGGATAAGTGTCCCTACTGTGGGGCTGAGACTCGGCAAGGTGATAATTTTTGTTTGAATTGTGGCAATCGCCTGCTTTCTACAACTCCCTCGCCTTCAGATTCGCAGGCTATTGGTGACGCCACGGTTGCCGAACCAGAGGGGTGGAGTCCTGATGCTGCTCCTGCTCCTTCCAATAATCATGCTAACTGGGCCAGTGATCCTTCTGCTCCGTCCGTAGAACCACCTGCTACACGTGAGCCGGCGGTGGCTACCCTGGAAAAAATTGCAGAGCCCGGTCATTTCGTGTTGCGCTCTGATAGTGGAGAAGAGTTGCAGGATTTTCCTTTAGATAAAGCGGAGATTGTCATCGGTCGCGCACCTACCAGCGATATCTTACTTTCAAAAGATAAATTGACTTCTCGTCGCCACGCTACTGTTTTGTATGAAAATGGGCAATATTTCTTACAGGATGACCGGAGTGCGAATGGGACGTTTGTGAATGCACAGCAATTGGAAGAGGCGACACCCTATCTGTTGCAGGATGGGGATCATGTCGGCATTGGTGAACATGAACTGGTCTTCCGCGCTCATGGCAACAGGGCGCCCGAGATTGAGGATCTTCCTACCATTGCAGTTCCTTCGGATTCCGCCTATGGAAGGCCTGAGGAAAACCATCCTCAAGATGCGCTTGCAGCGCCTGCTGCCCACATCGATGATTACAATACCCGCGCGATTGAAGAGGAACAGTCTGAAGAGAGCCAGCCAGTCGGTACTGCTGTGCCTGCTGTCGAACCTGAATTTGTTGAACCTCCTGTAACCCCGACCCCTGATGTGCCCGCATCGATTACGGATTACGAGTCGGTGCCTGCTCCTGCTTCTGTATCCTCTGCATCGAATGATGTTGAGCCGAAGCCAGCTTCCTATGTGGAAGCTCCTGCCGAGACACAGGATGGTGAGGTTACTTTCGGTCGTTTCGCATCCATTACTCCGCCGGCGCTGCCTGACCTGAGCGCTTTAATGGCATCTCTCTCGTCCCTGGATGGGCAGATTATGTCATTGCAGAAGCAATTTAATGCCACGCAAGAGGCACAACGTAATCATGATAGCGAGGTGGTCAATACTGCCAACCAGTTACGCGATGGTGTGCGCCGTGTTTCTGATCGCATGGATAACACAATTGCTGATGTGGCGCGTAGCCGTGAGGCTCTGGCCTGGGCCGAGTTGTTACAGCTCATGGAAGATGTTATGAATAATCCGCGCGATATCGAGTATGTGACAAAATTGGCGCGTAAGGCTCGCGAATTGAATAAAGTATTCCAGATCCATCAAAACGTTTTGAATACTATGGCTGAATGTAATAGCCTGCTGCGCGGCTTGATTGGCGAAGAAAAGTAATCAGTCAGTCAGCGCATGGGTGCGTACGTTTCTGTTACCTGCAGGGCGATCCAATTATGCAGGTCGCCCTTTTTTTATTCTTCTGGTCGTACGGGTGCACGACACTTGCCATGAGACAAACGCACTGCCATTTTCCCCCCTTTCATCCTGCGTAGCATGCCAGAATGCCAGAAAAAATGGGAGGATTTTGGTCAGGGAGCGCCTGACTCTTCGCATGTTGTCTGTGCGTCAACGATCTTGCTAGCTTACCGGAAATCTCATGTACGAACAAGCATCTCCTGGTGTAGAAAGTGTCACACGTGATGCCTCTGCACCTCATTCTACGAAGCATGTTGATGCTATCGTAATTGGTGCGGGCCTGGGTGGCCTGCTGAGTGCCGCGCATCTCTTGCAGCGCGGCAAACGTGTTGTTGTACTGGAACGTTTGCCACATAGTGGTGGACGTTTTACCGCCAAGAATTTTCATGGCGTCCAGGTGAGTACTGGCGCAGTGCATATGGTTCCCTTTGGGAGCAGTGGGGTTTTATCCCATATGTTGCAGCGCCTGCATGTGCCACATCGCTTGTTTGATGCTGATGTGTTTGGTTCATTTCATGCGCATGGTAAGACCTATCGTGCACGTGGCCTGCTGGGTGTCTTGAAATTCTTCTCTCCCCGCCAGTCCTGGTGGTTCCTGCGGCTTGGCTGGCTGATGTTCTTCCAACCTTTGCCAGAAGAAGAGCGCCGCCTTCCCTTTGATCTCTGGTTGGAGCGCCATATTCCTGTCGAGCAATGTCCCCAGCTGGTGGCATTTTTCGCCAGCATCGCGCGCTTCGCCCTCAGCCTTGAGTTGCATCAGGTGAGTACCGCCGAAGTGGTGAACACGACGAAAAACATGCTTCGTTATGGCGCACCTGCGATTGTGAAGGGAGGATGTGGTGAGATTACGCGTCAGTTAGAGCAGATTGTCCATTCCTATAATGGTGAGATTCGCCTCTCCTGTGAAGTCTTGCAGATCCTGCAAGAGGACGGTGTGGTCAATGCTGTACGCGTGAAACAGAAAGATACCGGCGAGGAAGAGCTGATTCAGGCTCCTCTGATCGTCAGTGATATTGGTCCTCGTGCTACGGATGGTTTACTGCATAATTGTCGTGTGAAGCAGGCGGATGTGCTCAAGCCAAAGGATACCGCTTCATCAAGCGATGAGGCCGCTTCGGCACATGTACAGGAGGCTGTTGGCCTGAAAGTACATATTTTAAGCGATGTCTCGTTGATTCCACATAAAGGCATCATGTATTGCCTGGATACACAACGGATTGCCGGGATGGTACAGCCAACCAATAGTGATCCCACTCTGGCTCCCGCTGGCAAACATCTCTTAATTAGCCATCAGGTGATTCAGAGCAATAATGTCGAGGAAGAGCGGGCGCTGGCCTTGAGTGATCTGCGCTACTTATTTGGGGAGACCTTTGACAAACATTGTCAGATTCTCACCATGGGCACGTATCGTGGTGAATGGCCGGTCAATCGCATCTCGCAAGGCGAAGATGTAGATCCGCAATTGGATGTGCGGGGCTTATATATGGTCGGTGATGCGGTCAAGCCATCTGGTTATCTGATGGTTGAGGGCGTGGCGCAAAGTGTCAATAACTTCCTGGATCTTTTAGAGAATATGGATCAGGAGCAGGAGGCCGTGCGTAAGAACGATCCGCGTATCCGCCGCAATGTCATGGCACCGCCTTCTCGACTCAACGCGTTGCGCTGGTTGTGGAGAGCACCGGGTAATTCTAGAAACGTTGGAAAATCTTAGGAAGGTTTATATATTTATAATGATTAACAATGAAGTGCGCGTAGCTTCCCATTATCGAATAACAGGAGGCCAACCCTTGCATGGGGAAGTAACGTTAAGCGGAGCGAAAAATGCGGTGACGAAGATGGTTATCGCATCGATGCTAACCTCTGATCCCTGTACATTGCGCAATGTTCCAATCCTTGGGGATCTGGAACTGACCATGAAAATGTGCGAAGGCATAGGGGCATTCGTACAACTCAATCGTGAAGATCATACTTTGTCTATCCAGACGCAGAAGATTGATGATTTCCACATTTCGAGTACAGTGGGAGGACTCAATCGTCTGTGTGTTATGACGGTGGGACCCTTGTTGCACCGCTGTGGTGAAGCAGTGATGCCGCTGCCGGGCGGTGATCGCATTGGACCACGCCCAATTAATTTTCATCTCCAGGGTTTACAACAAATGGGCGCCAAAATCGTCGAGCATGCTGGCTATTATCATTGTTCGGCTCCAGAAGGTTTGCATGGGGCAACGATTTCGTTACCTTTTCCCAGCGTCATGGCAACCGAAAATCTGTTGATCACGGCCACTCTCGCCAGAGGGGTGACAATCATCGAAAACGCTGCTACCGAGCCAGAAATTATGGATCTGGTCAAGTTATTACAGAAGATGGGGGCTATCGTTGATTTTAAGGTCGGCCGCCGTCTGGTCATCGAGGGCGTGAAGACTTTGCATGGGGCCAGTCACACGTTGCTCAGCGACCGTAACGAGGCTGTCTCGCTCGCCACGGCTGCCTATTTAACCAGAGGGAATGTCTATCTCCGGCATGCGCAGCAAGAACCCTTGCTGGCCTTTTTAAATACCCTCTTGAAGATGGGTTTGCGCTTTGAGATCGACGACGAAGGTATTCGCTTTATTGGTGATAGCAAAAATCCACCCGCCATCTCGTTGGAAACCGATGTCCATCCTGGCTTTATGACGGATTGGCAACAGCCCTTCACAATCTTATTGACGCAATCGGAAGGTATGTCTGTGATCCACGAAACGATTTATGAGGATCGCTTTGGATATACCAGCGCACTGGTGAAGATGGGCGCGCAGATTGGCCTCTATCCTAAATGTCTGGGTGAGGTGCCCTGTCGTTTCCGTGAGAAGCAATTTATGCATAGCTGTGTCGTCAGTGGACCAACCCCGCTGGTGGGAACACGCCTGGATATCCCCGATATCCGCGCGGGATGTTCGTATATCCTGGCGGCGCTCTGTGCGGAAGGTACTTCTGAAGTCTATGGAATTGAGCATATCGAACGTGGCTATGAGCATCTGGACGAAAAGTTGCGCCAGCTAGGGGCACGTATCGAAAAAATCGTAGCCGAGTAAACAATCATCGTGAGCTGTGTAAGCGCATCTTTTGCGCATAAAAGGATCAATTACCATAAATGTGGTAGGTAATCCTTTTATGCGCTTTATCAATTTTGTTCTGTTATATTAACTTCAATGACGAAACAAGGAGACCATCACGCTATGGCGTCAGCACCGTCAGTTGAAAAGCACTCCCGTGGTCGTGTGCATACCGGATTGCTGAATTCACCTCTTCGAGGGGGAAGACACGGGTTGAGAGTACATCGAGACGGAGTAGACCAGCGCGAATTAATCCTGCGAGCAATGAGGGAGCGTGTTGTGGATACATATACTGACCGCGTATCACGATGTTATTATGCATGACATACCCGTACGGTATCTCTATGTCAGCATTGACGCCTCCCATCAAAACGGCGGTTCCGTTTGGGCGTACCGCCAGAATGCCGCGACGAGTTGGCCCAGGATCTTGTGTTTGCCCCAATATATCGAGCATACAGTCAATTGGACCCTCGGCAGCCTGTGCAATGCGTTGGCTATTGCTTGCATCATTGTCAGAGAGCAGAACGGGCCTGACACGTTTCCCAAAGTGGTTCACCAGGACCTCAAGACGGTGCTTATTTCTTCCAGGCGCAACGACTCGTTCCACGCCCATCGCCAGAGCAACCGCCACTGCTGCGCCGCCAAAGTAGCCAGTGGCTCCATTCACCATCACCGTCTGTCCCGGCTGGACGTTTGCTGCTAACAGTCCACCGTAAGGAACGAGCAAGGCAGCCAACCAGCTCAGTTTCACAGGGTCTATGTCATCCATATGGTCGAGTGGAACAGCATTCTCAAGGGGAATGAGCATCTTTTCAGCAAATGGACCATTGCGAAAGTAGGTTTGGAGTTTCTGTGGCCCCTCTCCTCGGGCTATCCATCCTTGCAGCATACTATTGGCTGGTGTCGTGCTGTCGTCGCGTGGTCGAACCATCGGATCACAAAAAACAAGCTGACCGGGTTGGAGCCGAGTGGTATCAGGTCCAGTCCTTTCCACGACTCCAATTGCTCCATAGCCGGGAGCAAGAGGAAGGACCAGGGGATAGGGTCTTTCTCCACTAAAGACTTCTTGTGCATACCAACCAACAGGGGCTGCCAGCACACGAATGAGGACTTCACCCGCGCTGGGAACAGGTTCAGGAATATCTTCAAGAAGAAGAGGCTGACCAAATGCTTTCAGAATTGCGGCTTTCATACAAAGTTTCCTTTCACAGTTGTATCTCAGTATGATAGTATGATGCAATACAATTGAAAGCTATACCAGAGTGTGTTGCTACTAGTAGTAGTACTACCAGGGAAAGGACCGTTGCATGACGCAGAACGAGTTGCGCTCGGAACTGGCAAACTTCTTGCGAACTCGGAGAAGTCATCTGTTACCGGAAGAAGTGGGATTACCGCATGTAGCGCGTCGCAAAACGGCGGGATTGCGACGAGAGGAAGTTGCTCAGCTTGCAGGCGTTGGCCTGACCTGGTATACGTGGCTGGAACAGGGGCGAGACATCCACGTCTCCACCCAGGTGCTTGAGAGTCTCGCACATACCTTCAGGCTGACTCCTGCTGAAAAAGCCTATCTCTTTCTTCTCGCGGGGCAAACGTCTCCTGCGTATCCAGTCCCGCAGCAAGAGCAGGTAAGTCCTTTTCTCTCTCGACTCCTTGAGCAGATGGGAACCAGTCCCGCGTACATCACAGGCCGAAGATGGGACGTACTTGCCTGGAATGAGGCGGCGTGTCAGGTGTTTGTAAACTTCGCAACCATTCCGGTAGAAGAGCGCAATATCGTGCATTTCACCTTTACCAACGAGGAGTGTCGTCGTCGCTTCGTGGATTGGGAAGGAGTAGCACAGCGCATGGTGGCGCAGTTTCGTACCAGTCACAGCCAGTATCGCAATGAAGCACAGTTTCATGCATTAATTACAGAACTTCAACAGCGCAGTCCAGAATTTGCGTGCTGGTGGTCGAAGTGTGAAGTGCAAGGGCGACAGGACGGGCGGAAGGAACTCAATCATCCTCAAGTAGGCTCGCTCGTTTTCGAACACAGCACCTTTCAGATCGACGGCTCACCAGGACTGAAAATGGTGGTCTATCTGCCCGCATGCGAGGAGACAGCCAGAAAGCTCGAACAACTTTCTCTGTCCTCATGTGCTATATGAGGAATCACGTGTAGCATTGAAATTTTCCCTGGGAAGGCTGATTTCTTTTTCCTCGCGCCGTCTCAGGCGGCATGCAAAAAGGGGAAAAGATGGAGGTGGGGACATCCCACACTCCGGCAGAAGGCTTCGCCCTCTGCATTCCCATGTTATCGAACTTTTGCTTCAAAATTTCGAGATGACTCATGACATACTAAAAAGGGAGCTGGCACGCAAGCGCTTGCCAGCCAGTGAGCAGCAAGATCCCAATGATACTGGGAGGCTGACACTTTGTTAGCTTTGCAGGCTTGAGCGGGCTTCGCGCAACTGTTCGGGCGTGAGTATTCTGAAGAGGATCAATAAATTCTCCAGATCATATTCCAGACCAATCGAATATAATTCCTGGCGAATGCGACCCAGAGAACTGATCTGTGTGGTCGTAATCAGACCATAGCTGACGAGACTTGCCGCTAAAAGTTGATCAGGCGTCAGCAATTTAAACATTAATAATATTTCCCCAAGCTGATAATTTAAATCTACTCCACGCAACATGCGCTGAATATTCTGGGCCACATCTAAACGATCTTGCGGAACAAGATGTCCATCCAATAAGACTTTATTGAGTGAGCGCGTGGCTCGACCATTTAAGACCTGTGCTTGTACTGATGATTGTTGCTGCTGTTGATTAAGCGCTGGCATGGGTGGCAAGCTTTGGACAATATCAAGCAGGACGGCATTGTTGGTGTTCATACTTTCTGCGAGATCATCTGAAGACTGTCCAACTCCTGCTGTCTGTTCTTCGCCCTGTGTCATCGTCTCTGGCATCTTTGGAAGGTGGGTAACTTTCTCCCGGGCCCTTGCGATCCTGCCCAGTTCTGCTGCCAGATCTGCGCTTTTATTCTGGGTATGGGTTTCTTGTTGCGGCTCTGCTTGCTTAGCTTCTTCAGAGGCTGGCTCTGGAGTGGCAGGTGGTGTGACTGTAGCACTCTTATTGGTATTGCGTGACACGGGCGGCATGGGAGTTGCGATAGATGCCAGATGTGACGTTGCCCCTTGCTGCTGTGTAGTTGAAGATGACAATGCGCCGGTCACCTGTCCATAATTTGCGCGTGAAAGGACATCTGGACGTTTGGGTGCTGTCTCACCAATGGCCGGTCCACTGATCGTGCGTTCCAGCAGGATATCCTGGATAGGAGATGCGCGTAATGGTTGGGCCGCGATTTTCTCATCCGCAGGTGTGAGATGAGGCAATGAGGCATGATAGGGCGTGTAGGTAGGAATCTGATGAGTCTGACTCAGAGCTGGCTCTTCACTGCTTGTGTGTTGTTCACGGGCCGCTTCCAGCGGCGAATAGATATTGCTATTGCCTGTATTTGCACGCGCCTGGGATGCTGTATTGGTTGTATAGGAGGGCGTATCTGGTGTGTAGGCTGACTGGCGCGGATGCGCTTGTCCTGCAAGTTGCTCTTTGCTTTCTACGGATTGGGTTGTATAAGCCGATGACTGGGGAGTATACGTTGCTTGTTGGTTCGTATAAGTCGATTGTTGATTGATAGAGTTTGTTTGTTGAGAGGTAGACGCAGTTTGTTGATTGGTATAGTTTGTGGATTGAGAGGTAGACGCAGTTTGTTGATTGGTATAGTTTGTGGATTGAGGTGTATAGGCGGCTTGTTGATTGGTATAGGCAGTTGAGCCGAGCGTGGTCCATTGGGTGGCAGGCTGTTGTGCAGGTGTGTTTATGTATTCGTTGTTTATGGTTGAGTGGAAGCCCTGAGCCATGCGTGATAGTTGGGCCAGACCCGATTCGTTGGGACCATCATAACTTAATTGTCCGCTGGCAAGACGTTGTAAGACAGTGGAGTCATTATTCGCCGTGAAGGTTTGTTCGGGTTGTTGTGTTGGCTGTGCCAGTGTTGCTTCGGTTCTCTCTTTAAAATCTGACGTCTGAAGCTGATTGCCTGAATCCTGTGCGCTCCATGTACGTTGATTTGGATAGAGGACAGCACGGATCTTCTCGCTGTATGAAGGTTGATTGGAGCCAGGTAATCCAGTGGCCGGTGAAGGCATAGGATTTTGATTGTTCATGGATGGCATGGCAGCCTGTTGTGATGCAAAGGTATCGCTCGATGGGGTATGGGGCAACATGTCGGGGCCGGGTGTATGCGTTGACGAACTATCCTCTCGGGCAGGGGAGGCATTGAAGACCAATCCATTGGTATTTCCGGTATTGTGTGTGTTATTGCCGGAGGTATGGTTGGTACTGCTAGTAAAAAAAGGCTGTGATGACAGAGAAGAGGACGATGATGAGTTAAAGCGTGGCAAACGTGGCAAGGTATGGGCGGCAGCCTCAATTGCGCCATTGGGCACGCGGGCACGCACCGCATCCACCAGACTCATCAAGCCGAGCATGCCATCAATTTCCATATCGACATTGGTGTTTGGGGAATGGTCTTCGACATCGCGGGGACCATAGCCAGCGAGATTACTGCACAGAAATGTCAACGCCTGAACTTTTCGGTCTCGGCGCTGTGCATCTAAGGCAACCCAAAACTCGCGGCGTGCGGCGGCTGCCTGCGCGAGATTTACCAGGACCAGTCGGATAGGATTACGTGCGATTGCATCAAACACCTCAACAGCGGTACGGGCTGTATGGTTTGTGTAGCCAGCTAACTGCAATTCACTGGCTAGCAGCGTAGCAAACTGCTGATCGCGTTCAAAGAGAAGAATATGTGGTCCACCTGTACTTATATTCATACCTGTATGACTCCAGTTGTGTCTCGCTTGATAACCGAGTTTACAGGGGTAAATGTGATTACGTGCTTGTTTGACCTTACGCCTTTGTCCATCAAAGCCTCCTGTGCGTATACCCCTTCCCTACAGGCACAGTCGGAAACACACGTGCGAGGAGAAAGTACATTGGTTATTCACCAGACATTCTGGTGGAAGAAGTTGACGTCCTAATGTCTCTGTGGTGATATTAGTTCTGTGTACCTTGCTGCCCTGGTCTTGCTGTGCCGCGTCCAGCGCCGTGTCTGTATTCGGGGCTAGTATAGCATACATCTTTTGTAATGTCCTAATTATCGGGCGGGATACGTGACTATTGACGCATCCTCGGCTCTGTTAGATCATTCTGTATGTTTGAGTATATGCTATAAACAGTTTTTTTGACGTTTACGAGAGGACTATAGTACTGTGGTTAATTTGGATGCTGCCACACATCCTGCAGTTGCGCTACTGACAGATTTTGGGGTTCAGGACCCCTATGAACTTATCCGAAAACGTGGAAGGAGATGATAGAATCAAGAACAAGGAAAGGAACACGAATCCCCCAAGCAAAGGAGAAACCAAGATGGCCCGAACCAAACCGTGGGAAGTCAGTGACCAATT
>NZ_BIXY01000018.1 GCF_008326305.1 Dictyobacter arantiisoli | reverse complement strand
GCAGGAAAGGTGCACAGCACCTTTCCTGCACCACACACTAAAAAGGACGCAGGCGCATGCGCGCCTGCCAGCAGGTGAGCATTAAGATCCCGATGGGAGCGGGAATCAAACACTTTGTCAAAAACTATTTATGGGAATCACGCCAGCGTACGAGGTTCTCGATGGCCTTGAAATCCCATGGGGCACCTACGCCAAGAATCAGTTGGCTGGCACCGGCCTGGATCAGAGCATTGCGTTTCTCATCGCTATCATCCGCTTTGGTGTCGATGGTGCGTGTAATATCTTTAGGATTGCGACCTTCTTTGGCACACCACTCATCGAGTACCTGCATTTTATGCTTGAAAGTTTCGACATCCCCAAAGCCATGCCACATATCAGCATACTTGGCGGTAAGGCGTAGGGTCTTCTTTTCACCGCCGCCACCGATTAAGATCGGCACCGTGCCATGCACTGGCTTCGGCACATCAATTTCCCAACGCTTCTTGATGACAACCAGCGACTCTTCCAGCGCTGCCAGGCGGCTACCGGCAGTGCCAAACTCATAGCCATATTCTGTATAATCACGCTCAAACCAGCCTGCACCAATACCCAGGATCAGGCGACCATCGCTAATGTGATCAACTGTTTTTGCCATATCAGCCAGTAAGGCGGGATTGCGATAGGTGTTGCAGGTTACCAGACAACCGATCTGGGCACGTGTGGTTAACGTAGCCATGGCGGTCAGCAGTGTCCAGCCCTCGAAATGATTACCCTGCGGATCTCCATAGAGTGGGAAAAAGTGATCCCAGTTCCAGATACTATCAACACCCAGGTCTTCGACCCGGCGTACCGCATCCGCAAAGTCTTTATACGTTGTGTGTTGCGGATGCAGTTGAACACCTACTTTTATAGGGGACGTTGACTGTTGTGTCACGGATAGATATCCTTTCTTCTACAATTGATATAACAATATTGTTCTGTTTTTTATGATGGTTTTATTCCATCCGTTTTGATTGTACGCACCTGACGCATTAATTGGCAAGGGATGTTTACTGGTAATATGGTTTATCCGCGCTTTAATTAGGAATATTGATATCTTCAAACTTACCGAATTTGGCATCTACCTTCATTTCATTTTTTCAAACATTGACACCAGTTCTGCGAGGGCATCTCCTAGACCTGGAGTGCGTTCTGCCAAAACCGTGTAGACTTCAGCGGCATGTAAATAATCCTGTATCGCAGATATAGAGAAAAGCGCATCTTTGGCATCTTTTATTTGACGTGATGCGCCTGAATACAGAGCTGTACGCATATCTTGATCTGGAAGGCGAACATTGTAAATTAATGATGCGAGTCGTGTACTGCCTTCTAATGAACGTTGGGTTGCATCAAACGTTGGCTGGCAATGTGATTTTCTACCTGCTCTAGAGTGTCAATCTCCATTGGCATTTCTTGTCCAATAACAGGTTGCGCCATGTCTAATGACATTTCATTTGTAATAGGGCTTTTTCCCTTTTCGTTCATGCCCCCGACATGTTCATGGATGTTCATTTCTTCTGTTCCCTTTTCTCTCTGGAGAGAATGATTAGACTCTATCCGCCTGATTTGTCTATAACTATAGTGGTTGTGGTGTTGTAATCCAAGTTGGAAGCAAGGAAGGTTTTGCTTGTATGCAATGATGTGATTTTTTTCGCTATAATCTATGTGAGTTTGACGGAAAGGATCTCGATAGTATGCAACCCAGAATTTTAGTGAGAAAAGATCCCGTGCGCTGGGGAATTATCAGCGCAGCCAATATTGGTGTGCGAGGCGTCGCACCAGCTATCCGAGCATCAGCCAATGGCCGACTGATGGCTGTGGGAAGTCGCGATAAGCAGCATGCGGCAGAAGTATATTCATTTGCCTCTAATGTTCGTATTTATAATAGTTATGAGGCTATTCTTGAGGACCCTGAGATAGAGGCTGTTTACATTCCTCTACCCAATAGCTTGCACGCTGAGTGGACGCTGAAAGCGCTTCAGGCTGGCAAGCATGTCTTATGCGAGAAGCCGTTGGCACCAACGCGTGAGGAAGCGGAAGAGATGGTTGCTGTCGCGCAAGCTCAGCAGATCTTATTGATGGAGGCGTTTATGTATCGCTTTCATCCGCAAATCATCTGGGCGTTGGAGCAGGTACGAGCAGGTGCGATTGGAACTGTGCGCCTGGTACGGGCCTCGTTTTCCTTTGATATCCGTTCCCATCCTGAAAATATTCGTTTGCAGGCAGAGCTTGCTGGTGGGGCATTAATGGACGTGGGATGTTATCCAGTGAATCTGTTCCGTGCTATTTATGGTCATGCGCCTCAGTCGGTCGCAGCGCGGGTCCATACATCCAGTCCAACCAGCGTTGATCAGACCACTAATGCGGTGCTTGATTATGGTGACGGCTGTTTTGGGATACTTGATACCAGTTTAGGTTTGCCTTCCCGCCAGGGGGCTGAGATCGTTGGTGATGCTGGTAGCATTACGTTGCCAGTGCCTTTTACGCCCGGGAATTATGATATGACCGCCTTCATAATGAAGGATGGACAGATGACTGAACAGAGCTTTACTGGAGTTGATCAATATCAGTTAGAGGTGGAACACTTCGCACAATGTATCCGTACCCGGCAAGATCCACAATTGTCTTTAAATGAGACACTGGAAAATCTTACAACTATCGAAGCTATCTACGAAGCAGCGGGAATGGATTGGCCGATTATCTAATTACTCTGGCGCGTGATGTGTCAGAATAGCGTTGATTCAAGTCGTTTTTTGTAATGCTAGTGTTTGAATAATTAGTGGATTATTTTGGATGCTTGTTGCTGGATTGGGAACGAGAGAGGGGGGACGTTCGTATCTTTATAAGAGATGTTCCTATGGGATGTGTTTTTCTAAAAGACGCTTGTCTGTTGACGCGTAACAGGTAAAGACATAGAATGAAGGTTATAGCGAGATCACACTCCCTAAGAGAACTATTTTATTGTCATGTCGTGAGCTTGACTATTCTTTACAGGGAAGGAGCCAACTATGGATGCTATCGTCGGGCGCTATCGTGCTCGTATGGAAGAATCCGGCTTAGTTCTCAGGCACTCATCGGGTATTAATTTTGATTTAACCCCCGATGAAACGTTGGGATTATTTGATTTTATTCATGCCTATCGACAAACTCTGCAGGCACTACAGGAGCATGATGAGCGAGAAACTGAACCTCGCCTGCCTCGGATTGTGCTGGAGGGCGATGAAAAGGCGAAAGAAAAGCATCCTTCTTAGGAGTGGAGGATATCTTCGCTCGTGGTGGCTCGTTCTCGTTGAATTTCATGGTGTGACCAGGAAGAAATGCATTTTCTTCCTGGTAAAGCCCCCTTATTCCTTCTTTCTTGCCGACTATAACTTTCCCCGCCTCCTTGATTGTGTGTTATGCTGAATTGTCATGTTATGTAAAATATGCATCAGCATACCTGCATATATTCAAGAAATTGGGAGGTTATACCCTTGGCTGCTGTTGAATTTGGTCTGATGTTGCGACAGAATGATCCCGGACACCCTTTGCAGACGGTGTTGGATTTTAATCACCAGTGTATTGATGCCCTGACGGCTGGTTTCAGTACGCTCTGGTTGGAAGATCATTTGCAGGTCGGGGCGACGGATGAATTGGAGTGCCTGACGACCTTGAGTTATCTGGCGGCACAATATCCACAGTTTAACGTTGGTTCGATGGTGCTGTCACAGTCGTATCGCAATCCCGCATTACTGGCGAAGATGGCGGCGAATCTTCAATTTTTAACCCGCGGGCGTTTGATACTGGGTCTGGGTGCTGGATGGAAAGAGGATGAATACCATGCCTATAATTATCCTTTCCCCTCTACCAGGATACGGATGGAGCAGCTAGAAGAAACAATTCATGTCTTGCGGGCCATGTGGGGTACACAGCCTGCAACCTTTGAGGGCCAGCATTACCAGGTGCATGAGGCTTATTGTGCACCTCGCCCTGAAACGGTTATTCCCCTGGTGGTTGGTGGTGGTGGAGAACAACGAACTCTGGCGATTGTGGCACGCTATGCCGATTGGTGGAATTTTAATTCGTGTACTGTTGAGGAATATGGGCGTAAGCTGTCGATCCTCAAGCAGCATTGTGAACGCGTAGGACGTGATCCTTCAGAAATTAAGCTTTCCTATCTGAGCACCCTCAGCGTCTCGGAACAGCCAGAGCAGGTGAAGCGCAATCCCAATAAGCACTTTATCGCGGGTAGCGCAGCTGAGGTCATGCGGGAGCTTGAGCAATTTCAAGCCATCGGCGTCTCTCATTTTATGTTCCGCATTCTGGATGTAGAGTCGTTGAAGCATTTTGTGAACGCTGTTGTGCCGCACTTTGTCACATCCCAGCAGAGCTAATACTGAATATCCTGATGCCGTAGCAACAAGCTCAAGAAATACCTATAGCGCTGCTTGTCTATGGATAAGCAGCGCTTCCATGGTAATGCTCCAGGTTAGTATCAACACTGTTTTCTTGCTATGTGATATACTTTTATATTGTCTCTTTCAATATTCTTTCCTACCCATGTGCATTTTTAATCTCCTTTAAGGAGTTTACTTTACGCCTCTTCTCTACTTTATCGAGTGTGTTGATTTTAAAAGCGCAACCTTTGTGAGGTGTAACAATGATGTCTAATACAGATCCTTCTGCGCAGCGTTTCCAGGATATGCCGTTGGAACTGCCTCCGACTTCACCACCACCATCCTCTGCAGTTGAGACACCCCCTATTGGAGAAACGCCACCACAGGAGTTGGCTCATCAGGCGGCGGATGGACATCGTGGTGCGGCCTGGCGCTTTATGATTTGGATTTTAAAGAATGATCCTCGGGCTGTGGTTGCTGTTTCTTCGATGGATGATGATCGCCTGGCAGAGCATTTGCTTGAGTTTATCGCGCTAGGCACATGGGCTCAGAAGCCCTTTGTCGTACCACTGCCGTTGCGCTCTGCCTATACACGTACACGCTTACGGACCTTGTTTATGCCTGGAGCTGGTATGGATAGTGATCGAGCGCAGCGAGTGCTCTTAGCTGGATTGCATGATTATCGCCCTTTGATGCGTGCCAATGCCGCTTATATTCTAGGTCAGGTGGGTAAGCGTTCGGTTGTGCCAGATTTGATCGCGGCCTTGCGAGATCCAATCACAGCGGTGCGGATGCAGGCGGCGAAAGCGTTGGGTTATACGGGTGATCCTGAGGCAGTAGCTCCTCTGTTGGGAGCATTTCCACGTGCCGATGAGCACATGGGGTCCTTAATCTTCCATTCATTAGTTCAGTTGGGAAGCGTTGCCGTGCCAGGTATTATCGAAGCCAGCACTCATAATTCAGCCTGGATTCGCTGGTATTGCATTCGTGCCCTGGGTGAAATTAACGATGAGCGGGCACTTCCAACCCTGGCACAGGCCTTAAATGATACCGATCATGGAGTGGCCTGGATGGCGGCCAAGAACCTTCCTCCCTTTGGCCCCAGGTGTGTTAAGCCTATTTTGCAGGCGTTAATGGCGAAAGAACCATCGCCATGGCTGGCTGAGACGGCTGGCTATGTGTTTCACCAACTCTATCAACGCTATGGGCGCTTAAAGCCTTATCTGTCTCCTCTCGTTGAGGAATTGAATAGCACGACTTTCCATAGGATGACAGGATTGCTGGCATGGCAGACGTTAGAAAAATTGGAAGCAGACCATATCCTGAGCCTGACACTGCAAGAATTAGCCCATGAAAGCTGAAGTTTTTAATATCGGCGCAACAGGCCTACCACCTCTGACAAGAGTTGAATGGTAGGCCTCGCTTTTTATTATCTGATCCAGCCCTTTTGGAATAATTCAGTAGGGTACGCTGTTTGTATGATTGACAAGACGGTATCCTTGAGAAAACGTGCCACGGTGCTAACGGTGGTTGTAAAGGATGGTTTTGCTCAGTTCCCTTGACAAGAAAAAAAAGTACATGATACTCTTTGGTTAGTTGGTTTACAACAAATTTGATATACATAGTCAACATTGAGGTGAAGAAACATGGGTGAGGCTTTTCGCGAAATATTGCGGCAAGCACGACAGCATGTACCTGAGTGGTCTTCGGCACAGGTAAATGAAGCTCTGAAGCAGCGTAAGCAAAATGATTCGGACTTCACTCTGGTAGATGTGCGTGAGAAGACTGAATGGAATGAAGGGTACATTCCTGGTGCGATTCATGTGCCGCGTGGACATCTTGAATCGCAGATTGAAGAGACGGTTCCAGATAAATCAAAGCGCGTAATTCTCTATTGTGCTGGCGGGGTGCGCTCACTCATGGCAGCGAATACATTGCAGCAAATGGGCTACGATGATGTGGTATCTATGGCTGGCGGCTTTGGACAATGGAAAGGGAGTGGGCTCGATTTTCAATTGCCCCGTATTCTAAACGAGGCACAATCGAAGCGCTATAGCCGTCATCTGCTGGTTCCTGAGGTTGGCGAGCAGGGGCAGTTGAAACTTTTGGACTCCAAGGTACTCTTTATTGGTGCTGGTGGTCTGGGTTCTCCCGCCGCGCTTTATCTGGCTGCCGCAGGCGTTGGAACAATCGGCATTATTGATGCTGATGTGGTTGATGATAGTAACTTACAGCGTCAGGTTTTGCATAATACTGAGCGGATTGGGCAGTATAAAGCCGAGTCGGCACGCATTACCTTGACGGCCCTCAATCCAGATGTCAAAGTGAACACGTATATTGAGCGTCTGGATGAGACAAATGTAAAGCAACTGGTCTCCGAATATGATCTGATCATCGATGGGACTGATAACTTCCCAACCCGTTATCTACTTAACGATGCTGCTCTTATCTATAACAAGCCAGTTGTGCATGGTAGCGTCTTCCGCTTTGAGGGACAGGTAACCGTCTTTCAGCCTTATCAGGGCCCGTGTTATCGCTGCCTCTATCCATCGCCACCACCTCCTGCGCTGGCCCCCAGTTGTGCTGAGGCGGGCGTCCTGGGTGTTTTACCGGGGATTATTGGTCTCTTGCAGGCCACCGAGGCGATCAAAGTCCTGTTGGGCATTGGCGAGCCTCTGGTTGGTCGCTTGTTGACGTATGATGCTCTCTCTGGCGAGTTCAATGAACTGCGTCTCTTCCGCGATCCCAATTGTCCGGCTTGTGGCGAGCATGGTCATCCTGAGGATCTACCTACCTATGCCGATGTCTGTGCCATTCCGGCCTGAGCGGCTTCTGTTAGATAGCAGGAACTGGCATTGTATCTATGGCGCTGACCCGGGTCGGTTAGCGTCATATTGATTGATATGAACACGATATAAGTGGAGGAATAGAGTTATGGCCAAGGTTCGTTTAGCTCCAGTCTTACGTTCGTTCGCGGGCGGTTCTAAAATTGTCAACGCGCAGGGTGACACGCTGGGCGCATTGTTGACCAATCTGTATCAGAGCTATCCCTCTTTAAAAGAGCAGATTCAGCCGGAGCAAGAGCTAAGTCGTTTTGTCAATGTCTATGTTGATGATCAGGATGTGCGCTATCTGCAGGGCTTAGAGACGCCTGTCAGTGAGAGTGCCACTGTAACACTCTTACCTGCTATGGCAGGCGGGCGTTAGGAGAATTTGTATGCGCTATGGCAGCTTATTGGAAACGATTGGAAATACGCCGCTTGTTGAGCTGAAGAGCTTCAGCCCTCGACCAGGGGTAAAGATCTATGCCAAGCTCGAAGGGAACAATCCCACCGGGAGCGTCAAAGACCGTGTGGCGAAGAAGATGATTGAGGAGGCGGAGGCGCGTGGAAGATTGCAACCGGGCTCTATTCTATTGGAACCAACAAGTGGCAATACTGGTATTGCTCTGGCGATGATTGCCCGTGTGAAGGGCTATCAGTTTGTCGCAGTGATGCCCGATAATGTGACCAGTGAGCGTCGAAAGATGCTTGAGTTGTATGGCGCAACGATTATCAATTCCGATGGGAGCCTGGGGAGTAATGGAGCAGTCAAACTTGCGAAAGAGTTAGCGCAACAGGACGACCGCTATGTGATGCTCTATCAGTATGGTAACCTGGCCAATCCACAGGCTCATTACGAAGGTACCGCGCTAGAGATTATTCAGGACTTGCCTGATGTTGATGTTTTTGTCGCTGGCCTTGGTACTGGTGGTACTTTGACCGGGACGGGTCGACGCTTAAAAGAATATAATTCTGCCATCAAAATCGTGGCTGCTGAACCCTTGCAGGGAGATGCCGTTCAGGGACTGCGTAGCCTGGAGGATGGCTTTGTTCCTCCAGTATTGGATCGCTCAGTGTTGGATGCAAAGATATTGGTGCCCAGTATTGAATCAATCCGCCGTACGCGCCAGCTAAAGGATCAAGAAGGTATCTTTTCTGGTCCATCGTGCGGTGCTGCTTTACATGCTGCTTTGCGTGTAGCTGAGAGTATGGAGCATGGCAAAATTGTTACCCTGCTGGCTGATGGCGGATGGAAATATCTCAGCGAGGATCTCTGGACACGCGATGTTGAACAGATCGCTGATGCATTTGAGGCAAAAGTAGTATGGTAGTTGAAGCAAGTTTTGTCATTCATATCCCTGCGAGCATCTATCAAGAGATGGTTGCACATGTGAGCGCAGGATATCCCAATGAGACCTGTGGGGCGTTGGGAAGCCTTGATGAGCGCGTCATCAAGAATTATCCGACGGCTAACGCCGCTGAGCATCCTGATGATTTCTCGATCATCAGCGAGGTCGATATCGTACGTATTTATAATGACATCGATGAGTACGATGGTGATATGATCTATTATCATTCACATCCTATCACCGAGGCCTATCCTTCCGCCCGTGATATCGACTGGGCCAAACGTAGCGGCTATGTATACATTATTTTCTCACACCGACTTCATCCAGAGCCACCCTATGCCCGTGTGTTTAAAATCAATCCTCAGGGCCAGGTCACCGAAGGTCAGATTGCTATTGACTAGCATCTAAGCAAATACAAACGAAGAAGCACGTCTTTCTAAAAAAGGCGTGCTTCTTCGTTTGTATGGAACAGCACGTCTGATCCTTACCTGTCTCTTTGCCTCCACTTTGAAACGTGCTGTATATGAAGTTTTTATTCAGACATGTCAAGTATTTCCAACCATCCGATCTCTGCTATTTATCGTGAGCGTTATACATGAGCTAGATGAAAGGATTAACTATGATGGAGACGCATACCCCATTTCCTCCACTTGTGGCCCAGAAATTGGAGATTTTTGAGCAACTCCAACCTGAATTCGAGCAGCTATTTCTTTTTGCCGAGCAGGTGCAGGGACAGCAACGCTTTGCTACCTTAA
Source organism: Dictyobacter arantiisoli (assembly GCF_008326305.1). Taxonomy (GTDB): domain Bacteria; phylum Chloroflexota; class Ktedonobacteria; order Ktedonobacterales; family Ktedonobacteraceae; genus Dictyobacter; species Dictyobacter arantiisoli. The sequence goes on along the minus strand of NZ_BIXY01000018.1, from coordinate 81,719 downwards.
CGGTCGCAGATGTCGTGCGCTATCTGCATGCCTTATGGATGGAAGAATGCCGGACCAGTCTTTTAAGCATCTCGAAGACAGTGAAAGAGTATGCTGGACAACGATGCCTGGATCTCTTACAACACTGGCAGATAAATGGAGATACGGCCTCTGTGGTTGATTTTCTGACACATAAACTGGATATGTTGTCTTTGGTGGAAATCACACGCCGTATGCAAGAGGCACGCACGCAGCAAGGAGAGAACGGCCCGGTTCAGCGACTTGTCCATGGTCAGCGGGTAATGCTGAATCGCAGCATGAACTTGCTTTTGATGCTAGATGCCATCTTCTCATTATCCCCACAGGAACTGACGAAATCTGTACACGCTGCCTGTCAACGCTATGGGCACTTGCCTGAGCAGATTGAACAACAACGGGCAGCCATGCAAAGTCCACTCTATGCATATATGCCGCACCAAATATTGGCAGAACGCAACATACTGCTCATGAATACGCTTGGCAGGCAGATTACATCTCATGATCTTGCGAATACGAACGAGGAGCTTCAGAATGAATGATAAGCAAGCGAAGAAACGTTCATGGCTCATTACGGGAGCCTGGTTTGGCACCATTGCCCTCCTGGGTGTATTGAAGCGCCTGATGGATAAACAAAAAGCAAACTAGCTTTCTTACCTGCGCCTTCCTTCTGTTGGGAGGACGCAGGTGTTTTTTTGACAGTAATACACACGCAATGCCCTACATGCAGGACAAAACCTGGTGAAGATTACCCTATCTTGCTACAGCATAAGAGCAAGGTGATAATTGAATATCAACACAATGATCCCGTTTATCTCTATGCTACTACTTCATGTCAAACAATACCATCTATACATGCGTTACTAACTTTATATATACACGTTTAACTAAATGCATGAACTTAAATTTATATGTATTATATGGAGAATGAATGTATGTATAATAACCCTGATGATACCACCTTGTATGATTCTCAGACGGTTCCCGGACAAATGATTCCACCACCACCTCCTTATCTGCCGACAAATAAGCAACCGCGCGAACCATATCGCTATTCCCGAAAACTGCTTTTATGGTTAATCATTCCTTATGTGCTGGCCTGGGTTTTCATTTTATGGGGAGCCGTAGCAACCAGTGCTCCACTGCTAGGCGCCTTTGGATATAGCATTATCTGGGGGTTAATCATCTGTCTTTTATTGATTGACCATCGTGGATTTGTAAATTTGTATGGATTGATCAAGTGGAGAAGAATTAATATAGGATTAAGAATTGTCCTGGCGATGCTTTTACTGGGACTTTACTTGTTTTTACCTGGAATATATTTATTTAGAGCTTATCGTGCTTATCAACAGGCAAAGAGTTTACCTGTTATCTTTCCTATTAAGAAAGCTTCCCGACGTGCTCCAATCAGTGTCATTACAGGTATATTGATCACACTCTTTATCTTTATCATTGCAGTAGGGGCTACAGCACCTGTCAGCCGCACAACCACAGGTCAAACAAGTCTGATTGTAAATGCGAGTAGTTCTTCGAGTACAAAAAAGATCATCAAGCCGCTTCCAACCTCAATCTCCAGACCTAAACCAACGGCGACACCCAGGCCTCGACCAACAGTGACGCCAACCCCCAGGCCAACGGTGACGCCGATACCTCCAACGCCTACACCGCAACCGCAGATCCAGCAAATACAGCCGACCCAGCCGCCGGCTCCTCAACCACAGCCAACCCAACCGCCAGCACCGCAGCCTCCCGCGCCAACCCAACCGCCTGTGGTTACAGGTGTCAATGGCAACCCATGGGGTTATGATTTTAATCCAGGGAATCTGATTTATAATCCTCCCGCCAACATCTGTTCGTACTTTAACTGTATTGCCAGTTTCTGGGAGCATACGAATGGGTATGTGGATGAATGCTATGATGGCACATATTCTCATTCAGGTGGTGTGAGTGGAGCTTGTAGTCGCCATGGTGGAGAACTACGACCACTCTATTCGCATTAGACTTTTGTTTCAGCTTTTTAGGGCTTCTTTTTGTAATTGAATATCACGTAAACAAAAGGCACTCATGTTCATCAAAATGAGTGCCTTTTTATTCCAATGGTGATGGAGATAACTGTCTCATGAGCCGACTGACAAACGTGAAGGATGGTATAAGAGAGCACTTCCCTGGTTATTGTTGTCCTTTACGCGATTGAAAAAGATGGCTTATGAGCACGATGGATCAATCCAATCCTGTTTTTCCTGAGCAGCAGGGTCAGCATGCGCCTCTCTGGCATGCCTTTCATATTGATACCGTATTGCGGCAGCTGCATGCGACTGTCCACGGTTTGACGACCCGGGAGGCAGAACGAAGATTACAGTCCTATGGCCTGAATGAGTTGGAAGCGGTTGATAAAGTACATCCAGTGTTGGTATTCCTGCGGCAATTTCAGAGTCCTTTAATCTATATTTTGTTGTTAAGTACCTTTGTCACGATTCTTCTGCAAGATTATATTGATGCCAGCGTAATATTATTTGTTCTGTTGCTGAATGCGCTGATTGGATTTGTCCAGGAGATGAAGGCGGCTGCGTCGGTGGAGTCTCTAAAGAGTTTGATGGTGCCTACAACGCGCGTGTTGCGAGATGGTTTTGAGGGGCAAGTCGACAGCCGTGAACTTGTGCCAGGTGATATTGTTTTGTTGGAATCAGGCGCTCGCGTCCCTGCAGATTTGCGTTTGCTGGCTGAGAAGTCGTTGCAGATTGATGAGTCCTTGCTAACTGGAGAGTCGGTGCCTGTGGGGAAGCATCTGGAGTTAGTAGAGCCTTCGGCTACGGTGGCTGATCGCAGATGTATGGCTTATACGGGATCTGTGGTGTCGAGTGGTCGTGGTAAAGGGATTGTAGTGGCAACTGGCGAGAAGACAGAGTTAGGCGCGATCAGTGATATGATGCATATTCCTAAAGAGGGCACTCTGTTGCAGCAGAAAATGCATCAACTCGAGCGCGGTATTGGGATTGTAGTGGGGATCGCGAGTGTGTTGATATTTCTACTGGGTATTCTGCAAGGGAAGGCCATGCAGGCGATGTTTTTGATTGTAGTTGGATTAGCTGTAGCCGTAGTACCTGAAGCTCTGCCAATTATTTTTACCGTATCTCTTTCCCGTGGCATTGCTCGCATGAGCAAGCATCATGCGATTGTACGCCATCCTGCCGCCGCTGAGACGCTCGGTTCCGCCACCATCATCTGTTCGGATAAGACAGGCACTTTGACCCAGAATCGTATGACGGTTGAGGAGGTGTGGACTCCCGGTGGCACGCGGCAGATACAGGCATTGCCACGGGCTGCGCATCCACTGGGTACGTTGCAGTATGCCTCTCCAATGGATCTAACGCTTGCTGTGGGTGCTCTTACTAATGAAGCAAAGGTCTATGATGGAGATGGAGAGCAGAAGACCGAAGGTGATCCAACCGATATCGCGTTACTGGTAGCCGCGCGCAATGCAGGCGTTACTACTCCTGATTCCGAGCATATGACTCCCATTCTGGCTGAAACTCCCTATGAGCCTGACTTGCGCTATTCCCAGACCTTGCGCCTGTTTGGAGATGAGCAGGTATTGTTTGTGAAGGGTGCGACAGATCGCATACTGGCATCCTCTACAACGATGCAGGGGTCGCAAGGTGTTGTACCAGTTGATATGGCGCAAGTCAGGGCAGCCAACGAAGAGATGGCCTCCCGTGGCCTGCGTGTGCTGGCGATGGCGTATCGTATCCTGCCTGACCGACAGGTGACATCAAAAATTTTACCTGAACCTCAAGAGCTTACTCTGGTGGGCTTGCAGAGTATGGTTGATCCTCCCCGTGCGGGCGTGCGCGAAGCCATAGAAGCATGTGGACAGGCTGGTATCGCCGTCAAGATGATTACCGGTGATCATCCTCTGACCGCCAGTGCAATTGGGCGGCGGCTCGGCCTGGCGGATGCCTATACACCTGCGATCACAGGCGTGCAATTGTCCCGTATGGATGATCAGACGTTGCGTGAGCAATTGCCACATACAGCTGTCTTTGCACGGGTTTCGCCCGCAGATAAATTGCGTATTGTACAAGAATTGCAGGCAAGCGGTGAAGTGGTGGCCGTAACGGGTGATGGAGTAAATGATGCGCCGGCGCTTAAAGCTGCTTCAATCGGGGTTGCAATGGGACAGGCAGGCACCGATGTGGCGCGAGATGCCTCCGATATGATTCTGACCGATGATAACTTTGTAACTATTGTCGGAGCAATCAAGGAAGGGCGTGTAACATTTGCCAATTTGCGTAAAGCTACTTTCTTTCTTATATCCACAGGCATTGCAACCCTGATTGCTATTATTGCGAATACCGCCTTGCGAGATCCACTCTTAATGGTGCCTGCCCAGTTGCTCTGGATGAATCTGGTCACGAATAGCGTACAGGATATCTCTTTAGCTCTGGAGCCAGCAGAAGGTGATGAATTGAGGCGTTCTCCACGTCCGCGTAGTGAAGGACTTCTCTCCAGGACACTCTGGCAACGCTCTATCCTGACTGGTATCATAATGGCGGCCGGGGCGCTCTTTATGTTCAGATACACGTTAGCGCGTGGGGTCTCGCTGGAATATGCGCAGACTATTGCATTGACAACGTTGGTCTTTTGTAACGCTTTTCAATCCTTTAACGCTCGCTCTGAGAAAAAGTCCGTCTTCCAGCTCAAGTTTTTAGGCAATCCTTACCTGTTGCTCTCTACAATTATCGCCTTTCTGCTCCATTTTGGAGCACTCTACTTTGGGCCTACTCAATATGTTCTCCGTATCCAACCCATACGCGGAGATGATTGGTTGCGTATTGTGGGCGTTGGATTAATCATCTTTGTCGTCGTAGAGCTTGAAAAACTTATCCGCCGTTTGCTAGCCCGCCAACGCTCGCCTGGTCCGGTCCCGCAGGTGGGCTAAAAAAACAGTATTCAAGATCTATATATTGTGTATTTATTTCGGTTTACTGATGCATTGATAATGTAGCCGTAAAATGGGTTGTAGTAAATGAGAGCTTTGTGACTACTATATTGTCAGTAATACCAAAACATTGTATTACTAGAAAAAGAGAAGGATAAGCCCATGAAATCCCATACCGTCTATCTGACCTTCCATACGCAAAAGCGTAAAGAAATTGTCCCCATCACAGATCGTGTTGAGCAGATTATCGCTGAAAGTGGTGTGCAGGAAGGCTTTGCTCTGGTATCAGCGATGCATATCACTGCCTCAGTGATTGTCAATGATGAAGAGCCAGGGCTCTGGCAAGATATTATGGAGTGGGCTGAAAAGGTTGCACCGGAAAATCCCAATTATAAGCACCATCGGACCGGGGAAGATAATGGTGACGCGCACCTGAAGAATCTGCTTATGCATCATCAAGTGATTGTTCCCATCACCAAAGGTGAGATAGATTTTGGTCCATGGCAGCGTATTTTCTATGTTGAGTTTGATGGGCAACGTGATAAGCGTATGCTGGTTAAAGTGATTGGCGAGTAACCTATTTTTTTGCAGGTGCTGCTTTATGTATGTATAAACAAAAGCGACCGGTTCCCTTAGTAAGGGAACCTGGTCGCTTTTGTTTGAGAGAAGAATGCATGGGGAGATTAGCCTTTTAAGCCGCTTTGTTTGTAACCTTCAACGATAAAGCGTTGCAAGATGAAGAAGATGACCACCAGTGGAAGAATAGCAATCGCTGTACTCAGGAAGAGCTCATGCATATTGACATTTTGTGAGTTCATGAATGCTGAAATCACAACCTGGATAGTATAGGCAGATGAGTCTTGTCCAACGGCTAGAGGCCAGAGGAAAGCATTCCAGGCAGCAATAAAGGTAATTACGCTCAGGGCAGAAATAATGCCACCTGAGTTGGGAACCACGATGCGCCAGAAAATACCCCAGTAGCCTAAACCATCCACGCGTCCGGCCTCTTCTAGTTCGTGAGGGAAGCTCAGGAAGAACTGGCGGAAAAGGAAGGTTGTAAAGCCACTGAAAATGCCAGGTACAACCAGACCCTGTAGGGTGTTGACCCACTGGAAAGAGGAAACAATCACATAGACCGGGACGAAAATGACCGCAAATGGGATCATCAAGGTGAGCAATACTGAATAGAAAATAGTATTGGACCAGCGGTAGGGAATGCGAGCCAGACCGTATCCTGCTAACATGCAGACGAGAATTTGTCCCGTTGTTTGTAAGACAGCGACCAGCGTAGAATTGATCATACCATCGACAAATGGAACATCGGGATCGCTGAATAGTTCTGTGATGTTTTCAAAATGGAGTGAACCAGGAAAGAACGACCACTGTGGAGAGGAAATATCCATCTCCGTAGCCAGACCATTTCGAACCATCAGATAGAAAGGCAGCAAGAAAAAGAGAGCCATGATGATCAGTGTCCCATAGCGTAGGATAGCACTTACTACTTTGCCTGTGGTTAATTTTGGTTTGTGCGGGCGTGGTCGCATTGATTGTGAAACAAGGGTTGCCATAACATCATTCCTTTTTTATCTATGTGCATACTGGTTAGTTTTGAAACAGATGGTAAAAGCCATTGATCACGGCCATCGTGGCTGCTTAATCTTTTTTACCAAAGCCCAGGAAACGTCCTTGTAACAAGGTGAATGCGATAATGATAATCGTCAGTATCAGTGCTCCAGCACTGCCATGGCCAAAGTCCTGATTGAACATGGCGACCTGATAGATATAAACCAGGGGTGGGCGGGCCAGGCTGAGGTTACCACCAAACATGATGTTATAAAATTCGTCAAATGCCTGGAAGGCTGCGATGATATTGAGCAGTAAGACGGAAATAGATGCGTTGCGCAGAAGTGGGAAGGTAATAGCGCGGAAGGTTTCCCAACCTTTTTTAGCGCCATCGACATAGGATGCTTCGTAGAGCTCGCGCGGAATTTCCTGTAGCCCTGCAACGAAGATAATCATATAGATGCCAACCTGTAGCCACAGCCGCACGGTTACCAATACTAACCAGAACCAGGGAGGGGTGGGAGTGGTGATCCAGTCAAAGGAATTCAGATGAAAGAGATGGAGGACAGTATTGGCCAGTCCTGAATCGGTACCTGAGAAGATGCCCATTCTCCAGACTGCTGAGGCCAATACATAAGAACATGCGGTTGGCAAAAAGAAAACAGAGCGGAAGAAGCCCTGTGCTTTTTTGACACTATTGACCAGTAAGGCCATGCCTAATGAAGCAGCAAAGGTCGTCGGCACGATAAAGAGCGCGAAAAGCAGAAATGTTCCCAGTGAGCTGGTGAATGCGCTATCTTTGAACATGTCTATATAGTTTTGAAAACCGACAAAACCGGTTGGAGTGAGTGTCGCTCGAGCGTTAGCAAAGCTCAGGACAACTGCCCAGATAATCGGAATATAGAAAAATACTGTCAGGCCAAGGATTAAGGGCCCGGCAAAACACCAGAAGACCAGCGCAGCTTTGCGATTCTGCTGTTTTATTCTCTGCCGACTTGCTTTTGTATCGTTACGCAGAGATATGATCTCGGGTTGTGAAGGAGTACTCAGGGACTTCATTGGTTCAACCTTTTTTTCACTATACACACGGAGGCTTCCTGCGTACTTTTCTGGTACGAACGGATGCCCAAACCTACAGTCGTAGTTTTTTGAATTCCATACGAAGTGGGTATAGAAAGGGGATGGAAGGAATTACTGACCAATTTGGTCAGTAATTCCTTCCTTTACTGGCGAATGATTGGAATTCTTACGTTATTTGAGGTTTTTCGCTCATTGGGAGCTTCCGTTTACTTAGAGCTCTTTCTGCAGTTCGGTGTTGCACTTTTCGGCTGCCTGGTCAAGCAGGGTTTTGGCATTGCTGGCAGTGCCACCACCCTTCAGAATCTTACTCACGGCATCCTCCAGGTACGTTTCCATGGCTGCGTTCCAATAAGGCGTTGCCGAGTGACCGTATTTATTCAAGATGTTTACAGCATCTGCGGCAGGCCCTGTTTTCAGCTTATCAGTCTGGGCTGAAGTGCTGACGCGAGGTGGGATGTGGAAACCGTAAGCAACGTTCCAGTCTTTCTGAACTGTGGCGTTATCGATCCAGAGGGATTCGACATAAGCTTTAGCTGCCGCCACATTTTTGCCTTTGGCATAGACCATTTCGGCCCAGCCGCCGTCAACGGTTGCGGGATCGCTCTGCGCGTCAAGGCCGGGCAGTGGGAAGATACCAAAATCATCTTTTAAGGCTGTTACTACCTGAGGCATAGCCCAGAGGCCGCACCACTGCATAGCAACGCTCCCATTGAGGAATGGGTTGATGCTCCACCAGAAGTCAGTTGCATCTGGCAAGACATTGCCAGTAGCATTGAGCTCATGGATTTTCAGGTACATATTGGCCACGCGGTCGGTATTAAAGATGACTTTGTTATCTGCAGAGAGAAGATCTTGCTGGGGACCAGATGCCCAGATGGCAATTTGATGGAGTGCATCGACACCAGCATCCGGGCCAATGTAAATACTCTTGACGTTATTGGCTGCAGATACTTTCTTGGCGGCATCGATTAACTCATCGATGGTGGTTGGTATTTTGGTGATGTTCGCTTTCTGGAACATGCTCTTGCGATAGTAGATAAAGGTTGGATCATTGAGCATTTTAATTGCATAGACATGACCGTTCACGGTAAATGGTTTGACGGATGCTGGCAAGAAATCATCTTTATGGGCTGCAAAGATGTCATCCAATGGAGCTAGCAGACCTTGTTTGACCTGGTCGACGCTGAGTGCGGATTGCTCGAAAATATCAGGTGCACTTGAACCCAGCAATGCAGTGTTGACTGAGTTACCATAAGCGTTGCCGACGCCGGCTACCCATTTTACTGTGACATTCGCCTTGGTATAATTTTTTGCATAGCTTCTGACTGCTTGCTCTGTGCCTTTTTCACCATATTGATGATACCACTGGGTCAAGTTTGGCAGATTAGAGTTACCATTGGCGGTACCACCACCTCCAGCTCCAGTTCCTGCGCAGGCGGCGAGTAGTGAACCACTGAGTGCAAGGCCGCCGCTATATTGAAGAAATCGGCGACGGGTAAATGAATTAGATGAGGATTGATTCTGGCTCATTATGAGTTCTCCTTGCCTCGTAATACTGCTATGTATTACCTAATGATGTCCAAATAATAAAAAGCGAAAAGTTCCATTGATCCAGGCCATCTGTCCCTACGACGCAATTGTCATATGTATTGGTGTCTGGGAATTAAATAAAAGCATGCGATCTTACTTATATATAATGTAGGATAACATGGCTTTTTATTGGACGAAAAGTCCTGGCTACTTTCTTTTTCAGAGGGAACACGATGGCGATAATGCCATCTTCTTACTCTCTGCTGCCTTTTCAATCATACGAGGGAAACCCTCAATGATCATGGCCTATTGAGAATTGCACGTCTTCATGCGAGTTAGACCAGTTAACAAGTAACGACTCCATAAACATATTTGCCACTTGTCAAATGCAAGCATACCATCTATACTTTTTTTTGTCAATGATTAATCATTAGAATTATTAGTACAACGAAGTGTTTGTGAACAAGGAAGTGATACCTGGCTATGAGTGCTGCTATTTTTGCATATCCAGACCTGCCATTCTGGCGCTGTGTCGCGTCGTACGTTGGTATGATAACGATTTTTCTTGTTGTATGTTCTTTCCCATACGCAGAGGTAGGAGAAAGCAAGCAGACTTGCGAGTACGTTCCTACAATAAAAAATCTTACGGTTGTTTACAGTTATCCTCATTTGTAAACGTCTTTCTATGGCTATCATGCAGAGCATATCGATAGATATTTTGCGAAGATGAGAAGCTATAATCGCTGTAGAAGCAGCTTTTATAGCACGTCTTTTGCGCTGGATGCGAGGTAGCATGATGTTTTTAGCAACAAAGGATGTAATATAGTGTATAGGAATGTACCACCTGTGGATCGCAAGTTAATGCAGAAGATCAATCAGAATACTCTTCTCAATCTCATTCGTATTCATGCGCCTATCTCGCGTACGGACTTGAAACGTCTCTCGGGGTTAAGCCAGGGAACCATTTTTGGTATGACGATGACCTTGCTTGAACAACAATTAATAGTTGAAAAAGGTATGGCTAAATCAACCGGTGGGCGCAAGGCAGAACTATTAGAAATAGACCCTGATGGGCGCTACTCTATTGGCATAAAATTGAGTGAATATGCAGTAACCATTGTACTTCTAAACATGCATGGAGAGATTATTTATAAAGAATCTTATGCTACAACTTTATATGACAATGCTGCGCATGCAGTGCAACTTATCATAAATTGTATGGAATCTTTTTTCTTACATATTTCAGTGCCGCGCGAGAAGATTTTAGGGATTGGCTGTGCGGTATTTGGACCGGTCCATCAACAAAGTGGGCGTTCGGTAGATACCTGGATTCTGCACTGGCATAATGTGGAGCTGGGACCACCATTACAACGGCATTTTGGCCTTCCCGTAATTGTTGCTAACGATGTGGATTGCCTGCTGTGTTATGAGAAGATGTATGGTCATGGCCGGGATTATCATGATTTGTTGTTAATATCCGTAGGCCGTGGACTGGGTATGGCTGCCTTGATTCATGATCTGCCATTTCGTGGGGCGCAAGGGATGGGAGCGGAGTTTGGACATGCTCCCTTTGACATATTTGGTCGTACCTGTGGCTGTGGCAACCAGGGATGTTATGAGGCATATGTAGCTAATCATGGTATTTTACGGACCTATCAGGAACTTCATCCTTCTGCATGGGATCCCAGTCTTACGACGTGCGATCTGGCGCAACGCGCGCTGGAAGGAGACGAAATGGCCTGCCAGGCGTTTACATTAACTGGAACATATTTAGGGGCCGGGATCGCCGGTCTGGTGAATGTATTTAATCCAGAGTGTATTTTAATCAACGGAAGCGATGAATTCCCAGTTGACCTGATCATGCCTGCAATGAAAGAGACGCTCATGCAGCATATATTTTCACAGCTAGGAAAAGATCTGGATATCGTTATCATGACACGCGCTACCCAGGAGCTATGGGCCCAAAGTGCTGGTTGCCTTATTCTCCAGGATTTTTTCTCCTCACCTGATCCTTTTTAAAGGGACTCAATAGTTTAGCTGCTTTCTTTTTGATCGATACTCACTGCCCTTCCTCGAACTATTTTTCAACTATGTATTGTGACATAAATATGGCACATGGGCCCTAAAGAGATAGCTAAAGTATATCGAGCTACTATCGAGCAAATTTAGCTGGTCACTCCTAATGAAAGATCCCTTACACGCCTTGCTGTCAGGGATCTTCTATTGCCTGAAGCTGTGGAGTTTGCTCGATCCAATTTTTATGATCTTGTCAGATATAGTTCTGGCGGATACGCTCCCTCCGTTGGTTCTGCATTGTTCAGCTCTTGAATGATGCTTCCCTGGCTCTTGTTTTTCAGAAATTTGTCTGGTATACTCCGTGCAAAGGTTAGTGTACAGAAAACACACTAACCTACACGATAAATCAAGCTCATTTTATCTTCAAACAGAACGGTTGACATCATTTCCGACACCATAACGTGCTAAGAATTCATTATACGTTATCATTGACTCCTCTTGATCACCAGGGACTGTATGTGCGTAAACCGCCCAGGTAATCGCAGGATTAGAATGACCGAGAATACTACTCACTGTAGTTACAGGTATCTTTAATTTCAACATAATTGACGCCGCAGTATGACGGAGCACATGAAGTCTTGTTGTAACAGGGATGCCAGCCTTCTCTAGCAATTTTCTATAAGGCCGTAAAATGCCAGCAGGAGTAAGATTAGTTCCCCGTGAGTTGGTAAACACCAGATCTTGATCACTCCACTTTAAACCAGATTTTAATCGCCTTTCTAATTGCGCTTTTCTATGGATAACTAACGCAGCTATTGCAAAATCAGGAAGTGAAATTTTACGAATAGAGCTACGTGTTTTAGGCTTACCCTCATGGAACTTTGTTTCACCATCTAAGGTATAATAACTAGCCTGACGACTGACGGTAATCTCTTTTTTGACAAAATCAACATCCGACCACAACAAACCAGCTAATTCACCATGACGCATTCCAGAACCTACAGCAAGGGAAATCAAGGCCCAAGATTGCAAGGCCCATACTTTCCGTTGCCCCCATTCATAGGCAATATTCAGGAGCAATGCAACTTGATCAGGAGGAATAATTTCAACTTTTTCTTTTTCTCTATATCCTACTGGTAACTTAACTAAAGCTACAGGATTGCGCACAAGTAACTCCCAGGAAACAGCATCTTGTAAAGCAACAGTAAATGCACCTAGCATGGTACGAAGCGTTGACGGAGCATATTTACCAGTTTTATTCAATGCGTTGACCGCTTTTTGTAGTTTGTCTGTTGTCAAATCTTCCAGCTTGATCTTACCTAACTCACTACAAAAAGGTTTTGTCTTATTTTTGTACATAAGGTAGGTTGTAGGTTCTATTGTTGGGCGTTTAACCTCAAGCCAATAATCAATATACTCAGCCACAGTAAATGCACGTCGATCAAATTTAAGTCCCTGTTCTACCTCCCTATCCCATTTTTTTAAAATACTTTCTGCTTCTTTTTTTGTATCAACATAGACATATTTTCTTTTGCCATCAATGGAACGACTTACTTGGAACTTCTGTCTACTATCACGCCATACAATCGACCCCTTGCCTCGACCTCGACGCCCAGGTTGCTCATATCCTTCTTTTCTTGGACGAGCCATAAATCACCCCTTTCTATGCGCGTTGTTCACATACCCATTCAGCAACCTCAGACGGAACAAACCTTAAATGACCACCGATATAAACAGCAGGTAGATCAGAAGTCTTCATGAGTTTGTACACTGTTTGCCTGCTACGAACTTTCAAAACCCCCATCAAGCTGTCTATATCTAATAGATCTTCTAGCAAAAGGATTGGTTTTTTCTCTTGTTTTTTTGCCATAAAACACCCCCTACTGAATATCTTCAGAATTGTAGAGCAACTGTTTACGTTGGACTTCTGCTAGAAAATCACGGCCTATTTCTTCCAGGTAATTCGTACCATGTTCATAGAGGTACTGCAAAATCAGGGAGAGATCAGCATCAGGAGCGGCACATTCACCACCTTTCCACGCCGCCAACGTTGAGGCATAACCAACCATAGCCGCTATACCACGTTCCAGGTTTTTCTCTCGGATACGCCGACGGACCACAGGCCCCAGGTCAGGTTCTACAGGTTCACTAAAAGCCGATTGAATAACGACCCAGGCAGGATGTACAGGCCAGCGAGAACGGTTACTATCCTCAGTAGGTAGTGTGTAACGCAGCCAACCATCAGGAAGGCCGTCAGTATCACCCTCGACGCGACCAGCCGCATATGCCCACAATGATTGAAATTGACCCAGGAGATCATAGGCACCCTCGATAGGATTTTTGAGGTTATGTAAAAATGCGCGAGTCAGATGAAACTCATTGCGCCAGACCGGAGTTGTACCATCCCATTTTCCACCATAGGGACCGGACGTACCTCTATTCCAAACGTCATACATCCATGTCTTATCAGACTTCTGTGTAATTTCTTGTGTCTTGTTGTAAATGCGACATGATATCGGCGAGGCACTGGAGCTAAAGCGGAGATAGGACAACGTACGACTATCAAGATTGACTCCATCAGGCCCATAGATCACTGATTGTTTCCGGCCCCGTGATACGAAATCTTGTTGATAGTTTGCCAACGAGAAATCATAACCCATCACATCAGCGCAGAGATCCACAGAAGAGACTTGTAAATGGATATGTTGACCAAAGATCGACATAAGAAGCTCATGCATCTTTGCCAGCGAATCACCAGGATCAGGTTGTGACCACAGGTACTCAGAAGAGAACCGGACCTGTGCTATCACATCATTAAATGTGCCACGTGAGACGACGAGAGACAACCATTGACAGGTGAGCAGCCAGCGCCATTGACGACCAGCTCCATGTGGTTCAATAAAAAGAAGGGCACGCAAGAACGACCAGGGAGAAGCCACCGCCGTTTCTGCTACCTTTGCTTCACCCTGCAAGTAGTCCAATTCTTGCATCAGTGTTTCATCAAGTTCTCGCTGAATAGGCTCAAGAGATTCATCAGCATAGCGAACATTGAGGATCAGCGTATCAACACCAAAGCCAACCAGCTTGATATTCTCAATCAGAGCGTCATACGTGGACACAAAAGAAAAAGAGGATGGAGATAAACCACCCTCTTGTACAGAACCGCTTGGATCAAAGGAATATCTACACATAGACCTACTCATCCTTCTCTTCAGATTTTTCAATCAGCACAAACAATTCTTCACAACGGTTACATGTTGCGTCAAACTCCTTACTTGCGACCCGAACTTTGATAGGAGGATCACACGAGCACTCATACAAGCGCAGGCGGGAACCAGGAGCCTTTTCTTTTGTTCGTGGGACAATTGCCGCATGTGGATAAGAACCAACACCAGATATGTACTGTTGAAGGACTGGCAGCAATTGAGGACCAACAACGGTAGCAGTCGGAGGACCATCCAGGCCCACTTTCTTTGCTGCTTGTGAAAACTCCTTGCGATGTCCAAAGCGGCCTTGAAAGTGAGCATGGATTAATTCATGGAGCAGTGTACCGAGCACATGAATTGAGTCAGAGATACGAGGAGAAATGAAAATCTGTGCGACCCCATCAGCGCACATGGTAGGCGGGAAACACTCTCCTATGGTGACATTCTTCTGTCCACCACCGCCAGTCATAGGCCAACCACAGGAGACACGAACAGGAACCGGAGTCAGGCCAGAGCGTTGCATATGCTCAAAAAGAAAAAGCGTTGCATGATACAGCCAAGCCTCACGGAATTGTTGAAGATTTTCATCCATGAAAGCACCTCAAAAGTAGGCGTTTAAACGGGGACTTTGGTTTCTATTACGAACATTTATTCCTTCACAAGCAGCAAATGCTTGTGGTATACTTTTCTTAGTGGAAAGAAGGAAAAATAACAAGAAAAGAGGAACACCGCCTATGATACCGAATCCTATTTTTATCAGTATTGAGGTAGCACTCCTCTTTATTGCTATCACTGCTATTATTGGAGGATATATCACAACATCCATGCCGCAAGCAGCAGAAGAAGTACAAGAGAGAAAGAGACGAGAAAAGATTATCGCCTTGCTCATTCTTCCCTGTAGCATCCTCTTGCTTGCATGGTGCGTTTTCGATAGCATTAACACGCTACAACACCCTTTTCCCTCTTCAAACCTGTATATCTTTCTCCCCGTCACTGTAGGAATACTTGCACTTCTCTTACTCATTGCTCGAATTACCGAGATACTTACAAAGAGAAACCTGCTTGCTTCATTCCTACACGACATAACCAAGGAGAGGAAGTAATACATAATGAAAGAGAAAAGCAAGAAAGCAAACAGACCATAAAAGCAACAAGATCCAGAAGTAGAACCGATTATTTGAATACATAGCAACATCCCCTTCTCTTGAGAGACACCCCAAGAACAAACAAGACAACAATACCCTTCAGAAAAGCTCAAGCATTGAGCAGAAGAAATACAGAGAACATCGAGGAGAAAAAGAAACCATTCATCTACAACAACAGCAAAACTCACAGCGGATGTAAATAGACAGGCGCGTGTTACTTGTGTGCGCCTGTCCAAAACACTGATTAATACACGCTCAATTGCCACTGCTTCAACAAATTGACGGCGCACTCAGGCCCATAGAGCGATGCGGAGGAGGCATCACGGACAAAGTACCCCAACCATGATTGCTGATAAGACAACGCAACAAACGCAAATGCCTTGACGATCATATTTGCTTGTTCCATTGTTGTTGCAGATGCCACTATCCCAAGGCATCCATCAGCTAATCGCATATCATAGGCGATCACAATGTATGACACTGGCATATATCACTCCTATTGGCCTCTATTCAACTTGCCAATATGTTCGTAGTACGCATCAGAACGTTGATACCAAGAAGCCAATAATGCATCTTGCTCTTGCTTTGAACTACTATAACCCTCGTAGAGAGGGATACCAACCTCACGAGCAGCATTATAAAGTTGAATACCCACAGCGCATACCGGACGACCAGCAGGTGCGCAATATGGACAAGATTGATTAGACATGACATGTGAACTCACAACTTGCTCATCAGGCACACAACCATCACACCACCCGCCAGGACAACCAGAACAACAAAAACGTTGCGTCATATGATCATCTCCCTTAACGACCAGAAAAGCGTGTATTGTACGCATGGACAAAGGCACTATATTCTGCTTGAGTGGCATACCAGTAGTATTTCGCAATATCGGTATCAGTGGACATGCTACGAGCAATGCGTTCAAATTCCGCCCAGGCTTGCCCACCACTTAAAGAGGCAGGCCATATACCTGAAGCTATAAGGGAAGTGATCAAAAACTCAATCATCTGTTGACGAATATCATCCATAGTTCTCTCCTTATCCCACATTGTTGTGACGGGAATAATTGATATCACACACACGGTTCATAAAACATAGACAGATGGATTGATATCAATTAGCTGTCTGTTCTAGCTGAATAGTGTGTGCGATACCTTGTAGCCGAGAAGCAGCAGCCACAGCAAGCAGCACACGAGCAATAGTCGTTGATAAGGGATTATTTAATACCTCATCAATTAAGCTTAGATCTTCATTCACTGTGTCTGTTAGATAAGGAGCAAAGTTTACGATGTAGTGTGCAAAGGGATCTTTCATTTGAAGTGCTTGCTGGAACACGGTTTGTCGTTGGATCATGCAGTACCTCATGTGTCTTTTTAAGGGAGAGAGGCCCCCCACCCAAAGCCGAGATTTGTTGTAACTAGCGTCTCCACCTTGACACTCTGATTTACGCACTACATGCCGACGGTGCCAAGGTGATATACGCAGGTTGCATCCTTAGCACCGTCGCCACTCCGAGCTTAAATCAGGTATCAAGGTAGTACGCTTGCTTCGCACCGTTACGGGGAACATTGAGAGTAAGTGGACGTTTTATGCCTCAGGAAGCCAGGATCAACCGCAGGTGTTTTTGCTTGGTTGTTTTTGATCGAACATTTGTGCTATTTGAAAAGATGAAAAAGAGAATGCTTCTTTGCAAAGCGATGCACGCCTTTATCCTTTTGCAAGGTGTGCGGGCGTGCAGGCGTGCAAGAAGTTTGGGTTTATTTCCCGGTCATCCAACTGAATAGGCCGTTTTTCTGTGGGGGAGCAGCAGGCAGAGGAGCTGGACCGCCAACGTTCAACTGTTGTGTGTTTCCCATGAAGGGAGGGTTATTCGTGACTTGACCATTGATAAAGGGAGGTTGACCCATAGGCATAGGTGGAGCACCAGCAGGCGCAGCCAACGATGGATACGCCGCAGGTGGGCTAATGCGTGTGACCGATGACTGTTGTTGAGGAGTCAGCTTCAACGGTTCTGTTGATAACCCGAAGGTATAATCACCACGACGCGCAGCATCTACGGCTTGCTGTGCATTTGTTTGTGCCATCTGTTGGTACGCATTCTTGATGTTGGGATCATTGTTTGCCGTTTTTTGCGCTTGCAACAACATTGTTTGATGATGCTCAGCACTTTGAACCCGCAGCGCCAGACCGCCCAATTGCGCACCACGCGAGATGTGTTCCTCGATCAGGCTACTAATATCATAGATCGCCAGGACCGCAAGCGCGACCGGAAAGAGGAGACCAATACCTGCCTGAAACACACCTGTCATCCATCCAGGCAAGTACGCACTTACGGTTTTGATCATCCAATCCATTGACCCCGATTTGGCAACCCAGGCCAGCCCACACCCAGACGAGACAACCACACCAACCAGTCCGACCAGGGCAGGAACGAGCGCAGCCGGATAGTTATACCACTTGCCAGACGAGCATAACATTTTGACGATCTTGAAGCAGGAAAAAACCAACGCTTCTACGAACAGGCCCCGACAGATCGCATCAATAGTATTGATCATATTCGGCCCTGAAAAACTCAGATTGCCACCAGTAAAGGCCCAGGCATTTGTATATGCAGACACCAGCATCAGGACCGCAGGCAACACAATTGCCAATAACACATCCGAGCGTTCACGCCCCTGGTGAATACCAATCATGCGCTTGAGGTCGAATCGCACCGCATTTTGCAAGTTATCGAACATAGAACACCTCATCTTGTGAAATGATACGGCCCAGAGCAGACGCCCCAGGCCAGAGCAACGACCGATAAAAGCTATGCAACGGAGACATTGAGACTAGGCAACGACACACGACTGACAATAAAGTTGACCTGTGGCTGATCAGCCCGTCCATCGGTGAACTTGCGCATACGGAGGGAATAGTTCACCACCTCAAGCTGGACAGGTTGACGGCGAGCCGATGCAATCACGGAAACCAGTTGTGTATGCTGTGGATCATCCGGCCACATCTGACACGGCCAGGAATTGCCGACTTCATCAATAGCCGTGAGGGATATCAGCTTTGACGGCCCGTTTTTGGTCTTGATATCAAAAGCGTTACCACCCTTGACCGTCCCTGAAAAGTACATGCCGGATTGCGTCGCAGGTTGTTCTGTGCCAGGGAAGGAGACGTTGGTAACAATAAAATTGGCTTGTGGCTCAGTCCGGCCATCTTTAAACACCCGCATTCGTACCGAGTAACCAGCAATCTCAAACTGGACCCGTTGACGACGAGCCGAAGCGATCACCGGAGCCAATTGTGCATGTTGAGGATCGTCAGGCCACATCTGACAACTTAAGGTATTGCCCAAAGCATCGACCGAGGTAAAAGAAATCAATTGTTTTGAAGAACCATCTTTACCTTTGACATCAAAGACACCGCCATTTTTGACTGTTCCGAAAAAGCTCATCATAGTTGTTTTCTCCTCGAAATGAATGTAAAAAGATGTGGCCCAACGCACAGTGCATCAGGCCAGGAACAACACGCCAGAAGGAAGGCTACAAAACGAGAATATGAGATATCACCAACCCACTAAAAAGAAACATCAATGCAAGCACGACCAACAGACCACGGAATACACCACCTATTGCGAACGAGCGCCACAAGAAAAACAGAGCCACAAGAAAGAACAACACGGCAAGGAATGCTGACATAACCGAACCCTCCATTGTCTGTAGGACAAGCGGACAACAAGCAGACATTACCACAGAGATTTTTGTTCACCTGTGGATGAAGCATAGGTTGCGCGAGGTGTGGCAAGCATCAATGGAAGAAGCTGTATATTCATACACG
This sequence comes from Dictyobacter arantiisoli, assembly GCF_008326305.1. Taxonomy (GTDB): domain Bacteria; phylum Chloroflexota; class Ktedonobacteria; order Ktedonobacterales; family Ktedonobacteraceae; genus Dictyobacter; species Dictyobacter arantiisoli. Next base: position 62,391 of record NZ_BIXY01000018.1, on the reverse strand, counting down.
AGTGATCCCGACACATCACAACCTCGTACCGATCAAGGCGATACCCTAAGCAACCAGGACAATACGAAACAGCATTACAATACACTGATTGGCCGATAGGATTGCGTTTCGTGACTTTGTTATCAACAATCCGCCGACAACTAAACCAACCACGAGACGCAGTAACGGTCCATTCATGACCGAGATGTTGGCATTTATCTTTCATTGACAGGCAACTCCTAGCCCACAATCACAGCAATATATGCTTGTGTCTCTGAAGGTAAGCAGGTCTTCCACGCTTGACCACAACGCGCTACCGCACCGTCTAAAGCTCCAGGCCCCGCATTATACGCAGCCAGGGCAGCCGACTCACTCCCATATCGACGAACATACGAAGCCATCAATCGCGCAGCACCTTTCAATGCTTGCTCAGGATTAGAAGGATCGATACCCAGACCTCTTGCTGTTGCTGGCATGAATTGAGCAATGCCAAGGGCACCAGCTTGTGAGATTGCACGAGGATTGAAATTACTTTCTTGCCGAATTTGCCGAACAAACAAGGTAGGATCAATGCCAGCAGCTATCGCATCAGCACGAGCTATACTGACATAATTGGAAGCGGTAGGAGGTGGAGCTTTCGGTACGGAGGAAACAGAATGCATCATTGCCACGGTCACAAATTGGTACATGATCACACCGATACTTATGAGGAAAAGGTTTCGCGCCAGGATACGCAGGAGCCGAGGTGTATACCGTCTATTCGTGACCAGGACCGCCAAGCCAGAGGTGAGAAACACCGCACCGCATAAGCTCCACTGGTAAAGTGGAGGCAGCATGAAACACTCCTAAAAGGTGGAAGTATTGAGAGGGTTCCAAACATGAGCTACAGCGCCAGCACTATCGACAACACGCACTACCTTAGCAACAGGAATATCATAGGAAGACAGCACCATCTGTACCAATGATTGTACCGTTGGAGCCTCATTGGTTGAAACACGCACTTCTAACGCGACAACTAATTTAGGAGGATAAACATTAGGATCAGGACAGCCGTCCGGCCAAACTGAAACGATATAGTGAAAGGTCATAGGATCACCTCTTTCAAAAGTGAACTACCTCACAATCATAAACAAACTTTTCTTGCAGAAGACGAGCCACAACCGAACGATGACAAGAAGCAGCATTACTACAAGCACACAATAAACACACGGGATACCCACGTTCCATCCAAAATGAAACCAACGATAACCCGCCAGGAGCATCAGCGAGAACAATCGGCAATGCATGATCCTGATAATTCAAATTACCAAGTTCACGAACATGGTGGTATTGGTTGCCGAACCGTTGTGCCAGGGCAGGACCACGGAAACGAGGATGGAACCGTGATTTTGGACTCAAGCGAATATCAATAAGGATCATTGATGGATCAACCATAAGCTTGTCAAGTTGTTCATCAGCTTTACGAGCTGCATAGCCAAGTGTAAAAACCTTGCTCATCCGCACCTCTTTCAAAAGTGAGCGTTTAAACGGGGACTTTTAAGAGGATGAACTAAAATGGATGATCAGAAGGATCACCAAGTTCTTCAAAATCGGCAGAACTGGTAGCAGCAACTTGTGGACGTTGCGTCAACTGGACCGTAGATGCAGACACTTCGAAAGCTTGCCGGTTTTGTCCATTGCGATCAGTGTACGAACGCATCATCAATTTCCCCTGTACAAAAACTTCACTTCCCTTACAGGCTTGTTCATTAATACGTTCTGCCAGCCGTTCCCAGGTCACAATGTTTAGCCACATTGCAGGTTTATCTTTGCCCTGATCGACGGCAATACTAAACTTTGTGACCGCCGTCCCTTGTGGGGTATAACTCATCTCAGGATCACGACCAAGACGACCCGTTCCCATCCATTGATTAAGCAGCATAGACACCTCTTTTTTTCTATCACATATTTCGCCACTCAGGACCACCCCAGACACGATCATTCCATGCATCAACAACCTTCTGACATTCCAATCTCTGACAGGAAATTGCAATTCCTTGCAATGCAAAAGGCCAAGCCCGACACCTTGTACAGAGAACCACCCCACAATGCATACAAGATGCAGCCCAATCACTAAGTGGTTGGTGACAACCTGAACAGCACCGACCATGATCAACTTCAAGATCAGAGTTTCGAAACATTTACCTTATTCCTCTCACTCAGATAACATCTAGACAAAGCGGAACATCACCGCCGAAGCCGTCCAAAAGGCTCATCATCTAAGTACTGAACAGGTGCACGACGATAACCGCTCAAGGGTTGCGCCGATGGTTGTGTCTGCACTGATTGAAAATGATGATAGTGACGTTGGACTAATGACGATGCAATATAAATGCCAATCACCAAGCCCAGGACAACCCCAACCAGACACGCAATAATCAACCACGGTAACATTAGAGGAAACATATCGACTTATTCTCCTACGCGACAAGCTGTATAAGCTGAGAAACAGTAGTAGCAAGTAGCACGTCTGGCTGTTCTTCCAGAATGAGATCAGCACACTCGACGCAGACGTAAATGTTTAACTCCATATGTGGATCATCCAGGTCTGGAACCGGAAAGGTTTCATTGCACTCTTCATTGCAACAGTTACAATAATTAGCCATTGATACGAACCTCCCTTTTGAAGAAAGTATTCTAACATTAAGCAAAACGAGATCCAAAAGTGTATAATCCTCATAGAAGTTGTAGCACCTTACAAATGCGAAAGGAACAAGCATGCTTTTTTCAAACGTCACTGCCGGAGGAACTGTTAAAACTGTTCTTAATGCCTTAAGAAACCTTCTTTTTGACATCTATCCAGAACAGTTTGTCAAGATGAAGGCAGGCTTTCGCAGTCAAGACATTTTCAAAAAGCAACTCTACGAGAACACGCTTATCAATGAACCAGAAGAAATCCAAGTCTTAGCCAAGAGCGAAGCGGAAAAGTATACACGACCTTTTGCCAGGAGAATGATACTGATTGCAACGCGAGAACATATCGAAAAAACGTATGCGACCAACTTTGTAAAGTATTACACTCTAGCTGTCACATCGAGTAAAAATGTGAAGGTTGACAGTTAAAGACAACGGTTAATCTAAAAAAGAACCCGTGAGGATAACAAAGAAGTTGTCCTCCATTCTTAAAAATTTTTATTCACCTTAACACGACCACCACGACGAATAGACCAGCAGATAAGATAATCAGTCACTAGGACAGATAATCTTAAAAGAAGCACCGCACCCATAGTGGAGAACACAATCAATTGCCAAACAGGCAAACCCGATACAAGCAAACCCCACACAAGAAGTACAACCAACCCAAGAGGCAAAAGTACAACCAGCCTGATCATCAAACGAGACATGAAACCTCCTCATTCACTATCAACCATCAGGAAATCTCTAACTCAACTACCAGAGCTAGCGTCTAGTGATCAAGCGAACCCGACCACCAGCCGTCAACCTTTGTAGTTGATGAAGAAACAAAGAGGAAGAACGAGGGGAGAAACAGAGGATAAACAACACACTACAAAGACTATCGCAGAAGGCGATGTGAGGGACCAGGGAGAAGGAATAGAGGAGCGAACCAGAGAATAAGGACAATCTACCAGGATGGTCTACAAAGATAATAGTAAGTGCTTCATATGGCAGCATGATCTTTTTCTACCGTCCTTCCCTCATAGCAGCCATATGTTCACAGGGATATCTTTTACACGCCACCCATAAGGCGTACAAGCCAGAAGAGCCGCATCAATGTTCCTTACTTCACCTTCGAAACACCGATCGCTCGCTAACTTGTTGCTAGGCATTCAGTCCCTTTAAGCACATCTTATGAACTTTGTAGCTAGGCCGCAGTTAGGAGCGTTCACGCTATGCGTTACCATGCGTCAGAGGCTTATACCTTGGCTTCCCTCGATGTGCCAAATCCCTTATAGGACCAAATTCGATTGTTAAAGAACTATTCTAGTCAGTATTTTTATTTGACTAAAAACACCTTACATGAATCATTATAGTCAGTCAAATTAATCCTGTCAACATTATTTGACTGAAATATTAGGAATATGGTCAATTTTAATAAAATATTAATATGAACCAAGTTATTTGACTATTTTATTCAAATTGACTATAATTATGCGAGAGGCTAAAAAGGAGAGTCAAATCATGAGTCAAGAAAAATACATATCATCAAAAGAAGGGGCTGCCCTTTTAGGTGTGCAACGTCAATCGTTCTTTTACTATGTAGAGTCAAGAGGGATTAGAAGGCGGGAACTTAATGATGGAGGAAAAGATCAATACGAATATAACTATGAAGACCTCTTAAAAATTCAGGATGAAGTCAAGTCTAAAACATCAAGCAGGAAAAAAAGTGTTATTAACAACAATGTCGTCAGCAAGGTAACAGAAAAGCACAAGCGACCATCAGGTAAAACATCATGGGCAACATCTGAAGATCTACCATATATATATGCTCTAGATTGTGATATATATGGGCTTGAGTATTCCGTACCACCAACCAAAACAATCCACTGGTGGCAAAAAAATCAAACAGCAATTAGAGTACTCTACAATGAAGAAAACCGTAAGGACATATGGGGATGTTTGACTCTTTTACCGATGGAAGAGGAAACGATCTTTGATTTATTAAAAGGTGACTTAAGCGAACAGCAAATAACAGCAGATCACATCTTAACCTATGAACCAGGGAAAGAATACAATTGTTATGTATCTTCTTGCGTTATTAGACCAGACAAAAGCAACTCATTCAATTTGCTTTTGAATAGTGTGCTAGAACATTGGATAAACCATCCTGAAATAAAAATCAGTAAACTATATGGTTTTGCATCAGGAACAACAGAAGACATGTCTGAAATAAATGATGGAATGAGATTAGTAAAAAAGTTATTCTTCAGTCCCAGATATGACATAGATAAAAATGCTTGGGAACTGAACTTAAGTTACTATAATCCATCTCCAATCATTCAAACATTCCAAAAGAGATTAAAGGAAACAAGTGAAGAGGTTTAAGCAAGATGCTACAACAATTCTTTACATCTATTCCTAAATGGCTTTACTTTTTACTGATCTTAGTAGCTTTTGAATTAGTTGCAGATATCCTGGCTAAACAATTTGCCATTAGCGGTAAGTATGTCTTTGCTCTGCTTTCAATTGTCGGATTCATTGCAGCTAACACTGCATGGTTGATAAGTCTGAGAACTGGCGCAGAATTAGGAAAAGGTGCAGTCCTTTTTTCTGTTCTCTCGGCTATTGGCGCAGTTATAGTAGCTGTGCTCATTTATCACGAAAAAGTATCAACTTACCAAATCATCGGTCTTGTACTAGGAGTTGCCGCAATTGCCTTTCTCTCAATCGAATAGTAGTAACACAAAAATAAGCACCTGGAGCAAATAGCTTAGGCGCTTATCTTTGTATCAAAAAAATCTAGGCAGGAGGAAGGCGATCAAGGAGCAATTTTTCTAAGCGATCAAACCGTTCATCCTGTGCTTTGAAACGATCATTTATTGTTTGTTCCAGGGATGCAAACCTCATATGCAAATCATTAATGTTCTGCTTCACCTCAGACACATCTTGCACTATTGTCTTAATACTTTGTTCTTGACCCGATGCAATACCGAGGAGCATTGTAAGACGATAATTAACTTGTTTGGCATCATATAATTGATCAGAAGCAAGACCACGCGACGCCTGATTCTTCTCATAGAGACGTTCTAACTCTATATCGGCCACCTTCTGTTCAAGCGCAGCCAATCTATCTTCTTGTGTTGTCATAGAATAAACGACCCCTTTCAATTGAGAATAAAGACAGATAATCACAGATCCATATGTCTGCAATTATACCATAGCAAGAACGACGGTTAAACTCTTACGAAAAAGCAAGGACAACAATGCAACAGATCTCTGCACTAAAGACCACGAACTTTGACATCATTTCTGACATCATAGGAGTTAGATTTTGTTAGACAAAACTGAACAAAAACACGAGCGAAAAGAATCAAGCGAGCAGAGATAAATTCCGCAATTTAGCATGGACAAAGGCAAAAAAATCTGTTACACTCTGTGGAAAGGTTGTAATAGTGTACAGAAAACACCTTTTCTTTTTTGTCTGAGTCGTAAGTGTACAATGTACACTTTCTCGAAGGAGAAGAAGGCATGACTCACAGCCAACCGTTTGATGTCGCAATAATAGGTGGCGGCATCGCGGGCCTCTCGGTGGCGCTCCGTTTGCCTGAACATGTGCGGGTCGCACTGTTCACGAAAGGGCAACTCGGCGAGAGTAATACACGCTATGCCCAGGGTGGCTTAGCAGTGGCGCTGGGGGCAGATGACAATCCCGAGCTGCATTTGCAGGATACTCTGGCGGCCGGGGCAGGGCTCTGTGATGAGGATGCTGTGCGCATCCTGGTAGAACAGGCTCCTGCTGCCGTACGCTGGTTGATCGAGGTAGGAGTTCAGTTTGATCGTGCGCAAGCTGGGATTGATACCCATGCGACACCCGATGGGCTGCTGTTAGGCCGTGAGGGTGCTCATTGTCGCTGGCGTGTGTTACATGCAGGTGGCGATGCGACCGGGGCTGAGATTGAGCGTGCATTGATGACTGCCGTACAGAAACGGCCTTCAATTGCATTATATGAAGAGACGTTTGTTTATAAGTTGATGATGCGCGATGGTCGTTGCGTGGGTTTGCAGGCGACACGACGCACTGGTGAGGCGCTTGAAGTGGAAGCTGGCGCGGTAGTGCTGGCAAATGGTGGCGCTGGAGGTCTCTGGCTCCATACATCTAATCCACAGGGCGCGACGGCTGATGGACTGGCTCTGGCCTGGGATGCCGGTGCAGCATTAACCGATCTAGAATTTATGCAATTTCATCCAACGGTGTTGGCGTTGAATGGTTCTTCGCATTTGATCTCTGAAGCGGTCCGTGGTGAGGGCGCGTATCTGCGCAATCATGCCGGTGAGCGCTTTATGCCTCGCTATAGCGAGCAAGCTGAACTGGCTCCTCGTGATATCGTCGCACGTGCGATTTTGAGCGAGATGTTGGCTGAACAGACGGATTGCCAATACCTGGATCTGCGCCATCTTTCAGCTGAGAAGATGCACGCACGTTTCCCTACTATTTCAGCCTGTTGTCAGCAGTATGGCCTGGATCTGGCTGCTGATCTTCTGCCTATCGCTCCAGCGGCTCATTATTGTATGGGCGGTGTGAAGGTAGATACCTACGGACGTAGTTCGATTCCTCATCTATATGCTGTTGGTGAGGTTTCCTGTACCGGTGTCCATGGGGCGAATCGTCTGGCCAGCAATTCTCTGTTAGAAGGTCTGGTCTATGGAATTCGCATTGCTGATGTGCTGGGTGGCGTACTTATGGCCGATAGTCGAGACGTTGCTAACACACAAAAAGCAGTTTCCTATCTGCACTATGACGATACACTGGATACAAAGGCTTCGTTCTTAAGCAATGTTGGGGAGCTTCCGTCGGTAGCTCAGGTGCGTCAAGAGGTACGCCAGTTGATGTGGCAGTATGTCTCTCTCCGCCGCGATCAGGATGGCTTATTGACCGCTCGTCGACAAATACGTACGATGCGTGTGGCTCTGTTGCAGCAAGCAGATCAAGATCCACAATGGCGCGAGACCGAAAATATGTTACGTGTGTCTGAGTTGGTTGTAACTGCGGCTCTGGAACGACGTGAAAGCCGCGGTAGCCACTGGCGTGCGGATTATCAAACTGTTGCGGTTGATCAGACAGCTCACCATCTTGTTTTTGAACCCTTATATACTGATCCAATGGGATCAATGTTGCCACTGGAGGAAGTTCATGTCCATGTATAGACCTGCCATTGATCTGGTTAAGCAAGCGCTGGAAGAGGATGGTGCATTTGCAGATATTACCACCCTGAGCACTGTGCCTGAGGATCAATGGTCTAAGGGACGTATTCTGGCGCGTAAGCCGGGGGTTATCGCTGGCCTGAGTATGGCTGTCGAGACGTTCCGTCTGGTGGATGAGCGGATTCAGATCGAGCAATTAGTTCAGGATAGCGCTCATGTGCAGGCTAATGAGAATTTGCTACTTCTGTCTGGCCCATCCCGTTCTCTGTTGAGTGCTGAACGGGTCGCCCTGAACTTCCTGGGGCGGCTTTCAGGGATTGCAACCCTCACCGCGCAGTGCGTGCAGGCTATCGAGGGGACGCACACACGGATACTGGATACCCGTAAAACGACTCCTGGCTTGCGTGCCCTGGAGAAATTGGCGGTCCAGGCGGGAGGCGGCCAGAACCATCGCTTTGGTTTGAACGATGGAGTATTGATCAAAGATAATCATATTAAAGCGGCAGGAGGGATTGCGCAGGCGGTTACTGCTGCACGCCGTTTTGCCCCACATCTGCTTAAGATTGAGGTTGAGTGCGAAACTCTGGATGAGGTACAAGAGGCACTTTCCGCCAATGCAGATGTTTTGTTGCTTGACAACATGGATGTAGAGATGATGCAACAAGCGGTTGAGTTTATTCACCAGCAGGCTCCCAGCGTCTTGATCGAGGCATCGGGCGATATGGGCAATAATGTTGAGCGCCTGCGTATGGTGGCCGGGACAGGTGTAGATTTTATATCAATTGGAGCTCTGACTCATTCTGCACCTAATTTTAATGTCTCTCTCGAGTTTGCATAAAGCACAATAGAAGGAGCGAAGTCATGGCCGTTAAAACCGAGTGTGCTGTGAGCCAGGAAACCCACATCTTGCCATTGCTCAATCCCCAGACGCGCGCCAAACGCGATGTATCGAAGCGTATTGATGGGATTCCTCTGTTCTATGCAGAGATGGATGGCGAAGAATTGGATCGTCGTATTACGGCTGCCAGAGCCGCCCTGGGTGAGCGTCTGGTTATTCTGGGACATCATTATCAGCGCGATGAGATTATCAAGTATGCTGATTATCGCGGTGATTCATTTAAACTGGCCCAATTAGCCTCGAAGCGTAAAAATGCTGATTATATCGTCTTCTGTGGTGTTCACTTTATGGCTGAGAGTGCTGATGTCCTGAGCGAGCCGCACCAAAAGGTGATCCTGCCTAATCCTGCTGCTGGCTGTTCTATGGCGGATATGGCAAATATTGCCGAGGTTGAGGAGTGCTGGGAGTTACTGCATGAGACATTGGGTGAGGATGCTGGAATTATTCCAGTCACCTATATGAATTCGGCAGCTAACCTGAAAGCATTTTGTGGCGAACATGGTGGCATTGTTTGCACCTCTTCCAATGCTCCTAAAGTGATTGACTGGGCCTTTACGCAAGGCAAACGTGTGCTCTTCTTCCCTGATCAGCATCTTGGCCGCAATACCGCCTCCCATTATGGTATTCATGCCGATCAAATGGTGGTCTGGGACCCGAAAGATCCGATGGCCTTTGATGATGCAGAGACGGTCTTAGAAAATTCCAGGATTATCCTCTGGAAAGGTCATTGTTCAACCCATATGCGTTTTTCTGTGCCGCAGATCGAGAAGGCGCGTCAGGACTATCCCGGCATCAACATTATCGTGCATCCTGAGTGCCGCCAGGAAGTCGTTGAGGCCGCTGATCTCTATGGTTCAACCGAATACATTATTGAGCAGATCGAGAAGGCACCAGCCGGCAGCCAGTGGGGGGTAGCGACCGAAATTAATCTTGTCCATCGCCTCGCCCAGGAGAATCCTGACAAATTCATCTTTTGCCTCGATCCGATTGTCTGTCCCTGCTCGACGATGTATCGTATTCATCCTGCCTATGTTGCCTGGATACTGGATGCCCTCTTAGATGGGCAGGTACTTAATCAGATCAGCGTCGACGAAGAGACAACGCATTGGGCACGGGTCGCGCTCGAACGCATGTTATCCCTTTAAGCTTTTAACCAGAAACGCTTATCGCCACAAGCCAGTCTGGCTGCTAAATGTTATCCCATTTTTTAGCAGCCAGGCTGGCTTCTATTATGCTGCACTGTGGGAATACTGAGCATCGCGTTACTGTTTCTATATAAAGCAATGAACATTCATTGATGGTGGTGAAACTATGCCTTCCTTGATGTAATTGCAATTCATGAATCGAATAAGAAAGAAAGTGATAGATAAATGAAAATTGAAATTTGGTCTGACATAGCTTGCCCCTGGTGCTATATTGGTAAGCGCCGTTTTGAGTCTGCCCTGGCTCAATTTGAGCATCGTGATCAGGTTGAGATCATCTGGCGCAGCTTTGAGCTCGCTCCTGATGCGGCGTTAAAGACAGAGGGCTCAATGGAAGAAGTGGTGGCGAAAAAATATGGTCTCTCACGAGAGCAGGCAGCCGAGTCGAACCGCACTATTACTCAGTTGGCTGCTAAGGAGGGATTGGAGTACCATCTCGATCAGATTCAGATGACCAATACCTTTGATGCCCATCGTTTAATCCATCTGGCTGCCCACCATGGTTTACAGGATGTGGCGAAGGAGCGCTTGTTGAAAGCCTATTTTGTCGAGGCTCGGAATGTCGGTGAGATCGATACACTCGTTCAGCTTGCCTCTGAGATCGGTTTGGATGCTGAAGAGGCTCGTACTGCACTCAGTAGTGATACCTATGCCGATGCGGTGCGCACCGATGAGGAGCGTGCTCATGTCTTTGGCATCACTGGTGTTCCTTTCTTTGCGATTGATGAGAAATATGGCATTTCTGGCGCGCAGCCGACCGATGTATTCTCGCGCGCGTTGAAGCAGTCCTGGACTGAGTCGCATCCGCTGGTCGCCTTTGGTGACGTCTCAGTAGGTGCTGGTACCTGTACCGATGATTCCTGCGCCATTTAACTACGCGTGAATGAATAAAGGGAGGAAGCGCTCTTTGTGAACTGCTCACAGAGAGCGCTTCCTCCCTTTATGGTCTGGTCTATCTGTTTATACGCCTGTGTTTAGTGCTGTGCTTGCTCTGGCTGATGCCATTTGGTGAAGTGTTCCGCATGCGTTTTTAGATAAGCTCCTGGCTTGAACAGGGTATCGTAGTATTCCAGGTCGAGATGGTGTGTTTGAAGATACATTAAGATCTGGATTGATGGGACGGTGGCTGGGAATTTCCCAAATGTGTCATACATGTATTGTGCTTGTAACGCAACAACCTCCCGGAAGCGTTCGTCGTGAACCTGGGCGCTAGCACGGACTCTGGGGGTGTTCTTCCAGGCTCCAGGTGTCTCGGCATTGAAGGGACCACCAGATCCAAATTTGCGCTCGCAGAATGCATCTACGGCGGCACGCATAGTGGGATAGTGAGGAATGGTAAAGGCTTCGAAGATGCCTTCCAGGCCAGTAGGATTGGGAAGGGGCCAGCGTGCATCAGTATCATAGCGGAAGCCTAAGCCGGGTACATTTGGATCTCCACTGGCCCCCAGGATGCTCAGACGATCAATGCCATCAAACATCCAGCCTCCCAGCCCGAGTGCCTGCTGCATTAATGCGCCTGCATAGGCTGCTGTGGATAGTTCAGCAGTTAACTCGGTGAGCGAGTATTGATCCAGGAAGGTGAGGGGATAGGGATTTTCGATATCGACGATGTCGGCGAAATTTTCAATCCCAGGAATGCGTCGATGATTAATATCGTCGTAGATGCTAAAACCATTTTGGACATAGAAGCAGAGATTGGCAATAGTGTGTTGTGCCAGATCACCGGTAGGGATTACGAGTAGTGAGCCCGGACGGTTGGCAACCCAGGTGTTATGTCCTTCCATATATGGCTCTTGCGTGGGCAAATAGATGCGCTGATCCGATAGCTTGTGGATCTGCGAATGCTGTGCTTTAACAAGCTCTAGTGCTGAGATTGAGCCATCATCCGCGTGTTGTACCGGTGGTGGGGTATCACGTGTCTTATAGATATATGTGCCGCTATCGTCGGTAAAAAATATCTCGCTGGTATGGAAGCCAGCCGCTGAGGGAAAGGTACGTCCACTGGCAGACCCAGCATAGTTTGAGAGATGTGGCGCGTAACGGTCGTGGCGCGTGATGGCGTGGTGCCAGCCTGTATCGCCTCCTACTGCGGTGAGAATCAATAATTTCTCTAACTCAGTCAATGGCACTGGATCATGTTTCGATTTAAAGGCTACTGGACCATCAGGGATCTCGGCCCCTAGCAAGAAGCGCCGTGAGCGCCGGCCGAATAAGGCATCCACAAAGGGAAAGCGCAATAAATCCTGCAGGGCTTTCTCTTCGTGATCTGCCTTCGATTGGTTGTGATTAAATTCTTCCTGGCTCATGAAACCTCATCTCCTTATTGCACTTCAGCATTGGTAATAGCGATGAATTCGTTGATGGCTTGCTGTACTTGTTGTGCCTGAGCCTCCACATAAGGCATATGACCAACGTTATTTTGCCTGAGATGCTGCTTCTTTGCCTCTGGCGTGCCGACCGCCTGTAAATAATCCGCCACATCAGAGGCAGTTGCCAGTGGATCTAACTCTCCAGTAACAACCAGCACACGGCCCTGATAGCGTTCTGGATGTCGTGCATGAGGAAGCCCTTTAACCTGGAGATAGGGACCAACTGGATACGCATAAGCGGTCCCAAATTGTGCTTGATGCCAGGCAGTAACTTCGGGGGAGGCAGTGGGAATGAAGAGTTCCGGCCATTCTTCCTCGGTTGTAAACGCATAGCCTGCCGGGGCCAGAGCAGCTTCTGCAAAAGAATCTTCCAGCGGTGTGCCTGTTGTTTTATAAATAAAGCCTAGCAGGACGATACCAGCGATGCGCTCAGGATAGCGTTCTGCTACCACTGAAGAGACGATACTGCCATAGCTTACGCCTACCAGAATAAATTGACGAGCTCCTGTAATCTCCTGCACGTAATCGAGGACCGCGAGAGTATCTGTAATACTACTCTCGATTGTGACATCAAGACCATTGGCCGCGCGACTGGAGCGTCCATGTCCACGGAAATCAAAGGCAAATGTATGGGAACCCTGGCGGGCCAGAGCATCAGCCAGAGAGGTGTTTCCGACCGGTACATCAAAGCCAGTGCTGTCCATACCCGCGCCATGCAGTAGGATTACTGGTAGGGTTGTAGCGGGTATACTTGCTTGTTCAAGCCACTTTTCACACAAATAGAGATCAACCCTGGGCTCTACGCGCAAAAGTGTTTCACGTATCAGCAAATCATCTTCCTGTTTCAGCTTTGGACCTATGCGTGTCTTATTTGTTGGCATTGTAATTATCTCTCCCATTAGCTAGAGTAACGCATGTTACCTGATAAATATAGAAGACCGAAACACAATTGAAAATATTCTGATCGTATGCAGGAAAGCTCCTTTTCCAATGTGCTCGCTGTTTTCTCTCATATGTGCTGCAACCACTCTCGCGATCATTGAAACTCTCTCATGTAGCCTTATTATTGACTAAGTTTGTCAATTTTGTCAACAACCATTGACAAGGCTTTATTGGTTGTGTATTGTTGTAACAACAGTTACGATACAGAAAGTTATTTTCCCCATTGTTCTTTTTGTAGCAGGCTGTATTGGTCTCAGTTGATGCATCAAACGGACTTTTATGATTGTAATTGGCTTGATCTTGTATTACTATTAGTAATTGTAGAGTTCCTTATGGATGGACTGATTTCTTCGCGAAGGAATAAGAAGGAGTTTGAGGGTGAGCAACGATAGTATTGAGACTCCCAGGATACGCCCCTGGACATTGACAACAGAACGCATCATCATTGCAGGCGTTCTGGCCGCGATTACTATTATTTTAGGGATTGTACCCAACCTTGGCTTTATCCCGCTTCCCAATGCGGTTGGTAATGCCACTATTGAGCATATTCCGACCATTGTGAGTGGTATTGTGGCAGGCCCAATCATCGGCATCATTTCTGGTTTGATCTTTGGTGTCCTTGCCTTTTTTCGTGCTACCGATCCCTTTTTTAAAGATCCTACGGTCTCTATTGTGCCGCGTCTATTTATCGGGCTGGTTTCATGGGCTGTATTTGCAGGGCTAGTGCGCATCAATCGTGATCTGGCCGCTGCCGTCGCTGGTTTTGCTGGTGCTGCGACCAACACCATTCTGGTGGTGAGTGCTTTAATTATTCGCGGGTATTTTCCGGCAGCCGTGATTATTCCCACAGTCATCGTACAAGCGATCTTCGAGGCGGTGATTGCTGCTATCCTAACCGTTATCCTGGTACGTATTTTCTATGTTTTAGAAGAACGTGTCGTTCATGCTCCTGACAAGAAGCCTCGTGAGCAACTCCCGTATTAATATTATGATAGAACTGCAAAACGTTACTTTTAACTATAGCGCGCAGGGGGAACGGAATGTTGCCCCTGCGTTACAGGATATCTCTTTGCGTATTCCTGAAGGTCAGACCGTAGCCATCATCGGGCATAATGGCTCTGGTAAAAGTACCCTGACGAAATTGATTTCCGCAATTGTCTTTCCACAATCGGGTAGCATTACAATTGACGGATTGCGGGTAGAGGCCGGGGGAAAGGATCTCTGGTCTATTCGTGAGCGTGTTGGCGTGGTCTTTCAAAATCCCGATGATCAGTTAATCGCCGGCACCGTCATTGACGAGGTGGCATTTGGTCCTGAAAATCTGGGCCTACCACGGTCCGAGATTGCAGAACGTGTTCACGAAGCGATGGCTACCATGGATCTGCTTGATGCTGCACAGTTGTCGCTCAGCGAGCTCTCAGTGAGTATGAAGCAACGTGTTGCGATTGCTGGTGTTCTGGCGATGCGCCCTCGCTATCTGGTACTGGATGAGCCTACAACGATGATCTCTGGTCAGACAGTGCGTCAACTTCTTGCTACCTTGCACCGTCTGGCACGCGAACGCGGCATGGCAATTATCTATATTACCCACTTCATGCAGGAGATTGCTGATTTTGAACGTGTGATCGCCATGGATGGTGGTCATGTCTTGATGGATGGCTCGCCCGCTACCGTGTTTGCACGCGCTGATGAGTTACGCGCAGTTGGCTTAGATGTGCCCGTAGTGACGCAGTTGGGGCATGATTTATCTCAGCAGGGTTGGACGCAAATTCCGCCTATCGTACTGTCATCAGAACAATTGGTGGCAGCTTTCCAGAGCGATCAAACGACTTCTGCAGAGCCTGGCCTGGATGCTTTATCCAACCTTCCTTCGTCAGAAATACATTCAGAAGACAGTACACCTCTTTTTGACCTGCGCGCCATTTCCTATATTCATCGTAACAATACGCCGTTTGCACAGGAAGCATTGCATGATTTTACGTTATCTGTGCGCACTGGCGAAGCTGTTGCTCTGGTGGGTGCTACGGGTTCTGGAAAATCTACCTTGATCGACTTGTTGGCAGGCTTGATTAAACCGGCGTCAGGACGTTTTTATTTTGGGGGCGAGAACACGGGCGTGAATACATTTAAGATGACGCGTCTACGTGCGTGTGTTGGGGTGGTTTTTCAGTCTCCCGAGTCTCAGATTTTTGAGGAGACCGTCGGGAAGGATGTTTCGTTTGGCCCACGTCAACAAAAGCTTCCGCTGCATGAGTCACGCCGTCTGGTCCAGTCTTCACTGGAGGCGGTTGGCTTACCCTATGAAGATTTCCGTTCGCGTTATACCTATGCCTTGAGTGGTGGACAGAAGCGCCGGGTTGCGATTGCGGGCGTACTGGCTTTAGAGCCGAAAGTAATCATCTTTGATGAGCCGATGGCAGGTTTAGATCCACGCGGCCGGGCCGAGCTATTCGCTTTGATTCGCGCTTTGCGGCAGCGCGAGGGCTTGACGATCTGCTATGCCTCCAGTAGCCTGAAAGAGGTCAGTGAACTGGTAGATACGGTGCATATCCTTGATAAAGGACGTATTGTATTAAGTGGCACACCACGTGAGATTCTGACCCATGCTCAACAACTGGCTGAATTAGATATCGCCTTGCCCGAAGCCTCCCAACTTGCTCTGTCTTTACGCCACGCTATTCCATCCCTGCGTACTGATGTATTGGATCTAGCCGAACTCGAAACAGCATTGCTGAAAGTGCATTCTGTGACGCTTTAAATGCTGAAAGGGATCTCTGTCTGTGTATCCTGTTATCATATCAAGACGCATGCTTGCCAGGGAGCACCACTATGTTTGAACTTTCCCGTTATGTTACCTTTGGGCAATACGTAAATAATGATTCTATTCTGGCGCGTATGGACCCACGGGCCAAATTAGTATGTGCGATACTTTTAATCGTGCTGGTATCTTTTCTGAATACTTTCCCCGTGTTCTTTCTATGCCTGATCTTTTGTACTATTTTGCATCTGGCCTCGCGCATCTCGATTGGGTATATCCTGCGTAGTTTAAAGCCTTTTTTTCTCTTTCTTATTATTGCCTTCATTTTTGAGGTCTTATTCTATGCGCCTGCCAGAGCTCCACACTGGATCTGGCATTGGTGGTTCCTGGGGCTTTCCTGGGCGGGTATCACTGCCAGCCTGTTGACGATGATACGCGTAATATTTCTGTATTATCTAGCCACCATGCTTACTTTTACAACCTCATTAGTCGATCTGACTGATGGCCTGGAGTCGCTGGTTTCTCCTTTGCAGAAGCTTGGCATTCCTGTTAATGCGCTAGTAATGGTATTGGTCATTGCCTTGAAATTTGTTCCTATTTTTGTCAATGAAGTTGAGCGCTTGATGAAAGCTCAGGCGGCTCGTGGGCTTCATTTTGATCAGGGCAACCTTTTGCAACGCATCTCTAAGATGGCGCTCTTGCTCATTCCGCTCTTTGTCAGTGGTTTTCAAAAAGTAAAAGTGCTCAACGTTGCGATGGAAGCCCGTTGTTATGGGAGCCATCGAGGCTGGCACCGTACAAAATTGCGTGCCCTTCACTATAAACGCTTCGATCTCTTTGCGCTCGCTTTGACTATTGTTGTATGCATTCTTCTCATCACAGTCAATATCCTCACCGCATAATCTATTTATTGAATAGCAAGCGTAGGTAAGGTGCCGTTTGATCCTTCTTACGCTTGCTTTGTTTGCATGCTTGACAAAGGCAAGACAACAACAGTATAGTGGAAAAAGATTTTGTCGGTGTGTGTATTTTGAGTTATGAAAGTAGGTTTGTTCCCTATGGACGATGGCCCTGCCAGTCCTTATCAATGTGGTTGTTTGGACAGAAATGAGAATATTCTCGGTGGGGAAAACAGTGGTGTTTTCTCTGGTTCTGTGGCTGACTTGCAACGGAAGGAATAGTTAGTACATCTCTCGCTACTATTGCTTACTTCCGTTTATTTAGGTTGCGCCACCTTGAGAGGTGGTTTTTTTATGCCTTTTTGCAGAGCAGTTTCAGTTAATTTTTATTCTCTATACTTTATACCAATGATGGAAAGAGAAGGTTCTCTGGCATGAATGCCGATTCTGAACAACGTTGTATGGTTGTTTTCTTTAGCGTTTCTCTGGACAGTTTGTGCGACGAACCTGTAAGATCTTTTATTAGGGTGCACACCGCCTCTTGATGGGTAGTGTTCTACGTTGCTCCTCCATGCTGTCCGGGCGAACAGGGATGCATGATGGAGGTATTAAGATGGCTCAGATATTTATTCCTGAGAATGTGCAGGAGCGTGAGCAGCTCCAGGGGGGATCTCATTCCCCAAATGAAAATCGTTCGCCGCACAGCGAACCTTCGCAGAGGCGACGCCTGGGTTTGATTGATCTGGTTATTGCCCTGGTTGTTATCGCACTCATTTCATTGGTGGTGGTAGCCGCTTCACGTTGGACTGCCCCTCTGACATCGTCAATTAAGATTGATCTTGCGCCGACGGCTTTGCCTGTTTATGCTGGCTATTCTTTGCTACGCATGTTGCTAGCGTATCTCTTGTCTTTGATCTTTACACTGGTCTATGGTCACGTTGCAGCTACGAGTCGTCGTGCCAGTGTGGTGATGGTGCCGCTACTAGACATCTTGCAGAGTATTCCTATCCTTTCATTTTTACCAGGTGTGGTGCTGGCTTTAGTGGCTGCTTTCCCCCATTCAAATGTTGGCCTGGAATTATCGAGCGTTATCCTTATCTTTACCAGTCAGGCCTGGAATATGACTTTTAGCTATTATCATTCTGCTCGTAGTGTGCCTCAAGATTTACAAGAATTTTCTACAGTCGCGAGATTGCGCCCCTGGCAGCACCTGTTTAAACTGGAAATTCCTGCTTCCATGATTGGCCTGATCTGGAATAGTATGATGAGTTGGGCTGGTGGTTGGTTTTTTCTCATGGCATCAGAACAGTTTGTACTGGGTTCACGCTCTTTCCAACTGCCAGGTCTGGGTTCCTATCTTCAGGCGGCGGCTAACAAAGGGAATGCCAGTGCTTTGGTATTAGGTCTGGCAACGTTGATTGCTTTGATCATTCTGCTCGATTTCTTCTTCTGGCGTCCATTGGTTGCCTGGGCGGATAAATTCAAGCTGGAGATGAATAGCGAAGGGGATGCTCCTTCATCTCCTGTTCTCAATATTATACGCCGTTCTGCGTTGATTGCAGCTATGACCACTCGTATCTTCCGCCCGATTGGTGCTTCGATTGCGTTTTTACTTAATCGCATGCAACCTCTGCCTGGTGAGGCGCATCTGGTCGCTGCACATAAAGGACAATCTCAGCATACAAGCTGGTTTTCGCTCCGAAGAATTGTCAGTAGTGTTTTTGGATTGTTGGTGCTGGTGCTGCTTGTGTTTGGGCTATGGTATATGGTGCGCTTGCTGGGGGGCGTTTCTCTCGCAACGTGGGGACAATTAGTGCTGGCGGCAGGGGCAACTTTATTGCGTACGCTGGTCGCTTTATTAATTGGCGTGGTCTGGACTGTTCCTGTCGGTGTGATGATTGGTACCTCGCCTAAGTGGTCGAAGCGTTTGCAGCCTGTTGTGCAGGTGATAGCTTCGATACCCGCTACCGCTCTCTTTCCCATTCTTCTGGTTGCTCTGATTGATCTGCCCGGTGGCTTGTCGCTGGCGGCGATTCTCTTAATGTTACTGGGCACACAGTGGTATATCCTTTTTAATGTGATTGCCGGTGCGATGTCTATTCCTTCTGATTTGAAGGAAGCCAGCACAATTTATCATGTGACGCGCTGGCGACGCTGGCGAACTTTGATTTTGCCTGCTATTTTTCCTTATCTGGTGACGGGCTTGTTGACCGCGAGCGGTGGTGCCTGGAACGCCAGCATTGTTTCTGAATATGTCACATTCAATAATAGAACCGTCAGTACCCAGGGATTGGGTGCCGCTATTGCGTCTGCAGGTGCGGCAGGCAATTTTTCAGTACTCCTGGCGGGCACGCTTTTGATGGCGTTTGTGGTAGTGTTGCTGAATCGCGTGTTGTGGAAGCGTCTCTATGATCTGGCTGAGCGTCGCTATACATTGAGCTAACGGAAGGATAGTGAGAAGCAATGACCAATTTTGATATGCAGACCGGGGATGTGCTGTTGGAGGCACGCCATGTGAAGAAGGTCTACGATAAGGACGGCAAGCGTGCGCGCGGCACAAATCCTCCGGTGGTGTTGGACGATATTAATCTACGTATCTATGCTGGCGAGTTCGTCGCTTTGCTGGGACCATCGGGATCAGGCAAATCAACGCTGTTGCGTCTGCTTGCTGGCCTATTGCGCCCAACTGAAGGTGAGATATTATTCAAGGATGTGCCACAATATGGCACTAATCCGCATTTATCGATTGTCTTTCAGTCGTTTGCATTGTTCCCCTGGTTGACCGTACTACAAAACGTAGAATTAGGTTTGGCGGCGCAGGAAGTTCCTCCCACCCAGCGTATGCGTCGTTCTCTAGCCGCCATCGATACGATTGGTCTGGATGGTTTTGAGGATGCCTATCCCAAAGAGTTATCGGGTGGCATGCGGCAGCGTGTTGGCTTTGCTCGCGCTCTGGTCGTTGAGCCTGAACTGCTGTTTATGGATGAGCCATTTAGTGCCCTGGACGTGTTGACTGCCGCTAATTTGCGCAAGGAGTTGTTAGGTTTGTGGCGTGAGCGTAAAATGCCAACACGTGCTATTGTCATGGTTACCCATAATATTGATGATGCTGTACTGATGGCGGATCGGATTGTCGTGTTGGGTGCCAATCCAGGGCAGATTCGTGTGGAGATCGCCGGTTTGCCATTGCATCAGCGTGAGTCCACCAATGAGAATTATACAAAGACCGTTGATCTGATCTATCGTATTATGACCAGCCCTCATGTGGATATTCCTACTTTGATGCCACAGGAGCAGCCCCATCCAAATAAGCATGCTCCAGCGAAGCCGCGTCCCTACCAGGCATTACCGCATGTCTCGATTGGTGATGTCACGGGCCTGCTTGAATTGGTCCATTCTAAAGGTGACCGGGATGATCTGTATCAACTGGGTCGCGATCTACAACTCGAGGTTGATGATCTCTTGCCCATGGTCGATGCCGCTAATATTCTGGGTTTTGCCGAAACGCAGGAAGGCGATCTTGTGCTGACCGAGATCGGCAAGCGCTTTGCTGAGGCTGGTGTATTGGAGGAAAAGGAAATCTTCCGTTTGCAAGCCCTGGCCCATGCCACGATGATCAGACATATCGTGCGAGATTTACAGCATGAGCTCAGCCATACCCTCCCTGAAGAACACTTCTTAAGTGAACTACAGGAACATTTCAGCGAGAGCGAAGCCTGGTCTCAACTGGAAACAGCGATCAACTGGGGACGCTATGCCGAGCTTTTTTCTTATCAGGAAGAGCGTGGCGTTTTCCGTCTTGAGGAACCCGAAACTGCCAATCATGGGGCTGCGTAACGAAAAGACCTTGCGCCTGTATTGATGTTGATATTCTTCAGCATAGGACTGGATGCACAGAACAGGAATAAATAGTCATCCTGTTCTGTTCCTATGCGTGTAAGGGGCCTGAATTGTGCATGAAGAATTCTGGTTCTGACAATTTGATTTTAGATGTGTATACATTTGTCTTAGAGAGTGTCACTCTCATGCTCTCCACCATCTCTGTGCATGAGTTTTCGCACCTGCGGTGCTCAAAACAGTTTTAGTATGTGGTGCAGGAAAGTGCATAGCACCTTTCCTGCACCACATACTAAAAAAGGCACAGGCGCATGCGCGCCTGCCAGCAGATCAAACAGTAAGATCCTGATGGGAATGGGGGGCTGACACTCTCGTAAAGGAGGCTTTTTATGAGTGATACCCTCGTGGCTGAACAGCAGCCTGCTCCTGATTTTACTCTTCCTGCTCTGGGAAGCGAAGATATCGTGAAAAATGGTGAGGTCCATTTGAGCGATTTGAAGGGTCATCCCGTCGTACTCTATTTCTATCCTAAAGATGATACCCCGGGTTGTACCAAAGAAGCTTGTAGTTTCCGGGACGCGAACCATGTGCTACAGCAGCGTGGTGTGGTAGTGTTGGGGATTAGCATTGATGATTTGAAGTCGCATCAGAAGTTCATTGATAAGTTTTCGCTACCCTTCCCGCTCTTAGCAGATACCGAGAAGAAGGTCGTACAGCAGTATAATGTCTGGAAAGAGAAGAGCATGTACGGGAAGACATATATGGGCGTGGATCGCCAGACATTTTTAATTGATAAAGAGGGCGTGGTGCGCAAGATCTGGCATAAAGTGAAGCCTGATGAGCATGCGACCGAAGTGCTCGAAGTTGTTGATGCGCTGCATCTCTCTTGATTTTTTCTGTTAGAGCCTGAACATTTACAAAGTGTCAGACTCCCATCCCCAGCGGGATCGTGTTGCTCGCTGGCAGGTAGAGCCTGCACCCTTTTTTAGTGTGTTGTGCAGGAAAGGTGTCGTGCACCTTTCCTGCACAACACACTAAAATTGTTTTGAGCACCGCAGGTGCGAAATCTCATGCACAGAGATGGTAGAGCGCAGGGGAGCCTGACACCTTCTATATTGTCTATCCATTATAGAAGGTGCTTGAATTCTTCATCAATCTTCTTGCGGCGTTCGCGACGCTGGCGAGCCAGCTCAATGACTTTGGCTTCTTCTTCGTCTGCAGGGACAAGAGGTGGAACCTGACGTGGTTTGCGATCTTCGTCCAGGGCCACATAGATAACGTAACTGCTGGCGATCTTACGTGTCTCTCTGGCAATTAAATCCTCTGCCGTGACTTCAACACCCACCTCCATGCTGGTCCTTCCAACATAATTCATTGTGCAGTGGACGGTTACGACATCGCCAATGAAGGCTGGTGCCAGGAAGTCAAAGCGTTCCACGCGTGCTGTGACGACGGTCGGGCTCTGGCTATGTTTGATGGCGACAATTGCTGCAGATTCATCTACCATTCGCATAATAACCCCTCCATGAACATTGCCATGTCCATTGGCATCAATCAATTCCATCATTCGACGTGTCGAGCTGCGCGAATAGGCGATACTGCGGCCTTGCGACAGATCTACTTCAGGGAAATTCTTATAACGTGTAAATATGCGGTCAAATGGATTCATAGCTATCTCTCAAATCTTGTATAGAAGGTTGTTTGCCATTACTATACTCTATTCCGTACCCTTGCAACAAGATTACCTGAGTTTGTTTGGCCTGCTGTTGATTCTTTCCATTTTTCGTGGTTCACACAGTATTGTATATGTGTGACCTCTTTAATGGTTGTTGGAAGGTTCGGGAGGTGCTGTGGCAATGACACGTAATACTGAGGATATGTTGTTAGTTGTGACTGAGCTTTTTTATGGTAGCGGTTATGGCGTGACGACGATGCAGGACATTGCACAGACATTGCATCTGCGTGAGTCTCATGTTCATGCTTTGCTGGGATCTCGGGATGATATGCTCTGGGCGATTGTTTCGCGTATTGGACGTTTGTTTCTGGATCAGGCTCGTTCGGTTCCGCGTACCGTGTCCCCAGCTGAGCAGCTACATCTTTTGATACATCGCTATCTGGAAGTCGTGGCCCAGGATCGTATTGCAGTGGCTGTGTTTTTACGGGACTGGATTTTTCTGGAGGGCAAGCGCCGGAATGAACTTCAATCTATGCGTGAGACATTTGATTCTTACTTCTATCGTGTGATTGATGCAGGTGCGCGCACACACATGTTTCAAGTTCCCGATCCCTCGCTTGCTTATCTGTTCGTGCTTTCCGCATTACACTGGACACATCAATGGTTTCAAGCCAGTGATGCGCTGGCATTTGTCCAACTCGCTGATCGCTACAGCCTGCTTCTTTTGCGTGCCCTCTGTTCTGATCAAAATGTTCCATTACAGGGTGCATTGGCCTATCTCTATAACCATGACATTCAGGAAGATACGGAAGGGATATCTGAGTAATAGCAGGGGGGCTATCCGTTGGGCTGGAAGTCATAGCACACAGTCAGGATTCATTCAGTTTGACTGTGTGCTATTATTGAGTGACTAATTGTCAGTTGTTTTCATGAGCTATGAACGTCCTTTCTTCAGAGCCAGCAAAAAATCCTGTGTCGTTTGTCGGGCCGTCGCCTCCATGCCAGAGATAGCGCATTTCTGAACTACTCATCATGAGTTCGTCCAGGGTACCTTGCGCTTCGATAGAACCATCTTTGAGGACAATAATGTGATCTGCTCGCTGTAAGGCGGTGTGACGATGTGATATGGCCAGTACTGTTTTATTGGATTGTTCGAAGATCCGCTGCCAGAGTAATGCTTCTGTCTCGACATCCAGGGCACTAGAAAGATCATCAACCACGAATAGCTCGGCTGGCCGAATAAACATACGTGCGGCGGCAGCACGCTGAATTTGGCCTCCTGAGAGGCGTACACCACGTGGTCCTACCAGCGTATCCAGTCCTTGATCGAGTGTTGCGATATCGCCTTCGAGTACCGCCAGATGAAGGGCTGCGTTAAGCTTTTGTTCATTCAGGGGAAGGCCAAGTTGAATATTGTCGCGTAAACTTTCACTAAAGAGTTGTGGTACCTGTGAGATATAAGCGCTATACGGCGGGACAAAGAAATCGGCAGGCTCATCAACAAGGACTCCATTCCAGAAAATTTCTCCCTGTTCCCTGGGAAGCAGCCCCAGCAATGTACGCAGTAAGGTCGTCTTGCCAGAGCCAATCCTTCCTGTGATGATAGTGAATGATCCCTGGCGTAAAGAGAGATGAATGGATTTGATGCCGCGTCCACTCTCCGCATAGTGATAGGTCAGATCTTTCACTTCCAGCGTGGTGAGCCGGTTCTTCGCGCTATCTGGCAAGGGCTCTACTTCGGGCAATGGTCCTCTGGTATAGACCGGACCATGTTGTACGAGCGAGCGTGCCGGAGCGCCTCTCAGAAGTGTGATGAGTCGTGTAATCGAGACATCAGCCTGGGCATACTTGGTCAGTACAGCGCCGAACAGGGTCATCGCTTCAGAGATCCAGTTCAAATAGTAGATGAACAGTGCGAAGTTGCCGATGGTGAAGGTACCATTATGCATTGATTGACCCGCCAGCAATAAAATCACTCCCGTCCCCAGGCTAACGGTGTTGGCGAAAATAGATTGCAGGGTCTGGTCAAAGATACGATCACGAATAGTGACAGTCAGGCGTTTTTCATTCAACACACGGAAATAGTCAATGGCCTGTTCTTCCGCATTGGCAACCTGGATCGCCTGGACTGAGCCAAAGAGTTCACCGAGAAACCCTGTCACATCACCGGTCGCCAGGCGCATGTCTTTGCGACGCTTTTTGATCTGGGCGCTTGCAATGTTGGTGATTGTTGTGATGGCGGCCAGCGGAAGAAAGACGGCCAGCGTGATAAAGGTGTTGATGCGTAACATGATCACAAGTGCGCATAATACAAAGACCGTAGTCGCAATCAGATCATTGAAGCCAATCAAAAAGTCAGCATTCTCATCCACGTCATCGCGTAAACGGCTAATAGCTTCTCCTGAAGACGCTGGTAGCGCCTGCGCTCCTGGTAATTGCAGGATGCGGGTGAGGATATTCTTTTGTAGTAAGGCAGCATTTGTCAGAATAAAGGGAATATTCGTAAGCTGGCAACCGACGAGACAGGTTATACGTCCCACGACTGACCCGATTAAGAGCGCGAAGAGCCACCAGAGTTCTTGCGATCCCAGATGGCGTGCGCTCAAGCTATCAAAAAAGGATTGTCCGACCAGTCCCGAAACCATTTCGAAGAGCAGTACGCCAATAATGGCGACGCAGTTGAGCAGATAATACCAGGGCCGGAAGCGGATCAGGCTGCTAAAAAATTGCCAGGCTTTCATGCCAGTACCTCCTCATTGGCTGTACGGAGTAGCGCTGCATAGCGTGAGTGTTGCTTCGCCAGCAGTTCTTGTTGTGGGCCGTATTCGCTGATCTCACCGTTTTCCATGATCAGGATGGTATCAACGCGTTTGATGGTCCCCAGACGATGGGCAATAATGATGCCAGTTCGGTTACTGAGGAGCTTATCCATTGCTGTCTCGATCAGATGCTCGGTCGCTGGATCGAGGCGGGATGAAGCTTCATCCAGTATGATCAGCCCTGGATCACGCAGGAAGACGCGCGTAAAGGCCAGCAGTTGAGCCTCGCCCGCTGAGAGTCCTCCCCCATTGGCTGCCAGCATCGTATCCAGCCCCTGCTCGAGCTTTTCATACCACCCGGTGAGTCCCATATCTGCGAGTGCCTGGTGAATGAGGCTGTCAGCAATAGAATGATCGAAGAGGGTGAGATTATCGCGTACTGTAGCATGGAATAGTTGTACTTCCTGCGTCACAATACCTATATGGCGCCTCAGATCAGCAACACCTGCCTGTTTGATTGGTTGCCCTCCCAGATAGATACAGCCAGCAGCGGGATCATAGAGGCGGAAGAGGAGACGCGTGAGTGTTGTTTTGCCACTACCCGTCCTGCCTAATATTCCCATGACCTCACCGGGCTTCATCTCAAAGCTAATATTCTTGAGTATCATGTCAGTTTCGCCATAGCCAAACTCTACCCCCTCAAAGGATACTGAGAGTGGCCCGGCGGGCAAGATTGCCCCCGGTCCGTCAGTTATGTATCTGGGCGTATTGAGAAGTTCACCGATACGCGCGATGCTGGCAGTCGCCTTCTGAAAATCATCGAGCTGATGGGAGATCAACATAATAGGCTGTGCCAGGAGTTGCGTATAGTAATAGATGAGAAAAGCTGTCCCGATACTGATGATTCTGGCTGGATAGAGCCAGGCGATCAAGACAAAGGCGATGATATAGGCCATAGCAAAGAAGAAGGTCGGCAGGCTCCAGGGAATCGATGAGATGAGACGCGCACGCTTGCCTGTTTCTAGACGTTGACGTGTTAGCATAAACAGACGCCGCAGCACATAGGACCGGGCCCCATTAGCACGAATATCTTCGGTGCCACGCAGGCGTTCTTCAAGGAAACCAAACAGATCAGCCGTGACCTGCCGATATACTTTCCAGGGCTGCGTGGCGAGGCCGCGTGTACTGGTGATGCCGAATAGCGTGATCAAGGCGAAGATGGTCAGGGCCAGGCCGACATGCCATTCGATTGACCAGAGGATGATCAGGATACCAAGGAGCAGGAGCGTTCCGCCGAGAATTTTGGTGACGAAACGAGCGAAGAAGTTTGCCAGTTCATTGACATCTCCATCGACCCGTTCGATCAACTCTCCTGGTGTATGAACTTTGTGAAAGGACATATCCATACGTATGAGATGAAGGGCCAGATCGGCACGCAGGGCATTTGTAGCCTTCCAGCCAACGCGCTCACTGATATATGTTGCTCCGACCGTGACCAGTTGTTGTGCAATGGCGATGCCAATAAAGAGTGCCGCGATGCCCATCAACGATGGTTGAGGACCGACGGATGTAATCGTATCGATAAAGATACGTAAGAATTGGGGATCGATGAGTTGCAAGGCAATCTCTGCACAGAGAAGGCTCCCTAATAATAGGACCTGCATGCGTTGCGGTGACAGATAGCGTAAGAGAAGATCCTTGTATTCTCTAAACGGGATGCGCATGAGTATTCCTTTCCTGTCATGTCAATTTCGTAGATGGAAAGCCAGGGCTTTCGGACAATACAAAGAAATGTGACGGGGGCCACGGTCGTTAGAAGATTTGGTCGGTTAAGGTCATAAAGAGGGCATAAAAAAACCGTGGACCAGTCTTTGAGGGTGTCCACAGTCAAACGTGCTGCTGTTATTTGTCGGGGCTAGAGGATGCTCAGGAGCCTCCGTAAACAGGGCATGGCATGGCTATGGGCACAGATGAGACCACCGGGGATACGACGGTCATAACACTGCATCCAGCCATTTAATGCTTTACTGTTCATATACTGACGATTCCTTCTTTCTGCTTTTGAACGCTTGATGCGCTCTTAAGAGTATAAGTGGCGATGTGTTTTTTGTCAAGAAGCACATCATTTTATAATTTCAAATTTATATATAAATGGGGCGTTTGACACTGCTATTCTATACTGTTGCGCTAACTGCCATATCCCTCACCTGTCTACAAGGGATTATTCTATCCACACGGCTGCCATATCCCTCCTGGATCTCCTTTCTCGTACTCTTTGTCCTGCTGACTTTCCTGGTGATGCTGATAGAGCGTCAGCCAATCTTGATTTTGCTGGCGATCCTCCTGGCGTATTGGGCGATCAATCACGCCACTGTGCCACTGTGGGGACAGTGGCGTGATTGGGGAGTGTCCTGTTTATCAGCATCTTTCTGGCGCAGTTCATCTGGAAGTTTCTTATTCCTGAGGCACAGAGAACAAAGGCGCAACGGCTCATGCGCGTTGTGGCACTGTTGGGACAGCTAGTGGTAGTGGGCATCGCAGTCTTTGCGGGGAGCATCACCGCTGAAGGGGGCTGGCTGGCACAATCTGGTGTTATCGCGCTTCTGCTATTGGCCTTGCTGTGCTTCTTGAATGGATTGTTGCATGGCGTTGATAGCGCATCGAGAAGGAGTTTTCTGTTAAGAAGATATATATAGAGATGACTTTGCACACTTAACTACGACAAGATAGTAAAATTCCCCCACTGATTTATCAGCTTGCTGCCAGCCATGGAGTCGGCTCTCCACTCTGGAATTTTCCTCAACCGTATTTGGAGCTGAATAAAAGAAACTGAAGATAAGAATTGTATCAATTCATGCCCATTGTGATATGATGTTGTCGTATATTCTGAAGCAAGCTATGTTCAGGCTGTATTCTTTTCACTTTCTCTTCGTATCTGGCCTCGCCTGATGCCAGTGCTCTGCGGTTCTATTGATCGCATAGGTGGTGCTTCACCCTGTTCATTCTCTGGGTAGCGTGCAGGGTGTACGAAAAGTGAAATGAGATGGATAATAAGCAGACGTATAGCATTGTTGAGAATATCCTGGTACTACTTGTTGAGGTGATATTTCACATAGATGATATCTATATCTTTTGCTGCGATGCGCACTCGCCTGTGCCCCTATGAGATGCTACAGCATATACAGAAGGAAAATTATCTGGTGGGCGCTTTACAAAGAGATGAAATAGCCGGTTCGTTCGGTCTATGAGGAGGAAGTCATGGAAATTTCGTTGCGGCTGGACACGCTAGGTATCGTTGAAGTTCGCTATCTGCGTGGCCGTGAACGCTATCGAGACTGGCCGCAGTTTCAATTACTCGCAGCATCACGCCAGGCACGGGTTATCACTTACTTCTCACGCGAAGTGGCGGAGCTCCTCCACCAGCAGATTATCACAATTGAGGCTGCACTGGGGTTGGATGCTGATGACGATGATGATGAAGATGACGACGATGATGATGGAGATGATGATCTGTCTGCCGCGCTTCATACTGATCATAATCATGAGGCAGATGCCAAGCCTGCGGAACGCGATAGCAGTGCTTTTTCTCCAGCCTTTGCTCAAGCACTGAAGCAGTTAAATGAGTTGGCTCGACAGCGCCTCCCTGATGCGACAATAGGCAGTCCTAATAGCTCCGAATTAACGCATGAGTTGGATGCCGATAGCGATGAAGATGCTTTGGAGCAACTGCAGGATGCTTTTGTGCAGATGATGGAGGTTGTACGGGAGCTGGCTGAGGAGATGTCAACCGATGCACTGAAGATTTCGAGCCGTTTGAAGTGCGCGCGGACAAATATCGAGTTTATTCCACGTGCCAGCACTGATGCTGATGAAGATGACGACGAGGATGATACGCTTGAGCAGGCCCTGGAAATTCCTACTGAGGATGGCTTGCTGACACTGAGTGAGGTTGAGCTGGTGATGGTATTGCAGTTGTTCGAGGAGGGACGCTCTCGTCCTGAGGATCTCCCTGCGGTGGAGCTTCAGTTGGATGTGGATGATTTTGAACGTTTGCATGAGACGCTTGATCTTGCTTTGGAGCGTGATCGTCGTAGCAGCCGTCGTCGCCGTACGTGATCCTTGTTTTTAGAAGAGGGAATTGTTTGCCAGGTCAGTAAAGCGCTATCGTCGAAAGCATGTTTATTGATAGGCTATGTTAATATACCCGTAGTATATATGCCGCTAATGTGCATGTAGACTGCGGGCTTTTTTTGTGGTGTGGGGATAGGTGGAAGCTTTGCCCGGGTGCCAGTGGATAACATTAAAAAAACTTCTAACAAAGGGGATTACACATGGGAAGAGCCATTACTGTTGATGATCTTTATGCCTTGAAGTTCCTGAGCCGTCCACGTATCTCGCCTGATGGACAGCGCGTCGCTTATGTTGAGACGCAGATTGATGCGCAAAAACATGAGTATCATTCAGTGCTCTGGATGGCTTCGCTGACGGATGGTGCCAGTCGACAATTTACAAGTGGTCCCGCCAATGCACATAGTCCTGTCTGGTCGCCTGATGGGCGCTGGCTGGCCTTTGTATCCGAGCGTGCTGGCGATGCCCAGGGGAAAGAGTCCAGCGGTGAGAAGAAGCGGAGCAAAGGGAAGCCTCAGATCTGGCTCCTCCCGACTGATGGTGGTGAGGCGCAGCAGTTGACCTTTATGCAGCATGGCGCATCCGCTCCTGCCTGGTCACCCGATAGTCAGCAACTGGTTTTTAATGCAGCAGTTGGTCCTGAAGACGAAGAAACAATTGATGGAAAACCTCTACCGAAAGTACGCGTCATAGAGAACCTCTGGTATCGCCTTGATGGTGTGGGGTTTATCAATGAGCGCCGATCCCATCTTTTTTTGATTGATCGTGCCGGCGGTGAGCCAAAACAATTAACTGATGGGGATTGGGATGATGGCGAAGCGTGCTGGTCTCCCGAGGGAACGCGTATTGCCTTCACCTCCAATCGTAGTGATGATCGTTGGGTGCATTTGGGCAATGATGTCTACGTGTTGACTCTACAAAATGCTGAGTTGCGCTGTTTGACTGATAGCCAGCTTTCCTGTTTCTCGCCGTCCTGGTCCCCAGATGGTCGTTCGCTTGCCTTCCTCGCTGAAGCTAAGCTACACTCGGCGGGACAGGCATATGTCTACCGTGTAGCTGCCGATGCACAACGCGTGACACCAACCTGTTTATCAGGTGACTTCGCTGGAGCCTGTGTAGACTTTACCAATTCAGATATCGGTGATGAGCATCTGGCTCCGCCTCCGGCCTGGTCATTGGACGGAGAAAACCTCTATGTACTGGCCTCTTATCGGGGGGCTACCCAGGTTTTTGGTCTTTCCAGCCATGGCGAGAATGTGCAGCCACAGGTCCTGACACCAGGAGACATTCATGTACGCGACTTCAGCATTGATCGGGCGACACAAAAATTGGTCCTGTTAATTGGTGATCCGACCCATGCGCAAGAAATCTTTGTGCGCCCGGTACAGGTAAATGGTGAATTGCAACGTGTCTCGCATGCCAATGATCGCCTGTTTGACAAGCTGGCATTGTCGTCGCCCGAGCGTATCACCTATGCCAGCGTTGATGATTGGGAGATTGAAGGTTGGATCATGAAGCCTGCTCAATTTGATCCCAGCCAAAAATATCCGCTGGTTGTCGAGATTCATGGCGGACCTAATACACAATATGGCTATGGCTTCTTCCATGAAATGCAGTTATTAGCCGCACAGGGGTATGTTGTCTTTTACTGTAATCCACGTGGGAGCCTGGGTTATGGTTATGATTTTGCGGCCGCTGTTCTGGGGGCCTGGGGTGAGAAAGACTCCATTGATATCATGCTGGGTATGGATGCTGTTATTCGCCAGGGATATATCGATGAGCAACGGTTGGCAGTCACTGGAGGCAGCTACGGTGGCTTCATGACCAACTGGCTGGTTGGTCATTATGATCGCTTCAAAGTCGCGATTACTGACCGTTGTGTCAGCAATATGGCAACTATGTTTGGGAGCAGTGACGTGGGTTGGGATCTATCTGAAAACAATCTTGATACCACTCCCTGGGAAGGACTGGACAAATATATGCACATGTCGCCTATATCGTACGTTCAGAACATTCATACTCCTCTACTGATTATGCATAGTGAGCAAGACCTGCGCTGTAATATTGAGCAGGCTGAACAACTCTTCGCGGCCCTTAAATGGATGGGACGTGAAGTCAAATTTGTCCGCTTCGAAGGGCAGAGCCATGGCCTCTCGCGTGGAGGACATCCGAAACTGCGTCAGATCCGTTTGCAGCACATTCTCGACTGGTTCGCAAACTACCTGCGATAAATTGAAGACTCACCTGGGTAAGCCTGAGGGCCTACCCAAGTGGGGCATGATGCGTTATAATCAGGCCATATATGATAAGGGATTGTGTTATAGAGCTATGATGCGTTCATAGATAAGCCAGAAACTAGTAGAGTGAGTATGTCCGAGAAATTAGCACAGGAAACGACGTTTGCCGTTACAACCCTGGGTTGCAAGGTCAACCAGGCAGATAGTGAGTCCATCAGCGATCAGATGAGTGCTGCTGGCTTCGCACAACGCGACTTCGAGGAGTCTGCGGATATTTATATTGTGAACACCTGCACTGTGACTCATCTGGGTGATAGGAGTTCACGCCAGTTGATTGCTCAGGCTTATCGTCGCAAACCTGACGCCCTTCTCGTGGTCACTGGCTGTTATGCCGAATTAAATCCGCAGGGGGTAGCGGCTTTGCCAGGTGTAAAGCTGGTTGTGGGCAATACTGGCAAGGATGATTTAATTACGACTATTCGCGAGAAGATGAATACGTTGGGTCAGGAGGAGGTAGCCGCGCCTTCCCTTACGGAAGGGGTGATGGAGCCTTCAGCCATAACAGACGCGGAAAAAGCTCCACGACGGACAGCTTTACCTGTTTTAGCGTTGGATACACAACATATCGGAAGTGATAATGTATTGAGCTTCCAGGTTCAAGAGGATGAGCCTCTACCCGATAATCCCGCTCAATTGTCTCCATTTACCGATAGCGCACAGATGACCGAACAGGCAAACAGCCGCATCTTTTCACGCACACGTGTACAAATGAAAGTTCAGGATGGCTGTGATAATCGCTGCACATATTGTATCGTGCCCTATGTACGTGGTAAATCCCGCAGCCGCAGTATTGCGTCTGTAGTTGAAAATGTACAGCGCAAAGCGCGGGCGGGCTACCAGGAAATCGTATTAACTGGCATCCATCTGGGAGACTATCATCCTGATGAGAATGAGAAACTGGATCTTGGTGATTTGATTGCGACCCTGTTACGCGAGACCGAGATTCCTCGTATTCGTGTCTCTTCGCTTGAGCCGGAAGATTTTCAGTTAGAGTGGCTGGAGATGTGGGCTGATCCACGTATGTGCCGTCATCTGCACCTGCCTATGCAAAGTGGCTCGGATGTGATTCTACGTCGGATGGCACGTCGCTATAATAGCGAGCGCTATCGCACCATTATTATGACTGCCAAGCAAATGGTCCCTGGGATTGCGATCAGCACGGATATTATTACAGGCTTCCCTGGTGAGACGGATGAAGATTTTGAATTAACCTATCAGTTGGCTCAGGAGCTAGCATTTGCGAAATCCCATGTTTTCCGCTTCTCGGCCCGGCAGGGAACACCAGCAGCGCGTATGCGTGGTCAGATTAAGGATGTTGATAAGAAGGCGCGCAGCCAACGTTTGCTCGATTTACATGAGATTCATAGCCGTCAGTTTCGCGAACAATTCTTAGGACAAACTATTCCCGTTTTGATTGAGCAATTCAAGCGTGGCAAATGGGAAGGTTTAACCGACAATTATATTCGGGTTGAAGTCAATGGTCTGCCGGAAAATGCGGATGGCTGGCAACATACTCTTGTTAACGCTCGTCTCGACTATCTGGTTGACGATGGCGTTCATGGAACCTATATTGGATAACTATTGGATAGCCCCAACAAAAAACGCATTCTTATGCATGGATATCTATCCATTTGCCTGTTGGCAATCGCGCTACTACTGCTGGCTTGCCGTGACACCGCAGCCACGCTCAGCCAACCGGTAGCGCATAGTGTCCAGAGCAATCAGGCTGCCAATTTAGAAAGCGGCAGTGGAAGATTCAGCGAATATCCTCTTCCGCAGGATAAAAGTGGCTTGATGCGTCCAGCGATCGATCAGCAGGGGCGGGTCTGGTTCAGTGAAATGGGCCAGAACTATCTGACCAGCTTTGATCCACGTAGCAAAGCGTTCAGCCAGATTCATCCTCCGCATGCTCAGGGTGGACTCATGGGGGTGCTGGTAGCGTCCGATAGCAGTATCTGGTATGTTGAACAAAGTGCCAACTATATTGGATGTTATGATCCCGTGCGCAAGCACTTCACAACCTATCAGTTGCCTCAGATCACAACCACTGATCAAAACAACAAAGCTCATACACTCAGCTTGCCCGTTGCCCCCAATGAACTGATTGCTGACCACAAGGGCAATATCTGGTTTACTGAAATGAATGCTGATGCATTGGGAATGCTCAATAGTAAAACTGGCACCTTTACTCACTATCCATTGACAATGCCGCGCACCACCCAGACGCTTAGCCCATATAGCCTCACCATCGACAAGCAAGGTCTTATCTGGTTCACCGAATCGGGAACTGGCAAAATTGGCAGTTTAGATTCTCAGACTGGCGCACTTCACACCTACAATCTGCCAGCTGATGCACAATCCATCGCCATGTCCCCGATGGAAATCATCAGTGGCCCCGATGGATCACTGTGGATTACAACCTTCAACACCTCAAACCTCATTCAGTTCAATCCACACACAGCTAATTTCGCCATCTATCCAGCGCCGGCTACCGGAAAGGGGATTAATGGAATCTATGGTCTGGTGGCAGGACCCTCAAACAACGAACTATGGGCTACCGTATCCGCCGCTAACGCCATTATGCGCTTTGATATCAGCAGCAAAAGCTTCACCTCCTACCCCATTCCTACGCCCAATAGCACTCCACTTGGTATTGCCATAGCTCCAGACCATGCCCTCTGGTTCACTGAATCCGCCGCTAACCAGCTTGGGACGCTTCAACCATCATGAAATTCTGAAGTATGTTGTGGGCGTCTGGGTTATACCTGTTGATGCATTGGAGTGGGTGGGATTGTTTCCATGATGCTTTTATGCATCAGTGGCAGGGCAAACCAGATGTTTCCCAGTCCAAAGAGCGTGCCGGTGACCATGCGCAATATCCAGTCGCTTTCGCGCAGACCGAACATCTGAGAGGTACCATCCCAGGCCATTGGCAGGATCATGATGATCCAGAGCCACCATGGGATGCCGGGAAGGCGTTTCTTGCTCAGCACAAAGATCAGGCTGCCCAGAAACATTGAGGTATAGATGGAGAAGTTGCGTGCACATAGTCCTAGCTGATGCCCCCAGATGTAGAATGAGTGTGAGGGGATTTGTGCACAGACGTAATGAAGCACGTAGAAGAGCGGACTCGAAATACTTTGGAGTCCCATGTAAGAGAGGAATGGGATGGCGATGGCGATCCCTACCAGGATGCCTAGCACTGTGGTGACGATGTGTGCCCAGTAGGCGATTAAGAAGTCACCGCCACGGTCAATGATGCGCTCGAAGTGCGATTTAGGGCGTATAGGGCGTGCTTGCGGTGGCGCGTAGCCGTTGTATGTTTGTTTGAAGATTGATCGTGTTGCCATTGCGACTTCCTTGTGTGTTCTCTCTACGACTATTGCTTCATTACTTACACATCTTCAAGTGCGAATGCTTCTGCCAGATCACTATACTCTATACGTCCCTCGGCGATAATGGTTTCATTGAGCATCACTACAGGGATGCGATAGCGATAGCGTTCAAAAAGATCCATGTCACGCCGAATATCAATTTCGTCGAGATCATACTCCAGGTGGGAAGCGATCTCATCGAGTGCGTCACGAGCCATGTCACAGAGGTGGCAGCCTGCTTTGGTATAAAATGTTACCAGTGGGCGATCCTCAATTTGTTCTTCCACGGTTGTATGCTCCATCAAGTGATAGTTTTCATGGATATCATATCATATTGCATATGGAAGGCCAAACAGAAGATACTTTTGGGGCTATCAGGGTAGATAAAAGAACAGGTATTGGTTGTGCCCCTTGTCTGAGGCAATGAGGAGGATTTTTATTGAGCGTGACAAGGGGCATGTGTGTAATAGGATATTGGACTTTACCAGCAACCACGTGGAGGTGGTGGACAGGTTACTCCTCGGCTATCACCTTTATTAAACTGCTGGGATTGATTGGCCCCCTGCGTGACCTGAATCTGTGCCTGTATGGCTGTATGCTCTATTGCCGGTTTGATCCAGAGGGTTGGACTGCTTGTAACCAGTAACGCAATAGATAGGACGAAAACTGCTTCCCGTATGGATTTAGCCATAGTGCCTCCCATTACCGTCATTGTAATCAATGTACTTATCGCTAGAAAGAAACGTCAATGTTCCTGGGCGTGGGCGCTAGTTCGTCATGTGTACCTTACTAATCGGGGCATATATCTATATATATAAACATATTTATTGGTATACTGGTAACTCTGTCTTATTTTTAATCGGTTGAAGATAAGACAGAAACGTACAGCTACTGGCGTCTGATGTCTATCAGGATTGCTGGACAGCAGTGGATACATCGTGTGTGGATAAATAACGATCCCATCATTTTCCTCTTCAGGGAGGAAAATGATGGGATCGTTATTTATTAGTTTGTGATTGGTGTTAGTCGTTATGAGGACGCATGCGGGAGCGCTCGTGCTGTGTCAGGTAGCGTTTGCGCAGGCGAATCGTCTTTGGTGTGACTTCTACCAGTTCATCATTGTTGATGAAGTCCAGAGACTGCTCCAGGCTCATCAGAATGGGTGGTGTCAGTCGTACTGAAATGTCCGAGGTAGAAGAGCGAATATTGGTTTTCTGCTTTTCTTTACAGACATTGACGACCAGATCATCGGGACGGGCATTCAGGCCAATAATCATACCTTCGTAGACAGGTGTACCTGGTTCAATGAATGTATCACCACGTACCTGAGCATTGTTCAGTCCGTAAATGACGGCAGTTCCTTGCTCAGAAGCGATCATTGCACCCATACGGGAGCTATTGATCTTACCCATCCAGGGCACGAAGCCCTTTAGCAGACTATTCATTGCGCCATTACCCTTGGTCAGGGTCAGGAAGGCATTACGAAAGCCGATCAAGCCACGGGTAGGAATATCGTATTCAATACGAATATTGTCATTGCCGTCATTGATCATATTGGTCAATTGAGCTTTACGAGCGGCCAGTGCCTCGGTCAAGACACCCATATAGATATCTTTCGTATCGATGACCAGATGCTCAACAGGCTCCTCTAAGTGGCCGTCTTCGCTTTCACGGGTAATCACTTCTGGGCGGGAAACCTGGATCTCGTAGCCTTCACGACGTAATGTCTCAATCAGGACCGATAGGTGCAACTCACCACGACCCGATACGACAAATTCATCAGGTGTATTGCCATCCACGACGCGCAGACTGACGTTAGTCTCAAGTTCGCGATAGAGACGAGCGCGGATCTGACGGGAGGTTGAGAATTTGCCTTCGCGACCAGAGAGAGGACTGGTGTTTACACCAAAAGTCATCTTCAGGGTCGGCTCAGAAATCTCAATCAAAGGCAGAGCCTCAGGATAATCGATATCGGCCAGTGTCTCACCGATATTTACATCGGCGACACCTGTCAGCGCAATAATATCGCCAGCCAGGGCCTCTGCAACCTCACCACGCTGCAAACCAATATAGCTAAAAACAAGACTGACCTTCTGACGAGAAACTTCGCCTGAGCGATCAATACGTGCAATCGCAGTATTAGGACTGATGCGACCACGGATAATACGCCCGATAGCATATTTTCCTTTATAGTCATCGTAATCAAGGGCGGTGACCAATAACTGGAACGGTGCATCGGCATCCACTTTAGGAGCGGGCACATGATTCACGATAGTATCGAACAGTGGCTGTAAATCTTTTTGCTCATCATCTGGCTTATACATTGCCACGCCATTGCGACCGATAGCATAGAGAATGGGGAAATCAAGGTGGCTATCATCGGTAGCCAGCTCCAGGAATAAATCCTGTGTTTTCTCAATCACATAATCGATACGAGCATCTTTACGATCGATTTTGTTAATAACCACAATGGGTTTGAGGTTTAATTCTAACGCTTTTTGCAATACAAAGCGTGTTTGAGGCATGGGACCTTCAGCGGCATCGACAAGAAGGATACAACCATCAGCCATATTTAGCACGCGCTCTACTTCACCACCGAAGTCGGCGTGTCCGGGAGTGTCGATAATATTAATCTTTACATCACGATACCTGATGGCAGTATTTTTCGCCAGGATCGTAATTCCCCGCTCGCGCTCTTGATCATTGGAGTCCATAATCAGCTCACCCATTTGCTGATTATCACGAAAGATATGACTTTGTTTTAGCAATCCATCAACCAGGGTGGTTTTCCCATGGTCAACGTGAGCAATGATCGCGACGTTGCGGATGTCGGTGCGTTCTATTAAGTTTTCGTGGATCTCGTTATTCGTGTTTTCGATAGTTTGCATATTCCTGGCAATTACTCCTAGAGGGCATTAAGAAAACCGGACGGCCTTCGTCGCCCGGTGGATCAGTTGGTTTTACCGACACTTCCATGAAGGATTGTACCTGTTTTAGTGCTTCGCGTCAAGTTTGTTTTCAATCGTTTATGGCATGAGCGCGAATACTACCAGATATCCACAGCGATGGAAGATATGATCCAGACGATGCATATCGATGCTTTATGAAGATAGGATGTATGGGGACAAGGTGCATTACGCCTGCTGTGAGCGGTACATAACGCGATAGCTGTTGTGTGGTCCCTCTGTGTCAATTATCGCACACTATGCAACAAATTGCTTGAGATAAACTCTCAAAAAGTTCTCAATCAAAACCTGAGAAGGTATCCTACTTAAGAGAACAAAGGTCACGGTCGCTTTATTCCCGCTTTCCCGCAGCAATTTGCGGCTCGTTCGCAGGTAGGCATGAATATATCTGCCTGCGAAAAAGTATGTTAGAAGGTGTCGGACTTCCAGTCCCAGCGGGATCTTGCTACTGACTTGTAGGCAGGCACTTGCGCGCCTGCGCCCTTTTTAATGTGTGATGGAGAAAAAGTTCGAAGAACTTTTTCTCCATCACACATTAAAAAATGTTTGAGCACCGTAGGTGCGAAAACGCATGCACAGAGACCGTGGAGAGCATGGAAGTCCGACACCTTCTTAGCGAAGCAGTGTGCCGTTAAGTGCTCTATCCATGTTATAACAGGTGCTGATGAGCGCAAGATGAGTGAAGGCTTGCGGGAAGTTTCCAAGCGCCTCACCGGTTGGGCCGATTTCTTCAGCATAAAGGCCGAGATGGTTCGAATAAGTCAACATCTTTTCAAGTACCAGGCGTGCTTCATTGAGCCGTCCTGAGCGAGCCAGCGTTTCAGCGAGCCAGAAACTACAGGGACTAAAGGTCCCTTCTGTGCTTCCTAGCCCATCACTGGCAGCTTTGGAGGGAATGTAGCGATAGACATGCGAGTCACTGGTGAGCTCTTGCTGGATACGATTAATGGTTCTGTGCATGCGAGGGTCGGTGGGTCCAGTGAATTTGGTGAGCACCATAAGGAGCGAACTGGCGTCGATGGCATCACTTCCATAATATTGAATAAAGCTGTTAGTCTTAGCATCCCAGCCTTTTTCCATAATCTCTTCATAGATCTGGGCACTAATCTGATTCCAGCGGTCGAGGGGCGCTGGCAGGCCACGGTGGTGTGAGATGCGTGCGGCCCGATCAAAGGCGACCCAACTCATGACACGTGAATGAACAAAATCTTTTTGACCACCGCGAACTTCCCAGATTCCTTCATCTGGTTCCTGCCAGTGTTCACCCAGCCAATCAAGCAGACGGCGCAGGTTACGCCAGAGGTCATATGAGATATCCTGATGGCGATCAAAGATAAAGATAGAATCCATCAGTTCACCATAGATATCCAATTGCTTCTGTTTGTATGCTCCGTTACCAATGCGTACCGGTGAGCTTTTGCGATAGCCTTCCAGATGATCCAGCGTGAATTCCTGGAGATCATGTCCACCAGTAATTGTATACATTGGTTGGAGTGAGCCATTATCTTTGAGTTCATGACAGCGAGCATCCAGCCATCCCATAAACGCTTCAGCCTCCTGATAGAAACCCAGGATAAGCAGGCTATAGATCGTAAAGGATGCATCTCTCAGCCAGGTATAGCGGTAATCCCAGTTTCGTGCTCCCCCCAGTGTTTCTGGCAGACTTGTTGTGGGGGCAGCGACAATTGCTCCAGTAGGCGCATAGGTGAGGAGTTTAAGGACGAGTGCAGAACGTTGAACCATTTCACGCCAGCGGCCTTGATACTGGCATTGTGAGAGCCAGTTCTGCCAATATGTCATTGTTTCCTCAAAGGCAGCCTGATAGCGTCGTGCGCTAATAGGTTGGGGTTCCAGATCATGATCCCTGGCGCTTTCCAGAACAAAATAGGCGCTTTGATTCTGATGCAAGGTAAAGTTGGCTCGTACACCGCCCCTGCCATCCTCCTCCAATGGAAGCGTTGAGGCCAGACCCAGACTAAGTGACTGGCTATGAAAGATCGCGCCATGTTCTGAGAGCGTGACGGTATGAGTGTCACGGGCATAGTTAAAAGCTGGTGTGCAGACTACTTCAAAGGGGAGGGAACCTCGGACAACCTTTACCTCACGAATAATATGATGTTGAAGTACCTTGGATCCTGGTTGTTTGATCGGCATGAAATCGGTAATTTCGCCTACACCATCGACCGTTAGAAAGCGTGTGATCAAAATATTTGTTTCAGGCAAATACATTTGACGGCGTCCAACGCTAGTTGTTTGCTCGAAGGTTGGACTAATGCGAAATGTACCACCTTTGTTAACGTCGAGCAATGCACCAAACACACTTGGAGCATCAAAACGTGGAATGCAGCACCAGTCGATAGCCCCATCTTTCCCTACCAGTGCTACTGTATGCAAATCTCCAATAACCCCATAATCCTCAATTGGTTGATAGGTGTTATTTTTTTGAGGCAAAGCCGCCGCGCGTTCTTGCACCATAAATCCCCTCATTACTAGATTGATCTTAGTATAGATACGTGCCGTTCTTCAAATTAGTTGAACTGCAACTGATCTGGCTAGTAATAGAGTGTATATGTTCACTCCACACGAATGTATTCATCCATCGGAAGTTGAGGGTGTCTGTTTTTCTTACCCACTTTTGCACGCACATCTAAAAATATCTATATTGGATTTACTCATTCTGTTTGCTAAGCAATTCAGCCATGAGATGTTCTTGAATAGAGATACAGTTTTAGGATGCGCTTATTTTGTCTGATAGTGTGAGATGTCGCCGCTTTCATTGTCTCAAAATAGAGATAATTAGAGTGAGGCTTGTGCACGTTTACTACGTACGGCGCGTTTTATGGGTGGCGTTATATTCCTTACTGTGGTGGTTTCAGGTGGTAAAAAAGAAGTGGTTTTTTGGCGGGTTACTTTCTCGCGTATGAGCGATATTTGTGAATGGACAGCTTGACGCGATTGTTGTAGCTTACGAGCAATTTCAGATGGCCGCTCGTTCGCGAGGAGATAATGGCAGATGACAGCTTGTTTATCGGTCAGCCCAATATCCGGGTTTTCAAGCGCTGCTCTTGCGAGATCTTCCAGCACCCCAAATTTGCTCCGTTTATAATCATTTAAATCGTCAGGTGAAAAGAGCCAGCGATCAACAACCCGTACACCGGGGATTCGGCCTGCCTCTACCAGATGCATAAAATGCCAATAACTGAGATCTAAATGTTTGGCTGCCTCATGCGTAGTTAGCATACCATTGAGATATTGTAGATTATGATGTTGTAACTCACTACCCCTAAGAACCATGTCGGACGCCTTTCTACGGTTTGCCGTATACTAGAAGTGCCTGGCAAAGACATTACTTAGTCAAGAGGAGTATACCATAGGTCCTTCCTGGACTGCAAGGTTGATCAGTTTTGCGGCTGCAAAAGAAAGCAAAAAGATAAATACTGATGAATAACAGCATTTACCTTTCATGGTTGAAGTTGCTGGTTGGAGATGGCCTGGCTTATTGTAATTTAAAGAGAGCCGGAATTTTCATTGCCAGCATCATATCGCCAGTGGCTTTAATTTTTCCCGAGAGGAATGCCTTCATGGGATCCAACTGTCCCTGCGTCACAGCGATCCAATCCTGATCACTTACTGACAATGTCAGATCCGGTTTCACTGAAGCCGGAGGAACCAGTTCGCATTTCTGATCGTGGATATGGATGGCATAATCGCCCGCATCACTGCCCGTTACATGGAGCTGTATCGATTTATTTAAGCCTGCCGCCGCACCTGGATTAAAGAGATTTTGCAGAGCCGGGAAGGTATCTACAACTTTCATCTTTCGCGTATCTCCTTTTTTACAAACGCAGGAAGTACCCACGCAATTTTTTTAAGTATACCATATGGTTTCATTGAAGCCTGGGCACGGTGGCAGGCGGAGTATGGTGCCAGGTTTCTTGTGTGTCATTTTTGTTGCTGGTATGCTATTCTTATGTCATCAGAAGCGTGATCAGATGGTGGAGCTAGTAAATCCATGGACTGGCATGTGATAGAGTACAAATGCATCAAAAAGATTCTAGAGAAAACGAGGGCCCCGGAATGGCTGGTACGAGGATTATGCGTAAGGTGAAGGTAGAGGGTGGTTACCTGAATTTTAATTCGGCGCATTTCATCACCTATAGTGGTAAATGCGAACGTTTGCATGGACATAATTATGGGGTATTGATTGAGGTGGAAGGTGATTTGGGTGCTGATAACGTCGTTTTTGATTTTACGATACTCAAAAAGCGTACGAAAGAAATTTGTCAACGCCTGGATCATCGTTTCCTATTGCCCTTACATAATCCTCATCTGGAACTGACGCAACATGCGGAAGCCTGGGAAATCAAATTTCATGAGAAGCATTATATCTTTCCAAGAGCAGATGTTGTCGCATTGCCGATTGCCAACTCTAGCGCCGAGTTGTTGGCTGAGTATATTTGTAATGAGCTCTATCAATTGATCATTAACGAATATTCCAGCGCTAACTTACATACAATTATGGTTGGTGTTGAAGAGGCTCCTACACAGATGGCTTACTACAAGCAAGAATTCAATCGCTAGAGAGTATTTTTACCATTCGGGCAACAAAAAAGAACCTTCGAGACAATGCTCAGAGGTTCTTTTTTTGTTGCTTATAGCCGTAACTCTTATTTCGTAATCACTGAGCGACCAATGGCACCGGCGACGGCATGGAGTTGAGGCATGAGTTCACGGAACTGTGGAATAGTGATGGACTGTGCGCCATCTTTGAGTGCCTCATCAGGATTGGGATGTACCTCGACGAGCAATGCGTCTGCACCAGCGGCGACAGAGGCCAGAGACAGAGGTCCGACGATATCACGGCGTCCAGTACCCTGACTGGGATCTGAGAGCACTGGTAAGTGTGAGAGACGCTTGAGTAATGGGAAGGCACTGATGTCCATTGTATTACGGGTAGCCTTCTCAAAGGTACGGATACCGCGTTCACACAGAATGACATTGCGGTTGCCCTGTGAGAGAATATATTCGGCAGCCAGTAACCA
This sequence comes from Dictyobacter arantiisoli, assembly GCF_008326305.1. GTDB lineage: Bacteria > Chloroflexota > Ktedonobacteria > Ktedonobacterales > Ktedonobacteraceae > Dictyobacter > Dictyobacter arantiisoli. The sequence goes on along the minus strand of NZ_BIXY01000018.1, from coordinate 19,406 downwards.
TTCTTCGAAGGTCGCCGACATACCACGTTTGATGACAACCGGTTTGCGGGTGCGACCAACTTCATCCAGCAACATGTAGTTCTGCATATTGCGGGTTCCGATTTGCAGGATATCAGCATACTCGCAGACCATTGCGACATCGGATGGGGTCATAACCTCAGTGATGATTGCCATGCCAAACTCATCACGAGCCTTGGCTAAGAGCTTCAATCCCTCTTCGCCCAGGCCACGGAAGCCATAAGGAGATGTAGAAGGCTTGAACGCTCCACCACGTAAGATAACCGCACCTTCTTTGCGTACCGCAGCGGCTGTTGTCATCAGTTGTTTCTCTGTCTCAACGGTACAGGGGCCTGCCATCATCACGACCTCTTTGCCACCGATACGCACGATACCGCCCTCTACACAGGCAGAAGGGACCTCAACAATCGTATCTTCGGGATGGAACTCACGACTGGCAAGTTTATAGGGTTTAGAGACGCGGACAACGTCCTCTACATTCGGCAATCCCTCAAGGGCCTCACCAATTGAAGGATTAATGCCACCCAGGCTACCTGGAGCGCCTGAAGGACCAACAGCTCCCAGTACACCAATAACTGTGCGTTCGACACCTTGTGAAAGGTGACCGCTCAAGCCATGGTTTTGTAAAAAGGACAATACGTGTTGGACATCAGCATCGCTACTGGTCGATTTCATTACGACAATCATGAATAAATACTCCTTAAGATCAAATAGTAGAGGTCGAGACTCTCTTATCTACAATGTAGGTAGGAATGGCGTTCACGGCGTATCGTGACCTCTTTGTCATGATTGCCGGTGCTTTGTTTGTGCTACCTAGATATACGTTCGATAGCTATAATCACACTTCAAAGGTTCATCCCAAAGGAAGGGCGTAAGCTAACCGCCCCGTGGATGTATACATGCTGTATTTCTTGGATACTGCGCGTGGTATTGTAATGGATCAAGACACGAATACATTTTTGCAAACTACCGGGCACCGGAATTTCACGCGTGCACATCAGTGCCGTATCGGTCCATCCCAGTTTACGCGCTTCTACAGCCGGGAATTCAGCGTCCAGATCTGCCGTGAGCGAAAAGATGGCACTGGCAATATTCTCTGGTTGTATCTCATTTTTTTCAATGAGTAGCTGTAATAATTCTCTGGTTGCTGCAAGAATCTCTTCCCGGGTATTGTTTTCTACAGTGGTCGCACCACGAATTCCTCGACAATACATCCTCATCATCCCTTTCAATGGCTATACCAGTTGTGTGATAGAAAAGCCAACGGATTTCTCCTTTATTGTAAAGGATGACAGCAATTTTTCATCTGTATCATCTAACTGTTAGTGTGACCGTTCCTATGTACAGATAGTATGCTTGTGGGACTTATTTCTGCCTCAAGCTTTGAATGTACATTTTTACTGCTTCCGCTGGTTGGTCATCCTTATGCTGGTCAATCAATTTTACAAGGGCACTACCAATTACTGCTCCCTCTGCATAACTTGTTACAGTTGCGATATGTGCGGGGGTCGAAAGACCAAAGCCAACCGCAAGAGGAAGCTTTTGCTCCTGAGTTGCGGCACGAATGCGGGCAATAAAATCCTGCAAATGTGCTGGCAATTCGAGACGTGAACCAGTGACGCCGCTTAAGGCAACACAATAGATGAAGCCACCAGGACCAGTGGCAGTACGCTTTGCTGCGGTAACAATGCGCTCATCAGGGGCGGTTGGAGGTACCAGATAGATTAAAGCGAGTCCGTGGCGATAAGCTATCTCTTGCAGTGGATCAGCCTCTTCGACTGGTAAATCTGGAATAATCAAGCCGCTAACGCCGTTCGCGCTGGCTGTAGCACAAAAACGCTCCAATCCATAGGAGAGGATCGGATTATAATATCCCATCATTAACAACGTCACATCGCTTTTGGCGGAAACTTGTTTGGCAATGTCCATACATCCCTGAATAGTCATTCCCTGTTCAAGGGCGACCTGTCCTGCATGTTGAATTGTAGCACCATCTGCAAGGGGGTCACTAAATGGCATTCCCAGTTCAATGATATCTGCCCCGCCCTCGGCTGCCGCCAGCACGATATCAACCGTATCTTTGATGTTAGGATAGCCACACATAAAATAGGGAATAATTACTCCACGCTGCTCACTGTGGGCGCGTTCAAAGGTCTGCGTGATTTTTCCTACTGGATATTGCTGGTTTTCGGGCGTAATCACACCACTACTGATCGTCTCCATTGCTCGCTCCTTTTTATCTCACATCGCTGGTTATTTATAACTGTACGTTGAATGCTTTAGCAACCGTCATCATATCTTTATCCCCCCGACCAGAAAGATTGATTACGATCAGTGAGCCTTCAGGAATATTGCCCTGCTCACCCTGTTCAAGCACATAGCCAATCGCATGTGCCGATTCCAGGGCGGGAATGATACCTTCAGTTCGGCTGAGGACTTCGAGTCCTTTGAGGGCTGTGGCGTCATTGGCCGAAACATAGGTTGCACGCCCTGTGTCTTTCATATAGCTATGTTCAGGGCCAACACCCGGATAGTCCAGGCCAGCCGAAATACTATGCGTGTCGAGAATTTGACCGTCATCGCTCTGTAGGAGATAGCTCATGGCACCGTGTAAAACGCCTGGACGACCAGCTACCAGGGTTGAAGCATGTTGGCCTTCTTCCATACTTGAGCCACCTGCTTCCACTCCGATCAGCTTGACCTCTGGCGCATCAGCAAATGGATAGAAGATACCTATCGCGTTACTGCCACCCCCGATACAGGCATAGATGCTATCTGGCAAGCGTCCTTCTTGTTGCATGATCTGTTGGCGCGCCTCAATACCGATGACCGCCTGGAAGTCGCGTACAATGCGTGGATAGGGAGCAGGGCCAGCAGCAGTTCCAAACATATAGAAGGTGGTTTCGACATTCGTTACCCAGTCACGAATTGCCTCATTAATCGCATCTTTCAACGTCTTTGTGCCGCTATTCACCGAGCGCACCTCGGCTCCCAGTAACTTCATACGAAATACATTGAGTGATTGGCGCTGAATATCAACCTCGCCCATATAAATGATGCAGTCGAGTCCCAGCTTCGCGCAGATAGTTGCGGTCGCGACACCATGTTGGCCTGCTCCTGTTTCAGCGATAATACGCTTTTTGCCCATGCGCTTCGCCAGCATACCCTGTCCCAATGCATTATTGATTTTGTGCGCACCTGTATGGGCCAGGTCCTCACGTTTGAGATATATTTTGACGTTTTTTCCAACTCTCTCGGAGAAGCGAGGGACATAATGGAGCGTGGTAGGTCGGCCAACGTAGCTGGATAGCTCGCGCTTTAGCTCTTCCTGGAATGCCGGATCTTGTTGTGCATCCTTATAGGCTGCCTCCAACTCTGCCAGTACAGCCATCAAATTTTCAGGAACAAATTTGCCGCCGTAGTCTCCAAAGTGTCCACGCTCGTCGGGATAGTGATTGTGCTCATACGCGTTTTTTATGTTGGTTTGTTGCATCGTATATTTTCCTTTAACGAAGCATGTTCGCACATGCTGAATGCCTATCTACCCTACTTAAGAGCTACGTCTTTTTCGCTCTGTCTGACCTGCTGTAAAAATGCGTGTATCTTCTGGACATCCTTTCGCTTGTCAGTTTCGACGCCACTACTGACATCCAGACCCCAGGGATGAACCTGTTGTATGGCATCTGCGACGTTGCCGACCGTGAGTCCACCCGCGAGCAAGATTTTTTCTTGTTGCGCTGCCCGATATGCCAGGTCCCAATCGCTGGTGCGACCAGATCCACCCCACTCTGGTGTGGGTGTATCGATCAATAAGCGCCAGGTCACTGCCTGGTAGTCAGCCAGTTGATGGAGGTCTGCTTTGTCTGTCAACGAGAGCGCTTTGATCACTGGTCGTTTGATTTGCTGACAGAATTCCGGTGTTTCTGTACCGTGTAGCTGGATATAATGTAAGCCTGCCTGTTCGGCAACGTCATTGATATACGCGGCCTCTTTGTTGACGAAGACACCAACCAGATCAGGGAGCACCTGTCCTTCGTCTATGTGCGCATAGTGATTGCTGGCTGCCAATAGGGAGGGTATCCGTTCCGGGGCGATATAGCGCTGGCTGGGAGCGTGGAAGATAAAGCCGAGCATATCCGCGCCTGCCTCGATGGCAGCATCGATATGTTCAGCATCGCGCAATCCACAAATCTTAACCTGTGTGGTACGGTTTGCTCCATGCAGCAGCATACGAATCTGTCCCGGCATGTCAGGAGAGACAACCAGTGATTCGCCGACAAGCATCGCTTGAACGTCATAGCGAGCCAGACGCCGTACATCCGCTGGACTATGAATACCGCTTTCCGCAACAATAATCCGGTTCGCAGGTAGCATTTGACGGATCTCACGAATGAGGTAGGGATTCATCTTAAAGGTAACCAGGTCCCGACTATTGACGCCGATTATCATGGCTCCCGCATCCACGGCACGTTGGGCTTCGGCCCGGCTATGAACTTCAACCAGCGCCCGCATGCGCAGTGAATGGGCCAGATGAAGGAGATGGCGTAACTGTTCGTCATCCAGGATGGCGCAGATGAGCAGAATCGCATCTGCACCCCAGGCACGCGCCTCGTATACCTGATAGTCATCAATAATAAAATCTTTGCGCAGCACTGGTATGCTAACCGCATGTTTGATGGCTGTGAGATACTCTGGCGAGCCAAGAAAGAAATGTGGCTCCGTCAGGACCGAAATCATTGCTGCGCCATGTTGCTCATAAAGCAGTGCTGTCGCGACTGGATCAAGATCCGGTGCCAATAATCCTTTTGATGGCGAGGCGCGTTTTACCTCGGCGATCAAATGCACCTGATCGCGTGGTTCGAACGCTTCAAGAACATCGCGTGGTGAGGACTGCTCAAAGGCCAGCCGTTGCAACTCTTCTATGGGATGCTCGATTTTGCGTTGCGCTAAATCGAGACGGGTTTGATTGACAATTTTATCCAGAAACATGTGTTTACCTACTTGTATGTTTGGGAACATTCAATAATTTCTGCCAGTTTGCGTTTTGCTTTTCCCTCTTGAAGGGTAGCGCGGGCCAGCTTAACCCCATCCTTAAAGCTTGCTACCTGTTCATTTGCCATTAATGCAGCGGCAGTATTGAGACAAATCATCTCGGTTACCGGGGTAACTATATAGCTTGCCAGTACTTCGCGGAGTACCTGTGCGTTGTGTGCCGGGTTGCCACCTTGAAAATAGGTTGTATCGCTGGTCCGTGTCAGCCCTACCTCTTCCGGGGTAATGCTATATTCGCGTAGCTCCTGACCACGTGTGACTTCACAGATATACGTAGGAGCACCAAGGGAGCACTCATCCAGGCCATCTTCGCTATGGATTACCAGTGCATGGCGGCAACCAAGCAAGAGGAGTGCTTCACCCATCTTTCGCAACAGACTCCTATCTGGCACTCCCAGCACTTGATAGGGTATATTGGCAGGATTAGTCAGTGGACCTAAAATATTAAAGACGGTACGAACCCCAATCTCACGGCGCGTTGGGCCGACATATCTCATGGCTGGATGATAGGTCTGGGCAAACATAAAGCCGAAGCCGCATTCCTCGATACTCTGTGCCAGTGCTTCGGGACCGAGATCGATTTTGACCCCCAGTGCCTCCAGAACATCTGCACTTCCACATTTGCTGCTCGCGGAGCGGTTACCATGTTTAGCAATTGTCGCGCCTGCCGCTGCGGCAATAATGCCTGCAGCGGTTGAAATATTCAGAGAACCTGAGCCATCGCCGCCAGTGCCGCAGGTATCCATTGCCCGGGCCGCTGTTGACTCATTGAGGTGAACCTGAACCGCTTTAGCGCGCATCACTTGGGCCAGACCGGCTACCTCCTCAACCGTCTCTGCACCTGGACGCATGCGCAGAGCCATCAGGAACGCTCCCACCTGTGAGGGGGTCGCTGTTCCTGTCATAATCTCTTCCATAGATGCGGCAGCCTCTTCCGTACTCAGGGTTGCGCCCGCCGCGAGATGGGCAATAGCTTCACGAATCATTATCTAACTAATCCTCTCTAAACATGGCTCTGGAACGCGTCCAGCATATTCGACCAGTGGTTCTACTGCTCTAAAAAATTCCGCAATAAATCTTTGCCGACCATTGTCATAATCGATTCGGGATGAAATTGAACTCCCTGAACTGGATAGCTACGGTGTTTTAGACCCATGATCAAGCCATCTTCGGTTCTGGCCGTTACTGTAAGTTCTGAGGGAAGTGTGCTCTCCTCAACAATTAAGCTATGGTAACGAATGGCCTCGAACGGTTCAGGCAATCCTTTAAAGAGGCCCTCACCCTGATGATGCATGCGCGAGGTTTTTCCATGGATTGGTTCTGGTGCACGGATTACCTGTCCTCCATAGACCTGTCCAATCGATTGGTGTCCCAGGCAGACGCCCAGAATAGGGATATGTGGACCAAAGGTATCAATGACTGCGCAGGATAAGCCTGCTTCATTGGGTGTGCAGGGACCGGGCGAAATTACAATATATTCCGGTTTCATCTGCTCAATCTCAGCCAGGCTGATTTGATCATTGCGCCGTACCACAACCTCTGCCCCAAGTTCTGCCAGATATTGGTACAGGTTATAGGTAAAGCTATCATAATTATCGAGTAACAAGAGCATCTTATTTTCTCCTCCCTTATACGGTCGTCTGGGATTCCTGTGCGGCCTGTCGGTTGATCTGTGCAATGCGCTCAGCCTCATCGAGAGCACGCAGGAGCGCTCCCGCCTTATTTAAACTTTCCTGGTATTCCGTCTCAGGCTGGGAGTCCGCAACAATACCAGCGCCGGCCTGCACATAGGCGCGTCCCTGTTTGATCACCAGTGTTCGGAGAGCAATCGCAGTTTCCTGGTCGCCGGAATGGCTGAAATAGCCGACTGCGCCTGCGTAAATGCCTCGCTGTTCGCCTTCCATTTCGCTAATGATTTCCATTGCCCGAATTTTTGGTGCACCCGAAACCGTACCAGCCGGGAAACCAGAACGTAGCGCATCGAAAGGTGAAACTTCGGAACGGAGTTGTCCTGTGACATTGGTAACCAGATGCATCACATGCGAATAGCGCTCAATGGTCATGAAATCATCAATCTGAATCGTACCTGGCTTACTGACCCGACCGACATCATTGCGTGCCAGATCAAGCAACATAATATGTTCAGCGCGTTCTTTGGGATCTTGTTGGAGTTCCAGGGCCAATTGCTCATCGTTCTGGCGATCCGCACCGCGTGGTCGCGTCCCGGCTATCGGACGAATGGTAATCTCATTATCTTCATAGCGTACCAGTAACTCAGGAGAAGCACCGACCACATGGAAATCTTCTAGATCCAGGAAGAACATATGTGGAGAAGGATTAATGCCGCGTAGAGCGCGATAGACTGTGAATGGAGTTGCATTGACATGGCGACTCAAGCGTTGTGAGGGTACCACCTGGAAGATATCGCCAGCCTTAATATACTCAATGGCGCGACTTACCATTCCTTCATATTCTGCTTTGGTTCGATTAGAGGTAACACGCAAGGCAGTCGGATCGTTCAGTGGTTCTGGTTCTTGTGGCAAACGTACAGGCTGTTGCAGGCGTTGTTGAACATCATCAATGATCGCTTGCCCACGGCGATATTCAGCTTCAATATCGGGTGCATCCAGATGTAAATGGGTGACGACACGCACTTTGCTGCGTACATGGTCAAAGACCAGTACCGTTTCTGTTAGCATAAAAACTGCCAGTGGCACATCTAGTTCATTCGCGGGAGGAAGCGGTAACTTTTCAAAGCGGGCCGCAGCATCATAGGACAGATAACCAACCGCCCCACCGAAGAATTTGGGGAGCTGATCATGAGCCTTCGATAATTGTGGTGGAATCACGAGCCGATATTGGCCCAATTCGGCTTCCAGCAATTGCAAGGGATCATGACAGGTAACTTCTTCATCTGTATAAGTCCCCTGTGTATCCTGCATTTTACGTAGCCGTACCCTCTCTTCACGCTGGATCATTACCAGATAAGGATCAATCCCGATAAAAGAATAGCGCGCGATATGTTCTCCGCCGGTCACGCTCTCCAATAGAAAACTATAGGGCTTTTGGGCAGTTTTGCAGTAGGCAGAAACTGGTGTTTCCATATCCGCTAGAACATCGCTATACAATGGCATAAGTGGTTGGCGGGAATCTTGTATGCTACTGCCATTGGCGGCCTGACGCGCCTCCGCATCACGCATCTGTTGTACTTCGTCTAAGGTTGGATAGTACATATAGTAACTGCTCCATCTCCCTTGCTATAGAAATTTTTCAACAACGTAGCCATTTAAACAACCTGGCAACGATCATCTGTCCAGTTGATCCCGTTTCTAGAATCAGCCGCTATTTTGTGGTGTTAGCCCAGACCAACGGCCTTTTTCACTTTTTGAACGGTCCGTTCAGCTATCGGACGCACATCATCAGCGCCCTGCTTCAGCAAATTTTCCAGGGCGGCCATATCGTTAATAATCTCGTTATAGCGCTGCTGAATTGGGCTGAGCGTCTCAACTAAACGATCAGTCAGTGCCGCTTTAAAATCCCCATAGCCCTTCCCCTCAAAATCAGCCTCAATTTCCTGCTGGGATTGCCCTGTCAAGATTTGATAAATTGACAGCAGATTGGTGATGCCGGGACGAGCAGGATCGAAAGCCACTACGCGTTCGGAATCGGTCGTTGCGCGAGCAATTTTCTTTTTGATCATTTTAGGATCATCCAGCAGTGTGATGTATGCACTGGGATTGGGATCGCTCTTACTCATTTTTTTTGTGGGATCTTCCAGAGACATGATACGAGCACCAGCGTCACGAATCTGTGCTTCTGGAAGAGTGAAAATGGACTTGTTATAGATGTTATTGAAACGTTGTGCGAGGTCACGTGTGAGCTCAACATGCTGGCGTTGATCATCACCCACGGGTACATAATGGGTTTGATAAAGCAGAATATCGCATGCCATGAGAACTGGATAGCAGTAGAGTCCGGCTCCAACGGTATCCATCTCACTACCAGCCTTTGTTTTAAACTGCGTCATGCGGTTCAACCAGCCCATAGGAGTAAAGCAGTTTAAAATCCAATCCAGTTCAGCATGCTGGTGTACCTGGGACTGCACGAAGAGCTTACAGCTTTTTAGATCGAGACCACAGGCCAGATAAAGGGCTGCGAGCTTTCGCACATTAGCGTGCAATTCTTTTGGATCGATTGGCAGCGTGATTGCATGCAAATCTACAATACAAAAGATATTGTCATATTGATCTTGCGTCTCAACCCAGTTGCGAATCGCTCCCAGATAATTGCCCAGATGAATATTGCCGGTTGGTTGGATACCCGAAAAGACACGTTTTTTCACAGCAGGCTTCATGCTTTGTGTACCCACTTGTGGTTGAATCTCTGCATTTGTTTCAACTGACATATTGTTCCTTCCCGCATTACGCAAGTAATTGATAGGCTGTAAACTCAAAAAGACCAATAAAAAACGCCCCCATCCTTGATTACAAGGACGAGAAGCGTGTTGTGAGCGCTTTCGTGGTACCACCCTGATTCAGATTATCATATCCTCTTGCATCATTTATTCTAGAGATACAGGAGCCAGATCATCCCTTCTGCCGGATACGGCGTTACTTTGAGGGCTCACATCCATAAAAGGAGAGCACACCACAAAGATATTCACGTATATCCTGTCCTCGATAACGGGGGACATTCCGAAAGAGTCCTACTAGTTCTCTACTGTTTATCTGACCGACAGACAGAGTGAACGTTTGCTCTTTAGCTTCCAGGCCCATTCCATAGTTAGACTGGTATCGGTTTCCACCATCCCGATTCTCTGTGCCCATGCAAGGCTATGTACTTTTCCTGTTCATCGCTTCTTTATTGTATTATGATGTTACTATCAACAGTATAGGTCGGATCGCAGTGACTGTCAAGGCTTTTAAAAAGTTCATCTTCTATCAAAACTTACCCTGATGATGGACCATTCAAGAATCGACTTTTAACCAGAAAGATAAGCGGAGCCACTGATCTTGCCCGGGCCCGGCAACTTTCCCTTCACAGTTAAAGACTTTTTCTCATTGGTAAGGCTACGTGACATGTACTCTGGCAAGCAAAGGGTTTATAGTACGTGTCACGCAGGATGTTCGGAGAGTGGTCCTTTAATAAGAAGTGTCCTCTTGTCTAATAGTGGCTCATGAGTGCACGGACATTATTGACGTAGGACCAGTTAAAGATGCCGCGGTGTTGAACATTCCAGCCACCTTCGTTGTAGGCACTAATGATTCTGGTCAGGTTACCATGGAAGCCGTGCCAGAGGTTATGCAAATAAATAGTTCCGAGCTCAATGTTATCGGCAAGTTTGTAGGGATCATAGTGTCCATGCACCTGTTGATTGAGTGCCTGAACCGTATAGGGCATGAGTTGCATGGCTCCAATACCGCCATCATGAGCAATCACATGTTGGGTCCAGCCACTTTCTTGCCAGGCGACAGCGAGCAGGAGGCGTGCAGGGAGTCTATGTCGAGCGGCAGCCCGACGAAGCAAAAAAATAACCTGTTGCTGACTTGATCTCTCCAGGGCATTGTAAGCATACCAGCGAATTTGTCCGCCGGGTAGAAGTCCGCTTGCACCTCTGTAAGAGGGATGCGGGATGCACAGGCTTTGTCCCGTATAGATAAGGTTGATGTTGCGGATGCCGTTAATGTGAACGATTGCCCAGAGATTTGCCCGGTAGTAGTGGGAAATCTCGATCAGGGTATCCCCTGGAATTATACGATGCCAGGCACAACTGATATTGCTATTGGGAGTGTTAAATTGTGCATAGGCATCATGATGGTGTTGAGATGTCACCAATGATCCGAGTAACAAAAGCGTCGTGCATAAAAGTAGCAATGCTTGCCTTGTGACTGTGGATTGTAAAAGGCTATGTCGAGAGTTGGTCGGTTTAGACCACGAAATATGCTTTACGACAACGACCTTTTGCGGTGGTGTCTGCTCCATGAGTTCTCCTTTCCCATCCACTATAGTCCCCGCTCCAATTGTTAAACACGAATGCATGAGTTTTTTTTGTAGATTATTCATGTTATTAAAATGGAAATAGCACTGTACGTATAAAGATGTTTTTTGCTATTCATGATGCGTTGTCTGTACCAGATATAAGATCCTGGTTACAAACAATGCTACACTCATAGTAGAATTATCTTTAACTCCATTGTGTTCTCTTTGAATATTAGCTGAGCTGAATAGCCGCTAGTTTTGTTGGTGGTGCCTGTGATTGTTGGGTAGTGGCGTCACATGATACACTAATGGCGGAAAGGAAATGGACATGTAATCCTCTCCCCTCCTGATTTTTTATTTTCCTCTCCGTATATGTCTGAGTACTCATTATGATAGTCGAAGAAAACAGGACACATGTTATGAAAACAGATGAGCTGCTGAGTGCAACCGTTGAAGAATACCTGGAAACAATTTACAATATGAGCATGGAGGATGAGGTGGTGATTGGGGCGCGTCTGGCAGAACGCTTTCAAGTCTCCGCTCCTACCGTCACTGAGATGTTAAAACGTCTGGTGAAGGGCGGTTATATTGAAATGAATAGTAAGCGCCATGTCACATTAACCGAAGCAGGCTACCAGGCTGCTGAGGCGGTATTACGTCGCCATCGTTTAACCGAACGTTTCCTGGTGGATATGTTAGGTATGCAATGGCATGAGGTACATGAAGAAGCCTGCCGCTTAGAGCATTTCATTTCTGGCGCAGTTGAAGCGCGCGTCACGAGTAACCTCAACAATCCAACAACCTGTCCTCATGGCAATCCTATTCCTGGTTTGATTTCCAATGCTCGAACGTATCTCAAGGACATGCATGCAGTACGACTTTCAACAATTGGCAATGGAACAAGGGTAAAAGTCTTGTTGATATCCGAGGTGGTGGAGGATGAGGAGGCTTTGATTATGTACATGCATGAAAAAGGTTTGACCCCTGGGACAGAGGTTGTTATGCTGGCACAGGCCAGACCTGTAGCAGATACTAGCCCTGTGACTGATGATTTGACTGAAAAAGATGTTCCCGCTGGAATAGAAGAGGTAAAATTACTGGTCAATGAGCAGGTTATTTTGATTAGCGCCCTTGCCGCGTCAAAGCTCTGGGTGGTCTCCCTCTCGTGAGGATTCTTTTAAGGAGCAATGGCATTCGATAGAAAGTATAGACATAATCAACCATACGCGTGTCCTATTTATATGAGTATCAATGGACTCTATAGGTATGATTCTGCTATACTTTCTCCTTGATTCCGTAAATATTCTTACGCCCGGAAATCTTGAAAGAATGCACAGCGAGGTGCGGATTGGTACAATGGAACAATGAGCGATTCACACATGTCTTTATCAAAGAACCATAGTGCATCAGAAGTGGCAAATAGCCATGAACCTGATATTCCCGAAGGACGGGTTGCTTCTTCTCAGCGAGCTATACCTGTTCCTCCCAGCCATAATATACATGAAGCGGTAGAGGCTCATTCATTTTTTTGGCGTAATCGTCTGTTTGAATGTCTTTTAATCCTCTCGATGGCCCTCTTTTATTTGATCGGGAACCAGAGTGTCAAATATCCTATTGGAAATCTGGCTGCCTGGAATCCATTACTGGGCCTGCCATTTCTCTGTATTTTTATCGCAGTCTGTTGGTATCGCCTGCCTTTTGCGCTTGGATTACTCCCACTGGCGCTTCCTTATTATCTCATGCCGAAAGTGGTTGTCCGCTCTGCTAGCTTTAGTCCAGCTGAGATTGTTTTATGGATTTGTGTTGCGGTAGCCTGCCTTCAACTTGCGATGTTCCGGCACAAATGGTCTTATCGGCGCTCACTGCCAGAAATACGGACGCAGCTCGGTCCCTTTTTCTGGCCAATTCTGCTTTTTGTGTTGGTCTCTCTCATTTCGATTGTCATTGCCAGCGAGCACAACGTCGCGCTACGCGCCTTTCGTGAAGAGATCTTTGATCCTCTCATTTATGTTGGCTTGATTTTGCTGTGTTTCCGTACACGACAGGATCTGGGACGTCTGCTCGGTGCGCTTTTTGCCACAGGTTTAGTTGTGGCTTTCTTCTCGATTGTTCAATTTTACTTGTTTCAGGATACGTATGCTGTCTACGGCAGTGATCCAAGTGTTGGACTGTTGTTCGATTACACGTTACCTGTAGGTTTAGCTATCGTATTGGCTCGTATCTCATGGAAAGTACGGTTGTTTGTTTTACTCCTTTGTATACCATTTATTTATGCCTTAGTGCATAATAACTCGCGTGGATCAGTTATCGCTGCCTTTCCAATAGCCGTCATTTTTGTGGTCATCCTGGCGTTTCGAAATCGCAAAGTGCTACTGGTGAGTAGTATGCTTGCGCTTGTTTTAGCAGCCGGGGGCTATGGTGTTTTCCATAATAAAGTGAACAACTTTGTTATGAATACTATCATCAATGGACATGCTGATAAAAAAGGAATTAGTACACTCACACGTCGTCTCTATTTATGGCAGAGTGCGACTGCTATGATTCATGATCAGCCCTGGTTGGGTTATGGATTAGATAACTGGCTCTGTCATTATGCAGATCCACATGTTACCGTTAGCGACACTACCGATGATACCCGATATAAACCCAATGATCCTCAATTTGCGTGGGTACAGTCATGTCCAGCTGCCCCTCATTACTACATAGTCGGTGAGGTCAATGGGAAAACGACGCACATGTATGATCAGGCTGACTTATCACATCCACATAATATCTTCTTACATGTCTGGGTGAGTGTCGGTATCTTTGGCCTGCTTGCCTTTATCGCGTTTCTGGTTCTCTTCTTCTGGAGTTTTGGGGCTATCCTACGCTACCTTGCAAAGCATCAGATTGTTGATAGTGAACACTGGCGCTGGATGGCAATCGCTGCTGCTGCTGCCCTGTTGGCCGCTCTGGTGCAAGGAGTGGTTGATAGTTCCTTTTTGGCACAAGATCTCTCTTTCTGTTTCTGGCTTTTAATGGCAACCATCTTTGTTATTCGCAGCCAGATAGGCATGTCCTGGCAAGATCTCCTACCGCTCAGACGTACACAACTATAACATCAAATAAAAGGGTGAACCTGAATTCATTCTTCTGTGTTCATCCTTTCCTCCGATCACTTTCTGTTCTGATTCTACTACGGCGCATGGGTTTCACGTATCTATTATATGAATAAGATTATGCTTTTAACATCATCTCCATGATATGACTAAAAGACCATATATGTATATCGAGATATAAATAAGGATTTATGTGAAGATATTATATGTGTTTTATCCATAATTTTGGGGTATCCGTAGATGGTTTGCGCACAGCAGAGTAGAATGTCGCATTTTTTAGAGGTGGAGCAGCGAATTTATTTGAATCAAGAAGCGTGACATATTCGTCCTCTTCAGGTTCCTCAGCACGCTTTGCCGCTTACTCGATAGCTCTAAAGAAGATATGAAATTGATGAGCTAAATATGGATTTAGATGAGCAAACAAAAGTAAAAAAACTTCACATGATAAGAAATATAATTCTTGGAACAGCGGTTGAATTACCTATGAAGGATATGATACTATTATGCGAGGTAAAAACGGCGATCCAATATCCAAAAGAGGAGTTCAAATGAGCGATATGCTTCGGCTCACAACAACGTTCCGCAAACAGAAAATTGATTTAAGTATTGATGAACGAACTCAATTAAACGTGATTATTGATCTGCTTATTCCGTCTGACCAGGATTTTCCTCCTCCGTCTAGTCTACATTTAATTGATGAGCTATTACTGCATCTCCTGCCCAGAACCGGGCGAAAAAGCACGCTGATGTTGAGTGAGAAACGACTTCGTACCGCATTGATTGAACTGAACTTGTCCGCAGGTGGAAATTTCTGCCTTGCCAGTACTGAAAAGCAGCAGAGTTTGTTACGGCACTTAGAGTATCGGGACCCTGCTTTCTTTCAGGCGTTATGGACCCTCGTCAATCATAGTTACTATGCTATCCTGGCACAGCGCTGGCAACACAGTCAGTTAGCCTGATACTCCTTTTTATTTTCACCCTTGCTTATGCCCATCGGGCACAGCATCATTGTTCAACATTCTTATTTATTACCTGGGAGCATCGGAGATCGATGAAGATCAACATGACAGCGTTTTGTAAGCTTGATGGCAGTATTTTGATGAGAATCGCAAAAAGATGTATAAGCAAGAAGCAAGCACGAAGAATGCTATAACCATGTGAATATGAATGATAAGCATTCTTCGTGTATTGGATACGATAAATCGTTCTTAGTTACTATCTCTTGCAAAAGCAACTTTGCCCTCAGGATTTTATTTCGCTTTTCAAGAGATCCTCCTTCTTTCAAAATATTTGCTCGCTTCTTCCCTCAGAATTTTGTTGTCCGCTGGCAGGCAGGCACTGATGCACTGGCATCCTTTATTCCTTTTCTCCTTGCTTGTAAAAGATGGGTACTTGCATAATAGCTATTTAGCTGTTAAACAACGCCTCTCCAGGTCGTGCGTATAAGTATAGTGTAAAGGAGCTTTGTAATAATCCCTTAAAATGGCGAGAATGAATTTTAATGAGACAACCACTGATCTCTTTTTTTGGGCATTTAAACTCTTGACAAGAATACGATATATCGGTTACTATAAAGATAGCGATAACGATATATCGTATTCATAAGATAATAGGAAGGATTGAGTTTTTATGTTTAACCACTTCAATAAACGTTTTGCCTATCAATATCAGGGTGATGCAGAGGACTGGGCGGGCTGGACGCCTCCCTGGCTACGCCGAGAGCATCACGAACACCACCATCACGGACATAATCATGAGCATGGGCCGCGTTTCTTTGAGATGCGTGGGCGACGTGGACCATTCGGTCCCTTTGGCCCTTTTGGCCCTGGTGATGCTGAAGGCCAGCCTGCTGGACCATTCCGCGGAGGTCGTCGCTTCTTCGGACGTGGGGATGTCAAATATGCCCTGCTGGAATTACTCCAGGAACGTCCAATGCATGGCTATGAAATGATGAAATCCCTGGAAGAGCGTTCTGGTGGCTTTTATGTTCCCAGCCCGGGCACCATCTATCCCACCCTTCAATTGCTTGAGGACCGTGGTCTGGTCGCTGTCAATGAGGCTGAAGGCAAAAAAGTATACAGTATTACCGAGGCTGGTAAGGCCTTTCTGGCTGAACGCCAGAAGGAAGAAGAAAATTTCTCATTTCCCTGGGAACGTGGACATGGCGAACGCCATCAGGGTCCAGGACGTTTCTGGAATGAGCCAGAGATTCAGGCAATTCGTACAGAGGCCATGGAAGTCGCGCGACTCTTTGCTATTGCGGGACGCTCATCGTTCCGTGATCCCAACAAATTAGCGCTACTGCGCTCCATTTTGGAACGCACACACAAAGACCTGACCGACTTCATCTATCCCAATCCAGACAAAGCAACCGGCGGGCCTGATAGTGCTCCAGGACCGGAAACACAAGCATAAGGTATGTTGTTACTCTCAGATAGAGCCATATTACAAAACAAGTCTCCAATCTCGCAGCCTTGAGCGGATCTGGAGGCTTGTTTTGTCTTCACAATGCTACAGATTCAAGAGTAAAATGAGTAGAATCGTTATCACATGGAGCGCTTGATCTATCCAGATGGGACCAATAAGCTTATAGCGTGCTTTTAATGGATCTATCACAAAATGCGTTCCAAATAGCACTGCCGTTGCTGCTACTGAAGAATGAGCAAACAGTACAAAGGTGGCCGTATAGGTAGCGGAATGATAAAAATTGATTTCCCAACTCTTTCCCTTCTCCATACTCATCCAGGCACTTTGAAAAGCAAAATCGCCAATGAAATGGCAGGCCAGCCAGACCAGCAAGGTATTGGTTGGAAAAGTAACGAACATAAATATTCTCCTGATGCTATTAATAGCTCAATCAACTGTTTTGACATTTTTCACGGTAACGGATCATCCCGTTGTGATTGCTACATGTACCCAAAAATATTGCTTTGAGAATACAGCAGATGCAAAACAGAAGTTATAGCATCAGGAACTCTCATACTTCACCAGTATATGAGGTGAATGAGTAGGCGCGCAGTGAACTATGTCGCTCTGCTATTGTGAATTAATACACAGGCCATACAAGGCATTGCACAGAGCGTATAACTTTGATCTATCCACCGCGTTGCCTGATCCATTTCGGTCGAGCTTACGCGGTGAATACTACCTCTATTAAAATACAATTGTTTTGTTTTCATAAACCAGGACACGATTACTGGTATGGAGCCTTACTGCTTCAGCGAGGACACGGCGTTCGACATCACGTCCTTTGCGTATGAGATCCTCGACGGAATCGCGATGATTGCAGTGAATAACATCCTGCTCGATGATTGGTCCCTCATCCAGATTATTTGTTACATAGTGCGCGGTGGCACCGATCAATTTGACGCCGCGTTGAAAAGCCTGGTTGTAAGGACTGGCACCTATGAAGGCAGGTAAGAAACTGTGATGAATGTTGATGATGCGTCTGGGAAATGCCTCTACAAAAAACTGCTCGAGGATTTGCATGTAGCGTGCCAGAATGAGGAAATCTACCTGATCTCCAATAAAGTCAAGCATGCGCCTTTCATCTTCCTGGCGGGTAGCGCGTTTGACCGGAAAATGATAAAAGGGAATAGTATACATATTAGCGATGGATTCCAGATCTGGATGGTTACTGATAATAAAAGGGATGTCCATCTCCAATTCTCCCATTTTCCAGCGCCAGAGCAGGTCTACGAGGCAGTGGTCGTATTTTGATACCAGGATACCGACCCGTTTACGAATACGCGAGTAGTTGACATTCCAATGCATTTGAAACTGTACCGCGACACGTTGAAAGGCGCTTGTCAGTTCGGAGGGGGTCAGTTTAAAGCTATCTTCAGCGAAACTGATGCGCATGAAAAACGTACTGTCATCATGGTTGGTTGAATATTGATCCGATTCGAGAATATTTCCATTATGCTGATGAATAAAACTGGAAACAGCGGAGACAATGCCTGGTTTATCCGGACAGGATATAAGGAGTGTGATTGTATTTTCGTGTGTTGACACCGTAAGGCCCTCCCACCTGATAATTTCATCTGCTTATCAATACGTTTTTGTTCCCTGTGCTGCCAGGAAATATATGCTTCAGGTGCTTATGTTACGCTGTGATTACGGTGCTGTCAATCTCTATTGAAGGGTGCCTTAATGCCGATTGAGCCTTGATCCATTTCAGCCGAGATGTATCTCTATGTCGACCGAAATGGATCGCGACTCCTCAGGCTAGCACAGTATTGTTGAATTGTATTTGGATCCTGGTGAGATCGATTTTCTCGTTCAATGGAAAGTCGATGTAACCACTTTGTTTCTCTCCTGGATAGACGGCAGCATTGATCGAGGCCAGTTTTCCCCCAACCTTCGTGCCGTTGGGCAAAATCAGACTTGTTAACGAGACATAATCCACTCCAATGGCATCCTTCAAAGTGTTGGTTGTATCAAGATAGACACGTACTACATACTTGCTGTGCAATTTAAAGTCGTCAGAGAACTTGCTTGCCAGCGTCGCTCTGGTAAATGAGAGATGGACATCCTGATACACGTATGTTTGATGAAGCGCCGTATCTGCAACTTGATTTGTGACAACGATTGTCGCTGCTGCAGGCGGTGCGAAAAGTGAATCGTGTTCAACCTCATGTGGCCCTGAAAGAAGCACTGACACGACAGCAATCGCAATCACAATAAGGCCCAGGATGGTACCCCAGCGGCGTGAGATAAAAGAGCGCTTTTTAGTGTTTTTTGTAATGTGTTCCATAAGATATCTTTGGCTCCTGATCGTTACCTTTTCATCTGTATCGTATTATAGCAAAGGCAAAACCAGGAATCCCAGAGCTCCTCCCGGTAATGGCAAGAGATGCTTGAGTTTTGCTAAAGACGAGGTGTATTGATATGCATGGCAGAGGCGTATGGGAGTCGAACCCACCGGGGACCGCGCAGAGCGACCCCCCAGCCGTTTTGAAGACGGTGAGACCCACCGGGGCCTCTACACCTCCATAATATGATCGTGAAGTAGGAAATTATGGGTATGTGATGAACATCATGCCATGCCTCAGGGGGCTTGTCAAGCCAGGGTGCGGATTGTCAGGGCTTTTTGGTGTACCCATTTTACCGCGAAAGCTTCCCAAGAAGCAATTCAATTGCTTCTTGGGGGTGAGCACAAAAATGCCGCATTTGTGAAGCAACGTTACGAACAGCAAGCCAATCCATGAGAGCTAAGATCCCTCCGTTCAGAGCTGCAAGTGCTTGTGGTGCATTCTT
>NZ_BIXY01000017.1 GCF_008326305.1 Dictyobacter arantiisoli | reverse complement strand
CGATGGTCACGTGCAGGCGCTCACCTTAAATTGCCGCGCGCCTGCAGCTGGGGCCTTGCTTCACGCATTGCGGTCACTCCTTGCACCATTGCATCTGGCTCTTAATTTGGACCAAACTTAGGCGTCAGCGCCCACCTGCGGGTGAGCCACAAAATCCCGATGAGAGTGGGAATCAAACACTTTGTCACCCGGATAGCTGCTAAAAAGCGTTGCTTAACAACAACAAATGGAGGCTTTCCTTTAATTGGGAAGCCTCCATAACGGAGCGCAGGATTAGAAAACATTGACTGGTGATTTGACTACCAGCGGTGATGCCTCCTGCCCCGATAGGGGCCGTTAGTGGGCGTATTTTGTCCTGCAGATGCAGGCGGAGTCACTACCGGGGTTGCCGCTGGAGTCGCTACCGGGGTTGCCTGGCTATTTCCATTTCCAGTACCAGAAATGGCTCCCAGCGTGGCGTTACCAGTGATTCCTGTAGCGGTAACGGCTCCGCAACCTACGATGGTAGGTTGCCCATTGGCATTTTTCAGGTTGGGGTCAGTAACAGACAAGAACCAGCTAGTGGGTAACGTCTTCACATTTTGCAGATTCTTGATTACAACATTGGCATTGCTGTTCCCCTGCCCGTCAGTGTGTTCAACCTGTGTAAAGAAGGGCTGATTGGTACAACTGCCTGTCGCCAGATTAACATTGATACGCTGGTTAGGATGATTAGGATACGCAAGCTTCACCATCATATCAGCATTGCCAGCCCTGCTATTGAGATTGATGTTTGCTGTACCTGTCGCAGTCTGCTGTCCACCACCGTTTCCAGTTGTGCCAGGCAGAGTGACCGTAGCAGCGGTCACCACTCCATTCCCGTCGGTTTGCACCGTGACAGGATTGGGCTGCTTAAGAAGCGCGGCACAATTTAGATTGGTGTAGGATTGCATAAAACGGCTCGCCAGGAAGGTGAAGAGCGAATTAGCAGCGTCGGCAGCAGGTGTGGTGGCATTAATGGTCAATGGCATATCTTTCTGGATACGTGGCAATCCGGTCTGTACGAGATTGCCACAATAGGTTGTTCCACTGGCCTGTCTCATACTCCCGGCAGGCATCTGATTCACGCCCTCTCGATAGCGATTCGTTTTTGTCAGACTGGCATTATTATTAACCAGAACCATGGGATCGGTTGCAGGGACCTGGGCAATCGGAGCCTGCTGATCCATCGCTGCCTGCAACTCGTCTAAAGGTAGTGCTGACACCATGGTGTTATTATCAGCAATATTGGGAGCTTGCCAGGGCTGACAACCTAATGCAGGATCAATGAAAGTTGTGAGCAAGGCATTGTCACTCGGGTTTCCCAATCTGGTTGCATTTTGTAATTGTGCTTGATTAGCAGCGCTGAGTTGTGCGGTCTGACCATTAGCAGTAGCCAGATATTGAGTCTGGACATTATCGCTCTGATCCTGATCAACAACACTGAAATCGCGCATAGTTGGACATGGTAATCCATCTTTAGCCATCCCCAACCCAGGAACCTGTACCTTACCAGCCGCAATACCTCTCTGGGCGGCTGCAAAAAAGGCCGGCGCATTACAATAGGCAAACTGTCCAAAAATGGATTGATTGAGACCATTTACGCAACGTGCCTGTGCCAGATTCCTTGCCCCACTTCCTTTCAACGTCAGGTTAGCACCGTTAAAACCAAACCATAATCCAACCACCGCATGAGGTGGCAAGGTTGGCGTTACAGGTACCACAGCCGGTTGGGTATTTTGATCGATCACTAAAGGGCTATAGACACTGAACTTCCCGGTTGCAGGATCATAAATGACACCTTGCACAAATGCTCCCTGATTCGCATTTGCTTCATGACAAGGACCATTGCCAGCGTTCGTGGCAACTAATTGATAGGGGGTAGCCAGTCCTCGTGCGGATAATGGATTCGCTGGTACGGTTAAAGTACAATCCATATTTACAACTGCGTTCGCCGCGTGCGATTGAAAATGAGGTAAAGCAATTAAGACAACACCTGCGATGAGCGCCAACAAAACAGGGATGCTAACACCAATGAGCATCAACGGCGAAAAACGGCGCCGCTTGCGCACATAGAGAGAAATTGACTGAGAATTCAATGGATCGCGTGGTTTTGTAAGCATCTTTTCCTTCACTCCCTTTCAACAATAACAAATCCTCTACGTATAGACAGACACACACTACCACGTCCGGTCGTACGAACGACCGAGCAAGCGCTTGTAAGTATAAAAGCAATAACGCATGAGGTGCTACTCTATCCTTACTGGTTTCTCTTTGTAGTATTTATGAGAACACTTAACAAGTGCTATCGCTCTACATTGTTGCTATCAAGGAGCATTTAGCAAGCCTTGTCTTTATAGCTTTTCTCAATGAGCTGCCCTCAATCTGATACTAGCATATATTTGCATGAAACTATGCGGGAGTGGTATTTATTCAGGTATAAAGTACCACTATCAGGTAAAGAAGTCTTAACCAGAACATGTGAGAAGAACGTTTAGGGTCAGCTGAAAGATGCTCGGCTCATCATAAGTAAGGGAGAGATGAAATTTCAGGGGTGCAAAAATTCAAAGATCGCAATTTCGGGGCGACAACTCAGGCGAAAATGGGGTGATAGCATCCCCAATCCACGATTTGTATAGTGAAGCATCTTGTCAAGATGGTAGAGCCCTAAAGGATATTTATGAGATAATTGTGGAAGGATCAAGGGCCCATAAAAAGGGATGCGCACCTGACCGCCATGAGAGTGACCGGAAAGCTCAAGATCAAAACGACCATTTGCGGCCGCAACATCCGCAAAATCAGGCTCATGCACAAGGAGTATGGCCGCTCCTTCGGCAGGCAAAGAATCTGTCAGTTCCTGGAGGAGCGGCTGATGAGTCCACACAGATGCTGCTTTACCGCGATTTGACGGCCAGAGATCATCCAGGCCCACCAGATGTAACATCTCGCTGCCACGCCGCAGTGTATGAGTTTGATTGGGGAGTTCTGTTACCTGAGCACTCTGTAAGCACTCACGAACCCATTCCACGCCAGATGGATGGTCATGATTACCGAGCACTCCAAACACACCATCACTGGCATGGAGCTTACGCAACTCTGCCAGCACCTGCTTTGCAGCTGGCAAATAATCAGTAACAAAATCTCCCGTAATCACAATCATATCAGCCTGCAAGGTATTAATGGTTTCCACCAGACCCACCAGACGATGGGCCGTCATAAATGTATTGTCGGCATGGATATCCGTAATGTGCAGTAAGCGATAACCATGGAAAGCTGAGGTCAGACGAGGTAAGTGAAATTGATAATGGGTAAGATCAAACCAGGTTGGCTCTATATTATGTGCATAATAAAGGGTCCCCGCTCCCGCTACACCAACCCCTGCAGTGGCAGCCAGCGATCCTTTCAAAAAAGCTCGTCGTACCATCAAATGCTTACCTTGTTCTTTCGACATATATTTTTATTTCTACACATATTTTATAACACATCAGGAACATTCTCAATCACTTCATGCCCTTGAAAAAGGACAACAGGATTGGGAATGCTATCCTGCGTGGAAATTTGCTTCTATCCCTGCTTCTGGCTCAAAATAGCTTTGAAAGCCTGCGCCAGCAAATCACTATAGTCTGTAACTGCCTGCATATGATGTCCGGGAACAATCACAGAGTTTTCAGCTTTATCCATGCTCCGCCACTCAGAACGCCTGTCAAGTTCTTCCTGAGCCCAGATAAATTCAACATTTTCTGGAATATAGTGCTTTTCATAGCGGGATGCAATCCAGGTAAATACTCCTACATAGTCGTTATAGAGTGCATGCACAGGTGGGAACATAACATCAAGTCTGCCATCAATCGCGACTAATTGGGGGAAGTCGCGAATCTTCAAATCATCTGCGGCATGTGTCAGGCGATACAGATGACGAATCGCGTGGCGTAAACGTAGAAAAGCTGTCAACGGGTAATTGGACTTAATGCGTAACCATTTACAGATAGTAGAAATCATCTGTACAATAACCTGACGCACATGTGGAATACCAGTCGGAGCAATGAGCAAGAGCAGATCAACCTGTTGTCCTTGTTCATGCAGCTGGCGGGTCATCTCATAAGCCAGTAGTGATCCATTACAAAAGCCGCCCAATAAATAGGGACCTTCGGGCTGAACAGAACGCACTGCCGCCAGATGTTCAGTAGCCATTTCTTCAATACTGGCCGGCTT
Organism: Dictyobacter arantiisoli; assembly: GCF_008326305.1. Classification (GTDB taxonomy): domain Bacteria; phylum Chloroflexota; class Ktedonobacteria; order Ktedonobacterales; family Ktedonobacteraceae; genus Dictyobacter; species Dictyobacter arantiisoli. Next base: position 89,319 of record NZ_BIXY01000017.1, on the reverse strand, counting down.
ATAAGAACCTTGATAGTGATAAGGATCAAGTACATGAAATGGCTGGTGACGTCCCACAGTTCGAGCCAGAGTATAACAATAAAATGGTACCCCACCTGTCCAGTTCCCATGTAGCAAGAAAAAAGGACGCGTTTGCTGGTCGCCTTTTTGAATAGTATGTAAAGGTGCCTGAGTACTCTCTAATACGACTTCGTTGGGTTCACTCACACCCCGCAATGTAGATGCCACGTCCGTATGGGCCTGAATAGGATCTTGTTTCGAATGCCTGACGGACAAAGTTTGTGTCATTTGATTATAAAAAATGTGTGTAATTTTTAGCATACCATCAACTCTCTTATGCATATAGGTCAAAGCCGAAATTCTTTTGCCTGATAGAGGTTCAAAAGCAGCCTGATCATCAATTATACCTGTATATTTACTTCATGAGATGTGTTTAAAGCAGTCACATATCCACGCAAAGGAACACTCTTTTCCAGGGGATAAAGTGTTAATACGCGTTCGCCATGTGGTTTTAAATGAAAATAATTATCTTCAGGTAAATAACTTTTCGTGTGTATTGCAACTGACTGTGCTAGCTTATCAGCTCTCACGGTCAGCGTATAAGTTCCATCTGCCTGCAGGCTTCCTTGAGCACTTAAGCCAGAATTTATTTCACGTTCGGTTGGTAAACCTTGAACGAAATAAAATGCTTCACTCACCACAACTGCATCCTCTTTTCGTTGCAAAGTCGCAACAGCAAAGGCATATCCGGGAGGTCCAAAACGATAGACATACGTTAAATCGAGAAACTGCTCGAATAATGCATCCACATGCAATTCAGAACCCCCATGGGGAGAAACACGTACCTCACGCGTAACAGTAGCCATCAACGTACCCGAAGCATTATAGAGTGCTAGTTGTAACTTTGCATGGAATACCTCAGCCTGATCGTTTGTCACATGTACCCATAGGCCATTCAGTCCCTCATCGGAAAAGAAGCAAGCTCGCGGAAGCCAGGTCCGGCGCAAATAATAATATGACGCTTTGGGATAGCCAGTGGCATCGACAATTCCCCAACCAGCACCCGGCCAGAGATCGCGATAGAACCAGATTAATCCTCCATTATTTACAGAACGTTGCCGCCGCCATTCAGCGAAGACTGCCGCCATCACCTCACCAGGCACAACTCGACTTAAATCCATATAGCGAGGCATATCACTGTAGCGGAGCTTTAATGGATCAAGACCGAACAGGAGTTTGAGATAATAATCGCGCACATCCTCAAAATCCCAGGGAGCACCTGCATCGCGTGGTACCCTGGCCTTCCATTTAGGATGGTGGATCGCCATTTCCTCAGGCTTGATAAAAAGATCGATAGTTTTATCTTCAGGAATATTAGCGAACGCCAGACATTCAACTGCGAAATGGACCTCGCTACGCCGAGCATCTTCTAATGGTCGTAGAAAGGCCCCCACACCCTGATAATGCGCATTTCCTGCGTTAGCTTGAAAAGGCAATGCTCCCCCATCAGGACTTGAAGACCAGTAAGGTGCGTGGCTATAGCGTTGACAGAGTACAGGCAAGGTAGTCTCAAAAAAATCATTATGCCACATCTCTGCGGGTAATCCCAACATCGCAACCTGCTGCGAAATCTCACTATTCCCACACCATATGGCTAAGCAAGCATGTGTTTGTAAACGCGTCAGTACCTGTTCGCATTCCTGCAGGCAGTTGGTCAGAAAATCCTCTTTTGCAAAAGGATAATCCATATTCGCGAACATAAAATCCTGCCAGACCAGTATCCCTGCTTTATCGCACAGGTCATAGAAAGCATCATCTTCATAGACCATTGTGCCACCCACGCGGAACATATTCAGACCGGCCCGCAGGGCAAGCTGCAGTGCCATTGTATATTCCTGAGCGGTCCCTGAAAGGGTTGCCATATCAAGGGGAGTCCAGCATGCGCCACGGCAAAAAATAGGAACATCATTGATGCGCAAGCCAAAATGAGTTAAGGGATCAGCTAGCCACTCGATGTGACGAAACGCCAATTTTCCACAATCAATCTCAGCGTGCGTTGTGGGATAGTGCAGCACTACGCGAGCAGGATACAATGGTTGCGCGCCATGGGTGTGCGGCCACCAGAGTTGCACAGCAGGTATCTCAATCTCACCCCGCACAGTAAATGCCGTATCAGATTCTTTTTGCACAGTGAGAGCATACTCGGTCGCATCCAGGATGAGCGAGGCATGGGTCGGTATAACATCCAGTAAACACTGCGCATGAAACATGACAGAAACACGACCATTTCCATCTTCTACAGTTGTCTGAAGTGACGTCTGGTCTAGAGCGAACAGCATACGATCTTCCAATACTATCGTGCGCCAGGGTCCAACGGGACGCAAAGGAGGAGACCACCCGGGCATACGGCCGAGCAACGTCGTCCTGAGCCAGCGTAATTGTTGATGCTCGACAAGCCGGGTACGCCAACGAGGACGCGGTCGCTTCATGGTCAACAGAGATTGCAAGGAATGAAAATGGATATACAGGGTATTCTGTTCCATCAGCAAAGCGGTAATATCCACCTCGTAAGAGCGAAACATATTATCCGTTGCCAGAATCTGCTGATCGTTCAACCAGATCGTCGCGTCAGTAGCAAGACCAGCCAGTTTCAACACGCGTTGTGTTCCTTCAACAACATCAACCGCGGCAAAAGAGCAACGATACCACCAATCCAGACTATCAACATTGAGTGGATGAGCAAGATTCCATTGATGATGTTGTTGCAGCGTTTCAATGACGGTGCCAGGGACGGAGGCTGTCAGCCATGCCTGTGCATGCTGCTCCAACTGCGCAGGATTCTGATAGCATCCTGCGGCAGTGGAGACAAGTTCCCAGCCCTGGTGTAAGGGATAAGATTGATAGCTTGTAACGTTGCGAATACATGCCATAAGAATAGCTTCCTATCCTTCCAACAAGGCATCCATAGCCTGGTCCCAATGATCCTGCAGAGAAGCAAGCAATGCACGATAATCGAAAGGTTTCTTCGTTTTTGCCATACGTGCTGCCTTCAACATCAGAATCTGTGTGGTACCAGAAATAGCTTCAAAATGCTCCGCCGGCACAAGCCAGCGAGGCACATCGTGCTCCGCCAGCCATTTTAAAAAGACAGCCGCATACTCATAACAAGAACCATACTGGCGTAACGTCGCAAAAGCATATTTATGGAAACCCTCCAACTCTGGCGGAGCCGCAAAAAACTCCTGGAATTGTTGGGTATACTCAATAAAGGGATTTTGCCGTGGACGACGAGCGACATATTTTTTTGTCAGATCCAATGCGATCGCAGCCAGTTCCGCGTCCGACTTCTGGTTGAGATAATCGAACCTGGCAAACTCTACATATGGTGGTAAGGCGCGCTCCTGGAAAATGCCATCAAAATCGGCGCCCTGCAAAGTATAATATCCACTATTATGGAAATACCCCAGGGTACGCTCCTCAATATCAAGTGTATGAATCCCAATAGTCGTCTTCTCATGAGCCTGCTGATAGCTGGTATCATGAACATCGGGCAAATAGAACGCATCAACCTCCACCAGGACCAGCCGATTACGGCTGAGTTGCACAGAGACATGCTCCAAAAGAGACTGCCAGATATTTAATTCCTGCACATCGATACCATACAGGAGGAACAAATCATGCAGTGGAACTTTAAAGAAAGTCCATTGATCACCTTCAAAGTCCGCCGCCAGCGTAAAGGCAAAACTCGCAATAGGATTCAGGGACAATCTATGCAATACTTCAATCCACAAGTCAACATAACAATTTGACTGTCGCCAGCTCAGATCGCCATTATGCAGCCAGTGCGCTTGATACTCTGCGACATTGATGGTGCTCACGCTTTGTTTCATTGCCACAACTTTCCAGATACTTCCGCAGGCCAGGCAGCCACATCCAGGCCATGCGCACGCAACAATCCTAACGTAATACGCTCCAGACCAAAACCTGTACAGGCGGTATGAGCGACCTGTCCATCGGCGGTGTGAATGCTGAAGTCTTTCCCGAAATGATCCTGATGATAATTCAACGACATGATGGCGGTCGTTGGCTCTTCAGTGCTAACGGGAGCCAGTAACTCAAACTTGAGTTCCTGCTCTTGCTGGCTGGCCGCCAGGAAACGACCACCAGGGCCAAAGAAAGGATCATTAGCTGGGGCCTGTACTGCGGGCAAACCTAATGAGAGTAAGAAGTCCAAACCACGCGTGGTCCATTGGTCACGCCATTGTTGCACCGACTCTGGATTGGCAATCCTGACAAACTCACGCATGCGAAATGACTGCATACGAGCAGGATCAGTAGAGGGTTCGTGACGAAAACAATAGGAAGAGACATCCACCAGACGGCCTCCCTCTGGCAATGTTGTATTCGCTGCCGAGGCATAGACTGGATAGCAGGCTGCAGGCGTCATGACGACGTCGGTTGCTGTAAAGTGATGACCCCAATCTTGTTGGGCCTCAACTTCCTCGAGCATCACACGATGCTCACGATGATTACCAGTAAAGGCATGCACAGCACCGAGCAAATGTGGAAAAGATTGCAGGTATCCACTCTGCTCCGTTGTGGCACGCGTAATCACAGGCGGAAAGCGCATCACCTCGGTCTTATTGTCACGACCCAGACGGGTAATAGCCTCCTCAAGGCCCAGGACAATATTCTCAAATATCCCACTCCGTCCATATACGCCGGGCACTGAAGAAGGGATTAACAGACCATGATCAAATAACTGTTGGAGAAAGCTATTCTCAGTAGAGAGTCCCATTATTCTTTCTTTCTAGCGCTCTTTATAAACCAGATGAAGAGAAGCATTGGTAATATTTAAACGATCATTACTGATCATCAAACCAGCAGAATAGGCATCTCGTAAATGACGCGCCACACTAAAGGGCGAATCTTCTGAATAGCCTGCCATACCGCAAATCATTAACGCTTGTTGTACAATCTGCACCACAAGTTGAGATGATAGGACTTTGACATTATTCAACTTAATGGTAAAGCCAAGATCAGAGACAGCATCATCCAATGTCTCCATAGTATCCAACATCTGAGCATACTCATAGAGCGTTTCATGCAAATTCGCACGCATCAGTTGGAGTTGACTGCTGGCCTCAACTAAATGCGTATCACCAGGAATAGATGATGCCCGTAGCTGACGTGCCTTTGTCTGTAAAAACTTGCGAGCACGTGCCAGTGCATCGGTAGCAATCCCGAACCAGCAAGATGACCAGAGTAAATGTGAAAAGGGCACCATAGTCTGCGTTGACAGTTCTGAATAGGATGTAGAAAAAATATGCTCTTCATTGAAGGTAGATGAGACATTCATTGCAGGGCTACATGTTCCGCGCATTCCCAGAGGATTCCAGGAGCCGGTGAGTGTCAAGGTGGTATCCGCACGCTCCAGCAAAACCAGTACCTGGTCGCCGGAAGCAGCCTCAGGTGAACGGCGCGCCGTTGCTAAAAAGCCATCTGCATACTCGCCATAGGACAATGTGGTTGAACGCTTCTCTAACGTATACCCGCTGTCAGTTTTCTCGACAGCAGCAATACTTGTACGCACATCACCGCCAACACCAACCTCTGAAGTAATGGAGGCCAGCAGCGATTGTTGCTCAACAAGCTGGCGTAAATAGTTCTGAAAAAACGAGGAGGATTGACCATGATGAACAATACACGCCACCTGAATCTGGTGCATTACCCAGATCATTGCAGTATTGGCACAATACTGCCCTAATACGTGCGCAATTGCGGATAATTCAACAATCGAAAGCCCCATACCTCCATATGTTTGAGGAACGTAGGCCGACAGCAAGCCTTCCTTACGTAAAGCGTCAATGCCTTCCTGAGGGAAACGGGCCTCACGATCCACGCTATTGGCGGCGGGGCGAAGCACATCCACACCAATACGTCGCACCTTTTCTAGTAGATCTGAAAAGAGTATTTCCGAATCCGATTTATAATCCAATATTTTCATTGATAAATACATACTCCTTATAATTTGAACAAACTCTGGTTGCTACAATAATCCATCAACGTTCCTTTGCCATCTCGATATATATTTAAACACAATGATACACCAGGCATTTTAGCACTTGTGGCTTCACAGAGTATACAGAACCATACTGCTTCATCACATAATAAATTGTGAGTAAACAAAATCTCATCTTTCTACATATCTGCGATAATACTGTTTTACTATACAGATAATACAAATGATTTATTTGCTCAAGGAACAAATAATTCTAAAAAAGAGGATAAATAACGCCTATCAGTATAATCAACCTTTTGCCTTTTACCATTTATAGTATTTAGTAATAGCTAAAGACGTTGCCATTTATAGAACAGTCAGATAAGATTGACACGTCTGAATTAGAGCACCTATAATAGGCAGGGGTTGTATTGGCACCACAACTTTTAAACAAAACTGATGATAGCCATGTCAAAAATAAGCCGCTTCGTATAACTAAACGGATGTGCCTGGCTTATTTCTTGTGTTTCAGCTAAAAGTATACAATGACTCCAGCAAAAAGACTAGTTATCACTATACAGGTAGGAAAAAGGTAAAATGCGTCTATCACCATATCGGGTTGGTATTGATATTGTAGAAGTAGGCGAAATCCAGGCCTCCATTGATAAGTTTGGTAGTCGCTATCTAGAACAAGTTTATACAAAAGAAGAACAACGCTACTGTCAAAGCCTCTCTAATACATCCGCCAAGACGCAAAGTTTCGCTGTACGTTTCGCCGCCAAAGAAGCAACCATCAAAGTATTGCGCCCGCATACAGAAGTGATACATTGGTTAAACATTGAAGTTCACAGATATCCAGCCGGCTGGTGCGATATTGAACTTCACGCGGCAGCGGCAGACCTTGCCAGACAGCGGGGCATTGCCGCCCTTTCTGTCAGCCTGAGCCATGAGAAAAATTATGCCACCGCAGTTGTCATAGCTGATTTTTTCTAATCCAGCAACAAAAGAATTTCATTCTGACAAGCGTCATTGTTAGTAAAAACCCCTTCTCTGTACATTAGCGAGAAAACAATAATTTATTTCATCTGTCACAAAGAAAGGAAGTTCATACCATGAATGAAAAAATTCGAACTATTTTAAAAGAAAATGCTCGCCTCCCTATTGATCCATCTATACTCAGTGATGATAGCAATCTCTACGACGCCGGGATGTCCTCGCATGCTTCGGTCAATGTCATGCTCGCTCTGGAAGATGAATTTGAGGTCGAGTTTCCTGCTCGCTTACTGCGCCGCTCGGTGTTTGCAAGCATTGCCAATATTGAGACCGCAGTCAAAGAGCTTCTTGATGATCCCGAAGCTGGAAACAACTAGTACCCTGATGGTCATTTACAGCTGAACGGAGAAATTCATACCTGCGTTTGGCTGTAAATAGCCTGAATGGTTCAGCGTATTCTCTTTGTCATAAAACTACCAGCATTGAATGAAAAACATTCAACATCTCCCACTATCAAGAAATTAGCTTTTTTCATCTGTTTTACCCGTCTCTACCGGTACTATACGAACACGAGAATGTAAGGGATGCAGCCTTAAACCTTTATGTTCTGATTTGTGTTCACTCACCTGCTGCTGAGATGTCCTGGCTTGCGCAGAATATAGATAGGCGATTTCTTTTTTTGAGATACGGACAGTACTATCATTTTCATTATTGCTATCGGACTGTTCAGACACGGTATTCATTGGCTGTGCGATAGCATTTGTCGGAGCTACTTTCGGCATACTCACAGTAGCGGCATCAGCAATTGCTCCAGGTAATCGCTGCGGTATCATCTCATTCCGCGTATATGCATGCGGTTGATCCATTGATGACGAAAGGTTTTCTGGCGTAAACGCAAAATTAATAGCCTCGCCCTGTCCATTGGCATGAGTAGCATACACATTATTCAAAGATAGTGAAGGGCTTTTACTGTCTTTTCCATTCAAGGATGTCCAATTTCCATTATCTACAGGATGTTCTTTCCGCTGTTTGCGTGCTGTATTAGAACGTACAATCGGCAATTGCAGGGTGTCTATTTCTGTCAGGGTGATAGCATTACCAAAGGTTGATAATTGGATCATGCCGCTGGGAGCAAATTGGTTTAACGCAGGCAGCATCACAGTATCGGTAGCGGCAACTTCATCGAGATAGCGATCAAGTGCTGATTGACCAATTAAAGTTTGGGCCACAATCGGGGACATCCAGATAGCCTCAAGCACCAGAGCAAGCACCCACCCCAGACTCAAGCCAGATAGCCCTCCTAAACGTGCACCGACCGCTGCAATACCCAGTTCCAGGCACGCCCCAACCATCACAGGTAAAATTGCTCTGGCAACCTGATCTTTAATACGACAAATGGCAATATAGTGGTTTTTGATGACGAGGGGAATGGCAGCAAGAAGCAAAATGCGCAGGCTCGAAGAAGCATACAATGCGTAATTTTCGCCAAAGAAATGCAGGATGGGTTGCGCACCAAACATCAAAATACTGCCAAGTATTAAGCTTGCCAGGATCGATAAGCTTACCGTCAGGCGTGACTTTTGGGTAAGGGTGGCCGCCTGCGCAGCATTAGCCGCATGGAGTACTGTCGTCAACGAAGTAGAGAGCGAAAAGATAAAATTCGCAATCATCGATGCAATATAAAACCAGGCATTCATTTTTGCTGAGAGGAGAATGGTGACAAGAATAGGAAGGGCTTGTGTAGGGGCCTGTAAGACTAGATTCAACACATGATGTTGGATGGCGGCAGATCCCATTTTACGCGTTGTATTCCATTGAGGAATGTAATATTTAAGAGAGGTTTTCTTCTTTTTAATAATGAAAAGAAAGAGCGGTAACAATGAAATGATATTACCTACCGTCCAGATAGTGTAGATGCTAATACCACTCAGATTTTTATAAAACTGGCCCAGTACGGCAAGGAGTGCCAGTTTGGCAATGGAAAAGAGTGCATTGCGCCAGAGTTGCAATCCTCCTTGCAGCATACCAATTACTGCCTGATCCAAAATCACAGTGACCGCGGCCATACACACACCCAGTGCAAAAAGAAACACACTCTGTGGAGAAGATCCAAATTGGCCCAATTGTGGCGAGATGAATGGTGCACATACCGCAAAGATAATGCCGCCCGCTAAACTGGCAGCACCAACAATCAGGGTAGAAGCACTGATGAGAGAGCCTTCTTTCCCGTGGTTGCGGGGTAATTCAGTAATTAATAGAGTTCCCTGACCAAGTACCAGGAGCGTCGAGAGAAGCATCATAGATGAGGTAGCGGCAGAGGCCAGACCAACTGCATCTGAGGGAAAATAGCGCGCCGCAACTAACCAATACGCAAAACCCAATAACGAGGTGACCAGCATTGTTCCAACCAGAGACCCGGTATTGAATAAGATAATACTATTTTTTTTGATCCATTGAGTTACAGATATATGCACGAAATTTTATCCCTCTTTATGCAATATCGCGAAGCATTCCCGCAGCGCTACAGGCTATCTGTCTCAGCTATAAAGAAACTTCTTGCTGGCGTTGCTCCCCGCTCGGGAATGAGGGAACATCCTGGTCCACGCCTGAAGAAAGGGGAGCATATTTGCCGATCAGATACCCGATCACAGTCATACCGAAACCCATGATAATAGCGGCCGCGCAAACCAGACGCATAGCACTTACCTTTAATAAGGCCAGACCCAGATTGCGGAGGACGCCAGCAGGCAGCGTCTTGATTGTATAAGCACTCTCTGACGAAAGCGCGTCCTGCGTTCCCACCAGACGAGAAATTGCGGCTTTAGAAATCCCTTCAGCATAGCAACGTTTGAAAAAATATCGCCAGGTTGCTCGTTTTTGTGGAACGTAATGAGAAACAGAAGTCTGTGGCAAATAGAGAAACTGACCTTCCGGCCAATGCTGACGGGCCCGAATACACAATTCTGTCTCTTCACAGCCAATCGGTAAGGTACCAATACGTCCAATGCCATTGCGGAAGCCACCCACTGCCTGGAACACCATCCGCCGTATACACATACTCGCCCCTACAGGATTACGTATCGGCGCATTGACCTGCGGCATACCTCGATATGTACAACCTACGACCCATTGAAATTCGACAGGAAACCAGGCAGGTTCTCGTACTTCCCACGCAGGACGCACTGCAGTTCCAACTCCTAAAATCTGGGAATCAAGCAAAGCATCATGCATAGAAGCCAACCAATTTACTTCAGCCATGGCATCATCATCTAAGAAAGCCACCACATCGCCACTTGCTGCTGCCACGCCACTATTACGCGCACCTGATAGGCCACGGGACTGATTATTGGCAATCACCCGAATATCTGTCCATTTTTCCTGTGCTTGTCGCAACAACGCAGGATTATGATCGATTACAACGATAATTTCATACGCTGCATAGGTTTGTGCTTGAACTGAAGCGACGGCTTCAGTTAATAAGCTCCAACGTTCAGAAGCATAAGCACAAATAATCACTGAGAAGCTCTTGGCAGATACTGTCATATGTGGCCCACCCTTTCTACATTACGCGCCTACAACGATAGTTCTTCAGAAGTGTGCATAGAAATAGTGGCGCTTTGTTGCTGCTTTGGGGCAAGCTGTGGCACGCTCTGATGCATCCATTCAAATACAATAACTTTTAAAACCAACCAGCCATCCTTAAAAGTATTGAGATTACTTTCACCAAAGACACGTGAATGTTCCATACTGGAAACTTCCACCATCCGAACGCCAGCCTTAAGCATACGCAAGCAGAGTTGCGCTTCAATATCAAAACCCATAGCATCTAATGTCACCAGGTCCAGGCAACGTCGCCAGAAAACATTATAGCCATAACATAAATCAGTAAATTTCTCTCGAAATAAAAGATTTGTCAACACGCAGAGTGCCCAGTTTCCAGCCTGACGCAAAGGAGTAATATCACTACTGCCACCACCCTTGAGATAGCGTGACCCTTTCGCAAAATCCCCACCTCTCTTCAATGCATCCACGAAGAAGGGAATTTCGGCTGGATCAGCGGACCCATCGGCATCCAGCATCACGATGATGTCCTGTGTACAGGCCACAAAACCGGCACGCATAGCATCTCCTTTGCCAATGCCAGTCTGCTGGATAATTCGTATGTCAGAACGTAATTTTTGGGCAACAGCAATAGTATCATCAGTTGAATGACCATCTACAAGGATGATCTCTTCAATATCAGCAGGGATTTGCGGCAATAAATATGAGAGATTTTGTGCCTCGTTGCGCGTTGGAATGACAATACTAATAGTTGGCTTCGCTTGATCCGCGTACATTACTATTCCTTTAAAAAGACTTGAGCAGTTAAATTGTTCCACTATAATAAGCAGGATATGTCCGTACACTGAATATATATACCGTAGTGATACACCTTCTCAGGAAAGAAGTATAAAGGCAAGACAGCCTCTTCTCCAGAGTCCTACTTCGCAATAAACAACTCTACTGGCTTCATTGCATTAAATAGAATTCTGTCTATGCAGATCTTTTGCCATTTATGCCTGACCGCTTGTTGAATGCCTCACTTATCAAATAACATACTTTACAAAAAAATTGAGTTTAACTAGCAGAAAGTACTGTATATACGAGTATATCTATACAACGACAAAAAAATGCAGGTTGCAATACACTGTTATCGATCATAAAAAAAGAGTTTATAATGAAAATTATACTCGGCTGTACACATAATATCATTTTCATAGCCACATTGAAGAGGTATTCAACCAAAACTCCTAGAGGTTTCAAAATTGTACAAAGTCGAGGTAAGAAAAACGGATCGCTAGTACTTAACTACTCGCTAATTGATTGATAGAAAGAAATTGATTATGATAAGAGACGCGACTGTATGCACTACCGTTTGAATGATAGGTTTACATGCGCTCATTATTTTACTTCGGCATTAGACAAAGCACGACATCAAAAACGTAAATTGATGCCAGAAAGAAAGGGTTACGATTCACATGGAAATCAAAGGTTCGCAAAAATTTAAGGCACCTCAGTTGCAGGTTTTTCAGGCTCTGCTTAATCCTGCTATTCTCAAAGAGAGTGTCCCTGGCTGTAGTTCAGCTGAATATGCAGAAGTGCCCTGGGCTACCGGTCGTCATATTAAATTGGTCATTTCACTCAACATTCCAGGCTTTCCTTCCGGTGCATATACCGTGTTCGTCAAGCCTGAAGAGGTTGTTGAGCCAACGCATCTCGTGCTCGCCAGTACACCAAGCAGTGCCCTGGGATCAATCAATGCCCGCTGTGCGGTTGATCTGAGCCATGATGGTGAACAAACAATTATTAACTATGTCACCGATGCACAACTGGAAGGCAAGTTGGCCTCCACACCAGAATTTATTATCAAAGGTGCTGTAAAAAGCGTTCTCGATCACTTCTTCAAAAATCTAGAGAAACATATTTAACCTGCAGTAAAATGCTGTTTTCTTTCGGCATGTAATCTATCAAAAAAAGATTCTGCGTATTTTCTCGTTATGATAATTTGCGTGGAATCTTTTTTGTGTGCACAATTGAAGCCCGGTGCCAACTTCCTGCGTAGTATAAATAAATAAATAGACACCAGCGATAAAGGAAGAGAAAGGATCTATTGATTATGCAATCCCACATCTTTGATGATAAGAGCGATAATACTCAAAATAGAACGATTCTTGTTATTGAAGATGACGCAAATGTGGGCTCTAGTCTGGTTCAGATTATTGTAGAAGAAACCGGCTACTTTGCCTTTCTCGTTACTGACCCTGAACAGGCACTCCATGTATTTGAAGATCTGGTTCCCGATCTGCTAGTAATTGATTATCATTTACCGCATATGAATGGGATTCAACTTTATGATTTCTTACAAACAAAACGAAACTTTAAACATATTCCAACCATAATCATCAGTGCAGCTCCTCCTGAAGAAGAGGTACAGGTACGCCATCTCATCACATTAAACAAACCATTTGAAATTGATCATCTTCTCACCTCTATTCAGAATCTTCTGACACCGTCATCATAAAAATAGCAATGCCACTTCTATGTATGTCGCTCTACATAGAAATAGATATAGATTGCCACAACAAAAAACGTTACAATGCATCTTTAAGCCTGAGCATTATAGCCAACAAAGCTGGCCTGCTATGGTTTTTCTCTTTACCCAAAAGAGTATTATAAACGTTTCTAAGAAACGTAGCGAATCCTTGACTATCCTTGACTATCCTTGACTATCCTTGACTATCATGATATACTAGAGCTATGAAGTTAAGTGACTATGCAAAGCAACAAGGCGTCCGGTACGAGACGGCATGGAGATGGTTTCGTGATGGCAAGATCAAAGGCCATCGCGTCGGCAAACATACGGTGATGATCGATGAAGGCCAAGAACCCTTTTCCGATCATCAGAAGAAAGTAGCCATCTATACGCGGGTGTCTTCTGCTGAGAACAAAACGAACCTGGACAGCCAGGCAGAACGGTTGGTGGCCTATGGTGCAGCCAGGGGCTATCAGATCAGCAAGGTCGTGAAAGAGGTGGGATCAGGCATCAATGACGCACGTCCGAAGTTTCTGGCCTTGCTCGAAGATCCTTCCATCGATGTGATCATTGTCGAGCACAAAGACCGTGCCAGTCGCTTCGGAGTGCGCTACATCGAGTCCTTATTGCGCGTCCAGGGGCGCACGCTCGAAGTCGTCAATCAGGCTGAAAATGGGACAGAAGACCTGCTCGCTGATTTGACCTCCATTATCTCTTCGTTCTGTGCACGACTTTACGGGCAACGACGAGCCAAGCGAAAAACAGAAAAGATTGTCGAACAATTACAGGCAAAGGAGGAGCAAGATGCAATTAGTTGAGCTGCATGTCATCGACCAAAAAGATGGACGATACACGGCTATTGATGCTGCTTGCTTTGCGTCTAAAAATCTGTACAATGCGGCTCTCTACGAAATCAGGCAGGCGTTCATTAAAGAGGGGAAATACCTGAACTATGGCGCGATGGACAAACGTATGCAGTCTCACGAGGCATACAAAGCGCTTCCCGCCAAGGTGGCCCAACAAGTACTCCGGCTTCTGGAGAAGAATTGGAAATCCTTCTTTGAGGCTCTCAAAGCCTCTAAAGAAGATCCATCGAAGTTCAAGGCACGTCCCAGGCTGCCTGGATATCTGCACAAAACGGCGGGGCGACAGGTGCTCATCTACACCATGCAGGCTGTCAGCCGCTCGAAGCGAACGCTTGGCAGGCGCATCATTCAGCCATCGGGCATCGCTCTTCACGTCAAAACGAGGCAAGATCCCGACACCATTGCCCAGGTCCGCATCGTGCCCAAATCAGGCTACTTCGTCGTTGAGGTGGTCTACGAGCCTGCTCCCAAAGGCGTTGCGATTGATCCAACACTCATCGCAGGTATTGATGTCGGGATGAACAACTTGGCTGCGCTAACTTCAAACAAACCGGGATTTGTGCCCGTCATTGTTAACGGGCGCGGCATCAAGTCGACCAATCACTTCTATAATAAACGTCGCGCACAACTTCAAAAATCTCTCGGACGCACTGGCAGTACGCCCCGCATGCAAACGCTCACGAACACGCGCAATCGGCGCATTGAGCAGGATCTGCATCATGCCTCTCGTTTCCTTCTCGATGTTTTGGTCGCCGATGGGATCGGGACACTGATCATCGGCAAAAATGACGGATGGAAGCAGGATGCCAACCTGGGGAAGCGGACCAACCAGCACTTTGTGCAGATCCCTCATGCTCGTTTTATTGCGATGCTCACCTACAAAGCGGAGCGTGTGGGGATTCGCGTCATTCTGACCGAGGAGTCCTATACAAGCAAAGCCAGCTTCCTGGATCGGGATCCTCTGCCCACATACAAAAAGGGCGAGACCACCGAGCATCAGTTTAGTGGCAAGCGGATCAAGCGCGGCCTGTATCGAGCGAAAGATGGGCGACTCATCAATGCCGATATCAATGGCTCTGGCAATATTGTCAGAAAAGTAGCACCGAATGCCTTCGGGCTTGACGGTGTAGAGGATGGGAAAAGCAGGGTCCATCTGCCAGTAGTCCATCCTGTGCGGATTGTCATTCCCCGCATGAACCCGAAAATGAAGGTGCATTCTGGCCTCGTGTCAGGATTCGCTAGAGTTTAGGAACTATAGGGATTCAACACTTTACCAGCAATGAATGTGTCTGTGCTACACTAGAAGTATAATGATGAGACTCATGAACTAACCAGGAAAATCTGGCGTCAACATCTAGAATGGTAACGCTCAACGAGAGAGTCTCAAAGTTACGAGCCAAAGCTCACTCATTTTATAAAAAACACTTGGCTCAACATAATAGCTTCATCCTGATTGCACAGGAAACGGGATAAATGATGTCAAATCCACATGTCAGTATTATTATTCCATTCACACGCCCGGCACTATCTGAAAATATGCTTCAGAAATTGCAACAACAGACATATCCGTCTGACCTCATTGAAATCATTCTGGTTGGCGCAGGCAGCGGTCCATTAGCCACACGGTATGGTGCTAAAGCGCTGGAGACAAAATATAATATCTGCTATCCCGGCGAGGCTCGTAATATTGGCGCACATGCAGCCACAGGGACATATCTTCTCTTCCTCGATGATGACTGTGAACCTGCGCCGGATTGGATAGCTCAAAATGTGGCCGCACTCACTGATCCAGACATCAAAGCCGTAGGTGGACAGATCGTGGGCAAATCAAATGCTTTTTTTTCACGCTGCGTGGATTTCAGCCGCTTCGGTTTTTATCAAAACAACCAGGCCAGAGAAACTATCATCTGTTCCGCCAGCATGGGTGTTCCCGCACAGATCTTTAAGGAGGTAAAGGGCTTCAATGAAACATTGCGTTCAGAAGAGGATATAGATTTCTGCTTCCGCCTCCTTGAAAAAGGCTATAAAACGCTCTATCAACCAGCCATTAAAGTTACTCACGATCATCGCCGCACTACCTTCAAGGCATTGGTGAGCTATAGTTATTTTTATGGGCGTGTCAGCGGTTTGTATGTCAAACGGCTCTACCTCAATTTATCATCCCGCAACAAACTTTTAACGTTCGTACAACACCCAATACTTTATCCCATTATGATGTTTCCCATCTCACTGGGAGCCACTTTAAACATCATTCGTTTAAACATTCGCGAGTATCCAGCAATCCTCCTCTACGCCCCATTCATCTACCTCTCAAAAGTTGCCAGCCATGCAGGAATCTGGCAATGGCTTTTACATGGCTTTCCAACACAAGTTTCGCAAACAGTGCATGTGGAAAATAGTTCAGGAGAGACTGTTTAAATGAAATGTCCAGAAGGGAAACAAAGATACAGGAATGTCAGCTATATTAGCTCGTGCATGAAATAATAGAGCTGACATTCCTGTATCAGAACCAGCGAGAAAAGAAGGCTTATCTTTTCAACACCCAGTCTCCATTTTGTTTGACAACAGAGGATGGCGCTCCTACAAAATGAAGATTAGTACGTCCCTGATTCAGGTACATCTGCACATCGTGCCAGATAGGACCAGCTCCATCAACGCCGGTAACATTGATCATCTGTGAATTATCATTGTTGCCAGCCCAGACACCAACAGTATAACTGGGAGTATAGCCCATAGTCCAGTTATCCACGAAGGAGTTAGAGGTACCAGTTTTGGCGGCGGCAGGAGTGATTTTTCCAGGATTACCAGCATAACATTGCGATGTACTGTTGCTATACAGGTAGAGAGAGCTACACGGTCCAAACTCATCATAGCGTGCACTGTTATCAGTTAGTACGCTGGTAATCATAAATGCTGCAGCTGCATCTATGACGCGCTTACCATGCGTATTAGGCTGAAACACAACTTTTCCGTTTTGATTGGTGATAAGACTAATTGCATGATAGGGAACCCGTACTCCACCATTCGCAAAGGTTGCGTAGCCTTCAGTATTATCAATTAAGCGAACACTTAACGCACCCAAAACCATGGAAATATTGGGCGTGCCATAAAAGACATTGGCAGCTTTTGTAGTACTGCCATCTGAAATTCCCATCATCTTTTCTGCCGTCTGCAACGACTGGTCAATCCCTGCCGCCTGCTCGATTTTGATTGCGGGAATATTTAAGGAATTGTCCAATGCATGACGATAGGTCATCATCCCCCCATACGTACGGCTATAGTTCTGGGGCTGATAGGATGGCAGACCACAACACATCGGAATGGTCAGCGGTGCATCGAGCACCATTGAGCCAGGACTGGCAACGCCTTGCTGAAAAGCAGTCGCGTAAACATAGGGTTTGAAAGAGGAACCCGGCTGGCGGTATCCCTGGGTAGCTACATTGAATGATCCATATTTGGGATTATTTGGATCAATATTGCCCACAATCGCGCTTAATGCCCCGGTATGCTGATCAATCACTACTACAGCGGCATTAGACATATTGTGCGCCGCCATCTGCTGGATATGCGTTTTAGCATCTGCCTGGGCATAGTTCTGTAACTTGAGATTCAGGGCAGTCTTGACAATCAAACCAGAGCGAGAAAGATCTGTTAGTTTCGCATTTGTATCATTTACCAACTCACTCATTACATAGCTCACATAGGTCGCGGCCTGTTCCTGTGGTGGATAGGTAGGCTTGATAAAACCAGGCCGCTGTATCTCTTGCGCAGCCGCATCCTTTTGCTGTATGGTGATGTAGTGTTGCACATACATTTGCTGCAACACCTCAAGTGTTCGTTTAATGCTATTCTTGGGATAAGCAATTGGATTACGCAAAGCCGGGTTACTAGGAATACCGGCCAGGACAGCAGCCTGAGCAATATCAAGCTGTTGCGCAGCAGTGGCCTTCGGGGTATCTTGCAAACCAAAATACCGGGTAGCCCCGGCCTCCGCGCCGTAAACCATATTGCCATAATAAACAGTATTAAGATACATATCTAAAATTTGATTTTTAGTATAATAATGCGTTACCTCAGGAGAAAGGATAATCTCCTGCAATTTACGGAGAGCATTATCATGATTACCAACAATCGTATTTTTTACTAATTGCTGGGTAATGGTACTGCCACCCGCTACCACTCCATGAGCCGTCAAATCAGCAATTGCGGCCCGCACAATGCCTGCGATATCATAGCCATCATTTTTCCAAAAGTTTTGGTCTTCAATCGCTACCTCAGCATGGATCAGGTTAGGAGAAATCTTCTCTAAAGGAAGACTCGTTTGGATACCTTGATCTTGTGCCTGATAGATAAGATCTCCTTGCGCATCGTACAGCTTCAGATTATCTTTGGGCAGGATATCCTGAAGTGTCGTCACGCGGCTCTGATATTTTTGATTTACCGCGTTCGCAAAACCCTGAAACGTAACAAAAATGATCACAGCCACAAGCAATACTGAGGCAATACTGATACCCAAAGAGACCATTGTACGCGTACTCGTACGTGTCGTCACAGCCACGCGTGCATTCGTGCCACGCAAATTTTTGCGCTTCAAGTGGCGCTTTGTATACCAGCCCGGCTCGTGTGGACGTGTTTGAGAGGCCTCATAGGTCGCGCCACGTTCTAGCGGTTCTGGTTTATCAGCCAAACGCTGCGCTGCAGCCGCCTGGCTATAAGATGGGAGCTTAGCAGGTTGCCTGAGATGCTCACCAGCATCAACAGGTTGTGAAACCTGCAACTGGGCATTCTTCTCTTCTGAGTCAGGAGAATTAGAAGTATCTCCGGTGCGCATTCCGGTCGCCATAATCTATCTCTTTCTAGAATCACACAGCCTTCTATTTATTAGGATTGTTGCACATCAGGAAAAAAATTCAATATGTACATTGACATAGTAGGCAATATGGGTCAGGAAAACGGCGTACAATCCCCAAAAAGCGTACAAAACTCAACTCAAATTACCTGAATGTTCCTGGAATGACGCTTGATTGAATACAATACACAACTCTATAGTGAAAGAGAGAGGAAGTATCGCGCTAAGAAAAGAAACTTTCTACCAGGATTTGTTTTGCCTATCCCTTTTTAAACGAGCCCGGGGAAAAAATCTTTCTTTACTTGTTCCTGCTTAATTCCCATCTCTTTCAGAGTGCGTTCATAGCCACGCACCATGGTTGGTGGTCCTGAAAGATAATAGGTACGCTCATGATAATCAGGGATAGCCTGTTGCAGCATATGCCCATCAATGCGACCTACGAAGCCATTCCAACCAACCGGTAGCGCGCCAGGATCAGTCAGGGTATAGAATATCTTGACGCCTAATTTATCCTGTGCTGTACCCAACACATCTCTGTATACGATTTCATCGACGGTTCGGTTGACATAGACTAAAACAATATCGCGTTTTTGGTGGGAATCAAGCAGATATTTCAGCATACTTCTAAACGGTGTAATACCGATGCCACCAGCGATGAATACAAGCTTTTGCGTAGGATCAGATGGCAGGGTGAAATCACCGGCGATCTGAGCAGCCACCATGATAGTACGAGCATCCATCTTAGACAAAGCCATTTTAAAACTACTGCTCTGATCATAAAAACGGATGCCTACGTGCATAAGTTTTTCGGTTGGCGAGGATGCCAATGTAAAGTAGCGCCGATTTCCTCGGCTGTCTGGATTGGGATGATCCAGCGTAAATTCCATATATTGTCCAGGCTCATAGGATAATTTTTGAGATGGTTTGAAGACAAAATCAAGCAGTCCAGCTCCCATTTTGTTTTTTCGACTCAGCTTCAGGGTAACTCTTTGCTTTGGACTGACCAGATAGGCAAAAATGTTGCCAAGCACCAGGGCCAGTTCAGGTGTGCTGTAAACAAGACCAAGGTGCAGTTGAGGAATGAATAAGATCCCTGTAAGAATCCCATACAAGCGACGCAGATTTCTCGTGTGAGGGGCCGTCAGTGGCTCAGTAAGCATGATAAAAGCGAAGAAGAAAAGGGGAGATAACACAAGTAACTGTTTTATCTCTATCAGGATTGGCTTGCCCTGAATGAGGGAGAAGATAGTCACACAGATGAATGCAGTCGCACAAAAGAGCATGACCATATCAGTTTGACGAAGCTTGCGTGCGATCAGCAGACCACCAAGCAATACAGCCGGCAACATACTGGCAGTGCCAATCCACCAACTTGCTGATTCTCCTAGCACAAAGGAAGTAATCACGACCGCAATTGCCGCAGGATTAAAGAGATGCTTTTTCTTGAGGGCGAGCATATATTTAGAGGATATTGCCAGAATCGATGCCCAGCCCAGGAATTGGAAATCACCCGGCGTTTTGACTGGATCAATGATTAACGCCAGAATAAGAGCTGTAATATAGACCGATTCAACGTTCGCCGGTACCTTAAAGATAAAGGCAAGTACAGTATTCATAGCCCAACAGAGAATGAGTAAAAAACCAGTGGAAACCAGCAGTGTTAAGGGCGAAAAAGGAAGCAGTTTGAAAGCCGCTAAAACCATTGCAAGGCCCAACAAACCAATCAATACATAGAGGACCAACCGATACATGGTAACGCGATCTAATACATAATCTATCATAGCTATATTTCCTGCAACACATACTTTTTGAAGCCACTGGTAAAGGTTGCTCTGGCATGCACATCGATCATATATCCTTCAAATCCCGCCAGATCTTCAATAAACTGGATGCCTGCTTTTCCCATGGCAAAGGCAGCGGTGGCAAAGCGATCAGCCTCATAAACATTTGGACCGATAATTGTCAGACTGACAATCTCCAGTAGCGCTGCATCAGGATGATATGGATTGTAGATGTGTTGCCCACGTATGGCTGTGCCAGAGGTCGCCACACCCCGATCTGAGAGCGTAAGAACCTTCACATACTCACTATGCTTAAAAGGATTGCGAATGCCGACACGCCAGGGATATCCATCCTTAAAACCAGCTACCTGAATATCTCCCCCGGCATCGATATAGAAATTTTGATATCCACGTGCAGACAACAGGCTGGCAGCATTTTGGATAGCCCAGCCTTTCACAATACCAGAAGGATCATAGTAACCATTGTGCTGGATATCGAAATATCCATGCGTCTCTTGCTTCGTTTGCTCGCTTAATGCCAGAATCGTTTGCATGGCAGCACTACAATTCTCCACAGCAAGCTCCCCTCGATTGATTCTTGAAATCTCGCTGGTTGTCTGGTAAGTACTAAAGGCAGTATCAACCGAGACAAAGTAGGCAAACACGGCATTCAGATCAGATTGCGTGACTGTTGCATCCATCACTTCCAGCGTAATTGGCATACCCATAATAAGAGCCGTTTGTTTCATAAGGCATCAGACTTTGGCTTGCGTAAGGGCATCTGAAAGAGATTGGACGAATGCCTCACTGGTATCAGTCGCGCCAGTAATGATATCAACATTCGCGCTTTGTGCCTGGATAGCCTCCGTAGTAAGTTGTGAGTCTGCATAATTGTTAATATCCACTGAGCGATTGCGATCATTTGGATACTGCAAAAACTGTACATCGGCAATCTTGCCATTCTTGATAATTGCTTTCACCTGCAAGCTTCCCCAGTGTGCATCAGCCACACTTCCCACATAGGAGCCATTCTTGTAGAGTCCACCAGATGATGTACCAGTTGTGCTGGATGGCGTAGGAGTTGTGGTGGAAGAGCCCGTCGTGGAGTCGGTTGCGGTACTGGTCTCCGTTGCACTGGTTGGTACAAAGGGAATCGCATTTGAATGATCATACAAAATACTATAGATAAGGAAGGCCCCAATGATCAGGGCTGCCACAGCAAATTTCTTCATCGTCCAAAGATTCCTTTCAAGATAGATATATCCACCATTTTTGCTATACCAGGCCTACTATACCAGGCGTACAAAGATGCTTATTTACCACTACACACATAGTTTTATCACTCTAACATTAAGTACTGATGAGAGACAGAAAGATGCTATCTATTCCACTATTATCTGCTCATTACTCGCCCAGAAAGTATTATTCTGGCTAGCTTAAAAATAGCTGATAGTTATCAAAAAAAGGGCACAATGCTGTAAAGAATTTGTAAAGCAATTTATGATAGAGATTATACAATACTCATCTCACCCATTTTTGCCTGTCTATAAGTTTGGTCAAGGTAAAATTAAAATGGAACACAGCAACATCAGTCACAGCATGGATACGTATTTCCACGGCCTACCCTCCTTACAGGAAAGGGTCTCCAGCCAACGCTCGTAGTCGCGCGCCAAGCGACGAAAGCGGGTCGTCCAGGCAAAACTGCGCTCCACGACCAGAGAGCGGGGCAAGAGGACAAAGCCCCGTTTGGCCTCAGGCAGGCGAACTACCTCCAGACGCAGCCCCTACGCGCTTAGGGTGTTCCTACCTATCCATTTCCAGCTTTAACTTTCCCTCTCATAACATTGACCATTGTCTCTCTTATATGTTAGCATTACCTATGTCAACATAACATATCAGAAAGGAGGTGATGACGTGCGCGTGATCGCGTATACCCAGAAGTGTATTGCGAGCGGAAACTGTGTGCTTGCCTGCTCTGACGTTTTTGAGCAGCGAGACAGCGATGGCACCGTTCACATTCTCAACGAGCGGCCTGCTCTGGCGCTGCTGAAAAAAGTGCGGCAGGCTGTAGATCTCTGTCCAAACCAAGTCTTCACGATTGAGGACGAAGCAAACCAATCAGAGCTCGTCGTTGTAGAAAATGACCAGGCGGTCTGATAAACGTAGAGCGCAGTGTTCACCACCTGTGGAACGAGCACTCTCAAATGCGAAGAGGCTCTCATTTCAGCGAGATAGTGATAAAACAGGCAAATACCAGATTGGAGTAGATAGCTATTATGAGCAACGAACAGGGCGTAAACATCCAGGTGCAGGATGTACAGCAGGAAGCACCGCTCCATTTCCCGTTTCCGCTGGCCGATCATAGTCTGGAATTACCCAAAGAGTATACGGAGTTGCAAGCAAAGTGCCCGGTAGCGCGCGTGAAGATGCCATACGGCGGTGAGGCGCTCCTGTTGACCCGCCATGCAGATGTTACGAAGACGGCAAATGACGCGCGGCGCTGTGGCAACATTCTGGGCTCGGACGGCGATGTGCCACGCCAGGAGGTCGCGTCCCGTACACGCGAGGGTTCGCTGTTTACTGTGACGCCTGAGCGCCACAACCAGATTCGCCGCCTGGTCACGCAGGCCTTCACCGTCAAGCACGCCAACGAGATGCGCCCAGGGGTGGTCGCGCTGACCAATCGACTGATCGATGAGATGGAGCTCAAGGGGCAACCGGCGGATCTCTATGAAGACTACGCGATCAAGACGCCGATGGCCGTCATTTGCGAACTGCTGGGTATTCCCTATGAAGACGAGCAGCTCTTCCGCGAATGGGGACGCGATCTGCTCTCACGCACTGCCACTCGAGAAGAGCAGCAGGAGCGCTGGGAGAAAATGGTGCAGTATATTACACCTCTGATCGAGAAAGAGCGGGCCAATCCGAGCAATAGCGTTCTGGGTATGCTGGTAAAGAACCGCGAACAGGGCGATGACGTGCTTACCGAGCAGGAGATGCTCTCTTTCGCGCTTGGATTGGTCGCCGCCGGTTTTGAGACAACCAGCACGAGCTTTACCAATTCTGCTTTCGTGCTGTTTCAGAGCCCTGATCTGCTGGAACAGCTGAAAGCGCGCGTCGATGATGAAGATGCAATGGCGTCTGCGATCGAGGAGATTCTGCGCATCACGCTGTTGGGCGCGGGCGGGCGGCCACGCATCGTTCGCGAAGAGGTCGAGCTCAGCGGCATCCGTGTCCCACCGGGCGAAGTACTGATGCTATCCTTTTTCGCTGGCAATAAAGATCCAGAGGTTTTCCCTGATCCAAACGTGGTGAATTTTGATCGCACGCCAAATCCTATTCTCAGCTTTGGCCGCGGCATCCACGCCTGCCTGGGTCAGCAACTGGCGCGTATGGAGATGCAGGTCCTGTGGACCACCCTACTCAAACGCCTGCCCAACGTCCGCCTGGCGGTTGCGCCGTCTGAAGTGCCCTGGCGTTCAAACGACTCGGCGACCATTGGTCCAGCTCATCTCCCCGTGGTCTGGTAGCCGTCCGCCATTCCGATGTTTCCGCTCGCGAAAAGGTGGTAGACGGCAGAGGTTGTGGTATAACATTCTGAGGTTCGTATCGAAAGACTGCGCAAGCTTACCATGGGCTCACATACTGCCCTACAGATTTTGCCCGATATAGTCAGGCAAAACGATCTCAATGCTCTAGAAAGGCTAGTGCAGTCTTTCTTGCTCTTTTGTGAAATATATCGGGGATGGACGTATATGCTTGCGGATATGCTTATACTTGCTGCGCTACTTTCTCGCCCAATGCATGGTTATGAGATAAAGAAGGCTTACGATCAGACATTGGGCGGACTGGTGACGCTGCACCATAATCAGCTCTATCCAGCGCTACGGCGTTTTGAGGCGATAGGTGCGGTGCGGCGCGAAGCGATCGAGCAACAAGGAAAGCCCGATCGCCACATCTATCATTTGACGGACCATGGTCTGGCCGAACTGCGCGAGATGCTGCGCGATTTCCCACACGCGATCGCTCGCAACGATATGGAATTCTATGTGCGTTTCGCCCTCTTCGGTTTCCTGGAGCCTGAGGATCGTGTGAAGATCCTGCAAACGCGTATACAGGTGCTCCAGCCCCGTTTCCAGGACCAGGGACGATACCAGAAATATCTTGATTCCCCCATTGTGGGCAAAGTACAGCCCTATGTCGAAAAATTGAATACTTTCAATGATCAACAAATATGTGCGGAACTTGAGTGGCTGGCGCAAATGATCGAACAGGTGCAGTTTAATGCCTTGTGACATCTTTTTTGTGGACAGGCCATTCGCCCCATGGTGGCAGGCTGTCTCCCAACAACACGGCAGGCGGTTGTTGACCACTTTTTTCCACACAAAAAACCGTTCCCCTCAGGGCCCTGTCACACGAGTTTTTCCCTTTTCCGCTTCTTATCTCTGCATATTTGTACCTGCATGGCAAAAGATGTTTTAAGATTTCCCATCTTTTTTGGCTCTTATAAAGGACTTGACATATACATTTCGCCGCTCCATGCTCTTAGCAGATTAAAAAACAGAAATAGATTGCAATGTAATGACAACAATACAGAAGAGACATAGACTGGTGAACCTGAAAGCCAAAGTACTAGCAAAAGAGCAGGAAACCGTACTTTACAACCCAGGCCCATCATACCCACACATTCCTACTCGCGGCGAATTTACCACTGGCAACAGCATCTCCTCGCCACATTCGTGTTGCGGGGCACACAATTCACACAACCAGCCTCCTCCTTCGTAGATACATTGTGAGCAGATTTGTGTGGCTGGCTTGCCACAGATATCACAAGGAATTACAGGCGGAATATTGTGTGCCAGCAATTCGACAGCCTTTTTTTGCAGCACGCCTTCTCGTTCTGCTAGCACTTTTAAGCGCAGCTCCGTCGTTGTGCCAAAATCATACTCATGCACAAATTGGTCTCCGACTTCTAGAATCTTCCCTACCTGCACACGCATACTTTTATCCCCAAACTCAGAATCGATATAGGATGAGTAAGAGGTTCCATGGATCTCAAAGCGGCTCAGATGACCACAACATTCCAACCAACTCTTTCGGAGAAAACTGTCGAGTGTTTGGAGTGACGCCTCCATAGGGATTTCCAGGTGCATCCAATAGCTCGGTGCATCCAGCCCCTCTGCTCGCAGATGTAATAATCGGGCTGGCACCGCTGAGGTTTTCCCGTGAGCTGTCGCAAAAGATACAGCTCTCTGGGGACACGTTTCGAGATGCCGGGTCATGGTCGCTTTGCCAAAAACCTGCCGGCAGAAATGACAGGTGCCTTTTGTTGTTGTTCTCGCCATTCCTTCAACCTTCCTTCTTACCTCTAGCGATTGGCGAACCACATCGCGTAATCTTCCACCAACTGTTGGGTTTTGATAGGCGCATCCGTGGCCTTTAGATCACACAAAGAAAGTTCACTGACTCCCTGTTTTTTCATCTTCACCATCACAGTGGTGCCATACATCTCATCCCGGGAGGAGATGGCCAATACAGTGATCCGAGTTCCTTGACGCATCGGCCCACGTTGATATTCTTGCACTATGGCGGCAAAAGGGAGGCCAGACGTTTCTCCAGATAGGTATGCCAGTTGCGAAGTACTGCGAAGAGGTCCTGACTTTCTGTCTGATTGGCGATCGCTTGAATCCTCTGGCCTTGTGCTCCGCCCAGGTGCAGCCAGTTCGACTGAGACACAATCTTTGCGATCGTTGCGGTCACATCGCCCGGGTTGGCACGTGCCGCACCTGGTTCTACTTCCTCTAGCGACAGATGCATTTCTGACATAGAGATATTTTCCCTGATCTGGAACATCTTCTTCGAAGTATACCATACAGGTGATTGTCTGGATTACCTACGCTAACAATGACTGTTTCAGATGAGTCGTCAGAAGGGATGAGTGAGGAGGAATGTGACCATGATTCGCAGATGCAACGGCTCACGATGACGATCCAAGGAGCTATCCAGGCCTATGTTGACCATCAACAACACGTCGGCCGACGTTACAAAACGTTGGAATGGCATCAGATGGCGCTCATGGTGTTTGAGCACTATCTCAGAAGTGAGCAGCAACTCGTTTATGCGAGTCAAATTACCAGTAATGACGTGAATTTTTCCAGCCTCAGTTGTTCCTAGCAAATTGAACACGTGTGTATGGTATATCTGCTCCTTCTCGTCCCCCATTCAACATGCCAGTGGGTCCAGCTCAAAAACTCCGACATCGAGAGGGCAAAGGCTATAGGAGTATGACACGTTCTAAAATCAGAGGTTCCTACTCA
Source organism: Dictyobacter arantiisoli (assembly GCF_008326305.1). GTDB lineage: Bacteria > Chloroflexota > Ktedonobacteria > Ktedonobacterales > Ktedonobacteraceae > Dictyobacter > Dictyobacter arantiisoli. The sequence continues at coordinate 62,439 of NZ_BIXY01000017.1, read as the reverse complement.
TACATAAAAGGGCAAAGGCATTCCCTCCATCCAAAAGCGATGCAGATCCTTATAATGATAGGACAATGGATACCCTGATTGGCCACAGGGCATATTCCATAACGCCTCTGCCTCCTCTCCTGGCGACAACACAAAACGAACAGAGACGCCAATTTTTGGTTGCGCGACCCGTATCGTGAAATCACATCCCGGTAATTTATAGTAGGGCATATTCAGTATCCTGGCAGCAAAAGGTATTCCGGCCGCAAGTGGATGGCGCACTTTACAAATATTGATTTTCCCCCATGTGATCCCATCTAGATGGGAGGTCTTACACTCTTTTTTCAGTTCATTGATAACCAATTGCAATAAACATACACACAAATCATCCCAACTACTATATGTATCCGGGTATGGCAATGTCTCCGGAATCCTTTCCTTTAAGAGCTGACGTAACGGTGTCTCCATTGTTCCCCAACGATACACAAAACTCTCTTCTTTCTCTTTACAAGGAGCAAGATACGTGGGCAAAATTTCTTTAATAAGGACCTCTCTGAACCGGTATAGGATCGGAAATCCTGTACTCGATGTTCGCACTTCACCATCCCAGTCAGCTATCAATTGACAAGCATACGTTAAATCCGCTTGCCCGTCCAGAACTTCTGGCGTCAACACGTCTTGTAGCAGGGAACGATAAAAATCGTAAAATGTGGTGGTAGTGTCCAGTTGGAGGTCAAACATCTCTCTTTCTGTAACATGCTCTTGAGCCTGCAATTTCTGACTGATAGCATACGCGCGATACCCACTAACAAAATTATAACCAATACTATAAGGATAATGAGTTCCTAAAGTTCGATTATTAGCAGTTACAAGAAAATCTGCCGGTGGATCTATTACTCTAGGTAACTCATCTGCTGCAATATAGCCATCCCATCCAATATTTCCATCTTTCCATACACGAGCAGATAGACCATCATGTCCTTTACGTAGAGGTAGCTTACCACAAAATGTCCAGGCAATGTGACCGTCATCATCTGCGAGCATAACATTCATAGGAGGTCCGCCAAATTCATTAACAACACGGATAGCCTCATTAAGCGTCTGGACTTTATCCATATCTAGCAAGCCGATATCAACAGCTTGAGGATCTAATGCCGTCCAGTGTAGTGCAACATGCTGATTTAGCAGCGGCTTTGGTAGAACGGGTCCCCAGATTGTTGCCTTACAAGTAACATGAATATCTTCTTGCCCTTTGACTTGAATCACTTCTTCTGTCATGATGAATGGTTGCCACCCATCAGGGGTTTTATACTCGTCAGGATGCTCCGAGCTTAACTCAAGAGTGACCAGGTCGAGCACATCACTATGCATAACAGTATATCCCCATGCAACATATTGGTTCGAGCCCACAGTCATAATCGGAAGCCCAGGTACAACAAATCCAGACAGATGAGCATCTTCATAATGCATATGGACTTTGTACCATATGTTAGGAGCAGAGAGATCAAGGTGAATATCATTCGCTAAAATAGCACGTCCGTCATGCGTCTTGTTATGTCCGACCACCCAACCATTTGAACCTTTTGCAAAGTTCATTTCTTCAATAGAAGGTAAAGTATTATCTGCTGACTTGCTCCGTTGGCGCAAAATATTCAAGGCATCTATAGGAATCTTCTGACTGGGACGAAGAGGTTCTTGCCCGCCTGCCAAGGCAGTCATATACGCATCTTCATCAGGGGTCAAAAAACGTACAACCTCCGCGGGTAAACTCGCCTCCATTACTGTCATCATTCGCTCAAATTCTTCTTCATCTGCGGTCAGATTTTGAAAGAGATATAAACCAACCAGGATACTATCCTCGGGTTCCCAGCGTTTAGGCGTATAGCGTAAAGCAAGAAATTCAGGTGGATATACTTTTATTTGCTGCATATACATATTTATACCTTCTGCATATGCCTGCAATACAGCTATTTGCTCCTCTGGTAAACGCTTGATGACTTCTCTAGCCACATGGCGAAAACCAAATACGCGCTGGTTAATATCTACGTCAACGGCCGCTTTTCCTACTATCTCAGATAGATTCCCTGCCGTAAGACGACGCAGAAGATCCAATTGAAACAATCTATGACGCGCTACCATATATCCTAGCGTCCGGAATGCTATCAGGCGAGAGGGTGCATGAATGGTTGGCACTCCAAAATGATCAATAGTGACTCTTGCGAGCATAGCATCTCCCATATGAGAGATAAACCATTTATCACTACAAGAGGTGAGCCAGCGCGCAAAAAAGTTCTTTACAGCTCGTATTACACTCCCCATAGGGACAATAGATAGAATAAAAATGATGCGCATCCAGGCCACAACAGCTAATTTTCTTTGTTTCTTCATAGGATAATTATCCATAATTTAGCATGCAACGTTCACTCATACCCAAAACCTTGGCGTTCATATGTTTTCCTGGCGAGGATTCATCTAGTATCATCAGACGATAGCAATTCGGAGATGGATCGCTCTGGATGCTCAACGATGTGCATAACGAGCATCTGAAAATGATCCAATACTGACTTGATGAACTCCTCCTGAAAAAGATCAGCACGGTATAGAATATATCCTGAGATCGTATCACCTCGCTCACGAGCTAAAAACCACATATCAAGTGTAGATATGATCTCACGAGTATCAATTCCTTGAACGGTCACACCTTCTAGTTGCAATGGCTCATTACTATCGCGTTCTAAGGTAAACCAGACTTGAAAGGGCGAGGTCGCACGATCACCTAACGGATTATGGACCTCCAATACCATCTCATAGGGAATGTCTTGATGGGGAAATGTCTCTATCGTCACATCCCGCACACGCCTCATAACTTCTTGAAAAGTAGGATCACCAGACAGTGAGGTACGCAACACTACCATCGTTACAAACATTCCTACAATATCTTCCGCTTCAACGGGATTGCGAATTCCGACAGGTGTAAGCGTACTAATATCAAATTGACGCGTATAAAACGTAAGCAGTGTCTGAAAAACAGCAAGCAGCGTGATAAATGGTGTGACCCCTTGAGATTCGCTCAGTTGCCTCAGTTGTTGTACTAATCGAGTGGGCAATTCGAAGGATACAGTTTCGCCTCGTAATGAAAAACATGTCTCTCGTGGTGTGTAAGTAGAAAGATGCATGGCATGCGCACCGTCTAACTGCTTCCGCCACCATGCAAGATGCTGCTCAAGTACCGATCCACGAAGCCATTGTCTCTGCCAGAATGCAAAATCACCATATTGTAACTTTGGTTGAGCTAGAGGGGACGGCTCACCTTTAACCAGGGAGCTGTACAATAAGGAAAGCTCACGGATAATCATATTATATGACTGACCATCACATGCGATATGATCTACAGTTAAGATGACTACATGTTCTTCTGCCTTGAGCCGCACAATCTTTGCCCGCAACAACATATCCTGCATCAGATCAAATGGAGCTTTTCGATCGGCATCGATAATATCGGTCAGTGCCCCTGCTCGCTCTTTAGGAACAAGATGGCAAAGATCAATAACGGACACAGGTACAGATGAAGCTGCCAGGTCATCTAGCCGTTGTATCGGTTGCCCCGAACATATCAAAAAATGTGTACGCAAGATTTCATGTCTTTGTACAATGCTATGTAAACTCTGCTTTAGCGCTGCTATATCTAGCCAACCGACCACAGAAAATGCGCTACTAACCGGATCGACATACTGAGGAGCAAATCGCGGGCGCACAAACCACTGCTCCTGAATCAATGATAGCGGGATATCACGATCACGCTTCACCGGCTGCAAAGGTGGTACAACCTGATCAGCTTGCTCATCTTGCGCTATTTGTAAGTGGGTGGACAATTGCTCAATAGTAGGAAAGGTAAAAATACTCATAGGACTAATATGTATGGAGAGCCTCTCCAGGATGAGCGAGGCCATACGGGCCGCGAGAAGCGAATGACCGCCCAAGGCAAAAAAGTTATCCTGGATTCCAATCTGCTTGATCTCAAAGAGTTGCTGCCAGATATCTACCAGGATCTGTTCCAATGGCATCTGGGGAGCAACATATCTGGTAGCCGAACCGGGCTGAATAGGTAATGCAGCTAATGCCTTTCGATCAACCTTCCCATTAGGGCTCAAAGGTATGGAGGAAAGGAGGACTAATGCGGTCGGGAACATATAGGCAGGAAGCTTTGAACACAGAAAATCACGTATTACAGTGATATCGATCACTGTTCCAGAATAAGGATAAACATAAGCTACGAGCTGTTTCTCCATAGCCTCATCTTCGCGAGCAAGTACAACTACATCCTGTATCTGAGGATGTAGTTGGAGTATAGTTTCGATCTCCCCCAATTCTATCCTGAAACCATGGATTTTTACTTGCTGGTCTATACGCCCTAAAAATGTAAGTGCTCCATCTGTACCAACGCTCACCAGATCACCCGTCTTATAAAGACGTGCCCCGGCCTGCTTAGTAAAGGGATCTGGCACAAACTTCTCTGCCGTTAAGTCAGGGCGATGTAAATAGCCACGGGCAAGCCCTTTACCACCAAGATAGAGTTCTCCGTCCTCATCAGGTGCAGCAGGCTCCATGCGCTCATTCAAAATATATGCTTGAGATCCAGTTATAGGATACCCAATAGGTGGAGATACCTGTGTGTCATCGGGAATCAACATCCAGGTGGAATATGTGGTATCCTCCGACGGTCCATACAGATTGTAGATATGCTCTACCTCAGTCTCACGATATAAGCGCTGAACAAGCCTCAGAGGCAGTGACTCACCAGCAAGATTAACGGTACGAATAGAAGAAGGCAAACGACCTATATTCAGAAGTGCTGTCATAACAGAAGGCACAGTATTAATGAGGGTTATACGTTCAGCAGCACCTAATTCAGGCAACTGCAAGAGATTTTCTGCCAGGATAACGGTTCCGCCATAACTCAATGGTACAAAAATCTCAAAGATAGATAGATCAAAACAAATGGATGTAGTGGCAAGAACACCGGCAAGAACTGACTCTGTAAAAACTTCCCCAGCCCATTCAACAAAACTGCAGGCGCTACTATGTTGAATGGCAACCCCTTTCGGTCGCCCGGTTGATCCAGAAGTATAGATAATATAGGCCAGGTTAGCTGGCTCCGGGAAACAGTGTTTGATTGTATCCAGAGATGATGATGGCTCATAATCGCTATCAATATCAAGCAACCTCACCGCATACTGAGAAAAGAGAGTTGTATACGCTTTTTGGGTAAGAATCAACGAAACGTTGGCATCTGCAAGCATATACTCTAACCTCTCCACTGGATAGAGAGGATCAAGTGGGATGTAAGCACCACCAGCTTTAAGAATACCAAGCACCGCGATGATCAATTCGGGGGTACGGTTCAAACAAAGGGCGACACGAGATTCTGGTACAATACCTGCTTGTCGTAAATATAGAGATAACAGATCCGCTTGACGATTCAGGTGCTTGTAGGTGATCTCCCTATCTTGATAAATGAGTGCAACAGCATCTGGAGTTCTTTTTACTTGTTCCTCAAATAACTGATGCAGACATACATTACTGTTATTATTCACTATCATTTCCACCTTTCAAATACAGCCTGGATAAGAATGAGGATGAAAGTTTAACTAGAATTACTCCTCCCTTCATATACTGAACAATCACGCTGCCCATAAGTACGAAAAACACTATTCCTAGACCGTGCTTTCCAGATAATACAATCAACTCTTTATCACGAAGAAAAGGAGGAAATATCTTTGTCTTCTAAAAGGGCATATCCAAAAAATCGTTGGCGGCTAAACATAAATAGACTACCGCTGAAGACAAAACAAACGACTCCCGATAACAGTAATCCTCCATTCACAGAAAAACTATAAGCATAGCTGATGAAAGGGATCAGAGCGACGGTGAAGAGTGAGATGATCAGCTGGCGTATTGCCGCAATACGCCCTTTGATAGGTCCCACGATACGCCGCTGAAGATAAGTCATCAGAATAATAATAGAAGATGCATTAGAGATGCCTAAACCCAACATAGCAATGATTGTTACATAGGGAATATGTACGGCAGATAAGCAGGCAAAAAACAGAGCTTCTAAGCCGAGGCATAGCGCTGTGACAACTCGCACATCTCGATATTTCATTATCCTAGGAGCAATGAATGTTGCCAGAATTGCTCCAATTGCAAATGATCCATCAAAGATTGACAACCAGTAATTGTTATTGCCATACCACAGCGTAACCATTGGCACATACGACAAGTTAATAAAATTAACGGCCAGAAAATCACCAGCACAAAGGATAATATGCAAAAACAATGCGGTATTCAAGCGTAGACAACACCTTATCTCCCGCCAATCATTATAAAGGTCATTAAGCCAGAAACGATGACATTCAGGAAGCTTGATATCTACCCGGGGAATATAGGCCATGCCAATAACGATGGCAGAGAGAAGATAGGATAGACCGTCCAGACCAAACGAGACACTGACATGAAAATATTCAAGGATAAAACCCACCAGAGCGGTTCCTATGAGTTGCCCGGCTTGCAAGAGAGCAACAAAAAGAGTGTTATAGCGTATCAGAGTCGGCCCTGGCGCAATGACAGGGGCCAGGGCAAATGTAGCTGAATTATAAAAAGGGGTAATAATGTTAATGACAATCACAGATACAAAAATCCACCATTGCCCTTGCTGCGATAAGACAAAAAAACTAGCGATACAAATAAATATCCCCCGCACAACATCAGCCAATATACAAACCAGCTTTGGACTATGCCGATCTACGAGGGTACCACTAAATATATACATTAAAGAATTAATAAAATATTGGATGATAATAACTATACCAAAAGCGAGAACATTCCCTGTTTTATCATATAAAGCTCTTCCTACAGTAATAGTATTCATCCCATTTCCAATATTACTGATAAAGACTGCTGTCAGCACCAGAGACGCACTCAAGGATAACTTTACTTTTTCCTCCTGCTCATGGCAAGTCATCTATTTACTCCTTTTCTTCGTTCTCTGCTATCTCAAAGGTAAGGCATTCAGTAGCCATACGTGCAGAAGACAAAGCCTTATCAGGAGAGGATGCCGTTGCAATAGCATATGCGCCGCGGGTAAACGAATTTTTTACATTCCCTAGCACATCACCTTCATTCTTTAAAATATGCACATCATGAATACAGGAAACATCGCGTGCTTCCTCTACACCAGATACATTTTTCACCACTCCAGGAGGTAACAAGGAAACATACCAGATGGCCGCACAGGTATGGGTAGAAACTACTTCGGGCAAAGCATGCCAGACACTCTCTCCTAATACTTGACGTGCCCATAAATCTAGTAGATCAATACCATACACAAGCTGAATCAGCTCAGGAATACAATCGCCCCCTAGACGTATGTGAGTTTCAACAATTCTCGGGCCAGCATCTGTCAGGATAATCTCAGTATGAGATGGACCTGATGCTATCTCCAAAGCGGTTAAGGCCTGGAACACCAGGTGCTCAATCTTGCTTGCCACCTGCGGTGTAAGCGAAGCAGGGATACAATGTCCAATCTCTATAAACGTATCGGCCTCTTTGAATTTCTGTGTGATCGCAATAACTTTATGCTTCCCATTTTCTGAAAATGCTTCAACGCTTAATTCATCCCCTTGTAGATATGGTTCCACCAGCATGTCAAAATGAGCATTTGAAAATAAGGCAGATTGCGGCGTAAATTCCTGAAAACGCGTGAGTGCTACTGCGACAGTATCAGCACTGCTAATCCTCAAAATACCAGTACTTCCCCGACCATCATTGGGCTTTAAAATAAGAGGATAACCATATTCCGCAGCAAAAGCTTTTATCTCCTCATTGGTCTGAACAATATGGGCTGGCGTCGGGTCCACCTCTGCATCAACTAATCGTTGCCGCATCAATTCCTTACGCGCAACCATATCAACTATCTCCAGACGATGAAAAGGAAGATCAAGGACACGGGCGATCAATGCGGTTTGTCGTTGTACGCCTTCGCTAAATCCACCAAGAGCGATGAATGGGTCTATTCTATTGATCAATGCCGCTACTTCTATCCATTCCTCATCTGTAGCTGCAATAGGAAGACCGATTACACGTTCATACATATGTATATCTTCCTGAGTAATATATGGAATATTTATCATTAGAGTCAATCGAGCTCCCAAAGCTAGGAGCTTTTTGTGGACCTCTCGCAAACCGCCTGTGACCAGAACGTGCGCCTTCATCTCAGATACTCCTCAAGTAAATCAATCACATCAAAATTCATAATAACATGTATGATAATTATAGATTACAAAAAAACTATCTATACCTAATAGTCTACTCAATTTTTTTGCTCATTTCAATGCTCTTGGACAAATAAACTATTCCAGAAAAGAAAAACATTTCTTAATATATTTGTTCTTATTTGACGTTTAAACTAAAAAATTCTACCAGAACTCCATGAGAAGTTCCGTTCAAAGAAAGACGATGAATCAATATGTCGTCTCTGCCATCAGGATGGTACAAGTTGAGGTACCTTTGGCTGCTTACGAATGATGGGAAAACGTGGTGCTTTGCCAACTTTTGCTCCTCATCATCCGGCCTTTCGATTTCCCGCGTGGTTGTGGTGGCTGGGCAGGAGTGCCCAAACGTGCCAACAATTTGTGCATCCCGCGCCGCACCTGTTGAGGCGTTGGCTTGCGCTGCTTGTTTTCCCAGGGACGCAGTTCAACTTCGACCAAATCACGCCCCAATACCCACGAGTTGCGCAACGAGATATAACCAGTAGCGAATCAGCAGAAAAATGTGTCTCCTTGAAGAGGAAAAAGACGTTGATTACACACGCTCGAACCGGAGCAGCACGCTTCTTGGGGCATGATATCACGACCCTTCACAACAATCACAAGCACGATCGTCGTGGACATCGAAGTATCAACGGACAAATCGCTCTACATGTGCCAAGGGATCTCATCCAAGCGAAATGTGCTCCTTTCCTGAAACACGGAAAACCGAGTATAAAAAACAATTACTATTTAATGTTTATTTTCAGCACAAGCTCTACTATATGAACCATCTCTACCATACAAACTATTTCTACCATATGAACCATTTTATATAAGCAATCCCTGATAAATTCCAGAGATATCTATATACAATACCCACACCTTGCTATGGAATCTCTATATATTTATATCCTGTCTACTTAATGAATACTTTTTAATAATTCTACCTCTTTATAAGATCAAAAAGCCTCTAGACCCTAAAATATTTGACAAACCGTTTGAGAAAGCAGTATAATTTTTATGTAATTAATTTATATACGCTCTTGATACATATGCATATATTTGGCTAAATCACTATAAAGTCATCTATTATGCAAATGTGTTTCTAAAATCAAAGAGGGAAAGCATGCGCTTTCTGACACAGAACACAGTATCTTCGTAAAAATATTTTTCGTGTTCTATAAGAAAGATGAGGACATCAAAATCGGAATACAGGAAGAAAGGAAGGAATCAAGCAAGCAAGCAAATGTATAGTCAACGATCGTAGGCTCACGTAGATTGGTAGTTTCAGCATATATTGTAGGTGATACATGAACAAACAGGACCAACAACAGTCTACACAATTTTCAACCCTGGTTGATTTACTGCGTTGGCGCGCCAACTATTATGCAGACCACCGCATATACACATTTTTAGTTGACGGAGAAACAGAGGAGCGGCATCTCACTTACAAAGAACTGGATTGCCAGGCACGTTCAATTGCCAGGCAATTGCAAACTCCCAAAAATGTAGGGAAACGGGCTTTATTGCTCTATCCACCAGGATTGGAATATATTAGCGCATATTTTGGCTGCCTCTACGCTGGTGTTATCGCAGTACCAGCATACCCGCCACAATCTCACCGTTCAACACCTCGCCTCAAGGCAATTATGGCAGACGCTGAAGTTCAGCTCATACTCACTACAACTCCTCTGGTCACAACTATCAATCATTATTTTGCACACGAAATATCTTCTTCCAACATTGAGGTGATTACAACCGATGGGGAGAACTCGCCACATGATGAGGATTGGATTGAGCCTGAACTAGATGGGAATACGCTGGCTTTCCTTCAATATACCTCCGGGTCTACAGCATCTCCAAAAGGCGTAATGATAAGCCATAAGAACTTACTACACAATCTCGCCACGATTCAACAACGTTTTGAGCATACCACAACAAGCATTGGCGTTATCTGGTTGCCTCCTTATCATGACATGGGGTTAATAGGAGGTATTTTGCAACCTTTATATGCCGATTTTCCCGTGATTCTGATGTCTCCTTACTCTTTCATGCAGAAACCAGTACGCTGGCTTCAGGCAATTTCTCGCTACCATGCAACATCTAGTGGTGGTCCTGACTTTGCTTACGATCTGTGCATACGCAAAGTGACCGAAGACCAGAAAGCAACATTGGATTTGAGTACCTGGCGTATTGCATTCAACGGTGCTGAGCCCATTCGCAATGATACATTACGGCGTTTTGCAGAGGCTTTCAAAACGTGCGGCTTCAGACCTGAGGCATTCTATCCTTGTTATGGTCTAGCTGAAGCAACGCTTTTTGTCACTGGAGGAAATCCAACTACACCTGTAACACCACAATATTTTGAGCGCACTGCTCTAGAGCAGAATCAGGTGAAATGTGTAACAAGCGGGGAAGCTAGTGGTCAGTCACTCGTGAGCTGTGGAAAATGTTCGTCTAACTATCAGATCGCCATCATCAAACCAGATAGTTGTACACGCTGCCTCGATGATGGCATTGGGGAAATTTGGATCTCAGGCGCAGGTGTGGCAAAGGGCTACTGGCAAAAAGCCGAGGAAACACGCCAGACCTTTGATGCATTCATCACCGATACACAAGAGGGCCCATTCCTGAGAACTGGGGATCTTGGCTTTCTCTATAATGAGGAGCTTTTTATTACTGGTCGTCTCAAAGATGTAATTATTATTAATGGCCGTAACCACTATCCACAAGATATAGAATTAACGGCCACGCATAGCCACCCTGCACTGCTGGCGAATGGCGCAGCCGCTTTCTCCGTAGAACATGAAGCGGGCGAACATCTTATCCTTATACATGAGTTGGACCGCAAACATCGTAATGCTGACCCTGAGCCCATCTTTCACGCTATCCGCCAGGCTGTCATGGAAAATCATGATCTATCCATTGATACAATTGTCCTTACTTTACCCGGTAGCATACCGAAAACGTCAAGCGGCAAAATTCAACGCTTCGCCTGTCGATCGCGCTTCCTCACACAGGACTTCAAAAGTATCGCCAGTGATACGCTCCCTACTCAAGATGTTGCTTTATCGCAGCCTATGAATGAAGATATATCTATTATTCAGGATATGCTACGCTCTTCTACTCTTGAAAATCGTGTCACGCTGCTTAAAACTCTCCTCCATCGACTCATTGCCAGTAGTCTCTCACTGCCACAGGAAAAAATAGACGAAAATCAATCTTTTATTTCGCTAGGAATGGACTCCTTACAAGCAGTAGAACTACAATATGCAATTGAAAAACACCTGGGTATCGCTGTTGCTCTAACTACTCTGCTACAGAGTCCCGGTATCTCTCAGTTAGCCGAACAACTACAAGAGCTCCTAACAACTACGCCCCACCCTCTACCAATTCAAGCAACCCACAACCAGCAAGCTCCGATTAAAGGCACAGATTATCCCTTATCAGCAGGGCAAAAAGCTTTATGGTTCTTATATCGTCTAGCACCTGATAGCGCCGCTTACCATATCTCAGGCGTGCTAAACGTCCAATCTCATCTTGATATTTCCGCATTCAAAACTGCGATGCAATTACTCACACAACGTCATGAAGCACTACGGACGACATTCAATACAGTAAATGGCGAACCAGTGCAACAGATCCATGAGCAGTTTGATCCAGATTTTCAGGTTATAGATGCTGATCAGTGGAGTGCTGAGCTTTTTCAACAGCAACTTCACGCGATCATTCATCAACCATTCAATCTTGAACACAATACGATTTTACGTGTTCGGCTCTTCAAACGTGCTCACCAACAATACGCAATCGCATTCGTTACACATCATATTCTCTCGGACTTCTGGTCCCTCTCTCTATTACTTCATGAATTAGGACTGTTATATACAGCAACCGCCGAGGACAAAGACATATCACTCCCCCCTCTGCCACTACGCTATGTTGATTATGTCTACAGGTACAATCAGGAACTTGCAAATCCTGATACAGAGTTATGGCACTATTGGCAACAACGACTCGCCGGGGATCTTCCCACTCTCGACATACCAACCGATCGGTCACGCCCACCAACACAAACTTATCACGGCAACGAACAGCGTGTTTCCCTTGGAAAAAAACTAACACAACAAATCAAACATCTCGGGTACGAACACAACACAACGCTCTATATGACACTTCTGGCTGCTTTTCAAGTCTACCTTCATCGCTATACAGGACAAACTGATATCCTTGTTGGTTCACCTGTAACTGGTAGAATGACTGCTGATGTCCATGATATTGTTGGCTATTTCACAAACCCTCTGGTACTTCGAGCCCATTTGGGGGACGATCCATCATTCAGCACGTTCCTGGCTCAAGTCAGGCAGACGGTGCTTGACTCACTTGAGCATCAGAATGCAGCATTTCCAACGCTTACAGAGCGGCTTCAGGTTGATCACAATCCCAGTCGATCACCCCTTTTCCAGGTCATGTTTGTCTTTCAGCAATCGCCATTTCCTGATACTGAGGGACTTACTTCGCTGGCACTAGGACAGGACGAGGTTCCGGTCACGATTGGCACTATCAAGGCAACTACCCTTGCGATTCCTCAATTAACCGCTCAATTCGACTTGACGCTCACGGCTGCCGAAACAAATGATGGTCTTGGGATTGCTCTACGCTATAATACGGACCTTTTCAATGACAATACGATAGAACGTATGTTGCGACACTTCCAGACACTGCTTCAAGGTATCATAGACAATCCTATGCAGCATGTTAGTCTCTTGCCACTACTTAATACACACGAACAGAGACAATTACTCCACGAATGGAATGATACGTATCACGAGAACGCTACAAGTTGCTGCATTCAACATATCTTTGAGCAACAGGTACAACGCACTCCTACTGCTCCCGCATTACACAATCTTAGCCAGACGCTCAATTATGAGCAACTCAATCAACGCGCCAACCAACTCGCAGGACATCTACAATCTCTGGGTATTGGGCCTGAAAGCATCGTTGCCGTATATCTTGAAAGATCTTTTGAAGCTTTCATAGCCCTATTGGGCATCTTAAAAGCTGGTGGTGCCTATCTCCCTATTGAACCATCGTATCCTCAGGACCGCCTACACTTTATCCTTCAGGATGCCCATGTCGAGGTGGTTATCACAACACAGCAACTACAAACAAGCTTATCCACTACACGTCTATCTCTCTCTTGCGTATGCCTGGACAGCGATTGGCCTGTTATTGCTCAAAATAGCACGAACAATAGTAACAGTTCAGTCACAGTAGACAATGCAGCATTTGTCATCTATACCTCAGGTTCAACAGGAACACCTAAAGGAGTGGTTGGATTGCATCGCAATCTTTATAACCGTTTCAACTGGATGTGGAATGCTTACCCATTCGAAAAGCATGAGGTTTGTTGCCAAAAGACATCATTGGGATTCGTCGATTCTCTTTGGGAAATGCTTGGTCCACTGCTGCAAGGAATTCCAACTGTTATTCTTTCAGATGAGATCGTAAAATCTCCTTCTGTATTCATGCATGCTCTGCTCGATACAGGCGTCACGCGCATTACTCTGGTCCCATCACTGCTTCGAGCACTGCTCAATAATGAGGAAAATCTTCCTCAACTGCTACAACATTTGAAACTCTGGTTCTCCAGCGGAGAAGCTCTACCTCATGAGCTCATTCAGCGTTTCGTCACTCGGTTACCCTATGCAACCCTGATTAATCTCTATGGTTCTTCAGAGGTAACTGCAGATGTCAGCGACCAGAAGATACGATCAAGTGCAGATTCTACAGCGGTCCCAATTGGGAAACCGATCACCAATACACAAATCTATATCCTGGATCGTCAGTTCCAACCAGTACCAGTTGGCGTAGCGGGAGAAATCTTCGTGGGTGGCGCAAATTTGACACGCGGCTACCTGAATACAACGCAGTTAACTCGACAATTATCCAAAAACAAACAACCCGCCCCGGAAAAGGTTCATAAAGAACTGGCATTCAGCCTATTCTACTTCGCAAGCGATAATGAAAATAGTGCCGATAAGTATCGTCTCCTCATTGAGGGCGCTAAATTTGCAGATCAGCATGGCTTTGCCGCCGTCTGGACACCTGAGCGGCATTTTCATGAATTCGGAGGAATTTACCCAAGTCCGTCTATTACCAATGCGGCACTCTCAACTATCACAAACACTATTCAATTACGAGCGGGAAGCGTTGTACTACCACTCCACAATCCTGTCAATATAGCGGAAGAGTGGGCTGTCATCGATAATCTATCACATGGCAGAGTTGGTATTTCCTTTGCCTCAGGCTGGCATGCAGATGATTTTGTCCTGGCTCCCCAGTCCTATAAAGAACGCAAAGAGATTATGATGCAGAGTATTGAGACAGTGCGCAAACTCTGGCGTGGCGAATCTCTCATGATACCAAACGGTATAGGCAAAGAGGTAAATATATCTATCTATCCAAAACCGATTCAACCCGAATTACCAATATGGATCACTGCCGCTTTTAATCCAGAGACATTTCGCTTAGCTGGCGAAATTGGCGCCTCTGTATTAACCCATCTTCTAGGGCAAACACCAAAAGATCTGGCGGAAAAAATTACCGTGTATCGTGAAGCCTGGCAAAATAGTGGGCATTCAGGGTCTGGACATGTGACACTCATGCTGCACACCTTTGTAGGCGATGATACCGCGAAAGTTCGTCAGATTGTACATCAACCATTTCGCAATTATCTTAAATCCTCTGCCGATCTCACGCGAAACCTCGCTCGTAGTATGGACCTCGATATGGACTCAAAGGATTTTACGGCACAACACCTTGAGCTTTTACTTGACCACGCATTTGAACGGTACTTCAATACCAGTGGCCTCTTTGGGACGGTGAACTCCTGCCTACCGCTGGTCCATCAGCTACAACAAAGTGGTGTCGATGAGATCGCTTGCCTGGTTGACTTTGGTATTGATGTTGATAATACGCTTGCTGGCCTTGAGCATCTGGCGACACTTAAGCAACGTGCCAACGAGATATCAGCAGCCAAGGATGTGCAAAATACTGTTACACTCACGGCTGAGAAATATATTCCTCATCCATTCAGCCTCACACCTGGAGAGCGCCTTTACCGCACCGGCGATCTGGCACGATATCATGCTACAGGGGAGATTGAATATCTTGGACGCCTCGATTATCAGGTAAAAATTCGAGGTATGCGTATTGAAACCGGCGAGATTGAGGCGCTCTTATTAAAACACCCTTCGATCAAACAAACCGTTGTCGTTGTTCAAAACTATCAGGAGGACAAACGTCTCATTGCCTATGTCATTTCAACACCAGGCTATACCATACACACGAACGAACTACGCAACCTTCTACGCACGTACCTGCCAGAGTATATGATGCCTGCTGCATTTATTGTGCTTGACCAGCTTCCGTTATTGTCAAATGGTAAGATCGACAGACATCGGCTCCCCAACCCGAAGCACCAGGATCAGGCTGAAACATCGATATACGTATCACCAAGAAACGAATTTGAACGTATGCTCGTTTCCATCTGGCGTGATGTGCTCCAAATCGACCGTATCGGTATTAATGATAACTTCTTCGATCTTGGCGGTCATTCACTCAGTATGGTGGAGGTACACGACAAAATTCAGAAATTGCTCAAACGGGACATTCCTTTAATTGAAATGTTCAAACATACAACGATCAGTTCACTAGCAAAGTACTTAAATCAGGAAACACCTATACATACCAATCAAACCATTGAGCGAGGTGAACGTCAGAAACAAGCCCTACAAAGACAACACCAACACATGCGCGATGTGGCACAGCGACGCTCTCAACGGCGCTAACTCTATACGCCCGAAAACACGCCCATCGCTCATGGACTAAACGGCGATCAACTAAACATTGCAAAATTTACATGTACACATAGAAAGGACCCTGGTTCTATGTCACAATCTATTATAGATAATGAAAATAGTGCATTAGATATCGCAATTATAGGTATGGCGGGAAGATTCCCTGGAGCTAGGAATGTTGAACAATTCTGGCAAAATGTTCGTGATGGTGTCGAATCCCTTACTTTTTTCACTGCTGACGATTTAATCTCAGCAGGCATTGATCCTGACCTGGTTCGCAATCCCAATTATATAAGAGCTAAAGGGATTGTAGAAGGCATTGAACTTTTCGATGCTGATTTCTTTGGCCTGACGCCACGCGAGGTTGAGGTCATGGACCCCCAACACCGGATCTTTCTTGAAATGGCCTGGGAATGCCTTGAACACAGTGGCTATAATCCTGATGTCTATCATGGCTCTATCGGCGTCTATGCAGGAACAGGTCTTAATACTTATCTTATCTACCATCTGTTGACCAATCGAGATCAGGTCGAAGCAGCAGGTGATTTCCAAACGTTCATTGGAAATGATAAAGATTTCCTCCCTGTACGTGTCTCCTACAAACTTAATCTCAGTGGACCCAGTATCGGTGTTCAAACAGCATGTTCAAGTTCAATGGTTGCTACCTCCCTGGCATGCCAGGCGCTACTGAATTATCAATGTGATATTGCTTTAGCCGGGGGAATCAATATTTCAGTTCCACAGAAAACTGGCTATATGTATCAGGATGGGGGCGGTTTCTCACCCGATGGACATTGCCGAGCGTTTGACGCTGCCGCGAAAGGAACAGTATTTGGTAATGGTGGCGGAGTTATTGCCCTCAAACGACTAGATGAAGCTCTGGCAGATGGAGATCATATTTCTGCGGTCATTAAGGGAACGGCGATCAACAACGATGGAGCACACAAAATTGGCTTTACGGCACCCAGCATTGAAGGTCAGACCGAGGTCATTATGGCAGCCCAAACAATCGCCGGGGTATCAGCAGAATCTATTTCATACATCGAGACACATGGCACAGGTACAGCACTTGGTGATCCAATCGAATTTGCAGCCCTTACGCAAGCATTCCGTGCACAAACTGACAAAAAACAGTTCTGTGCAATTGGCTCAGTAAAAACAAATATTGGACATCTAGATGTCGCTGCTGGTGTCGCTGGCATCATTAAGACAGCTCTGGCACTCAAACATAAACAACTTCCTCCCAGTTTACATTTTCATACGCCTAACGAGAAGATAGATTTCGAGAATAGCCCCTTCTTCGTTAATACGATGTTACAAGATTGGCAAGCAGAATCGACACCTCTGCGTGCAGGTGTCAGTTCATTTGGTATCGGCGGCACAAATGCACACCTTATCCTGGAAGAGCCACCGGCTCTGCAGCCTTCCATGCCATCTCGCTCTCATCAATTGGTGCTACTATCAGCTCGCTCTGCCTCAGAATTGGAAACAATGACCGATAATTTTGTACAGTATCTCAAAAAACAATCACCATCCTCTCTTGCAGATATCGCCTACACCTATCAGGTCGGTCGTAAAGTTTTTCCATATCGTCGTGCATTTGTCTGCCAGAGTAGCGATGAGGCGATCAACGAACTGAGCAGTTGGGGAAAACGAGTACTGACAGGGACGCATGAGTCCGGCGAGCGTCCAGTCGCATTCCTCTTCCCGGGCCTGGGAGATCAGTATTCTCAGATGGGCCGAGAATTATATCTGTCTGAGCCCACTGTCCGTAAGCATATAGACTTCTGCGCGGATTATCTCAAAGAGCATTTTCAGGTGGATATTCGAGATGCTCTCTATCCCCCTTCTCATTTAGAAAAGGCTGGCAACAACGGAGAACATCACACAATAGATTTGCGCGCGATGTTACGCCGCTCACGCGAAACAGAAAACGATGTTGAGCCCCAACTTAAACAAACATGGTTGGCTCAACCTGTTCTATTTGTGATTGAGTATGCTCTGGCACAACTCTGGTTAGAATGGGGAATACAGCCTCGCGCCATGCTCGGGTATAGTATTGGTGAGTATGTAGCCGCCTGTATTGCTGGCGTCTTTTCAATTACTGATGCCCTTCATCTCATTATGACACGAGCAAAAATGATCCAGCCTCTACCTCAAGGAGAGATGTTAGCAATCCCTCTCTCGCCTGAGCAGATACAGCCATTTTTGAATCCACAGTTGTCGCTGGCAGCCATAAACGGTCCAATGCTCAGTGTTGTTACTGGCACCTCTGAGGCCACGACAAATCTTGCACAACAATTAACAGCACAAAAAATTGCTTATCGTAAGGTACAAACAACACATGCCTTCCATTCCTTTATGATGGAACCCATTCATCACGCCTTCACACAACTCATGCAAACCATTCCTTTGCACGTACCTGGCATTCCTTACATATCAAATGTCACTGGAACATGGATCACTGATGAGCAAGCTACCAATCCCAATTATTGGACACAACAGCTCTGTCAAACGGTCCGCTTCGCGGATGGTATCAAGGTACTGCTCCAGGAACCAGAACTGGCCTTCCTCGAAGTAGGGCCAGGCCAGGCGTTAAGCTCTTTCGTACGCCTCCATCCCGATAGTGGCAAAACCGCTGAACGCCCAATACTCCAGACCTTGCGCCAGGTATTTGAGAGCGAATCAGATATTCCCTTTATTCTCAATACACTCGGCAAGCTCTGGCTGGCCGGTGTACCTATCGATTGGTCCGGATTCTATCAGCATGAAAAACGTCTACGGGTGCCACTTCCTACGTATCCGTTTGAACGAAAACGCTATTGGGTAGAATATCGAGGCACACAACACTCAACACAACAGACGCATTTGCAACCAGTTATAGAAAAACGCCCAGATATCGCAGATTGGTTCTATCTTCCTTCATGGAAACGAGCGGCTCTTTCCAGAAAACCAACAACACACACTGAACGCAAGATACAATGGCTCGTGTTTACAGATCAGGGGGACTTTGCAACACGCCTGATAAAGCAGCTGGAAATTCAAGCCAACCAAATTATACTTGTTTCTCCTGGACAACAATTCGTTCATCAAGCTGACCGTCAGTTCATTATCAACCCCGACAATCAGGAGGATTACGATGCTCTCATTACATATCTGCAAGACAACCAGATACAGCCAGATCATATCATCCATCTATGGAATGTGACGTCGTCCCCACCACAATCTCTAGAGCAAGCAACTGTCACAACCGCACTATCAAAGGGCTTCTATAGCTTACTCTTTCTTGCTCAGGCTCTTGCTAAACATCTCTATAATCACTCTGTCCGTATCACTGTGCTTGCAAATCAGCTGCATAGCGTTACAGGTGAAGAAGCGATCTCGCCCGAAAAGGCTCTACTGCTAGGCCCATGTAAAGTCATCCCACAGGAATATCCAAATATGCATTGTTGTAGCATTGATATAGGCCAATTCGACCCGCTTGCTGGTGAGAAGCTCATTGATCAGGTTATTAACGAGCTCTATGCCGATAAAACAGATACAACTATCGCTTATCGGGGAGCATACCGTTGGACGCAACACTTTGAACCGTTCAAAATCAATACAAACACATTGAACAATGTACAAATAAGAGATGAAGGGCACTACTTGATTACGGGCGGCCTGGGAGTGCTGGGATTAATATTGGCAAACTACCTCACTCAGTCAAACACGCTAAAAATAACGCTGATCAGCCGTAGGAGTCTCCCACCTCGTGAGCAATGGGATGAGATCAATCTTTTTAGCAAAGATGAAACTCTACGCCAGAGTATCCGTGAGATTATAACACTGGAAGGTTTGGGCACGGAGGTCCTTATACTTCAGGCAGATGTTGCAGATGAAACACAGATGGCTCAGGCCATTGCCCACAGCATGGGGCATTTCGGGACAATTCATGGGATTATCCATGCAGCTGGCATTATGGGTGTACAGGCATTCAAGACAATTTCTGAAATCACCCGCGATAACTGTGAGCAACATTTCCAGGCGAAGGTTTACGGGACCCTGGTACTTGCAAAACTATGTGCAAAGATGCAACTCGATTTCTGCGTCCTTACGTCTTCTCTTTCTCCCATTCTCGGTGGCCTCGGATTTTCCGCCTATTCTGCTGCAAATACCTTTATGGATGCATTTTCCCATTATCAGAACTATATGCAAAATCAGCACTGGATAAGCATTAACTGGGAAGGATGGGAAGGTCATGACAATCTCGCTAATCGCTTTGGGAAACACTTACATGCGTTGATGATGGCACCTGAGGAGGTGGGCGAGGTTTTTGCACGTGCACTTTCTCAAGGAGATCAGGCACAGATCATTGCAGCTACTGGCGATTTACAGGCAAGGCTCGCACAATGGACTCATATTCGTGTACCTCAATCCACACAACACCATGACACCACTCATCAACCATTCCACCCAACAGAACACAACCTCCCTAAAGATGAGGTCGAGCAGCAAATTTTAGATATCTGGAAGGATGTCATTGGCAATCAACACATTGGAGTTCATACTGACTTTTTTGAACTCGGTGGCAACTCGCTTGTCGCAATACAAATCATTTCTCGCTTGCGTAACATCTTTGAAATTGATCTGCCTTTAGAAGGTTTTTTCTATGCACAGACGGTAGCTGGGCTGGCACAAATTATCACGGAGAAACGCAAGACACAGTCAGTCAAACCGTCAAAAGACGATAATGCCGACAGACTGGCGCAGCTATTAGAAGAGGTTGAGGCGCTGACACCTGATGAAGCCCGACAACAATTAGCAAATGAAAACCTTCAACAGTAGCATTATCAGGTACGCTCATCATTTCTTTGTTCGTTAAATAGTGTGCCCATACTACCAGCAATTTATCATAAGGTAGGAATACGAGTGACAGATAATAATTCTTTAGTGGAACGCCTGAGCAGGCTATCACCAGAACAGCGGGCCCTACTCGAGTTGCGATTGAAACAAGAAACACATAATCATTACGAGCATACCAGCATTCAACGACGGCAGAACAATACCTCGTTACCACTTTCAATCTCACAGGAACGTCTCTGGTTCCTGCATCAAATAGAACCAGAGACGCCAATCTACAATATTCCCTGTGTGGTACAACTCAAAGGGGAGCTTAAGACACATATCCTGGCGCAAGGACTCAATATGGTAGTACAACGCCATGAAGCGCTACGTACTAATTTCACTGTCAAGGATAGACAACCAATCCAGTTGATCAAACCATCACTGTCCATACCGCTAGACTATACCAATTTGATGAGTGAACCTGCCTCTATACGCCAGGAACACATGTATGCACAGGCAAAAGCGTTGATACGCCGCCCTTTCGACATTGTCTACGATCCGCTATTACGAGCACATTTGTTCCAACTGGGAGTAGATGAATATGTGCTCGTCATTGTCCTGCATCACTTGATCGCTGATGGCTGGTCCATTCGGATATTTATGCGCGAAATCACGCTGCTCTATGAGGCTTTACTTTACAAACAGCCAACTCCATTGGCGCCTCTACTTATTCACTATGCCGATTTCGCTCTATGGCAACGACAATGGTTACAGGACAGCGTCATTGCACAAAAAATGGTCTACTGGAAGAATCAGTTGAAGAATATTCCTGCCATTCTTCAACTCCCAACTGATCATCCAAGGCCACCATTGCAGACGTTTCGTGGAGCACAATATCATTTTTCACTTGCCCAATCCGACTCACAAGGAGTGATTACATTAGGTCAGCAAACCAGTACCACTGCTTTTATGATCCTCCTTACCACTCTCAAGATCCTCCTTTATCGCTATACCCATCAAACGGACATTGTAGTAGGCAGTGGCATAGCCAATCGCAATCAGGTCGAAACAGAGAACTTAATCGGTTTTGTGGTGAATACATTAGTCCTACGCACCCAATTAACTGAACAACTTACGTTTCGTGAACTGCTCGAACGCGTACGGGTAACAACACTAGGTGCCTATGCCAACTCGGACGTTCCATTCGAAAAACTCTTAGAAGAACTGCATGTGCAGCGTGATCCGAGCTATCCTCCACTGCTCCAGGTCACCTTCACGTTCCAGAATCTCGCTATGCCACCCTTACGCCTCCCGAATCTTACGTTAAACCAGATCCATATAGATAGCTCAACTGCAAAGTTTGATCTAGAGCTCTACCTGGAAAATCTTCCCGAAGGCTTTACCGGCTTTCTGGAATACAATACTGATCTTTTCAAAGAACAAACGATTATTCAAATTATCGAGTTTTATCGCCTGCTACTTCACGCTGCTCTTCTACACCCAGATCAACAAATTGGCTCGCTGATATCCGCTGTTGATCATATGCAAAGGAGTCAAAAGATGGACCAGCAAAAAATTCAAAGGGATACAGACCGTGGGAAACTTAAAGCTACGAAACGTAAAAAATTGGTCTATTCTCAGGAAAATGTGATAAAAAAGCATAATCTCCAGGAGGGGCAGAGTTTGCCTCTCGTTATTCAACCCCAGATGAACAATGTCGATCTGGTGGATTGGATAAGCCATCATCACGATGAGATTGCCAGTGCACTACAAGACCATGGTGGTATATTATTCCGCGATTTCCAGGTTGAGTCGCTCACTGCATTTGAACAATTTACACAGGCAATCCATCCACAACTGCTTAACTACAAAGAGCGATCCACCCAACGCAGTAATGTGAGCAATAATGTCTATACATCAACGGACTATCCAGCGGATCAACCCATTCCTCTCCACAATGAGCTATCTTATTCACATGCGTGGCCATTAAAAATTGCATTCTTTAGTATGCAAACCGCGCAGCGAGGCGGTGAAACACCTATCGCTGATAGCCGCAAAGTATTACAACTGATTCCGCCTACCATTCGTGAGCGATTCCAACGAAAAGATGTCATGTATGTCCGCAATTATGGCGATGGCATCGACCTCTCCTGGCAAACGGCATTTCAAACAACAAACAAAGCAGAGGTTGAGCAGTATTGCCGCGACGCAGGTATTGAGTTCGAGTGGAAAGATGAGGATCATTTAAAAACACGCCAGGTACGTCAGTCAGTAGCACATCATCCAGTAACAGGCGAAACGGTCTGGTTCAATCAAGCCCACCTTTTCCATATCTCTGGTCTCACAGCCAATGTACGAGAAGCATTAGTGGCTACTTTTAAGGAGGAAGATCTGCCACGCAACGCCTATTACGGAGATGGAACTCCCCTGGAGTCAGAAACGCTCATGGTTATTCGTCAGGCGTATCAACAAGCAACCATTAGTTTTCCCTGGCAGCAAGGAGACATTTTATTATTGGATAACATGCTCGTTGCTCACGGGCGCGCTCCCTACACGGGTACACGCAAAGTGGTTGTAACAATGACAGAACCTTTTAATAGTCTGGACAGCGATCAAAAACTAGTCTTGAGGTAAACGAAGACAGATATCAAAAAGCAAAAAGGAGAGAATATATGTCAAAGTCAGTCTTAATCATCGCTCCAAACTCATTTGCCCCAATTGGCGTAACAGGTATGGAAGCCCCTTTCCAGGTCGCGACCAAAACAAAGCATCTTGCATCTTTGAGCAACCTCAATCGCCTTTTCAATTATGATATGTCAGGGGCAACACTCGATAATGGCATGAAACAACTGAATCCTATGGCCGGATACTACCTTGAGAGTTTTTTGCGTCAGCATAATTACGACGCACATGCACTCTTCAACTGGCATAAAGAAGATATTGAACAAGCGCTACAAATAGATCCTATCGCCATCGCGTTTTCTACCACTTATGTCATTAGCCCCGAAATGCTCGCCTCCTGCCTGGCAACTCTGCGCGAAACAGTCCACGATATACCAATTATTGTTGGAGGCCCTTATGTTTGGAAACAAACAATGGCAGTTAACCGCTATGATGCAACGACGATTGAGAGGCTAAAAGAATTCGATGCTGATGTGACAGCTGACTTCTTATTCAGCCCCAACGCTCAACCTGTTCTGAGAGATGCGATTTATGTAGCCAATGAGTTTGGCGAACATACCATGCTTAAGGTCTTACAAATGATCGAGCAAGGGCATACTGACATAAACTCACTCTCAACAATAAATAATCTGGTACTTTCTCTACCTAATGGTTCCTGGCACCTGACCGAATGGGCTCAAGAACCCGTCGATGTCAATAAGGACTACACCCGCTGGGATCTGGTAGATTCAATTCCAGATATGGTTCCTATTCGTGCTAGCATCGGTTGCCCCTATCGCTGTCGCTTCTGTGACTATATAGAGTTACATCCAAAGGTGATTATGCGTAGTCCACAATCACTCATAGAAGAGATTCAACTCGCGAAACAACGGGGACGCACAATCTTCAACTTTATTGATGACAATATCTTTTTATCAAAGAAACGCATTGGCGAGATAACCACGATGATCCGTGAGCATGAGATGGGCATTTACTGGGGTGGATTCTTCCGCGTTGATCGTGTTGACGAAACCAATATTGAAAACATTTACGAGTCTGGATGCCGCTATGGCTATTGCGGCATTGAGTCAGCGGATGTATCTATGATTAAACGCATCAGAAAAGGGTGTAAGCCCGAGGAACTTTTCCGCGGGATCAACTTATGCACGCAGGCGGGTATCCATCCTATGCTGACATTCATTGTTGGCTTTCCGGGTGAAACACAACAAACGCTCGATGTCACCACCAGCTTTATTAATCGCCTTGAGGTCAATCACCGCTCGTATCCTTCCTATCATGCTTACCCACTGTACGTCAGCCCTATTACCTCCATTGATAGCCTTGAGTATCGTCAGGAATACAATTTGAAAGGTCGCTATGTATCATGGTCCCACGACACGATGAACTACGAGGAAGCCGTCTCAAAATGGGCACCGTACCTATTCAAACAAATTAACAATGTCCCGTATGATTACTACGGCAATGATGGAGGAGAATGGCTCGGAATGGAGAAAAGAAATCAGGCGTTCCGAGCACGCAATGCTCTTACCAAGTCCTTCCTCAATGCTGAATCAGATGATCAGGTTCAATACTCATTCTCACAGCTCTATCAGGTTCTACACAAAGATGACCAGGCAACAACCGTTCCTTCGTGGCATGACTATCTGGCAGATCGTAAGGACCAGCCAGGCCAAAAACTTGTTTCGCTAAAACCTACTGCTCAATAGCATCTCAGCATCTTACTTGAGGTTTCTCAGCAAGAGCTGAAATGCCAAACGTTATATAACGGATCAGACAGAAAGGAAACCTTGTACATATTAAGCTGCTCTATCTGTTATATGACGTTTAGGAGGAATCACTAGCTGAGAACCTCATACCGTTCACCTCTGATGAGCTAATTTCAATAAAAATTTGAAATATACTACATTGCTTCAAATGAGAAAGGAACAGACGTTAAACATGCAAGATGAAATCATTGAAGGTTTTCGCCTATCACCACAACAGTCTCATCTATGGCCGCTCATGCTCCTTACAAGTATTCCATACCATACTATTTGCAGGGTAGATATCAAAGGTTATCTAGATGTCAGTACGTTTGAAAAGGCTATTCATACACTCATTGGCCGCTATGAGATTTTACACACAACCTTTAGGCGCATTTCCGGTGTACAATATCCTATCCAGGTTATTGATGAGCTAGACAGAGAAAACTGCTTCTATTTAGAAAATCTCCAGACTAGCGATCCCGAGACGCAACAAGATCGAGTACATGCATGTTATAGCGAGCTAAGCACACGACCTTTCGATTTAGAACATGGCCCCGTTCTGCGCAGCACATTGATACGATTGGCGCGAGACAATCATGTGTTGATCATGTGCCTCCCCGCACTATGTGCGGATGCTCAAACAGTGATCAATATAACTGCTGAGCTGTACTCACTCTATACAACCCTGGATGGATACAATGATGAGGAAGAAGAGATCCTACAATATGCGGACTATGCCGAATGGCTGTACGATCTTCTTGAAGGTGAAAATGCTGCTTCCGGCTACGATTACTGGCGTAAGCTGTATCTACCTTCCTCAGACCTACGCTTCATGCTCCAGAGTAAAAATACACAGGAGCAACATACAACGAAACCACAAGCTATTATGCAGACACTCGAGCAACAAACTCTCACTGGCCTTCAACAACTCTCGCAAACGTACAATGTGCCAATCTCAACAACTTTACTTGCAAGCTGGGAAAGCCTGATATATCGCTTCTCTGAAGAGACGGAGGGTGTTATTGGTCTAGCCTGCTCCGGAAGAGAATATGAGGAACTAAAAGATTGTATAGGACTATTCACACGCTATGTTCCCGTTCCTTATAATATAACTGCACCAATGACTTTCTTATCTCTTATTCAACAGACACAAGAATACGTCAATGATACGACTGCCTGGCAAGAATATTTTAATGGAGACAATGGTAAAAATAGGCAACAAGGTAATAATCAGCAACCAACTTTCCCTATTTGCTTTGAGATGATTGAGCTACCAACAATACAGCCGCACTCCTCTTTATCATTCTCTCTGATTCAGCTATCATCGTATAGTGAAGATTTCAATCTTAAACTTACGTGCTATGCTAAAGATGAACAGCTCTCCTTGACACTTTTCTACAATCCATCCTATCTATCTTCAGAAGCGGCTACGTATCTGATCCATTGTTTACAATCATTATTACTTGATGCTATAGCCCACCCCACGACTCCCGTGGCAGCGTTACACATCTTGTCAGCAGAAGAATATCAACGACTCCTCATCGACTTTAATAAGACAGAGACCATCTACCCCAAAGACCTTACTGTACACCAACTCTTTGAACAGAAAGTTGGGCAAACACCAACTCAGCTTGCTATCGTTACCGAGGAAGAACAGCTTACTTATGAAGAACTGAATGCGCAAGCAAATCAACTGGCCCATTATTTAACAACGTTAGGAGTAGGACCAGAGGTATGCGTGGGTATCGCTATAGATCGATCTTTGCAACTAGCAGTCAGCCTGCTTGGTGTATTAAAGGCGAGTGGAACATATGTCCCTCTTGACCCCACACTACCCCCAGAGCGCTTACTCTATATTTTAGAGAATACGCGCTGCTCGGTACTCATAACTACGGAGCGCTACAAAACCACTATTGTAAATAATCCGGCCAAATTAGTATGCATTGACACTGAGTGGAATACCCACATCAGAAACGAATCCAACCAGAATCTGATCAATCGTGCTCTCTCCAACAATCTTGCGTATGTACTCTACACCTCTGGCTCCACAGGGGCACCTAAAGGCGTTATGATCTCGCATCAAAGTCTGATCAATTATCTTACCTGGTGTGTGCAAGCTTATGATGTAACACAGGGACACGGTGCTCCTCTACACTCCTCGATGAGCTTTGACCTTACACTCACAAGTTTCTTCGCTCCGCTCCTCTCAGGACAGTGCGTGCACCTGGTCCCCGAAGAGCAGGGAATAGAAGCACTACAGAGCATTCTTGAAGGTAAAAACAACTTTAGCCTGGTAAAATTAACACCTACTCATTTAGGACTGCTCGATCAGCTACTCACGCCCACGACTATTGCCAATAGTACTCATGCCCTGATTATTGGAGGAGAGGCTCTACGCATAGAGAGCTTGAAACGCTGGCAACAATATGCCCCTACGACACGTTTAATAAACGAATATGGCCCAACTGAAACCGTCGTTGGTTGCTGTGTATATGAAGTACCTGCTGATCAAGCTGAAGATGGTATCGTTCCTATCGGTCACCCCATCGCTAATACCCAACTCTACGTTTTAGACGCCTATGCCCAACCTGTACCGGTCGGTGTTCCTGGAGAGCTTTATATAGGCGGCGATGGAGTAGCTCGTGGTTATTATCAGCGTCCAGATCTGACAGCTGAATATTTCCTTCCTGATCCATTTGGCAATCAACCAGGAACACGCTTGTATCGTACTGGCGATATTGTCCGTCATCGACTCGATGGCAATCTGGAATATCTTGGGCGCAATGACCAACAAATAAAGATTCGTAGCTTCCGCATTGAGCTAGGTGAAATTGAAGAGGTCATTGGCAAACATCCCTCCGTCCTACACGCCGTTGTCTTACTCAAGCATAATTCGCAAAGAGAACACTATTTGCACGCCTTTCTCGTATTAGTTTCCGGCAAACAGCTCTCTCATACAGAACTCACCGATTTCTTAAAGGCATGGTTACCAGAGTATATGATCCCACATTCCTTGAGTATACTACGCTCCTTCCCACTTACGCCAAGCGGCAAGGTTGACCGCCAGGCCCTCCAAAGTCTGGAAATAGCTACATTAACAAGAGAAAGCACCTTTATCGCTCCACGCACACCCACTGAACAGAAACTCGCTCATATCTGGGCAGAAGTGCTTGGCATCGAACGCATTGGCATCCATGATAACTTTTTTTCGCTAGGAGGCGACTCTATTCGCGGCATCCAGATTAGAGTGCGAGCGCAGGAATATGGATTACCATTCTCTGTACAACAACTCTTTCAACATAGAACCATAGAACAATTGGCATTAGCCCTATCCGGTACACAACAAGAAGAACAGGTCCATCCCTCTGGAGTACAGGCGCAACCATTTAGTTTGATTTTAGAGGATGACCGCCAGAAGCTTCCCTCAGATATTGAAGACGCTTTTCCTTTGACTATGCTACAAATGGGCATGGTGTTCCATAACGAGTTTACTTCAGATTCCGCTTTATATCATGACATCCAAAGCTACCACCTCCAAACCCGCTTCGACGCTGCGGCATTGACCAAAGCTTTGCAAAAATTGATTATGCAACATCCTATGTTGCGTACATCATTTGACCTGGCTACCTATAGCGAACCATTACAGTTAGTTCACAAAACTGCATCTACACCTTTACAAATATTCGATCTGCGCTCTGTCGCGGTAGAACAACAAGAAGAGGTTTTCAATAGCTGGCTAAAAGAAGAAAAGCAAAGGAAGTTTGACCTAGCACACCCACCCCTCCTACGCTTTGTCATTCACTACCTGACTGAGGATACATTTAAATTATCGGTTACACTTCACCACCCTATCATCGATGGTTGGAGCAATATGTCCATGCTTACCGACCTCTTTCAATACTATATATCCACGCTCTCAGAGATTGATGAACCCGTTAAACCGTTATCAGCTACCTTCAGAGATTATGTCGCACTGGAAAAAGCGGCACTGACCGAACCAGCACAAGAACATTACTGGTCACAGCTACTACAAGAAAGTATGTTTACCCGCTTGCCCCGCTGGCCCATGATTGATGCTGATACACCAAAGGCAGGCGAACGTTTGCGCATCATTGATGTACCCATTACAGCCGAAACATCTACGAATCTGATTTATATCGCTTCAGAAAACTCTGTACCGCTTAAAAGCGTTTTGCTTGCAGCCCATCTGCGGGTACTTGGTCTGCTGACTAATGAACAAGACGTTCTTACTGGAATGGTGACACATGGGAGACCCGAGGTCGCTGATAGCCAACGCATCATTGGTCTCTTTTTAAATACACTGCCATTTCGCTTGCAATTAACGACTGGCACCTGGAAGGATCTTATCCACGCAACATACCAGGCTGAACAGGAAGCTCTGCCCTACCGGCGCTATCCATTGGCGCAAATTCAAATACAGCAGAATAAAAAAGAACTTTTTGAAACATTTTTTGACTTTAATCACTTTCACGTCATACAAAACTTAGAAAAGGTAGAAGAGATTAAACTCCTTGATTGGAAATTTTACGAAGAGACGAACTTTACGTTGTCCGTAGCGTTTCGCCAGGATCCATTCACTTCACAAATCCAACTGGCGATCCATTGCGATATGACACAACTCGCAGCCGAGCAGGTTGATATGCTCCGCGAATACTATCAGCGCGTACTCATAGAACTCGCTTCAAACCCTTCTGGTAGGTATTTACAAACACATTTACTTCTGGATAAGGAGCGACAACTACAATTAGAAAAATGGAATACAACTCCCAAACCGCTAGCGGAAGACATATATCTGCAAACACTCTTTGAAAAACAGGTATCGCGTACTCCAAACAATCTCGCAGTTACATTTGAGGGAATGAACCTCACTTATCAACAATTAAACGTTCGCGCAAACCAGCTAGCCAGGTATCTCCGTAAAATTGGCGTTGGACCAGAGGTACGTGTCGGAATCTTGCTGAATCGCTCATTAGAAATGATGGTGAGTATTCTTGCTGTATTAAAGGCTGGTGGAGCATATGTCCCTCTCGATACCAACATGCCACTAGAACGATGCGCGTTTATTATTGAGGATGCTCAAATCAGCGTGATACTGACACAAAGCCATTTGCATAAGCGTCTCCCTGGCAACAATACACAAACGCTTCTCTATCTGGATAGAGCCTGGGAAAATATTCGTCAGGAGAACGACACAGATCTTGAAAATCGTCTCTGTAGCAGTCAGAATCTGGCTTATATCATCTATACTTCCGGGACAACAGGCAAACCTAAAGGAGTACTTATATCTCATCAAGGGCTTGTCAATCATTGCCTCGTTACAGCGCACGCGTATCAACTACAATGTGAAGATCGCATTTTACAATTTGCATCTACGACCTTTGATGTCATGGGTGAAGAGCTTTTCCCCTCCTGGTATAGTGGCGCAACGATCGTCTTATGGCCCTATCAGGAAACAAAATCTATTCACGCGTTGCTTCAATTCATTCAAAGAGAGATGTTAACTGTACTCAACCTTCCAACCCCTCTCTGGCAAGAATGGACCGAGGTATGTGAACTCTATGCTCTGGCAGATTTCCCATATCTCCGTACAGTCATTATAGGCAGTGACCGTGCAACAATAACCCACTTTATACGCTGGCAACGCTATGCCGAAAAACGCATCTCGCTGATCAATGCTTACGGTTTAACTGAGGCAACTATCACGTCTACGCTCTATCAACATTCGTCGAAATTTGATTATCGAAAGATGCATATCGTTCCTATTGGCCAACCAATAGCAAATACTCAGGCTTATCTACTGGATAAGCAACTACAACCAGTACCGTTAGGGGTCACAGCTGAACTCTATATTGGCGGTATAGGATTAGCACGAGGCTATGCAAATCGTAGTGACCTTACCGCTGCGTCTTTCATTCCGCATCCCTTCAGTTCACTGCCAGGGGAACGTTTATACAAAACAGGCGATTTTGCTCGCTATCTCCCAGATGGTAATCTTGAATATGTGAGTCGTAATGATCAACAGGTTAAGATACGAGGATTCCGCATCGAACTAGGCGAAATTGAGGCGACATTACGCCAACATACCGCTGTTCAAGATGCTCTTTTACAAGAGCACCAGCAGACCTTATGGGCCTATATACTGACGCATCAAAACGCAACGATAACCGGCGAAGAGTTACGTCAGTTTCTAAAGACAAAACTCCCTGACTACATGGTGCCCTCAGCGTTTATTTTCCTTGATGCTATACCTCGTACAGCCTCAGGTAAAGTTGATCGACAGGCATTAGCACAGCTAGAGTTCGAGCAGGCTATAGAGTCGTTTGATACAACGCCACCACGCGACACATTAGAACTACAGCTACTACGATTGTGGGAAGAGGTACTTGGTCATCGTATTGGTAGTATTACAACGAATTTCTTTGAAGCAGGTGGACATTCATTACTAGCAGTGCGCCTGGTCGCAAAGCTTCAGCAGAGATATCAGAAAACAATACCTGTATCGGCTATCTTCCAGTATCCAACCATTGAGCGCCTTGCCGTTCTCTTGCGCGATCAGTCAATGCTGGCAACTAGCCATACACCTATTGTTCCGTTACAGGTACAGGGCCAGCATAGACCCATTTTTCTCATCCATCCTGCAGGCGGTATGATCTCTTGCTATCTACAACTTGCACAACATATTGATAGTGAACAGCCAGTTTTTGCGCTACAGTCAGCCGAAGCAGAAGATGATGGGGAGGCACAGGCACAACTCACGATTGAACAGATGGCTCAGTTGTATATCAAACACCTACAAAAAATACAAAAAGAAGGTCCATATAACCTTGGTGGCTGGTCATCAGGCGGTATTATCGCGTATGAAATGGCTCAACAGCTGTATAAACAAGGATACGAAGTATCGCTACTTGCACTTCTCGATAGTGACACCACAATAATGAATGAGAAAGACGGCATGGATGACACAATTTTAACGTGGCAATTTCTTCAAGACATCCAGCAACTTTCCTCCGCGCCCCTGTCACTATCGATTGAGACATTTCGGCAGCTAGAGCCACAGCAACAGAGGCATACTCTTCTCAACTACATGCAACAAACAGAAATCTTGCCCGCTGATATGCCTACTGACTATCTATGGCGTTTGATACAACGGTATAAAAGTCACGTAAGAGCAGCCTGTGATTACACGCCGTCCATATACCCGCGACCTATCACACTTTTCCAGGCGACAGACTGCCAGCCAGAGCAAAAGGAAGCTCAATTACGTCACTGGAAAACGCTAACGCAAGAAAAACTTACCGTCCATCAGATAGATGGTAATCACTATACTATGCTGCAACAACCGCATGTCAGCCAACTAGCGCAACAGTTACAGGCACGTCTGCGACAAGTTCGCTAGAGCGCGCGCATAAAAGTTCAGGGGAACAGTGAGGCAATCATTGATCCCCCGCTCAAAGCAGACTTTACCGGGCGAAGAGGCCAGGGCATAACGAGTCCAAAAGGGATAGTCTGCGCTAGCCTTATTATTGGATACTTATCGTAAATACCAGAATATGTTTCGACATTGGAAGCATATTCACTTCGATAAATCAGAGGAATATGTATTGATGCCTGGAAATAGATTTCCCGAAGATGTTCAAGCGGAACATAACATACTTTCCTACTACACCTACCATGAGCTCACTAGTAGTTTGCACCAAATAGTTCAAAATCACCCACAACTAGCGCATATCGAATCTCTCGGAAAAAGCTTTGAAGGACGAGATCTCTGGTTGGTTACAGTAACAAATTATGAGAGTGGACCTGCCAATGAAAAACCTGCATACTGGATTGATGGGAATACCCATGCAGATGAGGTCATGGGATCGACGGTCGCTCTTTACACCCTATGGTATCTCCTTACAAATTACGAACATAATCCATCAGTCACTCGACTCTTGGATCGTTCAGTATTCTATATACTCCCTCGCATAAGTGTTGATGGTGCTGAACATTTCTTGACGACCCCGGGGAGCCTCCGAAGCAGTAAGCGTCCTTATCCAGATAGTAACAAGCTGCGAGAAGGCTTGCAGGTAGAAGATATTGATGGAGATGGAAATATCTTAACTATGCGCATCAAAGATCCAAATGGCGCCTGGAAATGCTCCGCTAAAGATCCACGTGTCATGAGACGGCGCGAAATTGATGAAGAAGATGGTGAATACTACCATCTCTTACCCGAGGGCCATCTCTATAACTACGACGAGTTTTTTTTACCTATCGCACAAGAAACCTACGGCATCGATTTTAATCGGAATTACCCCTTTGAATGGGCACCTGAAGGAACACAACAAGGCGCAGGAACCTATCCCCTATCAGAACCTGAAACCAGAGCAGAGGTTGAATTCTGGCATACCCATCCAAACATATCAGCCTTTCTTACCTATCACACCGCAGGTGGGATAGTATTGCGCCCTTATAGTACCCGTCCGGACACGACTGTACCGCTTCACGATCTCGAGGTCTTCAACCGTATGGGAGAGCGAGCCACTCAAATAACCGGCTATCCTTGCTTTTCTACCTATCATGATTTTCGAGAATCACGTGAAGAGATAACCCACGGTGGCATGGATGACTACGTCTACGATACCTTTGGCTGGTTCGGTTTTACAGTTGAACTGTGGGATATGCTTGCAGCTGCTAATATCACAGGACAACATCCTCTTCTCTGGCAACAACAGCATCCAGAGGAGGATGATATCAAACTTATGAAATGGAATGACGAAGGAATGAATGGTGAAGTATTTCAAGAATGGAAAGCATTCAACCATCCGCAACTTGGCCAGATAGAGATAGGTGGATGGAAAACCAAATTTTCCGTACGCAATGCTCCGCCCAGATACCTACGTGAGATATGTTTAAAAATGGTACGTCTAACACTTTCTCATGCCTCATTACTTCCATATCTACGCTTTCATACCGTAAAAGTGACATCGGTCCGCCAGACGCTATTTCGTGTCATCGCTGTCGTGGAAAACGCTGGCTTCCTGCCAACATATACAAGTAGGAAAGCACTAGAGAACAATGCTGTCGAGGAGGTAAACGTTTCACTCTCACTCCCTGAAGATGTTTACGTTCTAGCAGGAAAGCAGCACCAAAAAATCGGGCACATCGAGGGTCGCTCGAATAAACTAAGAAGCGAATTCAACCATCACCATTCTCCTACTGACAATCGGCGCAAAGTAGAATGGGTGCTCGAAGGAATGCCTGGAACACCTATAGACATTATTGTCCGTTCCCCACGAGCTGGCACACTCCACCACACATTCACTCTTCCAGACACGAAAGGAGCATAATTGTTCGTAGAAGGTAAATAACTTCTTACGGTACATTTTATACGCACCATAGTAGCAATGTTGACAAAAAATTTAATCATCTCACATATTGGAGGAATATCCCATGAGTATACAAACGGTGGGCGTGGTAGGAGCCGGAGTGATGGGAATCGGTGTCGCCCAAAATCTCGCACAAGCAGGACTCCATGTACTCTTATTGGATGTATCAGATGCGATCTTGCAAAAAGCACGCACAGAAATTACCAGAAATATTCGTATGCAGCGCATGCTTGAGAAAAAAACTGGTCAGGAGAGTATCGATGCTATTCTCGATCGTATCACACTCACTACCAGCTATACTCCTTTTGCCGCAGCAGACTTCGTCATTGAGAATGTAATCGAAAAATGGGAACCCAAGAGAGAGGTCCATGGGCAGCTTAATGTTGTCTGCCCCGCACACTGTATTTTTGCGGCCAATACTTCGGCCATTTCAATTACACGTATTGCATCAGCCAGCACACGGCCTGATCGTGTGCTCGGCATACACTTCATGAATCCGGTCCCGCTGAAATCAACAGTTGAGGTCATTCGCGGTTATCATACATCAGAGCATACTATCACCACAGCTCAAGAACTGCTTACCATGATGGGCAAAGAGAGTATCCTCGTCAATGATATGCCTGGCTTTGTCTCCAATCGTGTTCTCATGCTTACCATTAATGAGGCGGTCTTTCTGCTCCACGAACAGGTTGCAACGGCAGAAGAGGTAGATAAAATATTCCGCGCTTGCTTTGGACATAAAATGGGCCCACTGGAAACCGCTGACCTGATCGGGCTTGATACCATTCTCTATTCCATAGATGTGCTATACGAAAGTTACAACGATAGCAAATATCGCCCCTGCCCATTACTCAAAAAAATGGTTGATGCTGGCTTATATGGGCGAAAAAATGGACAGGGGTTCTATACCTATCGTTAAATAATCCTTGCTCTTTCAAAACAACGCGCCTGACACCTGTCACAACACTATCATTCTAGGATAGCTCACTTGACTAGTGAAAGCAGGAGGACGGCCAACTGGATTAGGAAATCTCGTATCCCAAAATCATAAGGCAGCTATGGTTCATACCGTGCATCAAAGTATTATTCACCAGAGGAGATCTTATATCATGGCAGACATCCACACAAAAACAAGAGACTTTATCAACCATTTTTTCCCCAATGTTACCATACAAGATGATCAGGATATTTTCACGATGGGCTTTATTAATTCATTGTTCGCTATGCAATTGGTCATGTTTGTGGAAAGCGAGTTTGGTATTACGGTAGAGAACGAAGATCTCGATATTAATAATTTCAAATCCATCAACGCTATTGCCAGCCTGGTGGAGCGCAAGGCTGGCAATGCTGCCTAGTGTTCTCCAGCGCGGATCACAAATTATTCCGTCACATTAAACACATTTACCGCCTGTTTCATGCCAAATTCATGAGCCACTTCCATTCCCTGATTTTCTATGAGTTGGCAAATAGCAGATTACAAGGAAAAAAAAGATGCACATCGAGCTAACACCGCAACAGAAAAAGGCACAGGCAATGTGTAAAGAGTTCGCACAAACGCAGGTCGCTCCATCCGCAAATCAATATGATCAGGAAGAACATATGCCCAGCGCTATTATCCAGCAATGTAAAGAGCTGGGATATCTTGGCGCACTCATCTCGCAACGGTATGGTGGACACCCACTGGATATGATCACCTTCGGGCTGATCAATGAAGAGATCGGACGAGCATGCTCTTCGCTACGGAGCTTGCTAACAGTCCATAGTATGGTGAGCTATGCAATTCAACGCTGGGGTAGTCAACAACAAAAGAATTACTATCTTCCCAGGTTGGCAACAGGAGAGATCATTGGCGCATTCGCTTTGAGCGAACCTGCTGTCGGGAGCGATGCTAAAAGCATAGAAACAAGCGCACACTCCGATGGTGATAGCTATATCTTGAATGGACAAAAAAAATGGACAACATTTGGACAGATTGCCGACCTTTTCCTTGTCTTTGCCCAGACAGACGGTAGGATCTCTGCATTTCTGGTTGAGCGTGAGACACCTAGCTTCTCAATCACACCACTTACAGGCATGCTTGGAACCAGAGCATCAATGATTGCGGAGCTTCATCTTCAGGATTGCCGCATTCCAGACAAAAATAGAATTGGAGGCATTGGTTTTGGTCTGGCTTCAATAGCTGCATCAGCCCTCGATATAGGTCGCTATAGCGTCGCCTGGGGTTGCGTTGGCATCGCTCAAGCTTGCCTGGATGCCAGCTTGGACTACACAAGTCAACGACAACAATTTCAAACCTACTTGAAGGATCACCAATTGATTCGTGAAATGATCACCAATATGATCACCAATATACAAGCTGCACGTCTCCTCTGCCTCCAGGCTGGCTACTCAAAGGATATAGGCCAACCCAAAACGGTGATGGAAACCTGGATCGCTAAATATTTTGCCTCTACTAATGCTACGCGCGTTGCTCTTGATGCAGTACAGATCCATGGCGCACATGGTTGTCATATAAACCACCCTGTACAACGCTATCTACGCGATGCAAAATGCATGGAAATTATCGAAGGCAGCACTCAAATTCAACAAATTACGATCTCTGAATATGGCTATCAGACACAGTCTTACTAACCGATTGCAGTAGCACATATAAGTAAGGAGATAACCTATGACAATAGATAAAACAACACCTCTAGCTAATGCGTTACAGGATAAACAGCGAACGATCAAGTGCGTCATCTGGGATCTCGATCATACACTCTGGAATGGTGTTCTGCTTGAAGATGAACAGGTGATGCCACGATCGGAAATTCTCACTATTATAAAAACTCTCGATAGTCGCGGCATCCTGCAATCTATCGCTAGCAAAAATGCTTATGAGCCCGCAATACAAAAACTGAAAGAGTGGGAAATCATGGAATATTTTCTTTATCCCCAGATCAACTGGCAACCCAAAAGCACCTCAATCTCTACCATTGCGCGTGCTCTTAATATTTCCATAGATACACTAGCATTTATAGATGATCAACCATTCGAACGAGAAGAAGTCGCCTTTAACCATCCCGATATCCTGTGTCTGGATGTCACTAACATTGCAACCATGCTTGATAAACCTGAGATGCAACCCCGCTTTATCACTGAGGATTCAAGTAGACGTAGACAAATGTATATGAGCGACATCAAACGCAATGAATCCGAGCAAGAGTTTCAAGGTCCTGCTGAAAAGTTCCTGGCAAGCCTGAATATGATCTTTACAATATCTATAGCCCAGGAATCCGATCTGCGTCGTGCTGAAGAACTCACGCTGCGTACGCATCAACTCAATACTACTGGCTACACCTATTCCTATGATGAACTCAACGCCATTCGTCAATCCAAACGCTACAAATTATACATCTCCAGCCTGGATGATAGATATGGTACCTATGGCAAGATCGGCCTGACTCTTATTGAATGTACACCTGAGGTCTGGACGATTAAACTGCTTTTGATGTCATGCCGCGTTCTTTCACGCGGAGTAGGCACAATTATGGTCAACTATATTATGCAACAGGCTAAGAAAGCAGGCGTACGACTGCAGGCAGAATTTGTCGAAACAAAGAGCAACCGCATGATGTATATTACCTACAAGTTTGGTGGATTCAAAGAAATACAACGCAATGGAAACAATGTGCTCATGGAGGATGATCTTTCCCACATTCAATCGTTCCCTGATTATATAAAAATCATTGATCATAGCATGCCCTGTGATTAGTTATCCCGCAGAAATGGTACTCTAAACTTCCCGCGTTTTCGTGGAGTACTGTCTCTTTAGCATGCTTAGCATAATCAAGAATAACAAATATAACTCGTTTCTCAATTAGCAACAAGTATGCGGTACAGCTACACTAAGTGGTGAAAGGGAAAAGGGACGTGAAAAATGACGCGTTACAAGGCATGCTGTTTTTATGCAAAAAGAAAACAAAAGCCAATGGACGCGTCACTCCAATTTTTCCCTAATTTGACATGTTCTGCAAGAGGCAAAACAGGACAAGGGACTATTGTGGTTCATGATCGTCAACGTGAACGCTATCGTTGCAAGGTGTGCTGAAAAACGTTTACATTCCGAAGTTGAGTGTACTTAGAAAGCTTGATGCACGATGGGGTGCTGGCAAGGTAGCTTATGCCGGGAAACGTGGTAATCACTCACCCTTGGCACGTCACTTCGGTCAAGAAGGGTTTGAGGGCTCCAACGCAGGCTGTTCCCTTACTGGTAAGGCAGAATACCACGTCCCTTGAAACAGGCGGCTGCTCTCTATGAGGCAGGATTTTACCTACCCAAAGAAAACCTATTACCTGTTTTGGAACGTGTAACACCCAAATTTGTGGCAGGGTGTTAGCCACCAGAAGGCAGGATGTTTTACTTATGGAGGTGTTCTGACACTCATATTTACGACAGGATGTTGCGAGTCAGGAGACAGGCTGTCGTGGGCAGATATTCTCCAAAAACACAATCGTCCCCTTGCTGACCTGATGACGATCACTTCGTATGAAGCAGCCTCTCACCGGCCTGCAAGGGGACGATTGACATGAAAAGAGCGGGAGACGAGACTCGAACTCGCGACAACCTGCTTGGAAGGCAGGGACTCTACCAACTGAGTTACTCCCGCTGAAGTCGGGGTGCGCGGACTCGAACCGCGGACCTCCTGGTCCCAAACCAGGCACGCTACCAACTGCGCCACACCCCGTCGACTTGATGTACTATACCACTCCCCTAGAGCTTTGTCAAGCACTTTTTGAAGACTTTTCTTAAAAAATGAAAAAATTCGTTTTCCTTGCTTGCTCCACCCTCTCCCCTCAGGCTACGGCTCATTTTTCCGACGGTATTTGAGTTTGAGCCAGAAGAGGTTCCACTGCGTTTTAATCGTGCTCCAGGGACTCCGGCGCAATGGTGTAATTGTGACATTCCCATACCGTACGGATTGCGTGCGCTGCGGGAGTGAAACAAATTGTGATAACGCTACGAATACGATGCCGATGAAACCAATCAACGCCACGATGAGTGTGATGATGTTTGGTCCCGCCAGAAAGGCATAACCTCCAGCAAGCATCGCACAGATAACGGCTCCTAGCAGGAGACGCTCGGAGAGCGAAAGATTCCAGGAGGCCGACCGCGCAGGTTGAGGACGAAGATTAGGTGCTGGCCTACGACGGAATTTTGCTCCAAATTTCTGGGTCTTTCCTACCTTTGGATCGATGGGATCCAGATTACGTAGGATTTCTTCTATCTCACGTTCGTATCTATTTGGCATAGCCGCTCTGCTTCCTTGAACTCGTCAGGAGACGCTCTTGCTTGTAATGATACCAACTTTTCAGCGTAGAAACAAGTACTTTGTGACCGATTTTCGAGATATCTGCAGGTGTTCTCAACAACTATAGGTTTCGCTCCCCAATATGGCCTGCACTTTCGCCGCTAATGCCAGAGGATGAAACGGTTTAGTCATATGCTGGACCGCCCCCAGATCGATGCTGATGCGTTCATAAATGTCTTCAGCATGCGCAGTGATCATCATTACCGGTATATCGCAGGTCAGCGGATTGGCTCGCAGGCTCCGACAAATATGATAGCCATCCTCCCCTGGCATCATGACATCTAATATGATTAAATCGGGTACCTGGAAACTCAAAACACGCTGCAATTGCTGACCGCTCGCTACCGCCTCTACTTGAAAACCATGGCGCATCAGGACAAAGGTCATGATTTCTCGTATTTCTTTATCATCATCTACCACGATTATGCTTTTCGCCATATCCCCCACCTGATCTTCTCACCTGTTTACCTGCTCTCTCTTATTATGATACAGATTTCTGCAGAGAAGTACAACTCATGTGCCCAAATAGATTAACAATTTGCTCTTTTTTCTTGTATTCTTCGCTGAAGTATTGACTGGCAGCTCTTCCTCTGTTATCATATGCCTCAGAGCCTGATGACAACCTGTTTAATACTAGCAGTAAAGAGGTGGAAAGACATGGTCACCCCTCCTTCCTCATGGTCAAGCGTCTTACAAGGTATTATCAAATCTTCGGGAGAACGCCAACGTCTTGCATCCTCCCTTGGCGTGACGAGTATGACGCTCTCTCGTTGGGCCAGCGGCGAGTCTAAACCACAACGGCAACATTTGATTCATTTGTTGCAGGTAGTAAGCCCTACGCAACGCCCCGAACTCCTTGAAGCCCTTGAACAAATTTATCCTGATATCCAATCCTGGTTAACTGAGAATACACCGGAAAATATCCCTTCAGATTTTTTTGCACAGGTGCTCAGTATTCGTACGACAACCACCGAAAGTTTACGTTTCTGGCGCATTAGCGAGTTGATTTTGAAACAAGCCCTGGCTCAATTGGACCCTAATCATCTGGGTATGGCAGTAAAGCTGGTTCAATGTATGCGTCCAGGCCCCGATGGGAAGGTCCGTAGCCTGCGTGAACGCGCCGGGAAAGGAACACTGCCATGGACAGCTGATCTGGAACATGACGTCCTCTTTCTCGGTTTAGAGTCCCTCTCCGGCTATGCTGTTGAGGTGCGCCATATTGTGAGTGACGATGATTTACGCCAGAACAAGACATTTCCCGCGATCCAGGATACCTATGAAGTGAGTGCCGCAGCCCATCCAATTCGCTTTGAGGGCCGCGTTGCTGGCTGCTTGTTAGCCTCCAGTACTCAGGTAAATTATTTCTCACAACAGCGCCTCAACCTTCTTACAACTTTTAGCGATCTTATCGCGCTCGCCTTTGATAAATCCGATTTCTACGATACCAGCATGATTGATCTACGTGTGATGCCAAAACCTGATATACAACGTCCAATTCTGGCTCATTTCCGGCAACGGGTAACCGCTAAATTTCAACAAGCCAGATATCAACAAAAGTATGCAAGTAATGCGGATATTGAATTAGAAGCATGGAAAGAATTAGAGAGCGAATTGCTGCGCCTCAGCAGTAGCCAGATCATAAACGCTTATCATTAGAGTCAGGCAACGCTTCATAAGAACCAGTTCACTCGATCAAATGTTTTTTCATCAAATAACGCAACTGATCTACTTTCGCTAAACCAAGCAACTCTGTCGCCTGGGTCCGGTTGTTTTTTGCCATTTCCAGGGCCCAGCGTACCAAATGTTTTTCGACGCGTGCAATGATTTCTTCCAGAGCCAACGTACCCGTGGGTCGAGCGCGTAGCCAGCGTTCCCAGGGATCATAAGCGGCAATACCATCGCGGTCAACCTGGCCAACAATCTCCTGGGGAAGATGCATCGGCAGCAATTCTTCACTACTTCCCATGATCATTGACCATTCAATGACGTTTTTTAACTCCCGAATATTACCCGGCCAGGGATACGCCAGCAATAATTTCTGGGCCTCAGGTGAGATGCGCTTGACATTGCGCCCCATGCTACGGTTGAAATCATCAATAAAACGAGAGGCAAACAATAAAATATCGCCAGTACGCTCACGCAATGGAGGGAGTTGAATGGTCAGCACAGCGAAGCGATAATAGAGGTCAGAACGAAAAGAACCGGTGGCCCGCGCCTGCTTGAGATCGCGATTTGTCGCCGCCAGGACACGTACATCTAATGTCACCTCTTTACTCCCTCCTAAACGAAAAAAAGTACGTGTCTCCAGCACCC
The DNA here is from genome assembly GCF_008326305.1 of Dictyobacter arantiisoli. Classification (GTDB taxonomy): domain Bacteria; phylum Chloroflexota; class Ktedonobacteria; order Ktedonobacterales; family Ktedonobacteraceae; genus Dictyobacter; species Dictyobacter arantiisoli. The sequence goes on along the minus strand of NZ_BIXY01000017.1, from coordinate 19,979 downwards.
GCAATAGCTTTGCCTGCATATCCAGTGGCATCTCCCCAACTTCATCGAGAAACAACGTACCGGATTCTGCTAATTCTAACAGGCCACGTTTTTGCTTTTTCGCATCCGTAAAGGCATATGGCTCGTAGCCAAATAGTTCGCTCTCCAGGAGATGGCTGGCAATGGCAGCACAATTAAGCGCATGGAAAGGTCCCGAGGCACGGGCGCTTTGCTCATGGATAGCATGGGCCACCACTTCTTTTCCCGTACCACTTTCACCCATAATCAGGACTGATGCCTCGCTACGGGCCACTCTGGCGACCATATCAAAAACTTCACGCATACGTTCACTATGCCCTACGACATAGTTGAAATGGTAATTGTCACGACGCTCCTGCCGCAACTGCCGCAACTCACGCGACATAGCACTCGTCTCTAGCGCTCGCTGGACCACCAGCAGCAATTCCTCCAGATCAAACCCCTTAAGAAGATAATCAGCCGCCCCCAATTTCATCGCCGTCACCGCCGTTTGCACGTCCCCATATGCGGTCAGGATTACGACTGGCACATCGACATCAAACGTGCGAATTTGCGTCAACACCTCTAGCCCACTCAGCTTTGGCAACCGCAAATCCAGCAAAACCAGATCAATTGTACGTCGATGCATTTCAGCCAGCCCGGCCTCTCCATCAGCAGCCGTTGCAACCTCATAACTATGGCGCTTCAAAAAACGGGCAAACTGATGTGGCAAATATGGTTCATCGTCAATAATAAGAATGGCTAAGCTCATCCTATCCTTTCTCCCAACCTTCAGTGCAACCCAAAAACAGACACAACCTGATCAATTGTCCTCGGAACCGCCTGTATCAGCCACAAAGGGCATGCGTATCGCAACCGTCGCACCATACCCATACTGGCTTTCAATACGCAGATAACCACCATGGTCCTCAATCAGTCGCCGTGAAATTGCCAGGCCTAATCCGATGCCATGCGCTTTCGTCGTATAAAACGGCTGAAAAATATGCTCAAGCTGATCCGGTGACATTCCTATCCCGGTGTCGCGCACAATAATTTCCACCCATTGTGGCACTCGGAATTCCTTATGCATCACTTGCTTATCAATCAACCATGAATAGGCACTGACAGCAGTACCAGAGGCACCAGAAGGCTTTTGCGTTGGAGGGCAATCAGAGTCAGCAGTATCGTAAATAGCCTGCTCAGTTGAGATACAATGCCCGTGGACGGTCAAGATACCACCATCAGGCATTGCTTGTAACGCATTCAAATAAAGGTTCAATAACACTTGCTCAATTTGTCCCGTATCTACCCAGATTGGGGGCATCTCGTCGAAGATACGATGGATCGCGACATTCGCGTCGGTACACTGATTTTGTACCAACGCGAGAACCTGTTCACATAGCTCAACAATATCGCAACGGACCCGATGCAGTTGATGTGGCTTCGCAAAGAGTAACAAATCACGCACAATGGTATCCAGCCGTTCCACTTCTTTTCGTACCACCCCAACAGATTCCAAAATCCATTCTCGTTGTTGACTCCTATTCAGAGCTAGCGCATCCTCACCTAAGAGATCATCGTGTAGCATCTGCATAGATGTTTTAATTGAAGCCAGCGGATTGCGTACTTCATGTGCGACACTGGCAGCCATTTCTCCGAGAGAAGCCAGACGATCCAGACGACGCTTTTCTTCCTCCAGACGATGCATAGCCGTCACATCGATGAAGGTGGTCAGTAGCCCCATCTGTGTGCCTGTATCGTCATAGAGAGGCCGCATATCGACTTCTAGCACCAGTTTACGCTCGTACCGATCGACTGTTAACAACGTCTCGCTCTGTACCTCTCCGATATGCATACCAGCCAGGAATCCCTCTTGCTGAGCCATAGTAGTTGGCTCAACCTCTACCGACCGTGCAGTAGAAGTCCGCGCTGTACGCAAATTCAGAATCCTCTTGAGTTGCTGCCCTAACACTTCATAAGGATGATACCCAAGGATAATAGCAGCGGCGCGATTGAAGGTATGAATACGCCCACTTTGATCGGTTGCAATGAGGCCACTGGGCACACTCTCAAGAATCAATTCATGCAAACGCTGATCATCCAAAACCTGACGCAGGAGTTTGCGTGCCTCATTGCGTGCCTGCACGACCTCCTCGACCAGATGAATATTTTCCAGAACCGCACTCGCCTGACTGACAACTACCTGTAACAGAGCAGACTCCGAACGGCGCATCTTCCAGGGTCGATAATAGCCGCCCACCACACAACCAAAAAGATGCGAAGGAGGAATATTCTTGATATCATCCAACACCGCCCAATCCAGTGTCTCTAGCGCCGGCTTCGCCAACGGCTGGCTGCTCAGGAGTGGTAACGCAAAAAAAGTATTGATACGTGCAGGCAATTCCGCAAAATAATCATTGACATAGGCATGCTTCCCATCTCCTGGTCTCTCAATAATAATCGGAGTCAGAGCTCGTTGCTCACGAAAACGTTGAAATAACAAACTTCGTAAACGTGGTGTGATCCAGGATATGGTGGTCAGATCAGTCGTTGGCTCTAACAATTCACAGAGATCAGCCGAAGAAATCTCGCGGGTCCGCTGTAATACCACGTTACGTAGGCGCTCAATCTCAAAAATAGAGCTATTCATCTGACTACTAATGCTATTGAGCAACGATAATTCATGGATGCGTTCGCGATCACGCTCTAGCAGACGTGTATTCTCTAATAAAAGCGCCACCACATCAGCCACAGCATTTACAATCGTAGCCGAGTCCGCAGCCCAGCAGTGAGGAAAATGGGCCATATCCTCGCGTGGCACATCTGCTTCATCATGACCACGCAGCAACACCAGCACACCAATGGCGCGCTGTCGATACAGGAGAGGAACAGCCAGCAGGGTCGGCTCAGCCGTTTCTGGGCGTTGTATCACGCAGCGCTCACGCCACGCACAAGCCTCTGGTTCCCCTCCCTGAATGTCTACAGGATTCACATGCGCCACAGCCAGCAGAGCCGCTGACCATCCAGGAACATCATTAAAGGAGCCTGAAGCAAGTTGGAGAGTTTCACCAACGCGAAGATAGAGGAGTACACAACGACATTGAAGCGCCGTCGCTAAACGCCGGGGCAAACTATCACGTAATGTTCGGTAATCAGTTACTGCACTAAAATCGTTCAAAAGTGAGTGTAGGACAACAGGTACCTGTATTTGTTCACACCATTGCTCCACTTCCATCGTTACACATGTCCCCTCTTCCTCTACCACAACACATCCCCTTCATTCCTCAAAACCTGCATCTCGTGCAATTGTAATCACATCGTAAGAATGATTACAACCAGAAAGCAAGCCGCCTGGCGGTCACGCCGTGAAGTTTCTGATCAGCAGAGGAACACTTAAGCGATGATTACATGCTACTATAACATAATACAGGTAAATTTGCACTAAATTGTTATCAATATGAACAAATTGTCACCTTACCTCATTCAGTATACCAGAAATCATATACTGGACGAAGCTGATCCAAACATATATACTTCGCAAGAGAAGATTATCCTCAGAGAGTGTCAGCCTCCCGTGGTCTCCCCCCCATAGGTGCGAACGTAAGCGGGATTGTTAAGGGTGCAACCCTTAACCTGAGGTCTGGGGCTGTGGCCCGGTCTCTCACCTCCCTCTCGCCGCCGCATGCGGCGGCGAAGAAAAGAAGAAAAAGAGGTATTTGGGGACACTCCAAACCCCGGCAAAGGGCGGCGAGCCCTTTGCAATCCCGCTTGAAAAGCCTTACGTTCGCACCTATGGGAGGTAAGCTGAGGATACGTGTAAAATCCTATCATAAAGTAATTTGTTATATTGCAGAGACGTGTGAGGCAGATCTGACATCCTGTCTGTAGCGAGAGTGCTGTGCCATGTATTCCACCCTGTTTATTTGCCTTGATCACCATCAGTATTTGAATGTGATCTCTCGGAGAGATTCTGCCGAGATCTTTTCTTGTCCCTGTGAAGGAGTTCTACCTGACGCCAGTTGCCACGCCGTTTCATCTCCTCTTCCCAACACTGTTGACAGACACTCAGTCTTCCGCGCTCTGTTTTTATGGCAAAGGCAACTCCCCGATAGGTCTTCCCACCAAGAGGGCCCTTGAGTATTAACGGATACTGTTGCTAAATTGTTTTTCTGTGCTCAGCGTGAGTGTATATTTCCTCATCGATCTCAGCCGGGCAAATGAATTTAGCAACAGTATCATTAACGGAACGAAAAACAACGCTAAGTCTTTCTTGAGCACTCCCTTTTTCATACCCTACCTGCTTCAGTCGGCATCTCCAAAAACTCTATCAAACGACTCAGCGTCGGTGTGGCGAGAGGCGATGTCTGCAATTGTGCCATCATCTCCCTGGCCATTTCATGCCTCTCTTTAAGTACACCTGTATTCAGATGATTATCACTATCAAATTGATTATCAATACCAGGTGCCGCAGTCGGCGTCTGCAAGAGCGATTGGAAAAGCATGACTACGAGCCAGCGAGGCATCCAAAGAAAAAGCACCTTCATACTGAAAGGCATGATGGGAATATCTTGCGCCTGCAGCGCTAGAAGCCCACAACCCAGAAATAACTGAGGATCTACGCGTTCGTCGCACCTGCAAAATGCTCCAGCATGCCTTTTCGAATGTACTGCCGAAAAAGGCTTTGCGGCCCTCACCGTACGCGATATTACCGAGCGTGCTATGGTGAACCGTTCGACGTTTTATCGTCACTATCTGGATAAATACGACCTGCTTGAACAATATCTCAATGAGATGTATGTGTCATTCGAAGACCAGCAGGTGATAGCGGGCCCAAATCCCCCTGAAGTGTCATCAAGTCTCATCAACCTGCTCAAACACATCCAGCAGTTTGCTGGCTTCTACCGTGTGATGCTCGGCATGCAAGGCGATCCACTCTTTACGCAACGCTTTCGCCACAAGATCGAAAAGGGGTTTTTCTCTTGTTTCAATCAGGTCTTCCCCGAATTGGCCCCCAAGTATTAACCATACGGGAAACAACGATAAGGATTTTTGAGCTCGTCCACCCGTTTCTTCCTGGATCAGAACAGATCCAGAAAGGATCAACCAATGAGTTTATCCTTGTCTAAACTGGCAAAATGGCTTGCAAGAAAGCTCCATGAATGGTTTTCAGTCCTTATCGTTGTTTCCCGTATGGTTAATACTTGGGGACCTATAAAGCGAACATGATGCAATTCGGTGCCAGTGACGCCGTGGCCCAAGGTCTGGCCGATATGGCTGTCGCACAAAGCGAGGGACGAGGGATTCTACAAAGCAGATGCGGCGGAGGCTCAGCGCGCACCAACCAGTTTCCGGGTGTGGTGCGAAGAGGTGCTGGGTCCTACTGTTCTCAGGTAATGCGAAGAGAAAAATGAAACGGTAGGATCGGCTCTCGCAGCACTGGCTCCCGGTGTCGCTGTGCTTCTGTGCGAGCGTAACCGCGAGGGTCGCGGTTACGCTCGCACGTCTGAAGCCTTTCGACCGTCCCCGTCTGTGGCATTCTGGCCTTCACGCTAAAGTCGAGGAAACTTAACACCTGCCACATGCCTGGCAAGCTCCTGATGTAGAGGAAAGACGCGCTCAACTCTTCCAATCGACGGGGTTGAGCCTGCACTGGTAACGCGAAGAAGGACCTCTGAAGGGCCAGCCTCGGATCGCGGAACGTCTTCGTAGGAAAGAACCTCTGGTCTGCCGAAGGCATGAACGCATATAGCTTTCATGATGCTCGTGTTATTGCTCCTCTGCAAAAAACTCTAGAAGCTGACTAGCTAGGAGATCAGGATACTCCTCTGGGACAAAGTGACCGCAATTCTTTATGATACCCCCGCGTACGTCCGTTGCGAGGACTTCGAGCGCCTGGCGCGTCTTGGGTCCCAAACTCTTGTCGCCACCAAGTGCAAACACGGGAATGCGTAGCGGATTTTGGGCACTCATGGCATTATTCTTGAGATCCGTTGGAAGCGCTCGATAAAGTTCAAATCCAGCACGCAAGGCTCCAGGATCTGAGTAGGTGCGCACGTATTCGTCGATGTCAGCTTCAGTAATTGCACCTTTCACGGCAGGAAGGTTTTCGTAAAACCATGAGAGGTACACACGTTCGCGTCCACTTATCAACGTTTCAGGCAAATTTGGAATACGGTGAAACGTCGCAAACCAGGCATCATTTCCTAGAGCTGCATCACGCACAGTATCACCACTGCGGACAAGACTTTCAACAATCGCGAGTCGCTGAACCCCATCACGATGTCCCGCAGCGTAGGCATAGGCAATATGTCCACCCCAATCGTGTCCAACGAGCAGTATGTGCTCGAAGCCGAGCTGAAGAGTAAGCTGATACACATCTTCAGCAATGGTGCGCTTGTCATAGTCATTTACGGGCTTTGATGAATCACCCAAACCACGTAAGTCAGGAGCAATCACCGTATAGTGTTGTGCAAGTAGAGGAATCATGTGTCGCCACGCAAACCATGTCTGAGGCCAACCATGGAGCAAGACCAAGGGTGCGCCATTGCCCATGCGAACGTAATGAATAGTGACATCGCCGACCTGAGCAGTGTGATGTTCAAATGCGGTGCTGAGAGACATTCAGGTTAATCCTTTCATATGTGTAAAGGTCTTTTGTTAGCAGGTTACGGTGGGCAGAGGCATAATGAGTGTATAACGCGTAGCGCTAATAGGCTGAGTAGGGTCAACAACGTAGTTCAGTTCCGTCGCCTGGAATGAATCTGACTGAGAATGGATTTATCCTTGATATGTGTATCGTCTGCCAGCAGCAGGGCTTTGGAAAGAATGAGCGCCAGGAGCATATCCCCCTCAAAGGGCAGGAAGAACTGACCCGCGGTCGCCTCGCGTACCTTTGTATCATACACAATGCAGAGGTATTGATCCCCTGGCTCCATCATAATGTTGCCCGATCCCAGATGAATACGATAGGTACAGAGATGCCCTCGGACACGGAGATACCGCTCCTCAAAAGTACAGCGTTCCCCCATCTCCAGCATTGGGACCAGCCGCTCCAGAATCTGTTTCCTTCCCTGCGCGGAGAGCGAGAGTTCGTCTTGATTGTAGAGCCGCCAGTAGTCTTGCAGCGCTCCCTCTTCAGCGCCGTTGTAGCCATTGGGGTCAGCCCCCAGGCTGGTCACGCTGACAAACAGATCAATGTCGCGCATCACCTCGGAAAAGACCAGCGGTGGCACCTGTTCCAGCGGCTGGCGTTGCATGCCATAGCCATAGGGGTTTCCCGTCCCCAGCCGCCCAAAACGGACCTGCGAGGTGATGAGGTAGCGAGGGATCTCAAACTCCTCCTCCGCCATGTTGACCTCAAATTCTGCTCGTATACTCAGATGCGGCAGGTCTAGCCTCACCGGATCACCGCTGATGGACCCTTGAAAGCTGCTGTGCAAGGAAAAGGTCCAGCCACGCGCCCGCGCCAGGGCATTGAGTTGATGTTGACGAATGTAGTGTCCAGCAAAACGTCGTGAGTGATCGCCGCTGACCCGTTCCGCATCCGTGAGCGGGTAGATTTCGCGGTGCGCCTGCTTGAATGGTTGCGTGATGCGCTGCGTTTCCAGCCAGACGCACCAGCGCTGAACCTCCTCGCGCGTACTCATCAGGGGGTGCCAGAGCGAGACCAGCGCCTCCTCTGGGAGCGCCACCGGCTGCGTGTCAGGATCAACCAGCGCTCCTTGATACCAGATCATCTGCCAGCTCTGTGAGCCGTTGCTGACCTGCCAGATCAGATGACGGGCCAGCACACTGAGCAGGGGATGCTCCAGGTAGCGCTCACGCCAGTCTTGCAGGGTCCAGTGCCGCTCATGGAGAAACAGGCGCTCCAAGCGAGTGCGCTGATCGGTCACCAGGTGCTCGATATCCTTGACTAGCCGGGTCAGGGCCGTCAGTTGCTCTTTTGCGGTGCGCTTCATCGCCGCTGGCAGGTTCTTTTGCGGCTCTCCTGCGGGGTCCAACCAGCGCTGTTGCACTCCTCTCCCGCTCACCGTGAGATGGGCGTTCCAGTTCTCCACCGCGATGTGGAGTTGGGCATCTTCAAGCTCGAATGTGGGGATCATTAACTCTTCCAGATCCAGGCGCGTCATCTGTTCGCGTTGCGCCACGGCGTCAAGCGCTTTCCCGATTCTTTGCTGATAGGAAGCCTGTTTGACCGCCCGGCGGACGCGTTCTAGCTGCGCGATAGCATCCCGCCCTCGCATCCCTTCCAGGCTGATGACCGCCGCATCCCCCGCCTTGGGGCAGCGTGGTCCCACTCCTGGCATTTTGTGATAGCCTTCGATTGCCACATCGGCCAGCAGCGCGGCCTGAGCGCGGTCACTACTCCCGATGGAGAGCCAGAGGAGTCCACGCAGAATATCCGAGTTGTTCCCATCCATGCGTTCCCCTTTTGTGTGCGTGAAGAAGCTGATCCAGCGATAGAGGGTGTTGGTGAAGGTAGCGCTATCCAGGGCCGCAACCAGACCTTGCGCCTCCTGTTGCCAGTGAGCGGTAGGAGCGACAGAGGTGGCTCGTACACAGTGGTGTAAAAGCGCCAGCCAGTGATCACGCACCTCGGTCGAGAGGGCCTTGAGTTCCGCGAGAATCGGCAGCGCCCACGCGTCAGGAAGGAGTGGAGAGTCGAACGGGTAGTCGCGCTTCAAAAGCAGGCTCTGCAACGTCAGCCGAAATCGACGAACATGAGCGGCGTCGCCAATGGGATGTTCCACTGCTTCAAACAGCTTGCGGATGGCTTCCAGATCAGGATAACAGGTCTCAACCACTTCGGGCTGATCAAAGTAGAAAGCAAAAACATCGATCAGCAGAGGAGAGATGCGCCAGAGCCGGTTCCCGTTCCAGAGCCGGTTCCCATTAGTGAAGAGCGTGCTCGTTATCATACCTTGCAACATGGTATGAATATCCTCTGGGCTGAAGGGCAACGTTTTTTTGCACAGCGTCCTGAAGAGCAAATGTGCCTGTTCATCCTGGTGAGATTGTTGGGAGGCATCAGGCATTGTCTGGCGATTGTGTGCTTCCTGGAGCAGGAGAGAGAGCAGCCGTATCGTTGCCTGCGGCGTCAGTTTCTGCTTGAGGAGCTTGAGGACCGCAGGCTCGATCTCTTTAGGCGTACCACAGGCCAGATCCTGATGATAGGCAGCAAGGAACATCTGAAGTTCACGCTCACTCTCAAATGGGGCGGGAGCAGCCTGCAACACATCCAGCAATGGCCCTGCGCTCCCAGGAAAAAGCGCACGCCGTAACTCAAGCCATATCATATTTTCCCAATCGGAGGGCCCGGACCACCCACATTGGGAAACAGCTTCATAGAGCTGGCTGATTTCTTTCTCAAACAGGGCCAGCAGTTCTGCCGACGTGAACCGGGAAGTCACGGCTTTGAAGAGAGTATACAGCGTATGTTCGGCCAATCTTCCCCTGTAATACCCTTTAAACTTATAATATCCTCCCCTGTGATACCCATTGCTACGCAGCAGGAGAATACGACTCAAGGAGCCAAGGATAGCACGCACATCTTCATGGTTATACGGCAAATCCGAGGTGCAGAGAACATCTAACAAGCAAACGGTCTGAAAAAAGGGGGGAGACGTCTGCTGAGAAGGCTCATACCAGGCATAGGCCTCCTGCAAAGCCTCCTGGATAAGTTGCACCTTTAAACGTGGGTAGGCCTCCTGAAGCAGCATTTCTGTCACCGGATGCGATGAGGTATTATTATAGGTGTCCAGTTCCTGATGATAGGTCGCCAGACAGATTTGGGCCTGCTCTTGCAGAGATGGTCCCTCGCCTCTGCCATATGCACGCAAAAGCGAGGCCAGACCGGGCGGATTATCGGCAAACAACAGATTGCCCAGCATCATGCGAGCGCGATAGGCCTCCTGATAGGGATAATAACCGCCCCAGTGTGCTGCCAGAGCATGCAAAGAGGTCAATTCCTTCTGACATCGCGCAAAAAACTCTTGCTGTCTGAGCAACGGTTCCAGGCGCAACAGCAGATCGAACACAAGTTCATTGGTTGCATTTGCATGATGATGACCTTTGTACCCTTCTCTAGAAAGATGCTTCAGGATATCCTGGAGCAGCCCCCGCACGTCGTCACTGCTATACGTGAGGGGTTCTCTCCCCACTCTCTTCAGTAGCTGCATTGCCTGCCGGAAGGGAGTATCCTCCCAGTCTGCACTTTCAAACGTCAGGTCGATTTCTTGCAGGGTCACGCGCACCAGTTGCACTTTTAACTGGTTATTTGTCTCTTGCAGGAGCAGATCAAGGGCAGGATGGTCCCAGTCCTGGTGCGAAGGTTGTGTGAAATCTCCCATTTCCTGACGGTAGGCAGCAAACACGGCCTGCGCATCCTCTGCTTGAGGCTGATGGGCGCTGCTGGTGAGACGTTTGAGCAAGGGCGCCAGGATCGGCAGCCGCTGCTCTTGCTCGCTGATTGACATCGTTATCCTCCAATAAGGGGAATTAATTTCAAAAATGTGATAGTCGTCTGATCTGTGAGGTGAACAGGCGCATCAAGTTTTGTCATTTGCCGCCCATTGATCAGCACAAGATAGCGTCTTTTCTTAAATGCCTCTATAGCCCGTTCATAATGGGTTTGCCAGTCTACAGGTGGGGCCGCATCAGCCTGTGGGGGGTCAACAGGCATGAGAGTGATCAGACAGAGCGACTGGCTACGTTTTTGCGCGTTATATTCGCTCACTTCTTGATAGATCCGGCTCCGCAGAATTTCGCGCAGCGTGCTCTGTTCCTCGAATATATCCATCTGCCAGGGTGATTGTTGCTGACCCTGTAGCGAGGCGTCCTGAAGTGTAATGGTTGGCATTATGCCTCCTCTTTTAATTTCCGTCTCCCTAGTATTCTCACTTTTCTGACAGAAGATGGAAAGAAAAGCAACAGAAGTACTATCCGTTTCAGCATTGGGGTCGTCTACAGGTGGTTCATGATATTCGCCAGCATATTAGGGGTAGCGCTACACAACAGCTTGACTCAGATCTGTGGCTTGTAAAACTTGCATCGCCTGTACCTTCCCCCCCACACCCACGCCTCAAGCTTCTAGAAAAACTTGAGGCTTCCCTGCCCTTTTCCTTTGTGGCTGGAAGAAGAAAGTGAAGAGGCTCCTCTTGATTCGTAAGCAGCCGATCTTTGTCCTTCGCCCATCAAGCTTGCTTGATGGGCATCTCTTCTCTCTGCAATATAACAAATTACTTTATGATAGGATTTTACACGTATCCTCAGCTTACCTCTATGGGATGCAATTCCCTGCACCCCTGCCCTTCAAATAAAGCTTGACAGCAAGTGAGCAGCAAAATCCCAATGGTATTGGGAGGCTGACACATTCTCACCCAAATAGCCCATGCTCCTAACGGAGCGCCCTGAACCATGAAATTGCTCCCAATTTCATGAGAATAGGATCGTTGCTTTGCATTGACACTTATATTATGCTAATAGTCTATTTCACTGATTGATAACTGTGACGAAAGTTTTTGAAAATATGGAACAGAATATGGGGCAGACTGATAAATTGCCATTAAAGCCTCCTACCCTCTCACCCACAGGAAAACGCCCTAAAAATGCAGGAGTTGCGCCCTTATGGATTTCAACGATAGCAGCCTTGCTCTTTGGTGCACTCTATGCGATTTTGCCGGAGTGGATTACCGTGGGTCCCAGTTGGATACTCCTGGTGATCGAACTTATTATAATTTTACCTGGAACCATTGCCTACTGGCTGAATCATCCCTTTTCGATACGCACCAACCGTATCCTGGCATTTGTGCTCTTAGGCATTATCACCGTCTCGCTTATCTCAGGCATTGTGCTGTTGGTCGTCACACTACCTCAGAGGCAACAGGGGATACAAGCGATTGGCTTATTACGTACAGGGACATTGCTCTATCTCTGCAATATCCTGGTATTTGCACTCTGGTATTGGGAGATTGATGGAGATGGTCCTCACAAGCGTTTTCAGGCTGGACATCAAGCCAGCGATTTTCTCTTTCCACAACAGATAGATGGCAATAGCTGGGGCTGGGCACCGCACTTTGTGGACTATCTTTTTTTAGCCTTCACAGGGGCAACAGCACTCAGCCCCACCGACACTTATCCGCTGACCAGGCCTGCTAAATGCTTGATGATGATTGAAGCAATCATCGCCATGACAATCCTTACCATTTTAATTGGCCGTGCGATCAATATTGTCTGAGATAGTCAGCACAGTTAATCTGCTTGTGTTTGAGGACAGAAAGTCACAACCTGTTCAGCACTGTTATGTTCCCGGTGCAGTACACTTCGTGCAGACGTTGTTGTGGCCACCTCTCGTCCGTGTTTAAAGACATGTAAGCGAGCCGGGAGGAGACGTAATGCCTCAAAGGCATTTGGTGCATCCAGGATCAGGAAATCGGCTGGCTTCCCTTCCTCAATACCATAGCGATCCTGAATGCGTAAGGCCCGTGCCGCGTTGGTGGTAATCAGATTGAAAACGGCATCTATCTCTTCATATCCGCTCATATGGCAGAGGTAAAGGGCCAGTTGTGCCGCCGCTAACATATCACCGCGTCCCAGCGGGAACCAGGGGTCCATAATCGAATCATGTCCCAACGCCACATTGACACCTGCAGCCAACAATTCTTTGACGCGCGTCACGCCACGGCGCTTGGGATACGTATCAAAACGCCCTTGCAGGACAACGTTATCAAAAGGATTAGCGATAACATTCATCTGCGCGCGCGCCAGAAGGCCGATGAGCTTAAATGCATAGGCATCATTATAAGAGCCCATGGCGGTACAATGGCTTCCCGTGACACGTCCCTGCCAGCCCTGCTCAATCGTATCGGCGGCCATGATCTCTGTAAAGCGAGAAAGAGGATCATCGGTCTCATCGCAATGACAATCGATATCGCAGTTAAATTCCTTTGCCAGCGAAAAAGCATAGTGAACATCCTCCACACCCATATCTCGTGTCCACTCATGGTGGGGAATGCCCCCCACAACGTCACATCCCAACTCCATCGCTTTACGCATCAATTCGCGTCCATTGGGGAAGGAAAGAATACCATCTTGTGGGAAAGCCACCAGTTGGAGATCACAGATATCATGCACCTCTTCGCGCACCTCAAGCAGCGCCCGCAAGGCGGTCAGGTTGGGATCGCATACATCTACATGACTGCGGATATGCAGGGTCCCCTGTGCCACCTCCCACTGAATCTCTTCCAGCACGCGTCGCTTGACATCCTCACGTGAGAGGCTCGGCTTGCGCTCACCCCAGATTTGAATTCCCTCAAGCAATGTACCAGACGAGTTATAGCGTGGCTGACCAACAGTCAAAACAGCATCCAGATGAACATGTCCATCAATAAAGGGAGGAGAAACGAGCCGCCCCTCGGCATCAATCACGCGCGTGGCGGATAAAGCCGATAAATCTTGCCCAATCCGGCTGAACATTCCATCCTGAATAGCAATATCCACCAGTTCTGACTGACGATGCAAACGAGCATGACGAATCAGCACATCATACGACATAATTTAATCCTTTCTTGACCCAGGTAACCAGCGCAAGCTGATAACTGGCAGACCTAAAAAAGAGGTATCCCCGAAACCAGGGAGACCTCTCTATAGTAACCGAATTAGGAGTGGCTCAAGCAAGCAGTGTCGAGGGAATAGGATTAACGAGCACTGCGCTTTAACTCAATCGGACGAAGGATGAGATAGACAATCGCAGCTACCACAACACCCAGCTCCAGGCCAAGATCCATGCCATCTAATGCTTTGGCGAGAGGGCCGGTGAACAATGTCTGTGAAGCCCCAAAATAGACCCCGACCAGACCCAGCAACATTGCGATCATCGCCGCCCAACCAAGTGGTAATTTGCTGCGTGTATTCCAATCTTCAACGTTGTATTTACCGCGGCGGAAGCGGAAATGCTCCAGGATCAGGATAATGGACCAGGGTGCCAGCCAGTAAGCGATCAGTAGTAAGAAATTATCCAGTGTTCCACTAAAGTTTGCTGACGAAGGAATAGCAATGAGGATGTAGATCACAGCCCCGATCAATGTCCAGACGGCACGGTTGATCTTCTGAAAGGGCTTCCCCAATACCTGCATCGTGAGGCCCAGGCTGTAGTCATTCGGAATATTATTCGCAATGACACTCAGCGCCAGTAAAATCATAATAAAGGTACCAACACCGCCCAGAGGCTTTAAGACCAGAGAGAGCGTATCACCCGTTGAAGCCCCTTTGGGATTGTAGGCAACCACGGTCGAAACGGCTAAGCCGAGAACTTCCAGGATCACACAGGGAATGGTTACACCCAGGAAGGTTAACCAGAACACGCGACTGGCGGAGGTATCTTCAGGCTGGTTAACGTTGTAGTCAGCCGCATAAGAACTCCAACCGGTAGCAAAGCCATAAATCGCGCCACCGTAAGAGATCATCGCTGCGAATGTCCCCAGGCTAAAGACAGGTGCAGGTACAATTACGGTATGGGGGGCAGCCAGTACGATCATCAGCGCAAAAATAATCGCCATGGGAATCCAGGCAAAACGCTCATAGCGATGCACATATTTATATCCATAAATACTTACAATCGTTGTCAAAATCGCGATGACAATAATGCCAACCCAACTGGGCACGGCACCATTGCTCAAAGCTTGTACCAGTTGCGCACCTACAATTACATTAACTGCTGACCAACCAATACATGCCGCGATGTTGAAAAACGCCATAATCACGGTTCCCCACCAGCCAAATGAGAAACGAGTGATGGTCATCTGACGGAGGCCGAGCTTGGGTCCAAGGGTTGCGAAGAATGCAACGGGCAAGACTCCCAGGATGTTAAAAATAATGATAATTGCGACGCTTTGCCAGAAACCAAGCCCAAATATAGGCACAGCTAATGTGCCCAGGGCAACGGTAGAAAGAACCAGATTTGCCGACAGCCACATCGTAAAATTGTCAAAAATACGCATGTGCGTGCGGGCATTGGGAGCAACACGCTCAATACCGCGTGTTTCAATGCCACTTTCGGCAATGGCATTCTCAATGGTATCAGTAGCCAAGGAAGTATCTCCTTTAAGGATGAAAAAATTAGGGGCAACATAGAAAAAACGCCATACAAAAAATACGTACAGCGCTGTACACAAATATGTGGGATCTCTTACCCAATTATAACAGGCAATGATTATGTCTTGTCAACTCATCAATAACTTTTCAATTTGCAGCTATAGCAAAAACCTCCACCATAAAAATGCAAGGAAAATAGATAGTTCATACAATTATTCCTTCAATTACCTATAAACGGCACGTAGCATGAATTGTACCTCCATGTGGAGATATCAACAGGAGAAAAACACATAGAGATATAGGGAAATTCACATTGACACAGAAGAGTAAATTTATGCTGTCATCAATTTTTGAGCAAATTTGTAAGAAAACAGTGTAAACTCTAGACGTAGCGCCAGAAAATGGGTACAATGGCTCATATATAGTTATGGACGGAGTATCCATATGAAGCTAACCTGTATCGGGCGACCAATGGTGTAACGCTCCAGTGATGCACCATTGGTCGCCCATCAACACATTAGAGTACTATTTTGTTCACAGGGTTCGAGGCTTCTACAACAACCACGGTTCCAATGATTGCAGCAGTGGTGACAGACGCACACCTGTGCTATCATTTGTCAGATCAGGAGGTTGTATGTCTTTCAAGGCAAGTACAAATCATCAGCTTCCCCCTCCCTATTCTCCCGCCGATTCTGAGCTCACGCTCGAACAACTGCAACGTGAGAACAGCGAGTTGCGCAATGAGATCGAGGTTCGCACTCAAGAAAATACCTTACTGAACGAAGTTATCTCCACCGTGGGCTCAACGCTGAGGCTTGATGACGTGTTACGGCACCTTGTGGACACAGTCGTCCGCGCCACTTCCTGCCACATTGCATTCATCTATCTGTATGATAAAGACAAGGAACGGCTTGTCCTGGCAAGCACGAATGAACAGTACCATCATCTGGTAGGTAAGATTACAATGGGGGTCGGAGAAGGCATTGCCGGTTGGGTTGCGCTTCACCGCAAAGCAGTGTTCCTCACTGATGAGGCACTCGATGATCCGCGCTTTTGTTATTTTCCTGAACTTGAGGAAGAAAAATTTCAGTCCATTATGACCGTACCAATCATCACCAAAACCCGTCACTTGATCGGGGTGATTACCGTACAGGCCATTGCTCCTCACGAATTTACGGATCAGCATCGTCTATTTATAAGTAACACAGCATCATTGGTTGCCAGTGCAATCGAGAATGCGCAGTTGTATGAAAATACCCAGCGCAAACTCAGTACATTAACAACGCTGTCCGTCTTAAGTCAAACGATTAGTTCAGGCCTGTACCTCGATGATATGCTCCGCTCGCTCGCGACCCTGACTGTTCAACTAATGGAGGTCGATCTCTGTGTGATTATGCTGATGGATCAGGCCCGTGAACGCGATATGGAATCCTCCCGACAGGCCAGACGGCTGACCGTACGAGCTACGTCTCCCAATCTCAATGATCGCGGGCAATTCCATGCTATCGATATTGATCGCACCACCCTTGAACGTCTCCGCGAGCTTAATGAGGCAAATCTGAACAAGGATAGCTCCCACGCATCGCTTGACCTTGATTACGAAAATGAGCATACCCTTGAACGCCTGAATCCACTCAAAGATAATCAGTATCGAACGCTGGTATCCGCCCCCCTGATTGCTGGTACCGAACAATTGGGACTGATTAATTGCTACTCCAATAAGTCCCGTCGCTATGCACCTGAAGATCAAACCCTCCTGACAACTATCGCTAACCAGGCGGCAATCGCGATCAAAAATAGTTACCTGGTAAATCAGTTAGCACAAAAGAATCTGATCAAGGGCTTCTTTGATGATCTGATTCAAGGCACCAATGACTCTGAAGATTCATTGCGCCAGCGCGCACACTTCCTGGGTTGCGATCTGACACGACCACACGCCGCAGTAATGATCGAGATTACCCATGTGGATGCTCGTTGGGATGAGGAAACGTCCACACAGAAACAGGGGAAAATCGAGCGTGGACGCACCGCTCCGTTGGCAGGGAACAGCGAAAACACAGGTCTTACCCAGGGGGCCTCTTTGCAGGCAGCTTATAAACGCATGAGTGGAATTATCCGCCGTCGGATCCAGGATAATTATTCAGGAGCTATCTTCTACGAACATGAGAACCTGATTACTTGCATTATTCCTCTCAGCAAAGATCCCAGTGGTACACGCTTAAAAACCTGGCTGAAGGATCTGGCTCAACAGATGCGCAATGAGTATGACGTCTTCTTATCTATCGGTATTGGCAATACCTGCCAGTATATAGCAGACTACCGGCGCGGCTTCGCAGAGGCCAATGAAGCCTTACAAATGGGACAAAATTTGCAGGATTCGAAGGTGAATGATGGTAAGCGTCCACCCATTGTGACACACTTCAACGATCTCGGCGTGTATCGCTACCTCTACAAAATTGCGCATATGGATGATTTACGTGATGTCTTCCAGGATCAAATCGCACATATTGACAATTATGATCGACGCAAAAATACAGATCTGCTCGATACCCTCGAAACATATCTGGAATGCGCGGGGAACCTGACCAAGACATCCGAGAAACTCTTTGTCCATCGTAATACGCTTATCCAACGCCTGGAACGTCTACAATCGCTCTGTGATATTGATTTACAGGAACGCGGTAACTGGCTGACCTTACAGGTCGCTATCAAAGTCTATAAACTCCGCAATAGCGGAGAATAACCGCCCTCGTTCACAAAAAGTAGCCTGCTCATAATTCCTTATGAACAGGCTACACTAGCTGATGCCGGCAAGTTAGTGATAATGATTTCCCTCTTCCCTCGAGGAAAGCAGAACTTGCTCATGCTCATGGTAATCGTGATTATGATTACCATGGTCATGATTGTGTGCGCTGCTGTTGCTAATCAAGCAGCAATACAGGCTGGTCTCCTGGCAGCATGACTGCTGATGATCTTTACATTCGCATTGGATCGTTGCGTGGCTGATATTGTACTTGCTTTGTAATAAAGAGTTAACCTCTGTCAAAAGGCGCGCGTTCTCTACGCCGGATAACTCGGTGGTCGAGATATGACAGGATAACGTCAACATTCCACTGGCAATACACCAGACATGCAGATCATGTACCGCATTGACGCCTTGAATCTGTTTCATATCCCCCACTAATTGCTCCAAAGAAATCTCCTTTGGTACAGCCTCCAGCAAGATATCCGTCGTCTCACGCACAATACCCCAGGCGCCATAGGCTATATAAAGAGCGATCGCAACTGACAACAAGGGATCAACAAAGGTCCAGCCAGTCAACAGGATAATCACACCACCCAGAATAACCCCGACCGAGGCACCGACGTCCCCAAAAACATGGAGTGAGGCGGCTCGTATATTGAGATTATGGCTGTCTTTTTGCAGGCCAAAACCAATGAAAAGATTGATCACGATGGCAATTGCCGCTGCCACGAACATAATCAGCGGTTGCACTGGCGTTGGATGCTGGAAACGCTGGATAGCCTCCCAGGCAATCAAAATGGCAATAATAATCAATATCACCGCATTTAAAAGCGCCACCAGGATACCAACACGATGGTAACCAAACGTCTTTCGTTCATTTGATGGCCGTTCAGACTGTATAGCCGCAAACCAGGCTAATCCCAGAGCAAACAGATCCGTGAGGGTATGACCAGCATCGGAAAGCATGGCCAGCGAATGCGAGAAAATACCGCCCAGTAAACCTGCCAGTAGGATTACTATGGTCAGAAAAAAAGCTGTTCTTAATGTGTTGCGTGCCATCCCATGCGTATGGTCATGATGAGCGGAATGTGCATGCGAATGCGAATGTGTATGTGTGTGTTCCACACTCATTAGCATACCTCCTGCTCTGACGGTTCATTGCTATGGTCAATACCCATATGTAACAATTGTCGGATGTGATTATCCACCAGTCGATAGTAGACCACCCGACCAACTTTACGCATGGTAACCACTTTATGCTGACGCAAGACACGTAATTGATGCGAAATTGTCGTATCATCACGTCCAAGGCCCGTAGCTAGATCGCACACGCATAACTCTCCACCGGGAGCAATTAATAAAGCGTGGAGCACCTGTAAACGGGTGGGATCACTCAGGACGGAGAAGAGGGTCGCAATACGCTGGGCTTCAGCATTCTGAAGGAGAGCATGGCGAATTGCCGTAACATGTTCAACGTGAATAACGCGCTCCTGGCATAACTCATCCATAGCAGGGTCAGACAGAGATGGCTGCGCAGACACTGATCTGGTAGTCATAGACTTTTACCTTTCACGCATACCTGTACAGACATGCAGGTATCATAGAGATAGTATAGCACAGATGCAATGCATCCTCAAGATCTGGCAGCACAAAAGCAGGGCTTTTTGGTAGTCCCGTTTCACCGTGAAAGCTTGTCAAGCAGTAATTGGCAAGCTTCATGAGGCTGGGCGCAGTAATGACGCATTTGTTTTGCAACATTGGAAACGCTCAACCAATCCATTAATGCTAAGATTCCTCCATTTAAAGCTGCAAGCGCTTGTGGTGCGTTTTTGATGCGAACTTGACAGGCATCTTCTCCTAATGTCACATCACGTCGATAGTGCAGACGGTTTTCGATGCACCAGTGTTTTTGATTCAACTCCAAAATGCGCCTGGCACTTGCCTTCTTTCTCGGAAGATTCGTCACGCCATAGACAATTTCTTCTCGCTCTTCTTCTCCCTTTTTCACCCATCGGCGCATCTTAAACACTTGTGCGATATGAGACCACTCTTTCTCGAACCATTCATTCATCTGGACACTGGTCCAAATTTCCCGCACTTCTCGCCTCCCATGACCCTTCTGTACCTTCTTGTCATATCCCCATTC
>NZ_BIXY01000016.1 GCF_008326305.1 Dictyobacter arantiisoli | reverse complement strand
CGCTTAAATCGCGCCATTCTTTGTCCATTGCTTCTTCCATCTCATCCTCCACTCTTTACTGCTTCCAGTGTATCATCTTTCTTTTCTCCTGCCAAGCCTCCCGCAAAAAAATGACGCGCACCCTGGCTTGAGATGCGTCTTGAGAAAGCTTGACGAATATGGTATACTCCTTGATGAAGTTCCCGTAGCTCAGTGGATAGAGCACCGGTCTCCGAAACCGGTGGCGCTGGTTCAATTCCAGTCGGGAACATTTTCCTTAGCCGCCAAGCTGGCGGTTTTTTTGTGCTCTTTTCGCTTTAAGCATGTGGAGCAGAAAATGTGTGCTGAGCATACGTTTTCTGCTCCACATGCTTAAACCTTTTTGAACACCAGGAGCACGAAAATTCATAGTTGGAGATTATAGAGACCATTGAATTAGATGCTCTCTAAAAACGTACTATTTGAGATCCGCCAGGAGGCGTTGGGCTTCTGAAAAGTTCATAGGAACGTTATAGATGGGCGAGCCAGGTTGCTGGATCAAGCCTCCTTCACGCAGGAAGCCACTATCAATTGCGGCGTAACCAATATCCTCAATCAGTCGGGCAACGACTGCTTTGGCTTCAGAGTCATCTCCGGCAATGAAAAGGGCCAGCCGTTCTTCGGGCGCGCTCCGTCCACCCGTGCGTAGGGTTTCATAGTACATTGTATTAAAGGCTTTTACTAAGCGCGCTCCAGGCAATTGTTTCGACATCTCTTCACTCGAGCTTGATTCCCCCAGATCAACCACTCCGCGTGGTCCATAATGATTCGTCGCATCAATGGTGATTTTATTCTCAAATAGTCGTGCTGGCGGAAGTGTATCTCGTTTGATCCAGGGAATGGTGAGTAAGACACAGTCAGCAAACTGGACCGCTTCATCTGGATGCATAGCCTGGACGTTTGCACCAAGCGTTTCGGCCAGGGAGGCGAGCGTCTCTGGATCTCTCGAATTGCTAATCGCAACAGCATGGCCTGCTTTGGCGAAAAGTTGAGCCAGGGTAGAACCAATACGGCCAGTACCAATGATACCAATCTTCATCTTTCTCTTTCCTTTTACTGAGCTGAATACGTATGTGCTGTGTCATATGCCGCATAATGCGTGGCATAGTATGCGCATCTTTTATTCGCTGAATTCAAGTTCCACCTGATCGACATAGCACCATCCCCAGTCCTCGCCAGGTTCAAATGACTGAATAATTGGATGCTTTGTCTTATGGAAATGCCTGGTTGCATGTTTGTTTTTTGATGAGTCACAGCAGCCAACGTGCCCACATTCCAGGCAGAGGCGCAAATGTATCCAGGTATCTCCGATTTTTAAACAATCCTCACATCCGTCCGCACTGGGAGTAACTTCATGAATGTGATCAATGTGTGTGCACTCCTTTGTCATCTACATCTTCCTTTTTATCGCTTCGCAACAGGATCTAGCTTATCCGGCTCGTTTCTTTGTTATTTTACTGTTACTAAAAGCATCTATTTATATACTACGCTATGACATATAGTGTGTCAAGCAAAGAGAATTACACAATTCGATTGTTAGAAAAGAGTATTTACAGCAGTGAAAACAGAACAGCACAAGGATTGTTTTCTTGAACAATACCATTGAAGGTGATTGAAAGAAAAGGCAATCCGTGCTGCTCTCTCATGCTCCTGACTCTATCGTCTACTGATTGGCACTATTCAATTTCTTTACAAAGGCCTCGGCCAGAGCTTTAGATGAATGGGGATTCTGGCCCGTTAAGAGATTGCGATCCTCAACCACATGCGAATCCCAGATGGTATCGGCTTTCTCATAGTGTGCACCGAGTCGTTTGATTTCAACCTCTAATACTAATGGCAGTTTACCCGCCATATTGGTGACAAGTTCTTCGCTATGTGAGAAACAGGTCATCCGATAGCCAGCGAATGGCCAGACGCTTTCACCGTCACGCAAGGCGAGCAGCGCGCAATGTCCATGGCAGACAACGGCAAGCGGTTTTTCCAGTTCCAATGTCCAGCGGATGACCTGTGTAAGAGCGTCGGACTTGGTGAAATCCCCAATCGCACCGTGGCCTCCACTGATGTAAACGCCATCGTAGGATGCCATCTGTTTTTCAGTGAGCGTATTGATGTTCATAGGATGGTGTAAATCAGTCAGGTTCTCAATGACCTGGATGTATTCTTTAGATGCTTCCAGATCGTGGTTCTCTGAATGCTCCGGCCTGACATATTTCAAAAAGTTAGGATCAATACTGGTTTCATCGGGGGTTGGACGAATGCCCCCGATGGTTGCAATATTGATTTCGTATCCCTCCTGCTTGAAGCGCTTATAAGGCACTACTAATTCTTCCGCCCAAAAGCCAGATGGATGGAGTTCCCCATCGATCAAATGGAGTTTTGACTGATTTGTCAAAAGTATGAGTAGTTTCATTTTTCCCCCACTCCTTTTCAATAACCGAGCAGCATGTATTCTACCGCATACTAATTAGCGTACAGCACCTTCTTTAGGTGTTTCTTCCACATCTGAAACATCGAATTGTTCTAACGCGTCCACACTCCGCAATACATCTTTGATGCTATCGTTGGCACCGATAATCTGGATGCTTTTATCCAGATCGGACTTTTCGTTTACAAAGCTCATGACACGAGCTGCTTCTTTAGAGATCGACTGTAAGTTTTCCAGGTTCAATACAAATTGTTTGGGATGTGTGGAAATGATAGTATCCAGCAGCACCTTTAAGGTATTCTCAGCTCCGTTATTGACGTTGCCAAACAGACGTAACTGTGCAATACCGTCAACGATATCAAGTTCCGAGTCAAATGTTATGCCAACAGGAGCAATACGGGCCCGTACCTTCAACTCACGCGTTGCAGTTGGAGAAAGGGTAGGATTGCCGCTCCATGTCGGACGCTCTTCAAGCGTATGGTGTTCTTGTAGGCGGGGAAGTTTAATGGTCATGGCAACAGGATCGAAATCATGATATGGCTCGCCATTGATCCAGACCTCTTCGAGTTGCACGCTTCCCGGTGGGAGGATATCTGGCTGCACGCGCAGGATATCGTCTTTGAGCGCGCCCGAGATCGGTTTGAAGTAAAAGTCCATCGGCTTTTTGGTGATCAACAGATTGGTGTAAACAGAGGCCAGATAACAGAGCTCAAATGAATGGTAGCCAGACATCGAGTGGCTGCCCTTTAAGCGCTCGGTTCCCAGGAGATAGGGGAGACCATTTCCCAGGACGTTAAAGTAGACGCCGCCATTGTCATGATCCGGGAAGAAGGCGTTATAGAAGGCACTTGATTCACGGGCCAGGCGCAGGTGCTCTGGCTCTTTGAGGGAACCATGCAGAATCAGGTAAGCCAGAATGGCCTGTTCCTGTTGCCACCATGCTTTGCGGTCATGCCAGACAAAACGGTGCCACTCTTCACCTTCCTTACGCACACGTTCTACGACATCATACCAGCCGGCACGCTGGGTATCCATGCCAACGGTGGGCATGATCGCAGCGATTTTTTTTGCCAGCGTCGTATATTGCTCATGTGGACGCAGGTGATTGATACGCATCAGGTTCCAGGCAATTTTGAGATTATGGCCTACTACCGCCCTGTTCTGTTGCCAGCCCCAGGTTGTGTCGTGGCTCCAATCTTCATGGAATTTCTCCTGGACAAATGGACTGTGTTCTGGATCCGGGAAATGCTGTGCGATTGTATCAGCCGTGTTGACCAGAAAATCCGCATATTTATCTTCACCCGTTGCTAACCAGAGATTGATGAGATACGCCGGTGCATGATCACCAACCGAGTTCCAGTTCTTGCGGGCCCGGTCCTGTCCCAGGGATTCTGCACGCGGATCAAAGGTGATCGGATCAACGTGCGAGAAGTATCCCCCCTTTTCTGGATCGAGAAAGAACTTGTCAAAGAGATTGATGGTCATCTCGGCATCCCGCAGGATACGTGAATCTCCTGTGATACGGTAGGTCTGAATAGGACCGGCCAGCGCATAGATCTGCTCATAAGCTGGGATAGCATCGTAGTCATCGCCAAACTGTGAGGCCAGAATTTTGCGTTTATGCGAGCCCTGCACATCCATGGCATGATACCAGTAGACGATATTTTCGTCCTCGTCGACGGCGCGCATATGCTCACGCAGGTATTCCGTCCCTTTTTCGGCGGCTTCCAGATAGCGATCTTCGCCGGTAAGCAGGAATGCTGAGGCAAAACCGTAGATCATACGCGAGATGGTATCTGTTTCCTGGCGGTTGCTCTCGATGCGTTGACCTTCCAGGGTAAGATGGGTGCGATAGGTGCTATAGTCGACATTGCCATCTGCGAATTGCGCATTGAAGTAGAACTCGGCGAGCGAGCGGATCTGGTTGATCCACCAGTCTTGCTTTTCAAAGCGATAATCGCCTAACTCAGGACCGGTAAAGATGATATGTTTGGCCTCGAATGTGAAGCCTCCGCCTTCGGGATAGAAGATGCCGTAGGCGAATACGTATTTTCCGGCTTCCAGGATATGTTCCAGCGATGTGCCAGGGTCTTGATAGGCTTCTCCCAGGTTCCGTAGTAACTCACCGTAGCTTGTGTCTGTTGTTTTTACTTCAAATTCACGACCATCGCTTGTACGTAGACCAAAGGTTTTTTTACCATTATCTACCGAGGTGATATATCCTGCGATGGTGTCGGAAAATGGAAAAGATATTGAGTTGTTGGTTTGCTTATTTGTTTCAGCAGTCATGAATGACCTTACCTTTCGTATCTAGAGCAAATGGACAACTGTGAATTTTTAGCGAGAAATTAATACAACGACACTACGATTACCGACGCGATAGCTGTTGCCGGTAAAGGCTACTTCTTGTCCTGGTTCCAGAATATCGTTGGGAGATGGTTGTGCTGTATCTACAACTCTGTACCAGCTTCGATCTGTCAGGAGTGGGACATCAAACTCGAGATCTTCCCAGTCCATGTTGAACATGACATGGATGTCCGCATCATCCTCGCTGCTTTCTTCGGCAATGCTTCCCATTGTTACTGCCAGGACGCGTGACTCGGGATCTTGCCATCCCGGATGATTCAGACTGCAACCGTGCCAGGAGATATCGGCCAATCCGCGCTGATTAACCTTTCCCTCGAAGAAGTTGTTGCGTCTCAAGAGAGAATGCTGTTTGCGAAATGCGATAATCCATTTGAAGAAGCGAAACATATCCTGGTTTTTATCGACCAGGTTCCAATCGAACCAGCTTAGCTCATTATCCTGGCAGTAGGCATTGTTATTGCCGTGTTGCGTACGTTGTACCTCGTCGCCGTACACAAACATGGGAACACCTTGTGAGATCATGAGTAGGGTGATAAAATTCTTGATCTGACGTTTGCGCAATGCCAGGATTTCAGGATCACCGGTTTCTCCTTCAGCCCCACAGTTCCAGCTTAAATTGTCGTTAATGCCATCATTATTGTTTTCACCATTGACCTCGTTGTGTTTTCCATTGTAGGAAACAAGGTCGTTGAGGGTAAAACCATCATGTGCGGTGATGAAATTGATGCTATTAATGGGGAGCTCACCACTAAATTCAAAGATCGAGGCACTGCCAGCAATGACATCTGCGATGCGCCCCACAATTGTTTTTCCATCGACGTAGCCTTGATCTCCTTTGATAAAGTGTCGTACCGCATCGCGAAAGATTCCGTTCCATTCACCCCACCGATATCCTGGAAAGTAACCGATCTGATAGAGCCCGGCTGCATCCCAGGCTTCCGCAATAACTTTGGTATCCGCCAGCACCTCTGATAATTCGATATTCCATATGACCGGAGGATAGGTCATAGGGATGCCATTTTCATCGCGGCTCAAAATGGCAGCTTCGTCAAAACGGAAGCCATCGACATGCATTTCATTGACCCAAAAGCGCAAGGAGTCGATAATCATTTTTTCCGTGATTGGATGATTCCCATTCAGAGTGTTGCCACAGCCGGAAAAGTTCATATGATAACGGCGATCCTGAGCTGAAAGCATATAGTAGCAACTGTTCGCAAAACCTTTGAAATTGATCGTCGGACCATTTTCATTGCCTTCGCTGGTGTGGTTAAAGACGACATCCAGGATGACCTCGATGCCAG
Organism: Dictyobacter arantiisoli; assembly: GCF_008326305.1. Lineage (GTDB taxonomy): Bacteria > Chloroflexota > Ktedonobacteria > Ktedonobacterales > Ktedonobacteraceae > Dictyobacter > Dictyobacter arantiisoli. The sequence continues at coordinate 89,364 of NZ_BIXY01000016.1, read as the reverse complement.
CTTTATGGAACGCCTTGACCATGTCTCGAAACTCTCTTGTATGTCCACCGGCTTCAGCCGAGACACAATAGGTATTCTCTGGTGCGAAGAAACTGATCGGATCATAACCCCAGTAGTTCGTTAGAGGTGTCCCATCGGGGCTGATTTGTTTTACCTCCTTCTGATCAAAGTCGAATACAGGCAGGAGTTCGACCGCTGTAACCCCGAGTTCCTGGAGATAGGGGATCTTTTCTATGACTCCTGAGAAGGTGCCTGCATATTGACTGTTTGAGGAAGAAGAACGAGTGAATCCTTTGACATGCATTTCATAAATGATGGTATCTTTCATGAGCCGGTTTAATGGCCGATCCCCTTCCCAATCATAATGAGATGTATCAATAACCACGCTGCGCATCGAGGTTGTCACATTGTCTTCCCCATTACATGCCTTGCCACGATCCCATAGGGCATCAGTATTTCCCCGGGCGTAAGGATCAATCAAAACTTTGTTGGGATTATAGCTATCTCCCTTGCCGTGTACGTCCTGATAGCCATCGACCCGATAGGCATAGTGAATGCCGGGTTGAACCCCTTTGACAAGGACGTGCCAGAAGTGGAAGGTTTTGTTTTTTTGCGGATCAAGCTTGATAGTAAAGATGGGATCTGGATCGTCATGTTCATCAAACAGCAGCAACTCAACGGATGTCGCACGATCCGCGAAGACGGAGAAATTGATACCGGTTTCGTTGATCGTAGCACCTAGAGGATGAGGATAACCATATTCAGTTTCAATAGTAGTTGCTACTACTGTATCCTCTACATGTGTATGCTTTTCTTTGTGGGTTTTCTTTATGCGCGTTGTCATTGTGTCTCCCTTTGTGCAAGCTAACTCAATGGTGTGTCTTCTAGCTGCGGTGGGTTCTCTTGATCGGTATAGCCTTGACTGATTTCAACGATATTGCCTTCGGGATCGGCGAGCCACGCCGTACGCCAGCCTGGAATGACGCTATCAAAATCGATTGGACCTAAGGTGATCCTGGCGGCATTGCCAATCTCCGCCAGGGCGGCATCGACATTTTCAACCGCGAAGGCGAGATGACGCCAACCTGGATATTCAGGCCCGGAGCCCTTAGCGGATGCCAGAGGTGCCACCTGTGTTGCTGGAAACAACTCAAGATAGGTATCCTCTCGCTTGAGAAAGACGACCTGACCCTCGCCGATTGCTATCACTCTGGCGCGTGTGAATCCAAAGTATTGCGTATAAAAGCGTTCGATACTCAGAGGATCTTGACAAGTGAGCGCGACATGTGAAAATGCCAGTGTAGCCATGCTTGCTTTCTCCTCACTGCTTATTGATGGGCCAGAATGTCCAGGATCGTATGTGCGAAAAAGTGACACAGCGGACCTGATCGCCCCGTAACCAGATCCCCATCCACGACCACATCTTCATTGGTATAGATTGCGCCCATATTGCGAACGTCACCGATCAAATTGTTATGTGCGACCACTCGGCGTCCTCGCACGAGTTCCGGCGCCGGCGCGACCAGCCACATTCCATGACAGATAATCCCTTTAAGGATGCTCTTTTCGGCGAAGGCCCGTTTCAGGAATTCGGTGGCTGGCGGTATCTTGGTTACATCCTCGGTATATCTGAGGCGATCAGAAACCATGGCGGATGGAACGATAATGGCTGAAAAGCTTTTGAGGGTTGCATCATCCATGTTCTCAAAGCTTTCATGGCATTCGAACGGAGCTTTATACTCGTGTCCGGTAAACATTATGGAAGGTTGACCCCACATCCGGCTCATGAAATGGAGTTCTACACCCTCTTCTGGAAAGCGATGCTCATAATAAAAGATTTCTTTTTCATAGTAGTCGCTTTCAATCAGAATACCGACCTTTTTTCCTTGCAGCCCCATTGTGATCTCCTTCGTAAGCGTGCTGTAACACAACAGATAATCAATTCCTGGCGGGTAAAGATGTGTTTAATGGCATGACTTATAAGCTATGGGTTGCTTTGATCAGATCTGAACACTTCTCTCCAATCATCAGAATGCCCGTGTGGCAATTGCCAGAGGGAACAAAGGGCATCACGCTGGCATCAGCGACTCTCAGTCCCTCCACACCATAGACGCGTAACTCTGGATCGACTACTGCCATATTGTCCAGTCCCATTTTGCAGGAACCAACCTGATGATGATAGGAATCAGCGGTTTGCTTTACGAATGCTCGTACCTCCGCGTCGCTCTGAACTGTAGGACCAGGCATCAGTTCTTGCTTTACCCAACCAGAGAATGCCTGTGTTCCAAAGATCTGGCGTGCGATTTTAACGGCTTTCACCAGACGCTCAAGGTCGGAAGGCACCCCCAGATAGTTAGGATTTACCAGAGGTTTCGCAAGTGGATTCTTGCTTGCCAATTTGATCCAACCGCGTGAGAGTGGACGAACCAGGCCCGGTAAAATGCTCATGGAGTTGGGATATCCCTGCCCAACGATGATATTAAAAGGCACATGGACAAAGCCGATTTGCAGGTCAGGTCCTACCCAACCCGGCTCTGATTTACAGAATAGAGCGCTCTCTGAAAGATTTTGATGACCAGCTGGCACTGGTTGCGAAGCTTCATTGATCACGCCTGTCAACACGTGGTTATGGAAGTTTTCGCCTACGCCCGGAACTTCGGCCAGCAGGGGAATGTCATACTCCTTCAACTGACTGGGATTGCCAATGCCGGAGAGGAGTAACAGTTTGGGCGATTCAATGGCTCCCGCACAGACAATAACTTCGCGCCTGGCGGTCACCCGCTGGATCTTACCGTTCTGGCTGTATTCCACACCCATGCAGCGTTTTCCCTCAAAGAGAAGACGGGTTGTCTGGGCATTCGTTTGTAATGTCAAATTAGGTCGTTCCAGCGCGGGATTGAGATACGCAACGGCTGTGCTATGGCGTTTCCCATCTTTAATATTGACATGATGCCAACCAGCCCCCTCCATGTCAGGTCCATTGAAGTCTTCAGTGATGGGATAGCCTAATTCGTGACAACCTTCGATAAAAGCTTTAGAGGTAGGATTGGGCTCATGCAATTGAGCATTTGCGACCTCTAGTGGTCCATTTTTGCCAGCCCAGGGACTGGTATTATCCTCCTGGCGCTCTAATTTCTGGAAATAGGGGAGCACATCCTGATAACTCCAGCCCGGACAGCCATTATAGGCCCAGGAGTCATAATCAGATTGATGACCGCGAATATGCATCATAATATACAGATTGCTGCTTCCACCAGGCAATTTACCACGCGGCTCATGGGTAATACGTCCATCAAGGCCAGGCTGTGGCACGGTCGTATAATCCCAGTCTATCGATGATCCAAGCAAGGTAAACCATAAAGACGGATTGTTGACATTGGCCGGTACTTCTGATCCCCCTGCTTCTAATGCCAATACCTGCACGGAAGGGTTTTCACTCAAGCGGTTGGCCAGGACAGATCCAGCTGAGCCAGTTCCGACAATAATGAAATCATAAGCACTCATAGCAGCTCCCGTATTAATCTAACTTCTGATTGACGAACGGAGCAAAAGGGACAGTATCATGGAAATTTGCCATGTACACGATTTTGCCATTGGCAAGCCGAAAGTAATTTGCAACGTTGGCTTCAATCGGGACACCGATGGCATTGGCGGCCGAAATATGCGAAACGACGCATGCCTGATCACCATCAATGACTGTGTGTACCGGTTTATTCTGGAATTTAGAATACCCTTTTTTCAAGCCGCTGACGGCTCCGCGCAAAATGCCGATTCCTTCAACATGTCCCGCCAGTTGCTCATCCACAACGACATTGTCGTCAAAGAGCTCCAGCCAACGATCCCAATCGCCCGTATTTACCGTCTCATAGTAGGCCGCCACCACTGCACTGGTCGTCTCAACTGATGTGCTCATGGTCTGATCTATCCTTTCACTATCTTGCTGTTTATGCGATAAAAGATCTCTATCGTCCAACCAGACTGATCAGACAACCACACTGTCATTCGATCAGCTGGTCAATATACTCAATTGTGAGATTGCATCTCTGGCTTATTTCACTGGCAATGCGGCAGAGTCACCGACAGGATCGAATGAGTTGACCAGATAGCTGCTCACAACTGGTTGCCCCGTCTTGTTTGAACGCACCACATACCACGTTTGCTGTGCTAGAAATTCAATGCGCTGGCTCCTGGCGGCAGGTGCATCCCAGGTACTGGCCTGCCAGTGTGTTAAAAGATCAACCTTCGCCCGATTGCTCTCTGGCGTAATGGTCAATTCCTTTGTCTCGTGTACCTCATCAAAGAATGAGTGTGTGACCCGGTTATACCAATCGATTAATCCAGCCTGATCGGTGACCGTTACCTCAGGAAAGCGGAATTCAATGCTCTCATCCGCGACCATCGAGAGAAAATCTTCGAGTGGGGTATGGATATCGAGTTTATGAAACCAGGTAGTTACAAACTGTCGCACTTCGTTCTCTGTAAGAGCATTTGTCGTAGACATGAATTTTCTCCTTAATCTCGTTTTAATCTCGTTTGACTCATCACTTGAACTGGCTTTGCTATCTGCCTGGACAGCATGCCCGGTGATTCTGAAAAAGAATTTCCTATAGACTTGTTGTCTCTGCTATTGCTTGCTTGAGTGCTCGCCCAATGAGCACCTGTGTCAGATAGGCACGATATTCGGCGGATGCGGCAAGGTCGACAATGAAATCTTGCTCTTCGCTGATCATATTGGGTGTTATCACCAATTCTTCATCTGGACGCTTGCCCTGAAGAATAGTTTCTATGTGTGGGAGACGGATGGCATGGTTGGTGACTCCCGTAACTGCCACCCTGCATTCGCGTAAGGTGCCATCGGAGGCTGGTACAGCGTAGAGTGCAACTCCACAGACTGCATAGCCGCTGGCACGATTTTTGAATTTTTCATAGGCACTCCCGCTCTTCTGAGCAGTGGCAGGGAAATCGAGAGATGTAATGATTTCATCAGCTGCAAGTACAAAACCTCCAGAGATAAAATCATGCGCTGTGATCGTACGTAGTCCTTGTCGTCCGAAGACGTTGAGCGTTGCTTCAAATGTCAGGATGGCGGCGTGGAGATCTGCCCCTACGCTGCTGGCCGCCAGGTTTCCACCGATCGTGCTCCAGTTACGCACAGGGGTATCTGGAGTGCTATTGGCGGCTTCTGCCAGTGCCATATAGCGTTTGAGAATGCCTTGATCACTGGCAATCTCTGCAAAGGTGGTCATTGCTCCGATACGTAGGGTTCCATCCTCTGCGTGCTTGATGCCGCGCAGGACAGGAATGCGGCGGAGATCCACCAGCATTGATGGCGTGTCAATATAATGAATTTTCATCTCGTTTAAGAGTGTGTGACCACCGGCCAGAATGCGCGCCCCTTTATGCTCATTGAGCAACCCTACTGCCTCTTCGAGGCTTGTTGGTGCCGCATAATCAAATGGTGCTGGGATCATCGATTATTCTCCTCTGTGTCGATGTAATCCAACTTAAACGTGGTGTCCATTGCTGGCCGCGTTCTTCTTTTGTTCGGCGTCGCGCATCACGCGCCAGATTTTTTCAGCGGTAAAAGGCATGTCAATATGTTTTATACCCAGGTCAGCGAGGGCATCACACACGGCATTCCCAATCGCAGCCGCCGGAGGAACAGTGGCGATTTCCCCAGCCCCTTTGACACCCAGCGCATTATGGGGTGAGGGAGTGACAGTATAATCAAGTTCATACTCAGGCAGATCGGTGGATCTGGGGATCGCATAACTCGTGAAGCTATCCGTCAAAAGAATTCCCTGCTCATCGTAGACCGCTCGCTCGATCAAGGCCTGCCCTGCGCCATGGGTAATGCTTCCCTCAACCTGCCCATTGACCACCAGAGGATTTCCCAGGGGGCCAGCGTCATTAACTGCCACATAGCGTACCAGATCAACCTGACCTGTTTGGTTATCTATCTCAATAACCGCGATATGTGTCCCAAAGGGATAATTAAAGTCGGCAGGATCAAAGAAACTGGTCTCATCCAGGGTTGGCTCCATCCCTGCGGGGAGATTCCAGCCGTACCAGAGTGCCATCGCCATTTCCTGGAATGTCTTGACCTTTTGAGGTGTATCCTTCACAAAGACCTTTCCGCCTTCATAAACCACATCTTCTTCTGCTGCTTCAAACATATGAGCTGCGGCCTTGCGGATCTTCTCTTTGATCTTCTGAGCTGCCATATACATGGCCGGGCCACCAACGCTGTATGAGCGGCTGCCATATGTACCCTGTCCATAGGGAGCCTTCTGGGTATCGGAGTGATAGACGCGAATGTTATCCATATCGACGCCAAGTTCTTCGGCGGCAATTTGCGCGAAGGTTGTCACATGGCTTTGTCCGGTTGATTTGGAACCGAGCGTGATTCCCACTTCACCGCTTGGATGAACTCGGATATTCGCGCTCTCCCATGTCCCCCCGAGCATCCCTTCTTTCGACATACGCGTGGATGGTCCAACGCCACAAATCGCCACAAAAGATGCGATACCGACGCCGAGGCGTTTCCCACGCCGACTGGCCTCTGCTTTGCGTTCGTTGATATGCGCGTAATCCACCATTTCAAGCGCACGTTCAAGGGCCGCGCCGTAGTTGCCCGAATCGTAGGTCCAACCAAGATGATTGTCGTAAGGAAACTGGTCTGGAGGCACCATATTTTTACGACGCACTTCTGCCGGGTCCATCCCAATCTCTGCCGCGTAGAGGTCGACCAGGCGTTCCATCAAGAATGTCGCCTCAGCACGTCCTGAGCCGCGCTGTGCTCCCAGTGGCACAATATTGGTAAAGACCGCGAAGACTTCACAGAAGGCGTTTTCGATGGTATAGGGACCACTGAGGCTGCGTCCCATCAATGCGGTCGCCACGCCAGGGCCGATGGTGGAAGGATAGGCCCCTAGATTAGCGTAACTGGTACAGCGCAAGCCAGTAATCTTACCATCTTTTGTGCCTGCGATGGTTGCATGCTGTTTATGATCGCGACCCTGCACTGTGGAACGCATCAAGCCATTGCGCGTGTCAACCCACTTTACAGGACGTTCCAGCTCCTTAGACAGGAAAAGGACCAGGGCCATGTCTGGATAAATATAGCCTTTGGTACCGAAGCTCCCACCAATCGTCGGGGCAATGACACGTAACTTGTTAAATGGTATGCCGAGCACCAGTACCGATAGCAGGAAACGATGATTATGGGGTGATTGTGTGGTAGCCCAGAGCGTGTAATCTTCTGTCACCGGATCATAGTTACCGATGGCGCTACGTGGCTCAAGAGGATTATTGATCGTACGCTGATTATACATAGACAGATTGACAACTACTTCGGCTTCAGCAATCGCTTTATCCGCTGCGGCTTTATCACCGCAGGTCCAATCGGCATTTAAATTATGAGGAACTGCGTCATGGAGGAGGGGGGCTCCTTCTTTTAACGCATCTTCGGGATCTACCACAACTGGTAATGGCTCGTAGTCAATATGAATGCCCGCCAGTGCATCATACGCCTGGTAGCGCGTTTCAGCCACAACTGCGGCAACCGAGTCGCCGATGAAACGCACTCTATCTTTTGCCAGTACATCACCTGCTCCCGGTAAGCCAAAGGGATGGGGCGGGAAATGACTTTCAACGCCTCCCGGTATCCAGATACAGGGCAGAGGCATAATCTTGCCTGTCAGATCATCTCCTGTGATCACGCGCACTACGCCAGGCATCTTCAAAGCTTCGCTTGTATCAATATGCTTGATCTTCGCATGAGCATATTCACTGCGTAAGATTGCCATATGCAACATGCCTGGTAGTTTGATATCGGCTGTATACGGCGACTCTCCCTGGAGCATCTGCGGATCTTCGCGGCTTTTTAGCGGAGCGCCAAAGGTCTTTTGAACCACAATCTCTTCCCTCTTTTTTATAGTAAATATTCTTCGTGTCAAAAGGATGGGATGATATCGAGAAACTTTAGTCTGCGCTTCCTACCAGAAGATCTGCTGACTGTGTCTGCCGCGCCTTTACCACCGCATCGCGTACCGCCCGCACCACGCTATGATAGCCAGTACAGCGGCAGAGATGCCCTTCCAGGCAACTGCGGATCTCATCCTCGCTGGGATCTTCATTATGTTGCAGAAAATCGAGCAGCGTCATAATCATGCCCGGCGTACAAAAACCGCATTGCAGGCCGTGCTTTTCCCACAAACTTTGTTGGAGTGTGTTCAACTGTCCATGCTGGCTGACGCCCTCAATGGTCTTCACATCGCAGCCGTCCACCTGTACCGCCAGCATAGAGCAGCTTTTTACAGGTTTACCATTGACCTGGATGACGCAGGTGCCGCACTGGCCTGTGTCACAGCCTAACTTTGTCCCCGTTAAATTCAAGGTATCGCGAATAAAGTCCACTAGAAGTATCCTTGGTTCAACGTTCGCTGTATTCTGAGTACCATTAACTGTCAGTGAAATTTTCATAAACGATGTCCCCTCTCGCATAAATATCAGCAGTTGCATGTTAGTGTTGCGGCTCCGCAAGCAAGAGAATGTTTCTTCTCCTGCTGCGGAACACAGGTAATCACACGGACAGCATTGTCTGGCGATGTTACCGCTGCAATGGGATGGCTTATTTCACACCGGTAAAATGGTATGAAATTTTTCCATTTTTGAGGACAATGGCATCAAAGACAGTGGCTGGTCCCAGATCGGTTACTACACTGGCTTCAAAGAAAATAGTGTCAGCTGTTTCATTGAATTTATCGGTGGATTTGACATCGATGCGTCCGAGAGTTTTAAGATAGTTGCGAAAATGTTCCTTGAGGGCAGCATTCCCTTTGACGGTGAAATCAAAGCCCACCAGGATAGCATCCTCGTTATAATGATCATCGATCAGGCCATCAACATCATGTGCAGAAAGATAGTCTAGTTGTTCATCATAAAATTTTCTTGCAAATGTCGTTGCCATTATCTTGCTCCTTCATGTGCTAACATATGATGCCGATGCGTCATAGCATTCGTTTATGCTATGCCATACTTGTTGACCGCTTTATGAACAATGTGATCGGGGACTTCGTTGGTGATGATCAGCTCGATCAAGAAAGGATCATCGGTAGCTAATGCCTGGCGAATAGCCGGGGCAATCTGTTCCGGGGTTTCTACTCGCGCGGACTGGACCCCCAGTGCCTGTGCCAGCTCATCAAAGCGAATCGCTGGATCGGTCAGTTCAAAGGATGTGGGGAATTCACGTTCGGGTAGATCGCGCTCACGCCAGTATTGTTGAATATTTAATTTCAGCAATTCGTAGCTGTGATTGTTACAAATGACGAACTTGGCTCCAATCTTATGATGTGCCGCCGTCCAGAGCGCCTGAATGGTGTACATACTGCCACCATCGCCACTGAAGCCGATGACTGTTTTATCAGGATGCGCTAATTTGAGTCCCAATGCTCCAGGCAGGCCAACTCCCAACGAGCCACCGCGTGTCAGGAAATAGCTCCCTGTTTGTGTTGGAGGCAGGTAATGCACCAGATCTGGAGAGGTGGTCAAAGCCTCATCGAAGATAACGGCATCTGACGGTAGTTGCGCAGCTAGCTCTTCCATAAATTGCGAGGCATGAAGGGGCATCGTGTCGCGTCTGGCCTGGTTCGCCTCATCCTGATGGGCTTTTTCTTGCTCTTTCTCGGCTGCATGTCTGGTGATACGCGTTTGAGCAGCGGCTTTCTGGTCAGCGTTCATGCTGGTTTGCAACGCGGTTGCTAAGCGGGCCAGCGTTGCTTTGGGATCGCTCACCAGTCCCAGATCGACGGGAAAGTTTTTCGCTATTTCATACGCATCCAGATCGATGTGTACGACTTTCGCATCACGAGCAAACACCTCAGAGAGAGCCGGGAAGACTTCAGGGAAGACATAGGTTCCACAGATGAGTACGGCATCCGCTTGTGTGGTAATGGCGCGGCTATGCTCGCCAAACATATGTCCGAGTTGTCCCTTGAAAAGCGGATGCGCAGCGCTCATATTCACTTCTGACGAATCTGCCCCCCATACTTCCGCCCCCAGAATTTCTGCTACCCGCGTGAGCTCCTCCTGAGCGGCAGATGTCGCAACGCCATCGCCCATGATAATCATTGGTCGTTGAGCATCTTTGAGGAGCTGTGCCGCCTGTAAGAGATGCTGAGACTCAGGTAGGGCCCGTGTGCTCGGCAATGACGTTGGAATTACATCTTCTAGCTGTAACGCGTCAAGAACATCCATTGGTAGGCAGACAAAAACGGGACCCATTGGAGGGGTAGCTGCTATCTTGATTGCCCGACGTAATACACGTAGCAGGGAGGTTGGATCAACTACTCGTGTTGCCCATTTGGTCACAGGTCTTGCCATCTCTACCAGTTGAGCCGCCATTTGGGCATCCATCGCATCGTAGCGGATGCCAGCTTCTCCATTGATCACCACCAGGGGGGCGTGACCACGTTTAGCCTGATAGAGCATCCCAATCCCGTTTCCCAGTCCCACGCCGCTATGCAATTGTACCACCGTTGGTTTTTTTGTTGCTCGCGTGTAGCCATCGGCTATCGCTAATGCGACAGTCTCTTGCAAGGTCAGAATGTACTTAAAATTTGGATATTCGCTGAGTACATCCAGGAATCCTTGCTCAACGGTGCCGGGATTCCCGAACATGTGATCAATACCGTCTGCCAGGAATTGTTCAATGATGGCAAATCGCCCAGTTTTACCTGCCATGCCTATTCTCCTCAATGGCTCTACTGCGTTCGTCTTACCAGCCGTAACGTGTGAGACCATTTTCCAGGACTTCGACGAGCTTCTCACCGGTCGTGTAGGAATCGTGGGTGGAACGGCCAGTCACAAATGGATAATCTACGATAACTGAGATTTCTCGTCCAAAGTTGCTGTGATATTCTCCGCCTGGTGCGGTTGCATCCCTGAGAATATATTCCAGGGGATATGGTGGTGGGCCCATGTTGATATCGCTTCCCACAAAACCAGTCCCATCTTTGTAGTCATATTCTTTGCAATGACCGGTGACATGTTTGCCCTGGATAATGCTTTTACGCTCACTCCAATCGCGAGCAAAGGCCAGACAGGCCACTCCATAGCATTCCGCTGCGACTGGTTTGCCTGCTCGATAGAAGCTGAGCAGTAGATCATGGACGCGGTGATTATTCGCCAGATCGACAATTGGACCACTTCCACCTACGATCAAAATAGCCGCATAGGGAGCGATCTCCTTTTGCACCTGGTCTACTCCATTGTTGTAGGCTTCCATTTCGCGCAATAAATTTGCCGAGCTATAGTAAGGTCGATCCGGCAACCACGCTGAGATATTGAGAGGATTGTCCAACCGTTTTGATTGATCCAGTTCGCGAACTTTATTGGCCATTTCCTTACTGGTCACCGATTTTCCGAGTGGCGGATCAATGAAATCAGCATCCATGCTGGGAGGCAGAGGCGTTGGTCGCTTACCTGTTGGGGTTGCAAAGATAAGCTCATATCCTGCGGCATCTAATTTTTCCAGAGGACCAACCAGTTCCTCACCCCAATAACCCCATTCAGAGAGAATGACTAAAACCTTTTTTGCCATTATGAATACCTCTTGTTAAGCGCTGAAACATACGTGCCAGTACTGACTTGACGCTTATGTTTTTGGGTTTCCTGTATCATTGCTTGTGCATGAACGAACTAAAAGTGACATCCATCCTTTACGTTGCCAGCAGCGAAAAAAGCTTGAATGCTAGATGTTTAGCGTTTGCATGACAGTATGAAGCAGCACTACCACATGCCTGGTTGGTTTTTCTAATTGTTCCGTATCAATTGCAGGCATCTTTTTAATCAGCTTCATCTCTGACGCAAAATGCTAGAATATCACCAATGCGGAGTTCTTACGACGATGTAATGAAAAAAGAGGAATGTAGCAGCATCGCCACATCGATAGTGTCTTGTTTTGCTTTCTTGTGAAGAGTAACATGAGCACATTTATAATTACTTTACATTTAATCTCTATTTTGTTTATGACTTAAAAAGTAAAGGGCTAATTTTCTTGAAAATCATTTATTCAAAGAAGAATTCTTATTATAAGAAGGTTAAATAACCTTAAAATTACTTTTATTACAATAGCAATTTTAAAAAGTCACAAAACGTAAATTTGGTAGTTGATTGACAGAATAAATAGAATGTATTATACATAAATGGGTATAACATATAATTTTATTATTGCCAAAAAAATAACAGCCAGTGCAAGATGTACTTGCTTGCTTACAGGTTTATCGAGTAATTCTATGTAAGTTAGCGGGCTCTTTATCCTTCCGGGTGATGAGGGAAGGGAATCATGGCGAGGACTGTCATGCCTGCCATCGCGCTCCGTCAGGGGCTGCCGCCCCTGCACCCCGCTTTCACCCGAAAAGATAGAGAGCCAGTTAGCAAGTAGCCAATAAATGTATTGTTGTTATTTACCTGTCGTTGCATTGAATGGATATCTCAGCATTGTCTGATTTGGTATTTATTCTATAATGACGATGTTTTTGTTGCACAAGTAGGGAGTTTTAGTACTCTCATAAAAAAGCAAAGAAATTCTAGGAGGAAGAGCAATATGAGTAGATAAATAAAAACAACTCCAGCTTTCTATACGTGGAGCACAACGCTCCATCTTGTACTGCCCGCCAGGGGAGTAAGTTACTCTAGAAATAAAATAGAGCATGGTGGGAAAACTCTATTTTAGACGTATCTATTCCATAAGGAACATTCTCTCGAAGTGGGATGATTTGTTGAATCGAATGGTAAGAAGTTTGCAAAAAAATCGACTTTGCATCAGATTATTGTTGCCATCAAGCACCTATGGTACATAAGCATTGCTGGTTGGTAAAAAGTCAGAGTGATTTCTGGGATAAAAAAAAGATTTGGGGAGCAATACATGAACTCATTCGACAAGGATAACATGCAGGATTCCACCAATACATCGCGCAATCTCTCTGTCAAGCATCTTTTTGAGCGAGGAATAGAGTACATTCAACAAGGGCGCTATAATGAGGGTATGCCGCTCCTAAAGATAGCGAGTGAGCATTTAACACCAGCGCAAGAGCATATCGCTCATTTGTTGGATTTGTTAATGAAAGAATATACACGCTATAGTCAGCTCCAACATAAGATGCAAGAAGTCAGTGATCATTTTATAGAGATCCAGGAGGAGATAAAGTCAAAAAATACCACCTTCAATGCGCTCTGTATCAGCCTCTTAAATGAGACGGAGCACACCAGCATATCCCAGGGAGGGATCCATGGAGCGCAGAAACTTTCGTTAGTAGAGGAGGATAAAGGCCACTCATTATATGCGATCTGTCTGGCACCCTTTGAAATACGCTATTGTGGAACACCTATACCTCTTTGTCCTAATCGTAACGCACAAGCAATTTTACGCTATCTCGTGGCACAAACAGATCACAGTACCACCGCAGATACACTGATGGCTCTTTTCTGGCCGGAGGATCCCGAAAAAGTTGCGCTACGCAAGCTCAATGTCACCATGAGTATTCTGCGTCGCTGTCTCCAGGATGGGTCAGGGTTACAGGACAAGTATATTTTATACAAAAATAGTATTTATCAACTCAATCCTGCACTTCATGTGCATTCTGATGTTGATGAGTTTATGCTTTTGTATAATACCGGACGCAAATTAAAAGGTGAGAACGCTGTATCCTATTATGAGATTGCCAACTCTTTGTATATTCGTCCCTTCCTGATGGAAGATCTCTATGCGGATTGGTCTTTTGCTTTTCGTGAACAATTGCGGCAGATTCATTTAGAAATGTGCCATACCCTGGCTGAGCACTACCTGAGACAGTGCTCTTATGAAAATGCTGTACGCTGTGCCAACGAAATCATTGAAGAGAATCGTTGCGATGAGGCTGCTTATCGCTTACTGATGCGCATTTATGCGCTGCAAGGGAGACGTAATGACGCTCTTCGGCAATATCAGTTGTGTAAGCAAGTACTCTTAGAAGATTTGAATTTGCGGCCGATGCCCGAAACAACTACTTTATGTCAGGCTATTATGCGCGGCGAGATGCACTTTTAAGCTTTCGTTATCACTACAAAATTTTAGATGCACAATGGCGTGTCATTTACTATGCCTGTGTCTTCTCGACATTCTCTCTTTCGCTGATATATTCCTCTTTAATGGCACGCTGACGTATCCCTTTTCACAATCCACGGATTAAATATAGGCTGATTATAGATTTTTTATAAATGTATCTATTGCATTCTATATACGGGTGCTACAGCTAGAAAACGAGTACATACAAGTACAATTTTTACCTTTTTGAATGAGCACCGATTTTAGCGCTTATGAAGGGAGAGAAAGTTCATCATGAAACAAGGAGCTTTTCAACGAGGAAGCAAAGTTCGTGTGATAAATTATAGTCCCTTTAGATGTTTGACTGGCATTGTACAGGAAATTGATAAGAGTGCTGATATTGAAGTATCTTTATATTTTTACTGTATTCAATTAGATGGAGTAAATAATCAAGGGCCTATGTGGTTCCAACATGAAGAGCTAGAATTGGTCGGGCTGAACACCAACACCAGGTAGACAGGAAAAATCATCATGAGGAAGTCAGGGGCAATTTCGGAGTATCCTCTTCAGATACTGATGAGGATGTAAAGATGAGATTGCCCCTTCAATAGAAGCAAAAACAGCATTGTTTTATTGTTTCCTGCTTATTGACTTGTAAAAACAACAAAAAGAACTCATAACATTGTTTTGTTGACTATCTCCGAACTTTCCTCTTGATCTACATTTGCTGTTCTTACCAGACGTTTGAGGAAGGCAGCAATTGGCATTGCATAGACAAGAGCTGCGATAATACACAAAATCAGGCTCATCTCAACACTTATCAATGAAGTGATGAGTGCAAACAGGTAAATTGGTAAACCAACCAGGTAAGTTCTGGTAGTTCTTTGTTTTACCTGAAAATCCAAATTTTTCTCTACAAGATGGCTCTTCCCCGCAGCATACCACCAGATAATGTTAAACATAACGCCGTTGATAAACAGGGTCAGGCTGTACATGATAGCTGCCAGATGGCTATCATTCACCATGATAGTTGCCAGATAACTCCCATTTACCGATTCCATGTATTTTGTGACCAGTGAGGTGACAAAAGGGATAAAAGCCAGGAACATCAAGAAAATGGTGTTGATGATGAGCAAGTTGTGGTCCGTGTACTTGATATGCCTGAACATATTGTGATGATTAGCCCAAAAGATACCAATCACCAGAAAACTAGTTATGTAGCCCAGGTAGTTTGGTCCTTGTGCTAATAAACCAATCAGGAGACTTGTATGTGTATTTGCGTCTGGTACATGGATATCCAGGACCAACAATGTGATTGCCACCGACATTACTCCATCACTAAAGGCTTCGAGACGATTGGTGCCTCGTTCGTCATCCAGCAATCCTTCGTGTATTCTTAGCATAGTCAAACCCTTTCTTGTTTTTAATTTCAAAAAATTGCACACGAGTGAAGTATAAAATATATTACACTGCGATATCTTATTTATAAATGAAATATAGAAGTTTTATAAATAATTTGTAAAGTGCTGTCACATATTTTATTTAGGAGTGATTGACAAAATTGGTTATTGTTCCAAGTAGTTTTATTGTAGTAGATATTTACTGGCTTGCAATATGTCAGTTAAGATGATAAATTAGTAAATGGAGATACAAGATGCAGTGAATGGATTATCCATAGGGAACCAAAGCAAAAGAGTGTAAATGGAAAAGGAGAAAGGTGAAACATGATTGTTGAATATACACGTTATAGCGTTGCCGAGGGGCAGGGTGAGGCTCTGGAAAATGCATATCAGCATGCACAAAGTGCATTGAAGGAGTCTCCCCATTGTCTTAGCTACGAGCTATCCCGTTGCGCCGAGGAACCCACCTCCTATATCTTGCGCATTGAATGGGACTCATCTGAGGGCCACCTCCAGGGATTTCGCAAGAGCCCCGAATTTCAAGGGTTCTTTGAAAATGTTCGTCCTTTCTTTAACAATATTCAAGAGATGCGCCACTATGAAGTGACGTCTATTCAGGGCAATAAGAAGAAGTAGCGATGGATTATATGAGAACAAATCAGAAAAATACTGCTCTTCTGGTTTGTTCTCCTTAACCTCCAAAGCTGTTAGAGGAGCATTTCATTGAAAGATCCCGTGGTAAAAGGCCATCCTCTTCACGCCATGTTATCCGATTTGCCAATTGGTATGACCGTAGCAGGAGTCTGTTTTGATTTGCTGGGCCGGCTTACCCCTCTATCGCAACTGCGTTTTGCCGCAAAAGCGACATTGAGTCTGGCTTTTGTAAGCGGCATCGTGACAGCATTAACTGGTTTGTGGGACTATCAGGCGGTTCCCGGTGATCATCCTGCTCGCCGCTCTGGTGCGCTCCATGGCTATCTTAATGCCTCTGCACTCGTTCTCCTGCTTACCAGCCTTATCCTGCGGCAACGGCCTCTGAAAGATAAGGAGGTTGGAACGTACAAATCCTCCTCTGGCGCCCAGATCTCATCCCTGGTAGCTCTCTTTGCCATGGTGATTGCAGGCTGGTTCGGTGGAGAAACAGTTTTCACGCATGGCTGGCGTGTCACGCCAGCTGAATATGATCAGTTATTGGAAGAGGATCTTGCTAAAAGTGGTCAAAAAGAGCATCTTGAAAAAGTGCATGCTATCGTTTACGAATATAAACAGGCGCATACACTTATACCCTGATCTTCAAGCATAATTTTTGGCACCTGTGGTGCTTAAAGAGATTCTTCTGTGATGCGGACAATATGCACAGTGTATTGTCTGCATCACAGAGATCCCTTAATTCTGCTTGCCAGTGTCGATCCAACGTTTGAATGTTTCCAGCTTTTCAGGGGGCCAGGCTCCATCACAGGGCATGGTTCCGTTCTGTAAGCGTTGGAAGATGGCTTCGGCGTGTTGCGCTGTGTCTTTGTACTCCCACAGATCGAAGGCCCATTTCATCGACTGGCGGTCCATACGCCGGAACAGCGGCTTGATATGCTGAGTGAAGTGTACTGTCTCATCAGCTCCGGGTAATATGACTTGCTCTTCTTCTTGTGGTATGGGTGCAAGGGCTGAGATGCGTGATCCAGGAGGGCCTGCGGTTCCCCAGTCCCAATGGGGCACTGGCATATTCAGCGGCGGATGGCAGTCTGGTGCGGAGTTTTCTACCGCCAGACGTGAACCCCATTCGATATAGGCTGCAAACGCTGAGCGGAACTCAGGATCATTGGGCAGTCCCGCATCGTTAGCCGCTTGATAGAGCAAGCTGGCCCAGCGCGCTCTCTTTTCTTCCGTAAGCCCTTTTCCAATGTGTTGAGAGAGCATACGTGTATAGCCGCCATATTTGCGCGTATATTCTGCTGGCCCCTTAAAAACTTCACCCAGCCAGGTCGCTACACGTTCAGGATGATCGGGCGACATGTTGGCGAAGAGTGGCTCTAGCAATGGATCTTGTGGCACATATTTGTCGTAAAAGAGATGTGTCATGCGTGTCAGTGCTGGAAATCCTCCCACCCACTCGAACAGGGTTGGCTCATGATCCTCAGGGATGACAGGATCGTGGAAATTGACATACCAGTGCATGCCACTACAGAATGGTTTGTTCTGGGAATGACCACAGCGGCAAAGGCTGTAATGTTCCAGTGAGACACCTTGATTGCGTGGCTCATCATGATCCTCACCATCCTTCAAAGGGATACCACCAGTGATCCGGTATGGTCCGTCTTTGGAAATCTCAACAGCACGCTTGCGTACCTGATCAACACCATCCCGTATTTCGACACCGTTTAGCGCATAGCTGAGCGCCCCAGAGGGACAGGAACGTACCGCACGGATGATATCATCCATTCGTGCGCCATTGGGAGCTACAAATTGCTCCTGGCCGACACGGAATACCGAGGAGAGACGGTCTGTACAGAAGCCTGAATGGGCGCAGATACCCCGATTATCCAGAACAGTTACCGCTGTGCCAACGTATGTGTCGCGGTGGTCAGGAACACGCTGAGGGTCTTTCTGGCTGGTGAAGTCGATTTGTGTGTGTGTCCCATCACAGAACGGTTTGTTCGCCGAGTTGCCACAGCGGCAGAGCGCCATCTGCGGTCGGGTCTGGATACGTTCTCCCAGCCATGTCTTGAGGACATCAACGTTGCTAAAAAGATAAGGGCCATTGACGGAAGATAGTATCGTACACTCTAAAGCCGCTTGTAGCTCTTTCAGGGCTGCAATTTTGTTGGTTGCACTGCGGGAATCTTCGGCGGGTGCAAATTGACAGGAGAGATCTTGCAGTGCTGCCGTCGCTTCCAGGATTTCGGTTGGCAGCCGTTGTGTCACGCGCAGGGTGGTTGCTGTCGTGGCAAGGTGCCAGAGCCGTTCGTCAAAAAGTGCTAATGCGACGGCTTGATGTTGTACTTCTGGGAGAATGCTACTGTCTCCAAAGGTCGGACCAGCGTATACGCCTGGAAGTGCAACGGTATCCACAGGCATTTGTGTGAGCGCATCTCCGAGTGGACGGATGACTGACGCGAACAATTGCTGAATAGCCTGAGCCAGTTGCTCAAGGTCGCTTGCCGATTCTTCTGTATGGGCAAAGAAGCGTCGTAGCATCAGTAACAGGAGATCATAGGCATTGTTGAAGAGTCCTGCTACCTCGCCCGTGAGAGGATCATTGATCTGTGTGCTGTTGCCAGGCTCTATACGTTGCTGTGTCGTGGGATTTGTCACAACCTTACGAACAGGTTCGAACGGCACGTTGGTTTGTTGTGCATCAGCCACCGCCTGTTGATACTCAGCCAGAAGCGTATGGTGTAAACCAGTGCTGGCAGTATCGTTTGAGGATGCCTGCCTATCAGCTCCAAGAATATTATTGATGGCAGCATTGGCTGAAGCCTGATCAATTACTGCGATGAGTGGTTGTCCCAGATGAAGGATGTGTGGATCGGCCTGTAAATCTGCTGGGATAATAAATAACTCTTCAGCAGGTATGTTGTTAAAGCCAACTCCTATCTTGCCATACAGTTCTTTGAGCGCGTTATAGTCGCCTGGAAAAATTTCCTGGCCGTCATGATGAGAATTATTCTGAAGCGGATCTGTATTTTCACTGGTCGGCGTCACCGATGTTGTCGCTGATGGCTCGTAGGCAAGCAGACGTTCAATAACTGTCTGTGAGAATGGTTCAATCGTAAGCCAACCTCTGGCTAGATTGTTTGCTATTGCGATAGGAAAGGTGGGGCGCGTAATATGTGGTGTGCCTCCAATTGCAATCAACAAATTGGAGATCTGGGCAAGATGTCCTAAGCGCTCTGTGGCAGCCGCTAAGAACCGTCTGCGCCAGGAGCGAACCAGGCTCGCCTGGGTATCAGTCAGGCCACCTTCGCTTCCATCATTTTTTAGCGAATGCATTGTAAACAGGCAGGCGCAGGCAAGTCCGTGTTCAAATTTGGAGGCGTACGTAAGGAGGGAGATCAAATCCTCTCGTGTCGCTACTGTCTTGACATGTGAATAGCTAAATACATGGCTATTGGTTGTCTCAGGCATAGTTGAATTCCTCTCTGCCTAATCTCAGGCACTGTTATAGAAAGAGTGCCTCGCTGAGATCTTCGTATTTGATGAAGCAAAACTTTTTTATCGCTCTGTTTAAACCTTCAATGATTTTTCAGTTCTTCATCGAACACACCTGCGTAACTATTGCTCGTTGATACTGTATTGACA
Source organism: Dictyobacter arantiisoli (assembly GCF_008326305.1). Taxonomy (GTDB): domain Bacteria; phylum Chloroflexota; class Ktedonobacteria; order Ktedonobacterales; family Ktedonobacteraceae; genus Dictyobacter; species Dictyobacter arantiisoli. The sequence goes on along the minus strand of NZ_BIXY01000016.1, from coordinate 69,582 downwards.
AAACCTTTTGTTTGCTAGCAATAGTTGCTTATAAGTAATCCTCTTTCTCTCATTGTGCCTTTGCTTTATTCGCATATCAAAGAATATTATACATCATTAAATGCTATATATACCTGTATATATTACCAGTTTATGGACCTTTACATTAATTTAACAGTTTTATATCATCGTATTTAATACTAGATTGAGCATCATAGTAACAGTATTAGGAATGCTAAGATCATATAGAGTCTGAATATGAGGAATGGTTTTGAAATGTCCAGTTAAAGCTATTATCATCTTGCTGACCATCGGAGCGCCAGCGATATGCTGAGAGTTGGATCATCATCAACCAATTAACGCAAAGATGAGCTCGTTTGTTGATGTGTGGCATAAATTGGCGTGCGAAATGGTTTTCTACTATAGATAGTGGGTATATAAAATAGAGTGAAGACCAGCTACTATATTAGCCTTATCATAAAGGAGCATTTATATGGCTCAGCTCAAAACTGTGACCCTTGCGGGGGGATGTTTTTGGTGTACAGAAGCAGTCTTTCAGCGTTTAAAAGGCGTGACTTCTGTCATCCCAGGCTATGCCGCATCCCGGGTGAAAAATCCTTCGTATCAGCAGGTCTGTACCGGTACAACCGGTGCAACCGAGGCCATCCAAATAACTTTTGATCCATCGATTATCTCGTATGCCACATTGTTAGAGATTTTCTGGCATCTGCACGATCCCACGACGCTCAATCGTCAGGGTAACGATGTGGGGACGCAGTATCGTTCGGGTATCTACTATCAGGATGATGAAGAGCGAAATATTGCGCTTGCATCAAAGGCTGAACTGGAAAAGTCGGGGACGTATAAGAATCCAGTTGTGACGGAAATTGTTCCTTTCACCAATTTTTATGAGGCTGAGGACTATCATAAAGATTACTATAATCAGAACACCAGACAAGGATACTGTATGCTGACTATCAGTCCTAAAATTCAGAAATTGTTGAAGGAATACCGCAACGATTTGAAGCCCGAGTACGCCAAATAGTTTGCTATCGCTTTCTTTTTGAGGATTCTGAAGGATTCTTTGCGCGAATTTAGACATATTGGATGCTATAGTTGTATCAGTGAGCAAAAATTGCTAAAGAGCTACTCAAAATATGAGCTGCCAGGAGTAGATTTAGTATTTTATGTATGGTGAGGAACTCATCCCTGCAATTGGGCAGGTTGAGGCCATACATCTCACATCTCTTTGCTAGCGGCCAGATGTGCTCAAGCTGTACACTGGTCGCTGTTTATCCCAGGCGCACCCCTTCATTGGCTATTTTGCTGGATGCGGTATAGCGTAAAGGCATGGCTGGACTACTCCAGCCACCAGCATCTTGCAGGCTTTTGATATCCGTACCGCCTTTCACTGCTGCGGTAGCCCAGTAGTGCCGACAATCATGAGCTGACAAGCCATAGAGTCCAATCGCCTCTCCTCGTGCATGGACACGCTCTGTAATCGCTCGCTGGCTCATCACTCCATATAATGTTCCATCTTTACGACTGCCCATCAAAAGCTTACTGGTGGGTGTGCAGACTTGAAAATATTTCATGGCCGCCAGCAAGGTATCCCGCGTGAGTTGATGAATCTGTACCTTGTCTACTTTTTCACGATAAAAGATCAGCGTGCCTTCCGAAAGATTGATTGCATCTTTCGTCAGACCGGCGATCTCTCCACAACGCAACCCATGATCCAATAGCAGGCAGAGCAACAGGGCATCTCTTCGTCCTTGCGCGCTATCGGGCTGTTTTTTTAGCTGGCTGGCCTGATCGGGACTAATAGCGACCGCCTGAGCCTTTTTCGGACCTCTACGGGTAATCGCGCGCCGCTGATCGATATGGCGGCCTTCAGCATGTCGATAGCCATTAATCAATTTAATCAGGGCATATTCGGAGGTTGGCAATGTGCCGGCTTTGGTGACCAGTTTACAATAGGCCTTGACAGTGGAGAGGCGCACATTAATGGAACCAATCGCATAGCCTTGTGTCAGCATCCAGCGTACAAATCCATCTACCAGACCATAGGTGATGCCCTGCCAGGCATGGGGATCGTTGAGAAAATCATGGGCTTGTGTCTCAACGCCTGCCTCCGCTAGATAGCTCGCAAAGAGCGCCAGATCATCAGCCTGGCGACGTAAGGTATTGGCAGCGAGCCGTTGTTGATAGTCAGCAAAGACACCTGTGCTGACATAGGTATTCGCAATCTGTCCCACGTTGATCAGCGATGTGGGTGTGGCAACCGTGATTTTACGCGTCATGCGCCATCTCTCCATCTCAGATTTTCATAGCTACTGATTATTTATGAAAATCAGTAGCTATTTTCTCGCCCATCATAATGGTTTTTGATGAGCCTTGTCAAGCGTATCAGGCTTTTTTAGCCTTCAGGAGTTCTTGCGTCTGTGGATGAAAAAGATAGATCTGGGCTGGATCGATGCCAATGGTAATGGTTTTTCCCGGTTGGAGCGCGCTCTGATGGATATCTTTCACATCTGCGGTCAGGATGGTCTGGCTGCCAATTCTGAGTTGAATGGTTCTTTTCCCCATCAAAAGATCGATGCTGAGGATATAAGCTGTGAGCTTGATCCATGTACTGGTGTTTGAGGTGATCAGCGCCCATTCGAGGATGATAATCTTGGGACGAATGCCTATGATAAGGTGAGTATGTGGCTCAAGTTGTTCTATGATTGGTCTCCAGTGAGAGGATAAGGCAATGGTTAGCCCATCCGTCTGGAGTTGATAACCAGTATCTGTTGTAGCAATGAGTGCTTCAAGCTGATTTAAGGGTGGCTGACTGATAAATTGGGCCACGAAGAGATTGGCGGGATGTTCTATGATCTCGTGGGGTTTGCCTATTTGTTGGATTTTTCCTTGTTTGATGATGGCTACCCAGTTGCCCAGGCTAAAGGCTTCAAAGGGATCTGGTGTGACACTGATACAGATCGCCAGTTTGAGACGGTGCAGTGCGTGGAGTGCGTCCTGAATCCGAGCACGCGTATGGGGATCGATTTGAGAAAGGGGACTATCAAAGAGATAGAGATCTACGTTTCTGACCATCGCACGCGCGATGGCTACGCGTTGTAATTCTCCTCCTGATAGGTTGTGCAAAGGCGTTTTTTGTACATGGGTAAGCTCAAGCATTTCTAGCGCACTTTGCACATGCTGCTTGATCGCTTTCTTAGAGAGACGCCGTGCATGGAGTGCCTGCGCAATATTGTCATAGACAGATAGTTGCGATGCCAGACCATATGTCTGAGAAACCAGGGCTACGTTGCGTTCAGAGGGACTATTGAAGGTAATATCTGTATTGTTGAGCACAATACTCCCTTCATCTGGTAACTCTCTTCCATTCAGGGTATGCAACATGGTGCTTTTCCCGCTATTTGATGGACCTGTAAGTACAAAGAAATCGTCTTGTGTCAGAGTAAAGCTCACATGATCAAGCGCCACTGCTTCTCCAAAATATTTGACAATCCCTTGTACATTCAGTGTACTCATGTAGTTTGTCCTCCAGGGATGGTGCTACCGTCAGGTATTGAGCAGCTACTTTACTTAAGGTTGTAGCATTAGAATATATCATAAAATAAGCCTGGATAGCTTTTTCTTTTTATAAAAGTACTGGCATCACTGCATAAAATTGGCGGTATCCATCTCTATTTCCTCTCCTGGATAATTCACGCGCTCTTGCGTTAAATTGAAGTATATTAATTTGTAAATTGAGTAGCATCGTTGTTAATAAGCTTGCAAATCGTAAGTTGTATAGTACTATGCTTGTTTGCTCTTATGGGCTAATTTTGCCAGTCCAATTGCAATCCTTGTTGGTGCAATGATATCGTACTTTGAAACACGCCTTTCATTTTTGCTCTACACTGGTTCCCAGCCGGGATGCGAATTGAAAGGATGGGCTGTCTGGGGTCAACGTGGTTGATGATAGTCGTGTGATCAGATTGCCTTCCTTGTTCATGCTACAGAATAACTTATAGGTTTATAGGTGACAAGAACGATGGATAATAAAAATATGCAGGGAGTAACAGCATCATTATTCTACGATGATGAACGTGATTGTCTTCTACTGGATGGTCACGAGTTATCACGTGGCGAAAAAATTGAAATTCGTGTCTTTGGTTCCTGGATTCCTGGTCAGGTGTCGATGGATTCTGCTGGTTGGTTCCTTTTGACATTAGATCAAGTTGGTATCCGTCTGCATACTGGATTATCGGCACGTTCAAGTGATTTCCGTTTCTCGGAACCTTTTGCTCCATCACCCGATCAGGATAAACATTCTCCGCATATCTTGCTGGTGGATGATGATCCCGCATTGCTCAATGCTTTACCACGTATGATCTCGCTCCGTCTTCCTCATATCACGGTCGAAACAGTGTGTTCTTCTCAGGCTGCTCTGGAACAGATAGCTGTGACACGTTATGATACTATCATTAGCGACATTCGGATGCCTGGCATGAATGGTCTGGAGCTGCTCCAAAAAATCCAGGAATTTCAGTCAGATACCCCCACCATTTTAATTACCGGTCATGGTGAGCACAATATTGCGATCCAAGCTCTGCGCGGTGGGGCGTATGATTATATTCAAAAGCCGATTGAGCGTGATAATTTTGTGGCTGCTCTCTTACGTGCTATTCAAGTCTGCCAGCTCCGTCGTCAGGTACAAGAGCAACAAGAGGAGTTGGAACTTTACGCACGCTCGCTGGAACGGCTTGTTCAGCAACGCACCACCGAGTTGGCCGAAGCTCATACCACCAAAGATAAAGTTGTCAGTCTGGTTTCCCGCGAACTGAAAGAACCCATTCAGCATTTGAAGGACATGACGCAAATGCTGCGACAGAAACTTGGCAGCAACGAGCCTTCAGAAATTGTCACACGCAGCTTTGGGGATATTGAGGTTTCAATAGCACGCACAGAGCTTCTACTCCAAGAATTACTCAATGCCTCTGATATGGAGACGCAACGCTTTATTTTACACCGTCAACGCTATGATCTGCTGCAGCTCTGCCGTGAAATTTTAGAGGAAAAAGCCGAGTGCGCTGGCTTACACCTTGATTGCGAAGGAATGAATGTCTCTGTTGCGGTTGATGTGGATGAGGAGCAGATTCGCCAGGTGTTATGTATGCTCTTCGATAATACCTGTACTTCATCTTTAGAGTGTATTCCTACCACAATTACGCTTCAGCAGGCGGCATATGAAGCTATTATCACCATACGGGATCATGGCACTCAGGTAATGGGAGCCGAGTTTTATGTCTCGCGTAAGATTATTGAGTGCCATCGAGGGCATTTAGAGGTCCAACATTTTCCTGAAGGTCGCCGTGCATTATTCATTACGTTACCTCTGTTCTGTAACGCCTCGAATGAGGAGAGTGACGTGGTTTCTCCGATACCGCGTACACACGCCGTCTGGACTATTTTCCGTGATGCAGAAAATATGCTTGCAAGCAATGTTTAATGTTTTCTTGCTGTGATGACGCAACTAAAGTACCCGACTTCATCTGTTTTTTGCTACCATCCGTCCCTTATAGGGAGAGGTTTATCGATAGGGAGTGGTTTATCGCTCTCTCAAGCGGGAATGTGTCAGCCCACATACAATGAGGAGAAAAAATGCGAGGAGTAAATAGTAGTAATGTGGCATAACAAAGTAGCGGATGAATTAAAAACACGTATGAAGCGACATAAAAATGCGCGTCAATTACAGCGTATTACGCGTGAGAAATTTGGTTATGAAGAATTGCGTCCCGGGCAGGATGCCGCCATCCGTTCAATTCTCGATGGGCATGATACAATGGCGATTTTGCCCACGGGATTAGGGAAATCTTTGATCTATCAGGTGACCACTTTGATGTTGAAGGGGCCAGCGATTATTGTTTCTCCTCTCATTGCTTTACAGCGTGATCAGGTAGAGTCGATTGAAGATCTACAGGTTGGTCATGCTGCCTTTATTAATTCAACGATGCGAGATGCAGAGCGGCAAGCTGTGTTAGAGCGTTTAAAAGATGGCACGTTAAATTATCTTTTCCTTGCTCCAGAACAATTTACCAATGAGGATACACTTCAGCAACTCAAGGATGCCCATCCTGCTCTGTTTGTGATTGATGAAGCTCACTGTATTAGCGAATGGGGACATGATTTTCGCCCCGAATATCTCCGTCTGAGTTCTGTGATTGATGTCCTTGATCATCCTACTGTCGTGGCCCTGACGGCTACGGCGGCTCCCCTGGTGCGTGAAGAAATTATTGAACGACTCCAGATGCGTGATCCCCAGATTATCGTACAGGGTTTTGATCGTCCTACTATCTGGCTTGGTGTAGAGCACTTTCACAAGGAGTCGGATAAGAAGCAGGCGTTGATTGAGCGCGTTTTGGAGTCGGAAAAGCCTGGTATCATCTATACGGCGACTCGTAAACACGCTGAAGAGATTGCGAGAGAGCTAACGCAACATGATGTCAAAGTGGCATATTATCATGCCGGGATGCGGGCAACCGAGCGGGTGCAGGTACAGCAACAGTTTATGGAGGATGAGATTGAGGTGATTGTGGCGACGGTGGCCTTTGGTATGGGAATTGATAAGCCGAATGTGCGCTTTGTCTTTCATTATGATATCAGTGACTCGCTGGATTCATATTATCAGGAGATCGGTCGGGCGGGGCGCGATGGTTTGCCTGCCCGCGCTATCCTTTTCTATCGCGCCGAGGACTTGCGTATCCATCGTTTCTTTGCTGGAGCGGGACGCATCGATATTGATCAAGTGGAACTGGTTGCGCGCGTGATTCAGGAGCTAGCAGAACCTGTAACATTGCAGGCGTTAAGTGCGGTAACCCATCTCTCTCGTTCAAAGTTGACCGAAGCTCTGACTCGTCTACAAGAGTGTAACGCCATAAAAACATTGCCAACGGGTGAAATTTTATCTAATGGTATCATTGAGAATCTGGATGAGGTCACCCAGGAAGCTATGGACTCTCATCTCTCGCGCCGTGAGTTTGATCGCTCGCGGATCGAAATGATGCGCTGCTATGCTGAAGTTGGGGATTGTCGCCGCAAATATCTGCTTAATTATTTTGGGGAGAGCATTGATGCTCAGACGTGTTCCCATTGTGATAATTGTGATGCTGGCATTACTGTGCTGGAGGATGTTGCCAATCAGCCATTTCCGATCAATACCAAAGTCGTGCACAAAAGTTGGGGTGATGGCCTGGTGTTACGCTATGAGGGGGATAAAATGGTGATTCTTTTTGATGAGGTGGGCTATAAAACACTCTTTATTGATCTGGTGCTCGAACGCGGACTGGTTACTCGGGCTTCCTGATACGGACGTGCTTTTATGTTTCCTGTTCGTTCAGCGTCTTTTTCTATGTATGATTCTAAACGACCTGATCGGTTGCGGAATGGCTTTGTTGCATTGTTTGTAGCGACGAGTATTGGTAGCCAGAGGAGATCTGAAATTGAATGAGTATCTGTTGGATGTACAGGATTTACAGACCTATTTCAAGACCAGGGCCGGCTATGTACACGCTGTTGATGGGGTGAGCTTTGCGGTACGATCTGGTGAGAAGGTAGCCCTGGTAGGAGAGAGTGGTTGTGGTAAAAGTGTTACCGCTCTCTCTATTATGCGCCTGGTAGCGCAACCTCCCGGCGAGTATGCTGGCGGACACATTTTGTTTGCCGGTGAGGATCTGCTCGCTGCTTCTGAACGAACAATGCGTAGCATCCGTGGTGGACAGATAGGGATCATCTTTCAAGATCCGCTTGCATGTTTAAATCCAACCATGACAGTTGGTAAGCAGATTGCTGAAGGCTTACAGCTTCATCTGAAATTGAATGCAACCGAGGCACGTCGGCGGGCGATAACACTGCTAGAGCAGGTAGGCATTCCTGCACCTGAGCAGCGTTTTGCTGCTTTCCCTCATCAGTTTAGCGGTGGCATGCGCCAGCGCGTGATGATTGCAATGGCCCTGGCCTGTCGTCCACGCCTGTTAATTGCGGATGAGCCTACCACTGCGCTGGATGTGACGGTACAGGCTCAAATTCTCGAACTCATCAGTTCAGTGTGCGAGGAATTTGGGACATCGTTGATCTTGATTACCCATGATCTGGGTGTTGTAGCTGGTATCGCTGATCGGGTAGTGGTGATGTATGCCGGGAAGGTCGTGGAGGAGGCTCCAACTGATGAATTATTTGCCCATCCTCGCCATCCCTACACACTGGGATTACTTTCCTCTGTGCCGCGTTTAGATGAAGCACGTCGCAACGAGTTGGATACCATCGATGGCTCCCCACCTGATTTGTTGCATCCTCCTTCCGGATGCCCTTTTATGCCACGTTGTACCTTCGCACGTGCGGCCTGTCGCACGATGCCTCCTCTGATTCCTCTGCCTGAGCAATCAACCCATCGTAAAGCTTGCTGGGCTGATATTACCAATCCCGAGGAGCAAGCTAGCGCACAACGACGTCAGCAGGCGCGGCGTGCGGCTTTGCAGACAGCTACTGATTAAATACTCTTGCACCAAAGAAAAGAGAGGAGCCATATTATGGTGGATACACTGGTTGCGAGTAAACTGTTGTTGGATGTACGCGATCTTCAAATGTATTTTCCTGTGACAAAGGGGATTGTACTGCAACGTACAGTGGGACATGTTCAGGCGGTGGATGGGGTGAGCTTTGGCATTGAACGCGGCAAGACATTGGGTCTGGTCGGTGAAAGCGGCTCCGGTAAAACAACGCTTGGACGTACCATTATACGCTTATATAAGCCGACCGCCGGTCAGGTGTTTTTTGATGGACAGGATCTCGCTCAGGTGCAGGGTGCTGCCCTATGGCGTATACGCCAGCAGATGCAGATGATTTTTCAAGATCCTTTTGCTTCCTTGAATCCGCGTTTTACAATTGGCACATTGATTGCGGAACCGATGCATATCTATAAGACTGGCATGGCACAGGAGATTCGCTCCCGCACAGAAGAGTTATTGCGCGTGGTAGGATTGCGTTCCGAGTATATGGATCGCTATCCACATGAATTTAGCGGCGGCCAACGGCAGCGTATTGCCATTGCCAGGGCGCTCTCGCTCAATCCTCAGTTAATCATTGCCGATGAGCCAGTTTCCGCTCTGGATGTATCGGTGCGGGCGCAGGTACTTAATCTATTACAACAACTTCAGCGGCAATTTCATCTCACCTATCTTTTTGTCTCCCATGATTTAAGTGTAGTGCGCCACGTGGCGGATCGTGTTGCCGTAATGTACCTGGGGAAAATTGTTGAACTGGCGGACCGCGATGAACTCTATCTGGCTCCTCAACATCCTTATACGAAAGCCTTGCTCTCGGCGGTACCAATTCCTGATCCACAAATTGAGAAGAAGCGGCAGCGTATTATCCTATCGGGTGACCTGCCCAGTCCATTTCATATGCCACGTGGCTGTCGTTTTCATACGCGCTGTCCCATGGCACAGTCGATTTGCCGGGAGATAGAGCCAGCCTTTGAAGCCAAGATGGGCCATGAGCATTTTGCCGCCTGCCATTTTTCCGAACAGGTAAGTGGAGCGGCTCCTCAAGCGTAATTCCATTGTATCTATATAATCTCTCCAGGCGAAAAACGTATTGACAAGGCCATGTTCAAAGCATATGCTATCCCTATTGTGAAGTGTTATTATGCTATCCTGACTGGTTCATTATGGCAATGGAGAGGGGTTAAATGACTTATTTCCGGCGTTTTGGTGCTCAAATCACCTTTCTTGTGCTATCTGTCATTGGTGTGGCAATCTCTATTTATTTAACAGTTGCGCATTATGCTAATGCTCCAGTTGCCTGTTCAACGAATGGATTGATCGATTGTGAGCGCGTGTTGTCGAGCGTCTATTCGTTTGTTCCTGGCACGAGCATTCCGATATCTGTCCCGGGTTTACTCTGGTTTCTGATGAGTGCGGTGCTTGCGGTATTAGCCTGGAAGGTGTGGCCTGTATGGCGGGCCTTGAGAGTAGGACAGACCATCTGGTTTGCCCTTGGTATGTTAACTGCCCTCTACCTGGTCTATGTAGAGATTGTCCAATTAAAAAAGATCTGCGCCTGGTGTACCTCGTTGCACATTATTATGCTTGTCATGCTGCTTGTAGCTGTATTTCAGCTAATACAAGCCTCTTCAGATGAGGATGAGGGTGAGTTTGAGGACGACGAAGAGGAAGAGGCTGTGTCTCAGATTACCGCGCAGCAGCATCAGATGTAGCTGGATCAGCTACATCTGATGCTACCGCCTGCCCGAACAAAGCCTCCTCGAATGTAATCTCTAAGATGGCCTCACCAAACTACTCCCACTTAAAGGTGCGTATTGCTACAAAGAGAATAATGATTGCCCAGAGTGCCAGCAAGAGCAGCGGATAAGTTGGGAATGGTTGATCCGCGATCATCGTTTGTTGGAGCGCCTGTGTCAACGCTGCTGCTGGCAAGAGTTGTGCCAGTGCTGCGATTGGCGCTGGCAAATGATCTAATGGTAAAATGCCGCCCCCGAGCAAGATAAAGACCAGGAAGAGAGCATTGGCTCCCGCTAACGTCATTTCCGCCCGTAATCCTCCGGCCATAGCCAATCCCAATGCTGAAAATGTAACCGTCCCCAGGAGCAGGGCCAGCAAAGCAATAGGCAGTGAGCCGACTGGTCGCCAGCCATAGAATGCTATTGCGACAATGATCAGCAACACGACCTGTACGATCTCAAGGGCGAGAATTGAAATGATTTTAGCGCTGATCAGTCCACTGCGTGACAGAGGGGAACTGCCCAGACGTTTGAGAACTCCATAGTGACGCTCATAGGCCGTGGCGATGCCCAGATTTACCATGCCCGCTGCGATAATGGCGATAGCTAAAATACCAGGTAATAATTCGGTTGCGGCGCTTCCACCTTTAGGGGCGGGAATAACCTTTAACGAGGCAAAAAAGATCAGCAGCATGATAGGGATAATCAATGTCACCAGTATATTTTCACCGCGTCGACTGGTTAAGAGCAACTCAAATTGAGTTTGCTTGAGAATCTGGCGTCCCGCTGAGGCGGGCGTATTTTTGGATGACATCTCAGCTGTTGTTAATGATGTGTTTGTCGCCATGTTAATCTCGTACCTCTGATCCAGTTAAACGTAAGAAGAGATCCTCAAGGGAGCCATGACCTACGCGCAATTCAGAGAGCGTCACATTGCGATCCCGCAACCAGGTGGTCAAATCAACCAGCAGGGTGGGAATAGTATCGCTCTCCAGCACATAGCTGCCAGCACGCACTTCCTCGGCCTTTTTGACGCCCGGTAAGGCTGCCAGTTGTTGACAGTCGAGCCCTTCTGGCGCGACGAAGCGGACAATATTCGCATTTTTGGCACCAGTCAGATTTTCTGGCGTATCCAATGCGATGAGTTGACCATGATCGATGATTGCTACCTGATCTGACAGGCGTTCTGCCTCATCCATCAGATGGGTTGTAAGCAGGATGGTTACGCCGCTGCGCTTTAGCTCGCGAATAATTTCCCAGGTTGTTTGACGTGCCTGAGGATCCATCCCGGCTGTTGGCTCATCCAAAAAGACTAGTTCTGGATTGCCAATCAAGGCAACAGCCAGAGCCAGACGGCGTTTTTGACCACCTGAGAGGCGGCGGCAGCGTGTTTTACTTGCCGCTGTAAGCCCGACACGTTCCAGGAGGGCATCCACAGATTGTGGATGTGCATAGTATCCTGCGAAGAGGCGCAGAACCTCACGAGCAGTCAGGGCTGGATACAGGCCATCCTGTTGGAGCATTACGCCGATGCGCGGCTTGAGTTGTTGGGCCTGACGAATGGGATCCAATCCAAGCACCCGAATACTACCCTCATCCGGGGCCCGATAGCCTTCCAGCGTTTCAACTGTGGTGGTCTTGCCGGCACCATTGGGACCAAGTAGCGCAAAGACCTCACCGGGTTGGACCGAAAAGCTCAAATGATCAACGACGCGATGTGCGCCATAGTTTTTGCTGAAATTACCAACGACAATGGTTGGACTGCCCTTTTGCAGGGCCTGAGCCATCTGTGTCGTTGTCTGCGTATGAGCAGACATAAGAGTTACTCCTTATATGCAATTATTTCTTGCACTCAACCTGGGAGGATGAGGTGATATCAAGAAACCAGGTAATCCTTTGTATAAAGTACAGCGTAACTCCTCTTTTGTCTAGATCACAACCCTGGTTTTTGATAGTCGCATCTATTTTGGTTACTCATTCGTGTAAATAGCAGATATTGAAAAAGCTTTTTCCCATATATCATGGAGAAAAAGCGGAATTATAAATCTTTAAAGTTTTCTTGAGAAGGAGATGTATCATGCTTGGTTTACTCTGGGCAGTCGCCGTCGTACTGTTTGTGCTGTGGCTTCTTGGTTTCGCTGTATTCCACGTCGCCAGTGGCCTGATTCACCTCTTACTGATCATCGCTGTTGTGGTTATCATCTACAATCTGGTGATGGGGGCTCGTGGTCGCCGCACTCTCTAAAGAGTTGGCGGAGACACTTTTTCAGGGCATGCCTGGCAAAACTCTCAGTGATACTTGTTATCATACGAGAGTTTTGCCAGGCATGCCCTCAGCTTTATAGCAGAGGTTACTCTCTGCACTGTTCTATTGCCTGTATCTCTCATTCTTCTCACAAATTCTCATCCTCTATTCGCGTTGTGCGGCCCGCTATTTGACGTTTACTTACGCTAGATGTTACACTATCAAAAAATTACGACGTGAATCTTAGATTCTTCAAGATAAGCTGTCAGGTGTTAACCTGTTTAACCCGCGAGGGACCAGTACACATTTGTAAGTGTGCTGGTATTTTTTTAAGGAGGATGTCTTTAACCATGTCTCTGGCACAGAAACCGGACTCCTTTGACTTTAACTACAAGTTCGCCAAAGAAGGTCTCACATTTGATGATGTGCTGATCATACCCGCTGCTTCTTCGGTTCTCCCCCGTGATGTCTCCACGAAAACACGTTTCACTCGCACCATCAATCTCAACATTCCTGTTGTGAGTGCTGCAATGGACACCGTGACGGAAGCTCGCCTGGCAATTGCCCTGGCGCGTGAGGGCGGTATTGGTGTGGTGCACAGTAATGCATCGATTGCTTTCCAGGCTGAAGAGGTTGACAAGGTCAAACGCTCCGAGTCAGGAATGATTACCGATCCAATTACTCTTGATCCAGATGCTGCATTGAGCGATGCGCTTCAGGTGATGAAGCGTTTTCATATCTCAGGTATTCCAATAACTGAAAATGGTCGGCTTGTTGGTATCCTGACAAACCGCGATATGCGTTTTGAGACCAATGTGGAACGCCCCATTTCAGAGCTCATGACCCATGAAAACCTGGTAACCGTTCCCGTCGGAACCACGCTGGAGCAGGCGCGTGAAATTCTTCATCGCCACAAAGTTGAAAAACTGCCTGTGGTAGATGAGAATAATATGCTCAAAGGCTTGATCACCACCAAGGACATTGAGAAGAAGATTCTCTATCCTAACGCTGCCAAGGACGAATTTGGTCGTTTGCGGGTTGCCGCAGCAGTGGGCGTTGGTCCTGATTCATTGGAGCGCTGTGGGGCTCTGGTGGAAGAGGGGGTGGACGCATTGGTAGTTGATACTTCCCATGGTCATTCGCGTATGGTGATTGAGCGTGTTGCTCAGATCCATGATAAGTTTGGTAAAAAAGTACAGCTCGTTGCTGGTAACGTTGTAACTCCTGAAGCGACTGAGGCTCTCATTCAGGCTGGTGTGGATGCGGTAAAAGTTGGTATTGGCGCTGGTTCTATTTGTACAACGCGTATTATCTCCGGCGTAGGTATGGCTCAAATTACTGCGATCTATGATTGTGCTCTGGTAGCGCGTAAATATGATGTGCCGGTGATCGGCGATGGTGGTATCCAGTATTCTGGTGATATCGCCAAGGCTATCGTTGCCGGTTCCGACACGGTAATGTTAGGAAGCTTGCTGGCCGGTGTGGATGAGAGCCCAGGTGAATTGATTATCTCACGTGGTGAGCGTTTCAAAGATTATCGTGGCATGGGTTCCATTGGCGCTATGAAGCAGAGAAGTTATAGCAAGCATCGCTACTTCCAGGGCGAGGTGGACGAGTCCCAGTTAATTGCTGAAGGCATTGAAGCGCGCGTTCCTTATAAAGGAATGCTTGGTCCATTGGTGTATCAATTGGTTGGTGGCCTGCATCAGGCCATGGGTTATGCTGGCGCTGCGACTATTGCTGATATGCAGAATGCACAGTTTACCCGTATCACAAACGCAGGCTTGCGCGAGAGTCATCCTCATGATGTGATGATCACAAAAGAAGCCCCCAATTATGGTACTAAAAACCGCTAAGTGAAGTAGATAAGCTCAGCTAATTGAGAACCACCCTGCTGAAGCCTCCTCTATAGGATACTTCAGCAGGGTGGTTTGTTATATTTCGGAAGGTAAAGCAGTGTTCTCAGAGCAGGCGAGGAAGGCAAAGAGTTCCTCCCAGGGATAGGGGCCGGGGCAGAAACTGCGTTGCATGGGATCCATCGAGCAGTGTCCTGTGATGCCACCTTCGGTGTCGGCGGCACGCATGGGAATGTGATGACGCTCACAAATATGTTGAATGAGTCGAAAACTTACTTCTTTCTGGATCTCCGTGAGCTCATCAGAATTGTCGTGATGTGGTTTTACATGCTCAATAGAAATGGTCACATTATTTGGATTTACTTCATGCGACCACCAGGGATCATGTCCGGCGGTGATGCCACCATTGCCCCAGGCTCCATCATGTTCGCGGGCCGATTGGACAAGCACTCCATCACGTCCAATGGTGTAATGGGTGCAGACATCGACCCGTTGAAAATATGCGCCTACCTCTTCTGCACTGCCAAATCCAGCTGTACCGTGTATAATAATCCAACGAGGGGTGTGCCCGGCACGATCAGGAAAATAATTGTTTGAGGGCATCCATAGTGCATGTGGTTCATCCATACGCGAAAGTTCCTTTCAGTTCGATGCGTCACACTGCTTGTATGTACGCAGTGTATCTGATTGTATTCGACTGCATCTGTTTGTATCTTAAAATACTATACGCTGTATGAATAGTTGTAAAGCAAGGTTGCAAGCTGCTCTAGCGGAACGAATAGTGCGCAGATACGTGTAAAAAGCGAGAAAACGTACTTAGCGTGGTCAGCATGATTGATATACATTAGCCAAGATGTCTCATATGATTTGCGACTCTCTGCTGCATCGGTTAGAATAACAAGGGTCTCAGACTCACGCACCAAGAACAAGCTGGCAACCTACCATGCGGAGGGAACAATGATTGATCTAAAACAAATGCTAAGCCGCTTTATCGCAATTCCCGGTGTTCGACAGGCGGTCCTGGTGGGTCGCGATGGCCTGATGATTGAGGGCATGACGCGCGACGGAAAAGACGATATGGAAGCGGTGGGTGCGATTACCACGACAAGCTTTAGTACCGCTGAGGCATTGGGGCGAGAGATCGGCAAAGGAAGTGCGGTGGGGCTGCTCTTGGAGTACGAACATGGCTTAGTGAGTGTCGATCCACTGGGAGACTTTGCCTTGATGGTGACCCTCTCAGATAATGCCTCGAATATTGGTCGCGTACGCCATTTGGTTAAAGCGAGTCGGAACGAAATTCTTGAGGCTCTAGATATAGCTTAGGTTAGCGCAATATAAAATGGTGTATTCTACCTTATGCCAGACGTGTACACGGAGGGCGGCGCGTCCATGGAACAATTAACAAATCTTATCATTTCTGATCGCGAACTTGCCTCAATTTCAGCAGTCTTGCTGAAATTGATGAATGATACTAATGCCACTTCTGCGATGCTTCTCGATAAAAGTGGTCAGGTTGTTGCCGTGCAAGGAACAGGTACACGTCGCAATGCAACAACGCTGGGCGCTTTATTGGCTGGTGTCTTTTCGTCATCGCGAGAAGTAGCGAAGCTTCTCGATGAAAAGGATTTTCGCAATATCTTTCAACAAGGGGTGCAAGAAAATATCTACACCACCATGGTGGAAGAACAATGGCTCCTGGTGATTATTTTCGATAAATTAACGCATATTGGCCTGGTTAAAGTGCTTTCGAAAAAATCTTCTGATGAACTTGGGCGCACTCTGGAACGCGTACGCTCCGATACCACGCGTACAAAATCTTCGGTGCTCAATCTTCAGTTCCGTTCGTCCGTTGAGGATACCATCGATCTGCTTTTCCGCGATTAGAGGAACCTGTCTTTTATGGCTCTCATCAATATTGCAACCCATGAGATCCACTGTAAGATTGTGTATTATGGCATTGGATACTGTGGGAAGACAACGAATTTGCAGCATGTGCATAGGAGTATTCACCCCAACGCTCGGGGTGATATGCTCTCTATTGCCACGGAAACAGAGCGTACTCTGTTCTTTGACTTTTTACCGTTAGATCTTGGGACTGTACATGGTTTTCGCACCCGCTTTCACCTTTATACAGTGCCAGGACAAATCTTGTATGAGCGTACTCGCCTGGCTGTCTTGAATGGTGCGGATGGTATTGTCTTTGTTGCGGATTCGCAAGCTGAAAAGTTTGAAGAAAATGTACAAAGTATTGCTGAACTTGATATGAATATGCGGCGCATTGGCAAAGATCTGATGACCTTTCCTCTCGTTATGCAGTGGAATAAACGTGATATGCCCAATGTCTTGCCTGTTCCTGTCCTGGAGCGCTATCTCAATCGTCGACGAGTGCCAAGTTTTGAAGCTGTCGCTTCTGATGGCCGTGGCGTTTTCGCGACGCTACGTACAATCAGCAAAAATGTAATGGCGCAATTGTAACTTTCTTTCTTTTATTTCAAACTGATTGTTTTAAGTGGTGATGTAGATGGTTGGGAAAGGGGGCGCAGCAGCAGCGAGTGGATATGATGTCTCACGTTTACTCTGTCTCTATTTTTGGTCCCGGTTTTATCAGCGCCCCTTCTCCGTGTAAGCCTGTTCTGTTACCTGTGCCTGCTGCGATTTACTTTTCCTCATTTAATGGTACCGATTTGTTCCCTCTTCTCCCGCTTTTTCGCTTTCGCTCCTCTGGATGTTTATCGAAAGTGACGTCCTTCCTAAAGTAGCACGCTGGTAATTCCTCCTAGTGTAACCAGGACACCGATGACGGTCGTCCAGGAAGGGATATCGTGCAGAAAGACGATGCCGAGCACAATGCCGATGGTGACCTCCTGCGTGGCGATGAGATTGGCATAGGTGGCGTGAACCTTTCTCAAGGCTGCATTATACAGTGTATGTCCCAATCCTAGTGGAAATATGCCCAGGGCGGCAACTGCTCCCATGGCTGATAATGTATAGGGATGCCGGAAGGCGTTGAGGCAGGCCAGGGGGAGGAGCCAGAGCGCCGCTAGCCTGTAGACATGCGTGGTATAGCGGAATAATGGATGCCTATCGCGCTCACTCCGCCCAATAACCGAGTAGATGGCATAACAGAGCGCCGAGAGCAGGGCAAAACCATCCCCTAGAAACATACATTGTCCGGTTAACGAGCAGGCGGTGTAGTGTGGCTCAAATCCGACCATGATGGCAATGCCGATGACGGCGACCAGTATGCCCAGTAGTTTTCTCGTTGCCATGGACTCTCGTAAAAAGAGCGCTGAGAGGATGGTTACGAGAAGAGGTGAGGTGTAGACGAGCGCCAGGCTATGCGCTGTGGTGGTATAGTTCAGGGATGCTACATAAAAGACAAAATGGAGCGCGGTCACTAATCCGTAGAGGAGAAAGCGTGGGAACTCTTGACTTCTGATGCGCATTGGTTGTCGCGTCAGAAGTCCCAGGAGTATGACCATGCAGGTAGCAATGGCGAGACGCCAGAAAGCGATTTCGACAGCGTTAAAAGGATGCGACCAGCGTATGAAGACAGGACTGGTGCCGAAAAATAGGACAGCGATGCCAACATAAAACAGACCACTCCGTTGTGTTATATCTGCCGGTGTAGAAGATGTTATTGTCGTTGTATGGTTCTTGCTCCGCTCGCTGGTTTTCGTAGCCGATCTCGCTTTCCATAGATAGTACTTGTCTAGCTACGTAAGGTGGCTAGTAAGCGGTCGGGTTTTAAGAGTAGATCGATAGCATCGAGTGGACCAGAGATGATGATGTCTGCGCCTTGCATCGTCCTGGTGGCAACTCCTTCTGGTGTAATCACTGCTACGCCAATCGTGGCTAATCTTAACATAGTGGAGTCATTGACGCCGTTTCCAAAGGCAATTACATTGGCAGGTCCAAGATTTTGCACATAGCGCATTTTTTCGTCTCCACGATGTGTTTCGTGGATACGAAAGCCGAATGTCTTTTCTAGTTCTGTGATATTTCCATGACTATTGGCGCTTAGTAAATGAATTGTAAGGTGTGCAGATAACGTCTTGAGCTGTTCTACAACCCCTGCGATTGCGACACCATCCACGGCGAGGGTGCCGTTTACATCAAAGACTGCATGTTGCAGTTCGATAACACCTCTTTGGGGAATGTCAATCTTTATAGCCAATGGTTTTATTCTCCCTCAATTATAATTCTTGTTTAAGCATAACTCACCAGTCTGCCTTGTGCAAGGATCTTACTTTTTGGGAAGAGGTTGGTTATCCCTGGAATCCGTAGCACGCATTCGATCAGATGCTACATGCAAAGAAGCACCAGAAGAAATTTCTTCTGATGCCCCTCACTGTACTGCTATCTGGATACAGGTGCTCTGCATAATGTTATATCTCTTGAGATAGAGAGCTATAGATATTTTCCTAAAACCAGCGACGGCGGCGGGTACGACGGGGGCGGCGTACATAGCTTCCGCGACGGCGGTAATAGCGCTCGTAGCCAGGGCGATAGACACGATGATACCCCAGACCGCTCCAGAGTGCAACCAGGATTGCCGCTACCAGTAAAGATGTGAAGAGAGGTGCACCACCGATGATATAATCGCCAGCGAAATGGAGACCCAATATCCCAACGACGATGATCATCCCAAGGAAGCCGATGATGGTTGCTCCAATCAATCCATCTCGTGTTCTGCGGCGCGCAATCATTTCGCCAATAAACGCACCAATTAATGCGATGATCAGCCAGACAATGAAATTTCCTATAGTGAAATGCATACTCTAACCTCCATGTCTATTTATATGTATGAGTTCAGTCCTTTTTAATACGTATTGTTTAGCTTTTCCGCTTCATCCACATCATTATGGGAATGAATGGATGGCGCTCGCTTGCCTGGATTGCGCGTAACAGCGCAATCCACTGCGCCTGTTGAGAAATGTGAGATATGAAATTGTTTAGCTGATCGCATAGAGCCTGGGTCGTTTGTTTGTAAGCATTTCTGGTGTTTGTCCCAGACCGGCCAGGGCTAGCGACGCTGAGAGGCGAATCGCTCGTGGTTGTTGGTGGTGATGCGCCAGTTGTTGTAAGAGCGGAATCGTTTCCTGATCATGAAGCTGAGTTAAAAGCCAGACAATTGCTTCTCGTTCAGCGACATCACTCTGTTGGAGGGAAGCGACAAGGTGTATCGCAAAGTGTTTGCCATAGCGTTTCTGGCATTGCTGGAGACGTTGTTGTATCTCTCGTGTAGAAAGCGTGCTGTGATTGGTTAATGCAATGAATTCGCAGATTTTGCTGTGAATTTTTTTATAAGATTGAGACTCAAGCTCTAAAACATTCCACTTGCCTTCTTGAGAAGCTGGTGGTGATTGGAGCAGCCTGGCGTCCCTTTTTTCCATCAAGAATAACCTTTCCGGGCTATGCTAGCCCACCATGCTCTAGCTAAGCGTAGAGCGTCACGAGAATGCTGCCAGACTGGAAAAAACCTCTGTACGGTTTTCCAGTAGATGGAGCAACGTTTGTAAACCCTGGCGTGCCATTTGGCGCTGTTGATGATGAAGCATTGTGGCAGCTTCAAACTCGTCCTCATCCAGAATGAGAGGATTTCCCCTAGGATCAACCCAGACATCCAGAAAGAGGTCAACCTGTTCAATATGGGTTGCGAGAATGCGTGCCGGTTCAGCAATATTGCAGTACCAGCCTTTGCGTACACCATCCGGGCAGGCGATATCGAAAATATTAAACCAGCGATTGGTATAATAATATTCGATAAAGCGATCTCCTGGTTCAAAGCGCGTATAGCCAAGGTCCCGTTCTGTCATCGTCCAATTGGCCTGAACGACAACCCCGTGGGGTGAGCGATGGATAATGTCGCCTGTATAGCGCACCTTTTCTCTCCCCAAAGGATCGAGTTTGATAATGGTAATCATGAACCCTCATAACGCGAAATGGCATAACGATATTTTAAACAACAGTCTATAGTGTATGTTAAAGTGCCGAAATCTGCAATGGGATATTTGCGTGTAATTTGTTTGCTATCCTACCTGTTTTTAGCGTCGGTTAACTATCCTATCCTGATCATTTTTATGAAGCAGGGAGATAGAAATTGAGGATAGAGGCAGGCGCAACCTGCCTCTATCCTCAACAGTAAAAGAGATGAGTACTCTTATTTTTTGAGCGCATCCAGGGCAATGTTCAAATTGAGAACGTTAACATGTGCTTCACCGAAGATCCATAAGAAGCGTCCGGTGGTATTGTCTGCAACCAGTTTTTTGACCTGATCCGGTGTGAGCCCCCGTTCATTAGCGATACGTGGAATCTGAAAGTAGGCTGCTGCTGGTGTAATATCCGGATCCAATCCTGAGCCAGATGAGGTAACCAGGTCAACTGGCACTGCGACACCAGGATTCTCTTTTTGTAGTTCCTCTGTGCGCTGTTTCACAGTTTTGATCAATGTCTTGTTTGTTGGCCCCAGGTTTGATGCCGCTGAGTTCTGTGCGTTATAGGGCTGTGACTTGCTGCCATCGTTTGCGAGGGTCGCGGACGGACGACCATGGAAGTAACGTGGAGAGGTCCATTCTTGTCCAATTAGATCCGAGCCAATGACCTGACCATTAACGGTATGTAAGCTACCGTTCGCCTGATATGGGAAGATGACCTGCGAAATGGCAGTTACAATTCCAGGATAAATTAATCCAATGATGATCGAAAAAAGGATCACCATCATAATGGCTGGCCGGAGAGATTTATTCACGATACTCATATTCATAATGCTGTTTCCTTTGACTTGTTCTGCCATATCGGCAGGGACCGCTGACGAGCGGCCCCTCGGACTGACCAGGCATCCTATGCCAGATGCAATGCGACTAGAATAAGGTCAATAATCTTAATACCGATGAATGGAATGCTGATTCCACCCAGACCATAGATCAGCAGGTTACGGCGTAACAGTGGACCTGCTCCGATAGGCCGATATTTTACACCGCGCAGTGCCAGCGGTATCAGGGCAATGATAATCAAGGCATTGAAGATAACAGCAGAGAGCACCGCGCTATGGGGTGTTGCCAGATGCATAACATTTAATGCATTTAACTGCGGATAGGTGACGGCGAAGGCTGCCGGAATAATGGCGAAGTATTTCGCGACGTCATTTGAGATACTAAAGGTGGTCAGGGCACCACGGGTGATCAAGAGCTGCTTACCTACTTCAACGACCTCGATGAGTTTGGTCGGATTGGAGTCGAGATCCACCATGTTGGCGGCCTCTTTCGCGGCCTGTGTTCCGGTATTCATGGCGACGCCGACATCTGCTTGAGCCAGCGCTGGTGCATCGTTGGTACCGTCACCAGTCATCGCGACCAGACGCCCGCCTTGTTGTTGTTCTTTAATCAGTTTCATCTTGGTTTCAGGTGTTGCCTGAGCCAGGAAGTCATCGACGCCAGCCTCTTTGGCAATAGCCGCGGCGGTCAATGGATTGTCACCTGTAATCATGATCGTGCGAATACCCATGCGGCGCATTTGATCAAAGCGTTCACGCATGCCACTCTTCACGATATCCTTCAGTTCAATCACTCCCAATACGCGAGCAGCGGTTGTTTTACCATTGGCACTTTGAATTTCCGCGACGACCAGGGGGGTACTGCCCTGACGTGCGATATCATTGACCAGTGCATCCAACTCAGCGCTGGATGTTCCGCCGTTTTCCGCCACATACTCGGCGACCGAGTCTCCAGCACCCTTACGGATTGAATGTAAGCTTGCGCCGGGACCAGCAATATCGACGCCACTCATGCGGGTCTGGGCTGAGAAGGGGATAAACGTTGCATCCGCCTGACCCTCTTCACTCAGGCCATATTTTTGTTTCGCTAGCACAACGACCGAGCGTCCCTCAGGCGTCTCATCAGCCAGGCTTGACAGCATGGCCGCATGTGCTAAATCCCGCTCATCCACACCAGGCAGCGAAGCGAAACGGCTTGCCATACGATTCCCAATCGTGATGGTGCCAGTTTTATCCAGTAGCAGCACATCGACATCTCCAGCAGCCTCGACTGCACGTCCACTCATCGCCAGGACATTGCGTTGTACCATACGGTCCATACCCGCGATACCAATGGCTGAGAGCAAACCACCAATCGTGGTCGGGATCAAACAGACCAGCAGCGCGATCAGGGTCGTTACCGAGACGGCGGTACCGGAGTAGATCGCGAAGGGTTCGAGCGAGACACAGACCAGCACGAAGATGATCGTCAGGCTGGTAATCAGGATGTTCAGGGCAATTTCGTTTGGCGTCTTCTGGCGAGAGGCGCCTTCAACCAGAGCGATCATACGATCCAGGAAGGTCTCTCCGGGATTAGCTGTGATCTTGACCACAACCCAGTCTGAGAGGACACGTGTACCGCCTGTGACTGCGCTACGATCACCGCCACTCTCACGGATCACAGGAGCAGACTCACCAGTGATCGCCGACTCATCGACGGATGCCACTCCATCGACCACCTCACCATCGCCAGGGATTACATCACCAGCCTCGACCAGTATTAGATCACCTTTACGGAGATCTGGAGCGGCCACCTCTTCAAATTTACCCTTACGGTCGCTTGTTAACAGGCGCTTCGCGCTGGTAGTTGTCCGTGCTTTGCGCAGCGTGTCTGCCTGAGCTTTCCCTCGGCCCTCAGCCATGGCTTCAGCGAAGTTGGCAAAAAGGACGGTAAACCACAACCAGATCGCTACTGCCAACACAAACCAGGTTTCACTCTGCAACTGAGCACTGGTGAATGCACCTGTTGGCGCAGTAAAGAGCAATAAACGGAAGAATTCAATCGTTGTGACGACACTACCAATCTCAACCACAAACATAACAGGATTTTTCACCTGCACTCGTGGATCGAGTTTGATAAATGAGTCGAGCACAGCACGGCGCAGAATCTTTGCATCAAAGATTGAGAGGCTACCTTTTTTCTTGTTCTTCTGCTGTAGTTCCGCCTCTGCTGGCTGCTCTAGTACTGCTTGTGTTTCAGGAGCGTTATTTGTCATATGCGTACTCATTTTATATTAGAATGCCTTTCCTGAAATCATCAGTAAATGTTCGACAATTGGACCCAATGCATAGGCAGGGAAGTAGGTAAGCGCACCTACAATCAAAATGACGCCAATTAACAGGGTGACGAACAATGGACCTGTCGTAGGGAAGGTACCGAGATTCGCGGGAACGACTTTCTTCTTCACTAATGATCCTGCCATCGCAAGTACCGGGATCAGGAAGGCAAAACGACCAATGATCATAGCAAGACCGAGCGTCCAGTTATAGTACGGGGTATTGCCTGACAGTCCAGCAAAAGCCGAACCGTTATTACCGTTGGCCGAGGTAAAGGCATACAAGATTTCTGTTAGCCCATGCGGTCCTGCATTGGCAATTGAACTGCTACCCTGGGGTAAGACTATGCTCAGAGCTGAAAAGAGCAGGATCGAAGCTGGCAGGATCAAAATTGCTACTGCTGCCATCATGATCTCTTTGCGCTCAATCTTCTTGCCCAGATATTCAGGCGTCCGTCCTACCATCAAGCCTGCGATAAAGACCGAGAGTATTGCAAAGACCAGTATGCCGTAAAGTCCTGAACCAACACCACCAAAGACGATCTCACCCAGACCGATATTGATCAAGGGTACCAGACCACCAATTGGTGTATAGCTATCCAGGAAACTATTGACGGCTCCACAGGAGGCATCAGTTGTGACAACGGTGAAGAGAGAAGACTGCGTGATACCGAAGCGTACCTCTTTCCCTTCCATATTGCCACCAGCCTGCGTGGCTGATACTTGCTGGTTCAAACCGAGATTTGCTAGCATGGGATTTCCACCCTGCTCTGCTGTCAACGTGACGACGACGCCGATCAGGCAGAGGATGATCGAAACGATCCAGAGTACCCAGCCCTGTCTGGTATTGCCAACCATTTTCCCAAACATATAGAACAGGCCAGCAGGAATGGCAAAGATTGAAACGATCGTAATATACTCTGTGATAATGTTCGGATTTTCGTAGGGATGGGCGGAGTTTACATTAAAGAAGCCTCCACCATTTGTGCCAAAGTTTTTGATAAATTCTTGCGATGCGACTGGTCCCTGGGCAATAATTTGTGTCGCACCATTCAGGGTATGTGCGGTAATATAAGGACTGAAATTTTGGATAACACCCTGTGAAACTAGCACCAGTGCTCCCACAATTGAGATTGGTAACAGGATATAGAGCATACAACGAGTCATATCAACCCAGAAGTTGCCCAGATGTTGCGCGCTACGACGGGATAAGCCACGTACCAGCGCAACTGCCAGGGCTATGCCGGTGGCTGCAGAGGCAAAGTTGTGAAAAGCCAGACCAACCATCTGTGTCAGATAGGTCATCGTCTGTTCACCAGCGTAGTTCTGCCAGTTTGTATTGGTGGTGAAGGAGGCTGTCGTATTAAAGGCCAACCGCTGTTCGACCGCTCCCATTCCCTGTGGATTGAAGAATGCTCCCTGCCATTGCTGTGTGCGCATTATGATGTACAACAACAGCATTCCTACCAGGCTGAAGAGCAGCATATCAATGACGTAGCGTTTCCATGAAGACTCTTCTTCATGGTTCACACCAGATATTCGATAGAGCACACGCTCTACTGGCACAAAAAACGGCGATAGCCAGGTGCGCTCACCATTAAAGACCCTGCTTAGATAGAGGCCCATTGGTTTCGTAACTACCAGCAGTAGGATCACAAAGGCAAGGACCTGCGCGACACTATTGAGCGTCACAGTTTCACCTCACTTAGTTGAAAACAGTACATTAGAATTTCTCAGGCGCTAGCAGCGCGAATACCAGATATACAATCACAAGTAATGTGACAATACCAACCAGGATATATTCCAGCGGAGTGTTCATTACATCCCTCTCTCTACAGTTGATCGCAGCCTACCGCGAAGCCGATAAACACAACAAATGAGATAATTGAAACGGCAATGCAAATGAGATCTAGAAGCATATCTTTCTCCTCGTATGACCGGAAAAGTATCAGCAAAATAGGTTATGCTGTGCTACACCGTGTCTGTCTGATTCCTCTGGGATGCCTCGGCTGCAAAGCGCAGCACCGTTTCCATCGGAAACGGTTTTGGCAAGTAAGCAAGAGGATGAAACTCGGCCAGGCGATGGGGGCTAACACGTACAGCGGAAAGTACCACAACTGGAAGCTTATGGGCCTCATCACCGATATCGTGTATGCATCCCTCCTGCTGCGCTGTTCGTAAGACATCCCATCCGGTCTGATCGGGAAGATTGATGTCCAGCAAGATCAGATCGAAGGCGCTGGTTCGCAGGAAATGGATGGCACTCAATGCATCCATGGCGATAGCTACTTCATGGTGGCGCGCTTTCAGATTGCGGCTTACCAGATCACATAGAACCTCGTCATCTTCAACGAGTAGTATGCGTGCTCCAGTCGTCATTGCTTTTCCTTCAGTCGTGTTGTACATATCCCTCTCGCAAGCGTGAAGCGGTCAATATTTTTCAATCGATACTTTTCCTCACGGCTTAATAAGTGTAGTCTGGGATAACTCAATGTGAGTTCTGGAGAACACAGGAATATCTCAAATTCTTCTCAAGAAAAACTCATGCCAACAAAAAAAGCACCCCACGAGGTGCTTTTTTTGTTGGCATAGTACTGCTACTAAAAAGTGAGTTGCTTCTCACTGTAGTAGGAGAAATTGCCGGGATAAGATTGTACCGTATGATCAGATTCGATGGCAATGATTTTTGTCGCGACTTGATCTAAAAAGTAGCGGTCATGAGAGACCATGAGGATGGTGCCTTCGAATTGTTGTAGCGTTGTTTCCAGCACTTCTACTGATGGAATATCCAGGTTGTTGGTTGGTTCATCAAGCACCAGAAAATTCGCCTCTGTCAGCATCAGACGGGCGATTTGTAGTCGGCTCTTTTCTCCTCCACTCAGAGCACGAATAGGTGTGTGCATATCCTGATAGGAGAATAACAGACGACGGAGTAGCGCAATCGCTTGTGACTCGCTCATCTTTTTTAAGCGCGTGACAAAATGGAGCGGCGTTTGCTCAAAAGGTAATGTCTCCTGTTCCTGCGCATAGTAGCCTGTGATGATACTGGGGCCAATCTTAATCTCTCCCTGCGAGATGGGACGTAGGCCCAATAAGCTTTTCAGCAGCGTGGTTTTTCCACTGCCATTCTCACCTACAATCCCTACGCGTTCCCCATGCAGGATAGTCAGATCAAATGTTTTGCAAAGCACGCGCTCATTGATAGCAATACTCAAATTTTTGACTTCGAGTACTTTCTTGCCGCCACGCTCTCCATTCAAATTGACCTGGATGGTATTCCGGCTCATGACAGGTTTCTGTGTGAGTTGTTCTTTAATACGAGCGATGCGCTTCTCCATATTGTGCATACGTCCAGCAAATTTATCGTTTTGTTTCGCCCATTCACGCAATTGAATGAGGCTAGCTTCAAGGCGTTTAATTTCATCCTGCTGAGTCAGATAATACTCATAGCGCTGTTGTAAACGCTCCTGTCGCTCTTTGACATAGGCACTATAGTTTCCTGTATAAACATCCAGCGCCCCATCCTCGAGTTGATAAATCTTTTTGACGATTTGATCCAGGAGATGGCGATCATGGGAGATGACCATCACCGTACCTGGATATTCGCGAATAAACTGTTCCAGCCAGAGCTTGGCTTCGATATCGAGATGATTATCGGGTTCATCCAACAAGAGCAAATCTGGTGTTTGTACCAGAATACGTGCCAGATTTACCAGTTTTTTCTCTCCACCACTCAGGGAGCCCAGGGTCTGATCATACCAGGCTTCTGAAAAGCCCAGACCCATCAGTACGGTCCTGGCCCGGTGTTCAACGTTATATCCATCCAGGGCTTCAAAACGGAGCTGGGCTTTGTCATAGGCCTCTAGGATTGCCGTCAAGCGTGTCGGATTGCTGGTTAAAATGGGATCAGCCATCTGTTTTTCAAGTTGACGCAGATAAGCAAGATGTGCGGCAAATTCTTCAGATACTTCCTGCACTACTTCCAGAATCGTTTTATGATACTGGCGAGGATCGATCTCCTGGGCCAGATGGCCGATAGTCAGGCGTCGTTTCCGGGCGATAGTGCCTTCGGTTGGCGTCTCCAGATCAGCTATCAGCTTGAGCAGGGTTGATTTTCCACATCCGTTTTCTCCAACCAGGCCAATCCGTTCGCCAGTCAAAATTTCTAAATCGAGCTCGTCAAAAATTGCATTGCCTGCGTAGTCTTTACTGACTTTTGAAAATTGAACTAATAACATCGCATCTTCCTTTGAGGGTGTGCACGGCACAATGGGAGCAGGTCGGCACACGTGTAGAGCATACATACATGCATACATGCATACAGCACAGAGCAGGTAAGGGAGAGGAATGCCTGAACATAAGCTGCTTTGGGAAGAAGATGAGATGACGCCCTGGTTTTTGAAGAAGGTAGAAGAAGAAGTACAGAGAGAAGCAAACCTACGTCTCACATGATGTGGACACGTAGCGTTTCTTTACGACATCAGCACTGCTTTCCACCGCATAAGCAAATGTATCAGGCTTATGCGGCAAGCACATGTGTGATTGCTTTATAGTGGTAGTGATAGGCCAGAAACTGTGCAATTTTATCTTGCACAGCACGGCAGATAACTTCATTCTGCATACAATCAATCATACAAACTCAACAGCAAAAAGTCAAGCATTTGATGAAAAATGCTTGACTTTTTGCTGTTGAGTTTGAGATGCACACAATGTGTAGATGTATCGCTGTTTGATAGCTACCAGAGAAAGCGGCGTATAAAATTCAGGCTGGCATGGAGTTGTGCCAGATCCACTTCCTTATCGATAGTAATCGCTGGCGATTCGAGGCTCAGGTTGCCTGTAAAACCTGTCTCCTGCAATTGTGAAAAGAAGCGTTGGAAATCAATATGTCCCTCACCGGGATGGAGATAGCGGCGTTTCCCGTCTACAAATGGCTGTCCTATAGAATCTTTGATATGGACATGATGTGTCCGTTGCTCTTTCCATAGCCATGGTGTTTGGAAAACTGTTTCTAGCTGCTTGTAATTAGCGAGAAATTCAGTATCCAGCGCAAAGTGGCTACGCGGCTCATAGGTGAAAGCACGCTGTAGATTCGTTAGCGGATCAAAATGCCGTCCTGGAATACTTTCCAATGCTAGTTCTACGCCATGTTGAAGGGCTATATCATAGCATTCGTGTAGTACAGAGAGATTATTATCCAGGTTATCATCCAACTCGGGCCAGTTCCAGAGATGCAACACTACTATTTTACAGCCCAACCAGCCAGCCAGTTGACAATTTTTAGCTAACATATGAACGCCTCGGGCGCGTTCAGCTGGATCTGTTTGACCGAGTGTTGTCCCAATATTTTTCTCGGTATGCATTGCTGGAAAACAGAGCTGAGAGCGTTGAAACTCTTCTGCGATGCGCTCGATATGGGAATACCAGGAGGGATAAAACATCACCTCGAAGCCATCAACCTCAAGGTAAGGACCATATTTAAGAATGGCTTGATAGCCTGTGAGATCTGGATAACGACTAAAAACACCGGTTGAACAAAGTAATTGTACTGATTGACTCATTCCAAAAACCGCCCTGCCAAATTCTAATAGTACATTTTTAAAGGGTACAATTTTCTTTTTTCTATTGTAACCCCTAAAGATCGACAATTGCAAACTTGTGCAATGAAATCCAGTGCTAATGTACTACTGCGTCTCCAAAATCGGTTAAATATCCTGCTCTATGCTATACTATATACATGCCATACATGCTAAGTCTGGATCGTATCTTCCAGCATTTTGAGGTGATTCTTGAGGCCCTGTAAAAACGTGGCAAAACATATCCCGTTGAGGTTCCACGTCTGCCTCAGTGTAATAAAGTTGAACTTTTTCAATATATTGTGTCGGCTGATTCTTGGCAAGGCATGGTTGAGTTCTCTCTATGCGTGGAATGGGTCGAGATTGGTGGTTGGTCATGCTATGGCTGCTCTGTTAGTGTTTTATTAGCAGGCAGACGATACCATAGTTGTTCCAAAGGTACTATGTCCATATGTAGGTAAATCTATACTTTCGTCTGCAACGTAATAAGAGAGGGTACGTCTTGTGTGAAGGGATAGAAAACCTGTGAAACGAATATCTTGAACCTGGAAAATTCCTGTATAAAACCCCTTCACAAGTCGGCATAGTTGTGGTATATTATCTGCGGAAGGATGGCAGAGTGGTCTAATGCGGCTGTCTTGAAAACAGCTGGATGAGAGTCCCGGGGGTTCGAATCCCTCTCCTTCCGTTCTAGAGCAGATGATATACATGAACGTCTGCTCTAGATTTATTTTATCTACTATTGCCTCAAACGTGCCAGGACATCATGCCCTAATTTTAGCTAGCAGCAGATGATACTGACAATGAATTTCAAGGTGCTTTGCGAGAATCTACACTGTGCGCATATGGTTGAAATAGAAAAAGTAGTCGTTGGCTCTCGTGGAAGTAGTGTCTCTGTTCTCTAAGAGAAAGGCAGGGGCAAAATGAGGGCCGTTTTGGGACGGACGGTGAAGTATTGTGTCACTGATAGGTACATTAGAGCAGTTCGGTTTAGCAAATGTGTTGCTACGACTTGAGAGGCATGAAAAGACCGGCTTACTGATCATTCGGCAGAGCCCGCAATGGATTGAATTTTATATACGTGATGGTCATCTATTATGCGTTGGCCCTCTACGTACATATGCCTCGCTTGGTGACCGCCTCGTACAGGACGGTGTTATTTCACTGTATGTATGGAATCAGGTGCGCCAGACCCTTGGGAATGCCAATCTGGGTGAGTCACTGATTGCGCGTACATTGATGGAAACTGGCAATGCCAGTCGCGACGGACTGCGTGCCTGGGTTATTCATAATACTGTTGAGGTTTTAAAAGTACTTCTGCTGTGGAGTGCTGGCGATATTTATTTCGAAGAAGGAACGCCACCACCGGCTGAACGCCTGCTGGTGTCTATGTCTTTTTCGGATTTACTCGGGTCGGCCGCTGCCACCACGACGCCTGCACCTGTGGCTGTTCCGCCTCCCCCAGCGGTCTATAGTCCTATTGAGCCGCCAATACCTATGGTTGCTATGCAACCTCCATTGCCTGCCCAGCAGCCACCTTCAACGCCCGCTTTGCCTCAAACACCAGTTACGCCACGCACTCAACCCAAGCCGTCTCCTGACGTGGCACGCGTTCCTACGCTAATGAGCGCTTCACAATTTTTTGATGATACACCGTTTGCGACCCCTTCTTTTGCGACATCGTTTCCATCGACTGGATCGCTTTCAACGCTTCCTGCGGAAGAGGCTAAAGTGCCGTCTTCAGGTGATGCGACGCCGTCTTTTGCTGATCTAGCTCCATCCTTTGCTGATATTACGCCACCTTTTGCTGATGCGATGCCATCTTTTGCTGACCTGACCCCTTCCTTTGCTGATGTTGCCCCAGCGTTCTCGGATGAGGCTCCGCGGCAAACCGATTCTGGTTTTGTATCGTTTCTTGGCAATATGGATTCCGTTGCTGCATCCTCTCCTTTGTCGCCTACGCCGGTACTCAATCCCGTTCCGCCTAAGCGTATTGATACATCGTTTATGACGCCGGATATGGTGCTCTTGCCCAAGGATCTCTCGCTGTATCGTGAGCAAAATCCGCAGGTACAGATTACGCAGGATCAGTGGTGTGTTTTAACGCATGTGGATGGGCGTACCTCGTTAATGGCAATTTGCCAGGATCTGGGCGCAACACCAGATATTGTGTGTCCGATTGTGGGTGAGCTGATTGCTGAAGATCTGATTACGCCGTCTTTCCCAACTGATGATCCTTCGCCTGCTCCAGTTTCTGGCGATCTGGTTGCTTCAGGATTGAGTAATGGCTATGTCGCTCCTGGTTATGCCTCTGCGGCTGCCTCCCCCTGGTCTGCTTCGCTTCCCGCTGTTCCTCCTTCTGCTGATCTGATGACGCCACCAGCCTTTGTCGGCCCGACTGATACGCATGGAGTAACGACAGAGTCACAGTGGGGGAATGGTGGAAATGGGGCAACCTTTATTCCTGGACGAGGTTGGATTACAACACCACAGCCGTTGCAACCATTGGCACCAAGTGGACCTCTGGATGATATCAATGGCATGTATGCGCCAATGAGTCATGATTACTAGTCTATATGTAAATGATAACCTGATCTAAGTGTGTTGGATAGGTGGAGGAGGTTGTTGTGTTTCAGTCGGAAAAACAGGCTTCGGCTGAGGTGGTTACCACGATAGAGACTGAAGACCCCATCGCTGGCATGGTAATTGGTAGATGTCCCGCTTTGCTGAATATCATGTTGACGGCGCATCAGGTGGCGACATATCCACTTGCAAGGGTTCTACTTCAAGGTGAGAGTGGGACCGGGAAAGATGTTATTGCGCGCGTCATTCATGAGTTAAGTCACCGTTCTTCAACCCCGGGTCTATTTGTTCCTATTAATTGTGCCGCTATTCCAGAGGATTTATTAGAAACAGAGTTATTTGGTGTTGAGGCGGGCGCATATACAGATGCGAAGTTTTCGCGCGATGGCCTGCTGGCGCGTGCCCATCGAGGAACCCTCTTCCTGGATGAAATTGGGGCGATGCCTTTGGTTCTACAGGCTAAATTACTCCGCTTTCTTGAGACATGCAGTTTCCGGCGTGTCGGTGGCACAAAAGAGTTTCACGTGCAACTACGCGTTATTTCTGCGACAAATACAGATCTGCAGGCCGCTGTGGCTCGAAAGATGTTTCGCGACGATTTATTTTATCGCTTGAATGTAGTTACCCTTTTCATGCCACCTTTACGAGAACGTCAGGAGGATCTTCCTCTGTTAATTGAGCATTTTTTGCGAAGGGAAAGTGCGCGTCGAGGGATAGCTCTGTCAATAAGTGATGAGGCTATGAGTTTGCTTTTACATTATACATGGCCTGGAAATATTCGCGAACTGCAACACGCTATTGAACAAGGATGTATCCTATGCGATGATAATGTAATTCGACCCCAAAATTTGCTTAATGTCGTATCTACTGCATCTGCGAGTGATAGTTATCAATTATCTGACTTATTACAAAATTTACACCTTCCCGCCGAAGGCATAAATTTGTCGGCGCTTCTGGCTGGTATCGAATATTCGTTTATCCAGGATGCCTTGAAACGCTGTGGTGGCAATCAGGTACGAGCCGCCGCTTTGTTGGGGATATCACGTGATAAATTGCGCTATCGGCTGGCGAGCAGATCCAGTTATGCTTCTGAGGAAGCCTATCCTTAACCTGGCAATAGCTATCCTATCCTGTGGGATACGACTTATTCTTCCTGCTGCGTCTTCTGTTGGAGGTCAAGGGTATCCCAACTGTTTACTTCGGGCCAATCCAGCATGAGTGCGGTGAGCGTGTCTCCTGCGTGCGTGACGATGCCACCTTCGGGTACGATCACAAAGGCATTGGTATGCAGAAGTGAGGTCATAATATTGGAGCCCTGATTTCCTGTGGTGCGAGCTACAAAGTGTCCCGCGTGCCATTCCACCGCAGCACGCACATAGTGACGACGCATGGCTCGATCTGGGATATCGTTTGCCAGCGTAACCTCTATCTGAGGTTTGAGCAGGTTGTGTTGTCCCTGGAGTTTTCGAATGACGGGACGGGCAAAGAGCTCGAAGGTAACCGCACTGGAAACGGGATTACCCGGCAGCCCTATCAATGGTGTCTCACTGATATCACCGAAGGCGACCGGTTTGCCAGGACGCATATTGATACGCCAGAAGCTGATATTTCCCTGTTCTGCCATGATATCTTTGACCAGATCGAAATCTCCTACCGAGACGCCGCCAGAGGTAAGAATAAGATCATACTGAGACGCTTCAGCAAATTTTTCGCGGAGACTGGCGACAGTATCTCTGGCTACCCCCAGCCGATATGCCTCTGCTCCTGCCTGGCGGACGGCAGCTTCAAGCAAGTAACTATTGCTGTTACGGATCTTGCCTGGTTGCAGTGGTTGGTCAATATCTACGATCTCATCGCCTGTGCCCAGAATGGCTACTCGTGCTCTGCGCACAACGGGAACTGTTGCCCAGCCCAGCGTCGCCAGCACGCCAATCTCCCACGGACCCAGTTCTGTCCCGGTGGTTAAAATGGTTTGCCCGCTGCGCATATCTTCTCCCACGGGGCGAATATTATTGCCGGGTTTCACTTCTTGCAGAATTTCAACCCAATCACCGTTGGGACCTCCATGGCGAGTGAGCTCAACCTGGATGACGGTATCCGCGCCAGGAGGAACGGGAGCACCAGTCATAATTCGCATCGCTGTGCCTGGCTCAATTGCATGATGCGCGATATAACCCGCAGCGACGCCACCTGTTACCCGTAAGTGGGGAGGTTGGTTTTGTTGTGGCTTACTATCCTGGCTACGTAAGGCAAAGCCATCCATGGCAGAATTAGCGAAAGGTGGTATGTTCTCTCGCGCGATAACTTCTTCAGCCAGAATCAAGCCCAGTGCATCCGATAAAGGAACATGTGTCACGGACAATGGCGTGATATTTGACAGCATATTCAAGAGTGCTTCTTCAACGCTCATCATGGCTGAACCTCCCAGACAGGATAATACAGAAAAGCCTGGCTCACTTAAATAAATTATGTGATGCCAGGCTTTTCTAAAATAGTACCTCGTACGGGATTCGAACCCGTGATCTTTGCCTTGAAAGGGCAACGTCCTAGGCCGCTAGACGAACGAGGCAGGCCTTGTTGTCACTTTCGCTCCAACGAAATGGATTATAGCGTATAGTCCAGACTTTGTCAAGCACTAATTGCATGCAATTGGCTCTCTATTCTTCCGGGGGATTGAGAGGAGGAGGATGGAAGTTTCAGGCATTGTTGTAGTCATTCAGAATGGTGGTGAACTCAAGGCGATTGCCAGCCGGGTCCAGACAGAAGAAGCGGGGACGGTTAGGAATCGGCGATCCTTCAAATGTCGTATAGCCAGCCTCTTCAACCGCCTTTTTATAGGATGCCAGATCATTTACCTCAAGGCAGAAATGGCGGCTTTCTTCTGGTCTCTGCAAAAGGGTATCGGGAACAAAATGTAGTTCCATCTCGCCAATACCAGCGGCAAACCAGACTAATCCTTTATCCGCCAGGGAGGCAGGGACTGGTTTCTCTTGTAATCCAAGGAGCTTGCCGTAGAAGGCACGAATCTGTGCTTGAGAACCTGGTGCGATGGACAGGGAAATATGTTGGAGCCGAGGATGAATAAATCCTTTTTGAGCATAGCGGGACTGCATCTGTTTCCTCCTGTACTATATGTGCTGCATCGTTTACTTATTGATATGTATCATTTTGGGATAGGCTAGTTTTAGTGTATCATACATGGGATTAGGTTTGATGTTTTATGATGAATAGAAAGGCCCTGAGCCGAGAGTGTGCGGTGATTCCCCCTCTCGAAGGTAACAATGCAACAGGGCTGCTCGTATTTATTGATATAGACCTGCATAGAGTAGCGTGTACAGGTTTTTTCCTATGCTACAATAATCTGAAAATTGAACCAACCCATCGAAAAGGTAGCTCAAATGGCAAAAGTAAAGCATCATACGACGTCTGCTGCTCAACGCCGGGAACAGGAACGCGTGCAACGTGGGCAACGCAACCAGGTCGCCCGTAATCAAGCCCGGAGCAGACGCTCGAAGAAAAGCTCCAGGAATGCCTGGTTGATTGTCGGCGTTACTGTGGTGTTATTAGTTCTTCTCATTGTGGGATTCGTCCTGCTTGGTAATAATAAGCCATCACAGAAAGCCGTCACGGTTAAATCAACGGTGTATCAATCTCTGACAAATGTAAAGCCCGCTTTATTGTCACAGGTGGGGGCTGGTAGTGTGTCGTCTGGACTCAGTTCAGTACTTAAACCAGTCAAAAATACGCCTGTCCTTAAGGGCCCCAATGGTAAACCACAAGTGTTTTATATGGGTGGAGAGTTTTGTCCTTATTGTGGGGCGCAACGCTGGGCAATGATCGTCGCGCTGAGCCGTTTTGGAACTTTCACCACAGCACCATCTCCCCTTGTCTCGGGCGAGCTCAGTGTGCCGACGTTCTCGTTTTTTAATTCGGCGTACAAGAGTGATTATATCGACTTTGTGCCGGTTGAGGTCTCTGACAATAGTCAGCCCAATCCAAAACCGCTCCAGAAATTAACACCTGAGCAGCAGCAATTGGTAAACACCTATGATGCTCCCCCTTATACAAGTGCGGCGAGCGCTGGTAGTTTCCCATTTATCAGTGTCGGGAATCAATATGTCTCTGCTGGAGCGTACTTTCCTCACGATATCCTGATTGGCAATACGCATGACTATATTGTCAGCCAGCTACAAGATCCAACTACCGACATTTCTCGTGCTGTACTGGGATCTGCCAATTATCTTACCGCGCAAATCTGTAAGATTACCAACAATCAGCCGGGCAGTGTCTGTAATGCAGACCCGATCCCATCCCTTCAAGGGAAATTGCCACAAGCTTCGCTTTCGACCGGGAATACAGTGGTAACGAATAGTGTGCTGCCCCAGGCTATCGAGACACGCAAACGTATCGCGTAGTACTCGCATCTCCTGGATACTCCAGCGCTGATGTGTAGATACGAATATGCTGAGACGATAAAAAAAGATGAGCGATGGTAGAATCGCTCATCTTTTTTTATCGTCTTGCTGAGTGTTTGCATTCGCGCATAGCCTGCAAGCAGCTACGGCATTGTCCAGTATCTGAAAGAACGTGAGTTGCACCTTGAATATCTTCGCTGATACAATGAGATACAATAGTCGGCTTGATGAAAACGTTTGATGGCGTCGCCTCTCCTTGTGGATAGCGTGTACGTCAGAAGAAGAGATCTTCATATGCGACAGATATGGGAAAATATTCGGGGGTGGCAGCAAGGATGGTCCGGTCGGTTTGCCGTCCTGTGGTTTGCTCTATGTGTGAAATGGCGTTTTATCGGCAGATGTATACATATCTGGATAGATCCGACCTATAGAGAAAGTATTCAAAAGCGTATGAAACAAACATTGCTTATTGTACGGCATGGGCAGACAACATGGAATGTAGAACATCGTTTACCCGGGCAGCTTGAGGGTGTGGCACTGAATGAGAAAGGGCGTGAGCAGGCGGCCCATCTGGCTGAAAGCTTACGTGAAGTGCCGATTAGTGCATTGATCAGTAGTCCTCTTGAACGTGCATATCACACGGCTGAATATCTGGCGCAGGGGCGCACCCTTGAGATCACGCTTGAACCCGATTTGATGGATACCAATGTCGGTCGCTGGTCCGGTCAGGTTATTGGAGAGCTGGCGAAGACAGATCCCGATTGGAACGCCTATGTCAAAAATCCAACTGTGGCTCCAGAAGGTATTGAGACATTTATTCAGGTACAACAGCGGGTTGTCGCTGCTGTAGAGCGCTGGCTGACCAGGGACGATATCGGGTCCTATCCCGTCTTCGTGGCCCATGCAGATGTGATTAAACTCCTGCTGGCTCATTATGCTGGTTTAGATGCTGGCAAAGCCGGAAATTTTTCCATTGATAATGCTTCGGTGAGTCTGGTTGAAATCGAAAAAGAGCATGCTCCCCATGTTGTCGCGATTGGCTGGAGTCCAAAACCTAGTTGGCTCGATGCCTTGACGCGACCCGCAGAAAAAGCGATGCCCGAGCCTCCGATGGCAGAAGCGGTTGAATAGTAAGCATCGTGATCGATAAAAGAACGTTGCTGTAGTGTGATTGTCATAGTGTTTTGCTTGTTTTAAGAAGGGAAGCTCAGCATGTTTGATCCCCGTGACCCCTATGAGCGTCATTACTGGCATTATGAGTCGCGCCGACCACTGTCTGTGGCTCAAATTATTGCTTTACAAAGCGTCGATGTGGAAACCGCTGGCCTCATCTGGTTATTACTTGAACATGGGACCTCTTTGACCGTTGCTGGCCCAACTGATCCTCAACCGGGCGTGGGAAAGACAACCACACTCAATGCGCTGCTGCAATTTCTCCCCGAGAATACCGCCCTGGCCTATATGTCTGGCATGTACGAGAATTTTTCCTTTACCCGCCTGCCAGATATCGATCCTGCCAGCACCTATGCACTTTGTAATGAAGTAAGTGATCATTTGCCTATTTATATGTGGGGACGCATAGCACGCCGTTATTTGATGTTACCAGGGCAGGGATATCATATTGCCACCAGTGTTCATGCCGATACTATTGACGACGTATTGTATATGTATCAACACGATCTACGCTTATCTCCTGCTGATATGCGACGTCTGGGATTGATTATCAATATTGGTTTGATTGGACATACTTATCCCGCCCGTCGCCGTTGGTTTTCAGCTCACTATATTCAGCCTCATATCGATCCAGATCGCCCGGATGCTGTCTTACCGGTGCCACTTTCCCTGTGGAATTCAGCGGATGATAGCTTTGAGCATGCCGATGCGCCCATTCTTTCCGATCTGGCTGGCTGGATTGGGATGCCAGAAGATGAGTTCCATGCTGCCCTGGCACGTCGTATTGCCTGCCTGGATGATCTGGCTCGCGGTGGTGGAGTTGATATGCAAACGATGTTTGAAGCTATCAGTGAATTGAATGCAAAAGAAGCATAAATCTGACTTTGTTTGTTTCTGGAATAGAATCCGGGTTTTGCCATGTTTTTATTTATGAAGAAGCAGAAAGGAGCATCGCTCATGTCAGCATATTGGCACGTGAGCAGTGAAGGGCGTTGGCCACGTATCTGCAACCTTTAATTGCCTTGTTCACTTGAAGAAAAGAGGAGTTTGTAAGACATGTCGTATGCTGTT
This sequence comes from Dictyobacter arantiisoli, assembly GCF_008326305.1. Lineage (GTDB taxonomy): Bacteria > Chloroflexota > Ktedonobacteria > Ktedonobacterales > Ktedonobacteraceae > Dictyobacter > Dictyobacter arantiisoli. The sequence goes on along the minus strand of NZ_BIXY01000016.1, from coordinate 31,306 downwards.
GCCATGCTCAGCATCCACACATCTCCCCTGGATAATCCAGGCCAGACAAAGGATGCTGGAGGCATGAATGTCTATATCCGTGAGTTAGCGAAAGAATTAGCGTCTCAAGACGTTAAAGTTGATATTTTTACCCGCCGCACACATGAAAACCTTCCTCAGGTGGTCCATATATTTCCCAATGTGAGGGTTATTCACATTAAGGCTGGACCCATGGTTTCTCTGCATAAAAATGATTTGTACCAGTATACTCCCACTTTTGCGCGCCACATTGAAGAATTTCGAAGAAGAGAGTCTATAACGTATGACCTTATCCATAGCCACTATTGGATTTCTGGGATAGCAGCGCTACGGCTGGCAGATTATTGGAATGTTCCTCATGTCACGATGTTTCATACCCTGGCTCGGCTCAAGCAACTGGCGAATCCCAATGAGACCGAACCTGCGTTGCGTCTGGAGATGGAGCAGCAACTTATCCATCAGGCGGATCGAATTATCGCTGCCACAGAGGATGAATATCAGCATATGTTGCGCTATTGTGGCGCAACCCCTCATCAGGTTGACGTCATTCCTTGTGGTGTGGATTTAAAGTTGTTTGTGCCCCATGACAGGCAGGAAGCCCGCCGCTATCTGGGTCTAGCTGAAGACCGGCCTACATTATTATTTGCTGGCCGGCTGGATCCCTTCAAAGGACCGGATCAATTGTTACGCGCTGCTGCATTGATGCAAGAAGATGCGCAGATTGTGATCGCAGGTGGAATGCTCACAGGAGACGCTGATCTGGAGAATTTGCAGCAATTGGCTCGTACATTACAGATTGAGCAACGTGTACATTTTGTTGGTGCTCGTCCGCGTACAGAGATGCCCTGGTTTTATAGCGCCGCCGATGTTACCGTCATACCTTCCTATCATGAAACGTTTGGCCTGGCGGCTGTAGAGTCACTCGGGTGCGGTACGCCAGTTGTCGCGACACGCGCCGGTGGACTGATGACCGTGATACATCACGATGAGACTGGCTTTCTGGTCCCTCGCTGTCCGGGCTTCTTTGCAGAGCGTTTAGACATCCTTCTGAAGGATGCATCCTTACATGCCAGAATGAGCGCAGCAGCGCGCCCATCGGTACAGCAATTCGCCTGGGAGCATGTCGCTCGACAAGTATTGTCCATCTATCATAATTTGATTAGTGCAGATCATTGTCTGGTGGCCCTTCAAAGCTAATCTTCTCAGTTGACTCCTCTGGATACCCTGTTATGAAACATTCTTTTTCTTGTTAAGGTTGGAGGCTGGCAAGTTGTGCTAGCCTCCACCCTTACTGTATTTCTTCTCTTATGTAGATAAGTCAGATCTATGATTTGTAGAGTTTATAGAGCAATGGTTTTGAAATTAGCTTTTTAGTAGAAGAAGCACGCTGCATTTGAGTCAAAATGAAACAAATTGGATTGTATTGGTGCATACCACATTTTAAGTTCAACGCCTGGCAGATCCAGATTAGCTTGTGCAAGGGTAGACTTTCACCTATCCCTATGGTATAATCATCTCCATAAGTTAAGAGACAAAGACATTCACGGTTTGGACGTTTAGCCTGTATGCTCTACGTTGAACATCGTCGGCAAGGGTTTACAGGTTGTTGTGCCGGAGATACTTTTCTGGCGAGGGTGGAGTGCTTATGTATACAGTCTCAACACGATTACAGGGTCATCGTAAATGTATGATGATGACTATGGTTGAGGCTCGCGCTGAGCATATGGCTGACATAAACCCATAGATGCGCACTAGGGACACCGGTATCCCTGGTGCTTTTTCGTTTTTAGAGCCCTACTTCGGACATGCCGGATTTTATTCTGAGTGAGCATTCCATGAGTTAACGGTTTTGTTTTGCAATCGCATACACTACGGAGTATGTCCTTATTTTTCAACGAGGGAAGGAGGACATTTACGCTTCTTTGATCAGTCGGTGAAGTCAAAAGTAAGTTACGCTCCCCCCGGAGCTAAAATATAAAATATATGTGGCTACGGAGTGGTTGCTAGCCTTGAAGGAGAGTGCGATTATGAACTCAAGTATGATCAACAAAATTGCCAAAGCGAAACGTTATGCTGAGGAACCCGAGCGCATTCAATTCACCAGTTTCGAAGCGAAATTCCAGGGCGAAAATGATGTTCATTCCACCCGTTATGATAATGGCGAATGGCAGTGCACCTGCCGTTTCTTCCACGATTGGGGCGATTGTTGCCACACGATGGCCATGCAACGCATACTTGGCGTTACCATCCCTGAAGTCTACCGCCATGGAGTACCATCAGGCTTAGGGACTGGCCCCCTCGCACACTAGTAGAATGGCTGTATCAGGAATTGTTGCTCCTGTATCACGCCTGGGTGTTTTCAAAAAAAGATGAGAGGCACTGTTCACTTTGAACAACGGTGCCTCATCTTTTTGTCGAGAATAAGCTTGCTTAGATCAGCACAAAATAGAGGATAACAATGGCGGCAACCATGATAGTTGCCAGGATTGCAATGGTAATTAAGTCGCGACGCACATAGGAAAAATGCTCAGCCGTAATCAGTGCTGCTCCCTGACGCTGGGACGTTTTTTGGGAGGCCTGCCGACGGGCGGCAATGCGCGCAGAGGCGCTTTGGGGGCCTACGGTTGCCGTGGCGCTGCTGGCAACAACTGGCTCTTCCTTCACGACTGCTGCTGTTGTAGCGGACACCTCAAGCTTCTTTTCGGCAGAGGATTTTCCTTTTTTAGTGGGCACTACTGCTGCTGGAACTGGCCTGACCTGCTCGGGTTCAGCTTGCGCTTCTACTAAGGCGCTCTCGTTCTCTGCACCCTCTGGTCGGACCAGTTCAAAGCTTTTTTGTCCGCGTGCTCTTTGATACTGCGCTCCGCTGCGCGCAGCTGCTGTTTTCTTTGGCATAGTGGCTTATTACTCCCTTGCCCGATCACCTATTTTAAGAAGATTGGCTTTTCGAGCTGTTGTGGTTCTTGATAGCTATAAGTAACGCTATGTCTCATAGTTCAGACGCGCTCTCATGCCTTTTTACGGCCTTCTAGCACCTGCAACACCTCGCGTTTACTAGCACATTGTTATCAATTATACACGAAAGCTTGTATACAGTCGAGTGGTTGATATCAATGGGTAACATTGCTCATTTGACAAGGCCCCCTGGCTGTGTTACTCTTACTCTTGGTAAGAAATCTCAAAACATTCTTCATTACCCAATTTGTATTGCAACGATTCAGGAGGCTAGCCCCCGTGAGGCTAGTCCTTTTTTCTACATAGACATATTACTACCAGACACGCTAGTAACAAATAAGCAGGTACTTTTATCATGGCACGAATTGTCGTCGCAATGAGCGGCGGCGTAGATAGCTCGGTCGCCGCCGCACTCCTCAAAGAACAAGGTCACGAGGTGATCGGTATTATGCTCCGCCTCTGGTCAGAACCTGGCGTTATTGAAGCCGAAGATGATGGTGTAGAGCGTGTTGTGCAAAACAAATGTTGCTCACTGGAATCCGTTGATGATGCCAGACGAGTTGCACGTATGCTCGATATTCCATTTTATCTGGTGAACGTCGAACAAGAATTTAAAGAAAAGATTGTTGATACCTTCTATGAAGATTATGTAGGAGGGCGCACACCCAATCCATGTCTGAATTGCAATCGCCATATTCGCTTTACTGTTTTGCTGAAGCGTGCTCTGGCCTTGAATGCGGATTATCTGGCAACGGGCCACTATGTGCGTGTCGATGATCATCCGGTGACTGGAATGCGCCGCTTACGTCGTGCCGTGGACCCGGATAAAGATCAGTCTTATGTGTTGCATGTGCTTAATCAGCAGCAGCTGTCCCATGCCTGCTTCCCGTTAGGTGGTTATACCAAGACGGAGGTTCGGGCGATGGCCGCAGAGCGCGGGATGACCGTGGCAACCAAGGCTGAGAGCCAGGAAATTTGTTTTGTGGCACAGAATGATTATCGCGGCTTTATTGATCGCTACGCCGCCGCCAGACAGGAAGAGCCTGCGCTGGTCGGTGCTGGCGTTGGTGCCGCAGCCCCTGCAGGCACCCCTTTGATCTCTATTCCTAAGCCTGGCCCCATTTATGATCAGCAAGGCAATACCCTGGGACGCCATCGTGGTCTGGCTTACTATACGATTGGCCAGCGCAAAGGATTAGGGATTACCTCCCGCGATCCACTCCACGTCCTGAAGATTGACTCTGACCATAATTCTCTGGTGGTGGGGCCGGCTCAGGCTCTGGAAAAGGCTGAGTTTCTGGTTAAAGAGATGCATTATCTGAGTGGCGAAACACCAACTCAACCCTTTGAGGCTATGGTGCGCGTTCGCTATAAGGCTCCCGAGCAGCCTGCACTGGTTACACCTCTTGAGGATAACCGTGTTCGTGTTACCTTGTTACATCCACAGCGGGCTATCACACCTGGACAGGCTGCCGTGTTCTATGGCGGAGAGAATGGTGCTGAGGTATTGTGTGGAGGGATTATTACAGAATGACGGATCTGGCACATATCAGGAACTTTTGTATCATTGCTCATATTGACCATGGCAAGTCTACTCTCGCTGATCGCCTGCTAGAATATACGGGCACCATTTCAAAGCGCGATATGCAGGCGCAGTCATTGGACCAGATGGAACTTGAGCGTGAAAAAGGTATCACCATTAAGTCCCAGGCTGTGCGTATGGTTTATACCGCGCTGGATGGTGAAGTCTATGAGCTCAATCTTATTGATACTCCTGGACACGTAGACTTTACCTATGAGGTTTCACGTAGTCTGGCCGCCTGTGAAGGCGCTTTGCTTGTGGTCGACTCTACCCAGGGGGTAGAGGCGCAAACGCTGGCAAATCTCTATCTGGCAGTTGAAGCTGACCTCTCGATTATTCCGGTCATCAATAAAATTGATCTGCCCAGTGCTGAGCCTGAACGGGTCAAGCAAGAGGTAGAGGATATTATTGGCCTGTCGAAGGATGAGTGCATTCTGGCCTCGGCTAAAGAAGGCATTGGCACCCAGGACATTCTGGAAGCTATTGTGAAGCAAGTGCCGCCCCCTTCGGGTAAGACCGATAGCCCTCTGCGTGCCCTGGTTTTTGACTCCCACTATGACGCTTACAAAGGCGTGATTGCCTATGTGCGTGTGGTAGATGGGGAACTCAATGAGGGTGAGCGTCTCTCTATGATTGCGGCTGGTAGTTCGGCTGATATTCTTGAGGTGGGCTATTTCCATCCTCGTCTGGTCTCGATCAAGAAATTGACGACCGGCGAAGTTGGCTATATCGCGACTGGCTTTAAGAATGTCAAAGATTGCCAGGTCGGTGATACCGTCACGGTGCCCTCCGCATTGGAAACGATTGAGCCTCTGGCTGGTTATCAACCTGCCAAGTCGATGGTCTTTGCGGGACTCTATCCTGTGGACAGCAATGACTATCCTGAATTGCGTGAGGCTCTGGACCGTTTGAAATTGAACGATGCTGCCCTCTTCTATGAGCCTGAAACGTCAAACGCTTTGGGATTTGGTTTCCGCTGCGGTTTCTTAGGCATGCTGCATATGGAGATTATCCAGGAGCGCCTGGAACGCGAATATAATCTGGATATTCTCGCCACTGCACCCAGTGTAGAATATCATGTCACCAAAACAGGTGGCGAAGTGATCGAGGTGAATAATCCCTCGGATATGCCGAATTTTGGTGAGATCGAATTGATTGAAGAGCCTTACATGGACATCTCAATCTTTACTCCCTCCCGCTATATTGGCACAATCATGGATCTGGTCACCTCTAAACGTGGCTTATATAAGGACCTGAAGTACATTGAGGCCGAGCGCGTCCTGATGAGCTATGAGATCCCACTGGCTGAATTGATTATTGATTTTTATGATCAGTTGAAGTCCCGTACACAGGGGTATGCCTCGCTGGATTATAATTTTGGCTCTTACCGATCCTCAGATCTGGTGAAAATGGACATTCTGGTCAATACTGTACCAGTGGATGCTCTTTCTCTTATTTTACATCGCGAGCGAGCTTATTATCAGGGCCGCGCTTTTGTGGAAAAGCTACGCACCCTGATTCCACGTCAATTATTTGAAGTGCCTATTCAGGCTGCTATTGGTTCCCGCGTCATTGCGCGTGAGTCGGTAAAAGCCATGCGTAAAGATGTACTCGCTAAGTGTTATGGTGGTGACATCAGTCGTAAGCGCAAATTGCTGGAAAAACAAAAAGAAGGTAAGAAGCGTATGAAGATGGTTGGTAGTGTAGAGATCCCTCAGGAAGCCTTCATGGCAGTTCTATCCCTGGGCAAAGAATAGTGCAATTCATTCCTTCTTGTAGTCAGGCGTGTCAGTGCCCTTTTGAGCACCTCGGGTGCGAAATTCATAAAAAAGGCAAAAGAAGAGGGCTGGATAATCACGGCTATCCAGCCCGTCTGTGTCTCTTTTATTCTTCACAACTCCCGCGTGTTTAAGTCAACCGAGCACTAACTTTTACAGTACATCGCAATAGTTTTGCGTATATCCTCTGTGTACCTCTGACACATCCTGACGTCTATAGTGCGTCATGACTGGTACAGACCGATAAAAAGAAAGTCTGGCTTATTATGGTAGTGTTAGAAGCTCAGAGGCTCGGTAAACCCGCATTTACGGGCACTCTTAGTCAATCTGGAATACAACCCCTAGCAAGCGGATTGGTTTCTTCATAGTTCTTATCAAACCTATGTTTATCATAAGATCTCCTTTCGGGTTACTTATGCAAGGCCGCTGCCTTGTGCCAGGGTCTTTTGTTCCCTGGAATATTCCGTTACTACTTTGGAATAATTAGAAGATACCATCTCATTTTTGATATGTCAAGGGGGCTGTAGCAAAAATGCTGTGAGATATGTTGTTAAATGCACGTATATATATATTTACAGCGTTTTTTTGTGCATTCAATTTGTCGTGTCGCTATCGTTTTGAACGGTCTTGTCGTAGTTCTCTTGAAAGTAGGTGAGTACCTGTAGAGGGTCGGCATTTTCCTTCATCATTTCCGCCTGGGGATCGTGCCGCTTGGTGACCTGAGGCATGACCTTCTAAATCCTTCTCTTGTACCTTCTGCTTTTTTCTTTTTCTCATCATAGCGACGTTTATCCTTTATGGAACCATGCATAGTGAAAGAGCAGATGCTAGAATACGAAGCATCTGCTCTTCTTTTCTGGGTTAATTGAAGCTTTATCGTTCGTAAGGTGTGTCTCTTTCTGGTGTAATGGATGATGTCTCTGCTGGTACTGATCCAGAGTCAATGTCTTCTGCCAGGCGCTCGTTTGTGGTGCCTGTAATATCTTTATCCATCAGTGGCATTCCGGTAGTGGTACGGTTGAAGTGTGGATCGCTCTGCATACTTGCATTTTGTCTGGTAGTGGTTTGTCCTTTGGCAGCGGCACTGTCAGTATGGAACAGATAGTGGGATGAAGTGGGATCAAGTGAGCCCACTGGAGCCTGAGCTACCATCTGGGCAAAATGTGAGAGATCGTGTTGTAAGGCCTGTAGGAAACGATTTCCTGCGCCCAATTTTTCGCCAGCAACACCCAGGATTCCTGCAGGAGGATCATAGCTGACAGATACATCCACTTTGGTTTGTTCAGGGGAAGTAGATGTAAAAGTAACTGTCCCAAAGTTTTTTAACCCACTGGTTGAACGCCAGCCAATCTGCCGATCAGGGATAAATTTTTCGTTGACGGCATCCCACTCATGACGTCCTACAACATCGGCCACCCAGTGGCTGGATTTGTCATCGTGGTAGGTCACTTCTTTGACAAAACTCATGAATTTGGGGAAGTCGTTGAAGTGAGTAAACAATGTATAGACCTGATGAACAGGGGCGTTGACAATGGTCTCTGCATGGTGGTTTGTATATTTATCTTGCATATCTTTCCTTCCTTTACGTATCTCTTAACCCGCTCTTATCAAAAACAAGAGCTTTCCGTTCAGCAGCGTATCAGAATGTGGTCAGCAAGGTTATTGGTAGAACTGTCGGACATGTAAAACTTTTACAAGCAAGCAAGAGTATATTTTATACTCCCATCGTGCCTGAAAGGTGCCTGTTTGTGGGCTTAAATGGCAGTCTAAACCATCCAGGTGCTGTCTCTTTGTATACGTGTATCTGTTCTTGCCCGCTTCAAACCTGGCAGTGCCAGTATCCTCTCTTTTTTGCATAGGTATCCATAAATGCAATAGTTTTGGTATGATAGAAGGTATAGAGAGAGTGTGGTTCTACTCAACAGTATCATAGGAATGGAAGATGAGGAGGACGGTGATAACAATTTGAGCAGAAACGTATGCACAGAGGTACCTCTTTGTTGTATTGTTGAGAAAACCCTGGTATTATGCTGACGGAGAACAAGATTCGCAGAATACAAACAAGCAAAGAAAATCGTGACAGTAAGTAGATAAGAAAATGTCCAGGCATATGTAGATTGATGGAATGTGTAGTAATTCTGTAATAGACTTAGTTTGTCTCATCTGAGGGGATAGCCCCCGATTGCACCTCTGTTTGCGTCTGGTGTAATATAAACGTAGATACAGAGGACAAATTGAAGCAGGTGCTCATGGGTGTAACCAATGAGCATGTGCTTACGTAGTAGAAGGTAATACGGAGAGCGAGTTTGTTCCTGGTGAGACATGGCTACATAAATTGTCCCATTGGTAACATCTGAATTCTATGCTTTGGAGAGGTAACAAGCAATGGCAATTGGAACCTTGGAAAACAACTTGAGTCGTGCTCTAGAACTGCTCGGCAGTTCTATTGATCCCGAGATAGTTGAAACGTATCCATCGCTCGAAGCACGTATTTTAGCGCAGGCTTTGGAGAATGTTGAGATCGCTGAACAGCGTTTACGCGCCATTCAGAAATTAGTTGGCGAGATCGACGGCGTTCTGGTCTAACTACGTTCAGGCATACACTTATCTGGCATACAAGCAGCAAATACATATCCCTTCTCCAAAGACGGCGAATCCTTTGGGATATGTCCAGTACTTTTCTTGAATCTAGCTCTACGTATTTCCCACTCTGTTCACAAAAATTTTGTGTGCTATGTCCAGATAGTGAAAAGTAGTAGCCTGCAGAAGAGGGGGAGTGTTCATCTCTAGTATGAATGCTCTCCCTCTTCTTTTTTGGGGATGATATCCAGCTAAGCGTTGGGTTCCCATTTACATCACACAATAAAAAGGGCGCAGGCGCGCACACGCCTGCCAGCCAGGGAGCAGCAAGATCCCGCTGGTATTGGGGGGCTGACACTCTATATGTGATTACAATTGGTTGGGAGCTAGACAGCACAACTGCGATCAAGTTCGGGATTGCGTGGCATCTCAAGTGGCATAAGTTCTTTGGCATGCCTATCATCAGCTGTTAGCTCTGGATGATCCAGGGCACTCTGAATAATCTCTTCGACTTCTGCCAGGCTATTGATGCGGACCAATTCATTGCGTACTTGTTTGGCGCCCGCGAAGTGTCCTAGATACCAACCCATATGCTTACGCATCTCGACATAATGCTCCTGCCCCTTCATCTTTGCATGGATACGGGCATGTTCACGCGCCATTACCAGACGTTCTTCACGGGATGGCATGACATCGGGTAAATCTTTGGGTGTAATGTTTGTCCCGGCGGCAAATAATTGATGGAGGCGTTCTTTATTGTTGAAAATCCAGGGATTTCCAAAGGTTGCCCGACCGATCAGTACCCCATCGACACCCGTTGTACGAATGCGTTCGGCTGCCTGGTAGAGTGATTGGATATCTCCATTCCCCAAAATGAGCGTGTCGGTTTGATGGACAATCTCTGCCGCGGCCGCTATCGCATCCCAGTTGGCCTCACCTTTATAGTGCTGCATCAGTGTTCTCCCATGTAAGGAGATGACCGCGGGTTCAAGTTCCAGCAATTCCTTCATCCAATCGGTGACAACAATCGAGTCATAGCCGAGTCTGGTTTTTACTGAAACGGGGATTAAACGACGCTCGTACTTAAGGGGATCACCCCAGATTTGTGCGCGATCCTCATTCATCTGGCGAATCTGCTGAATCCGGATAGGATCGAGTTCTAAATCTTCCAATGTTTGTCCATTGGCCCAATCACGTACTCCCTGCTGGGTCGCACGGATGATTGCCTTTGCCGTTTCAGGAAGACGAATTAGGGCAGCTCCACCGCCTTTACTGGCAACGCTACTGGCGGGACAGCCCATATTGATATCAAGCCCATCAAAGCCTAACTCACAGACAATGTGTGCTGCCTTATAAAAGTATTCAGGCTGGCAACCAAAAATTTGGGCCACGACAGGACGCTCGGCAGGTGTGTAGAGAAAATCACGAAAAATGCGATTGCTCCCGCGCCACAATCCCTCAACATTAGTGAACTCGGTCATGACAATGTCTGGCCGCCCATGGATGCCATGCATTGTGCGGCATGGGGCATCTGTAACGCCATCCATTGGGGCCAGTCCTATAATTGGTCGTTTGAGTGTATTCCAGAAAGTTTGCTTCATGTTCTTTGTTTACTCTTTCGGCGCGTGGATAGAAGATTGAGACATACCGGGGATCTTCACTACAAAATTCTTTATCTGTTATGTGCTTCTATGATACATGTTTCATCGCGTCTGGTCAATCAGTTTTCCCTCCCAGCAATCCTGTTTACATACTCTGACTCTGGCTCTGGCACTTACGATTTTAGCCATTCCTCTCCAAAAAAACTTGAATAGAAATGGGATCGCTAGTACTTCTGTTGCCTGTATGAATTTGTTTTTTGTAGATGAATAAATTGTCATAATTGTGAATGTAGAACCACAGCAAAATTCCAGTGTGAGAAGCAAGCTATTTAACAGATACAGCTAGTCCTTTTATATCTATTTTAGATAAATGTGTATTCATATTTACACTGTTAAATTTGCCAGTATAAAGGCATAGCATTATAATAGAAGTGTGGGGATATAAATATGAGAAAGGAGTCGATATGCTTACAAGATACTTTGTCAAGCACAAATTTATTCATTTTACCCTGCTGTTAGGAGCAGCGTTATTGCTTCTCTCTGCATGTGATTCGGGAAATTCTGCAAACTCGGGATTGGCGGCGACGCCTACCAGCTCTACTGTGAACTCGGCTAGTGCTATCATTCGACATAGCCCATCAGGTACTGTGGAACTCATGTGGGATCATACTTCTCATGCCTTGACGGTACACATGGCCTTAACTGGCTTAACGCCAAAGAGTGATCATCCGGCACATATTAGCTCGGGGAGTTGTAAGAATAACGGCAAAGTCGTTTATAATTTGTCACCAGTGAAGGCTACCGAAATTGGTTTTGCTGATGTGGTTAGTAAAGTCAAAGGTGTCACCGATGGCATTCCAGAGACTGGTTGGTACGTTGATGTAAGTAATGGGCCAGCTATGAACACCGTTGATCAATCCATGGCAATTACTTGTGCCAATATCTTCAATCCGACAACGTCTACCAAAACTGCTCAGAGCGTTCAAGCGACGCTAATAAACTCGTTTGCGCCCAATCAGTCCGTCACGGGTACCGCTCAATTGACTGCCAGCAACAATCAATTAACGGTTGCTCTTACCCTGAAGGGATTAGTTCCCAATTCAAAGCACATGGCTCATGTGCACAGTGGAAGTTGTGCCAGCCAGGGACCAATCAAGTATGATTTGAAGACCATCACTGCCAATGCTTCAGGTGATGGAACTTCTACGACGATTATTCCTGGTGTGAATGCAATACCACGCAATGGTTGGTATGTGAATATCCACCTGGGCGCAGCTGATACAAAGTCACAGGCTGCTAATGATCCGTTTGCATGTGGGGATATTACCTCTTTGCGCTAGCTCTGTTTCCGAAAGGGATCAAGCCGGACTTACAGCCGGTTTGATCCCTTTTCTTCATACGGAATTTCTATCTGCCCGGCTCGCCAATGATCGACAAAGGTTTTTACCGCAGCAATATATTGCTTTTCATTATTATTATCTTGATTGGGAGCATAGACCGGGATAATTTGATCCACGGTATATAATCCCCAGGCGTTGATATATTGTTGTGAGATCAGCTTATACCAATCCTCAAAGCCATCTTCCCAACTTGCATATTTACGGTATCCATTATATTGCGCATAACCGCTGGTGGCGCGAATATTGCCAAGAGAATGAGTCACTGCCGCAACTCCCTGTGTTCCCAGATTACTCTCTTCCATAAAAAATGCCAGTGCATAAGCTGGATCTATCTTATATTTCACACCAAGGCTATAGAGAGCCTGTCCCTTTCCATGGGCTGGCGAGTGATAATGTTCGAGGACAGAATTCATAAAGTCTGCGTCGATAGTTGGTGGGCCCTGAAGAACATAGGTGGAGGAGGTTGGTACAGGGGACACAAATGAGAGCTGGATCTTCGCCGTTGAGAGAAGCACACTGCCAATACTGATACAAATAATAATGCCTGTGCCTATGCCGACGAGGAGATGAAACAGAGATGGTAAAATAATCTTTTTCTTTCTGCGGGTAGATTTTGAGCGGTAGGTTCTTTTTCTGACTTTTGGCATACGACTCTTTCCTGCATAGATATTTTATGAGGCTAATTCTGAATTTATGATGTTATATCCCTATTAATGCATACGTATCATTCCACGATTTGTCTAACATATGGGACTCATTGGTGTTATCTTCTATGGCTCCCGCAGTCTTCATGCATGATTTTTTTCACCTGTCTACGAACGAGCAGCGCAATCCTCATGAGTGAGGGAATCAAACATTTTGCGAAAATTTGAGGCATTGTATACGGTATAATAAAGGGATAAAAGAGGTCTTAGTGCTGAGTAGTATACGCTCTTTTTATTACAGTGTGCTAGTACTCTGTTACTCTTCATGTGAAAAGCAGGGGTGCAGGGGATGCAATCCCGTTTGAAAAGCCTTCCACCCGCCCGCGTAGCGGGCAACTTTTCAAATGAAGCCAGTCAGAACACTCGTTTGTGGAGAGGATCAATTGCCATGGTTGAAAGTCCTCATGCAGCTCACCAGGCGCAGATGCCTGTCGTTACTGATTTATATAATATCGATATGATGCTCTCGGACGAGGAGCGGATGGTACGGGATACAGTGCGTAAATTTGTTCGTGAGCGTATCTCACCGATTATTGGCGAACATTTTGAAGCCGGCACCTTTCCCCGTCAGTTGATCCCAGAGCTTGCCGCGCTAGGTTTGCTCGGTATGCATCTGGATGGCTATGGTTGCGCTGGCTTGAGCGCTGTCTGTTATGGATTGGCATGTCAGGAGCTAGAGGCGGGCGATAGTGGTATACGTTCCTTCATTTCGGTACAGGGTTCTCTGGCAATGTTTCCTATTTTCGCCTTTGGTTCTGAGGAACAAAAGCAGTTGTGGTTGCCTCGTATGGCCCGTGGAGAGGCTATTGGCTGCTTTGGTTTGACGGAACCGGATACTGGCAGCGATGCCGCGCATATGCGCACCAGCGCGCGCCGTGATGGCTCTAGTTATATTTTAAATGGCTCTAAGATGTGGATCACCAATGGAGGTATCGCTGACCTGGCAGTGGTATGGGCGCAGGCAGAGGATGGCATCCGTGGATTTATTGTTGAACGTGGCACTCCTGGTTTTTCAACTTCAGATATTCATCGCAAGCTTTCTTTACGAGCATCGATTACTTCCGAACTTCATTTTGATGATTGTCGTATTCCCGCAACACAGATGTTGCCGGGTGTGCGTGGCATGCGTGGACCGCTATCCTGCCTGGATGAAGCTCGCTATGGTATTGCCTGGGGATCTACCGGCGCTGCGCGAGCCTGTTATGAGGTTGCTCTCGAATATGCAAAGTCGCGCATCCAGTTTGAACGCCCGATTGCTGGTTTTCAACTGGTACAACAAAAGCTGGTAGGAATGGCGACCGAACTGGTTAAAGCCCAACTGCTGTCTCTACAACTGGGACGCTTGAAAGATAGTGGACACATTCATCCTGTTCAAATCTCACTTGCCAAGCGTAATAATGTTCGTGAGGCATTGCATACAGCCCGCGAGGCTCGTTCGATCTTAGGTGCTAATGGTATTACCCTTGAGTATCCAATCAGCCGCCATATGAATAATCTAGAGTCAGTTTTTACCTATGAAGGTACCGACGATATTCATACCTTGATTGTTGGACAGGCGATTACAGGAGAAAGTGCGTTTTCTTGATGCCCTGACCTCGGCTTTTGAGCCTGCTCAAAAGCCGAGGTCAGGGCATCAAGAAAACGCATGCACAGAGATGGTGGAGACTACGGGAGTCTGACACACTCCAAACAAATTTTTTAGTATGTGATGTAGAAAAAGCTCGAAGAGCTTTTTCTACATCACATACTAAAAAAGGTCACAGGCGCTGAAGCGCCTGCTTACAGGTAAGTAGCAAGATCCCAATGCGACAGGGGGTCTGCTATGCCTTATTTTGTACAGGCCAGGCCCACCTGAGTAGGATTTAGATTATTACCATAATCTGACACCTTCCAGGTTCCATCATCTTGATCCTTTTGGAGGGTGATTTGTAACTTGTATGGAATCTTTTTGTTGCTCTTTTCACGGGTGATGTTATAAGTATAACTCTGACTGTTATCCTGGCTCTGGGCACTGTTGGCTACTTCACTATAATTATTGACTGCTCCATAGCAAGCGTCAACTGCCTGGGCCTGTTTCGTAAATTGATCTTGTGAAAGACGGATTGTAATGGCAGGTCCGAGATTTTTGTACGCCTGTGTGTAGTCTCGTGTATCCAGAGCTGTCAGAAAATCAACCGCTGTCGTGCTGGGGCCGGCGCTCGCATTCAGGCCATTTGCCAGTAAGACTCCAATAGTGCTTGCAACAATCGCAAGTACGATAAAGATACCTCCCAGAATGAGCAGGCGTTTATGCAATTTTTGAGGTTGTGTTTCCTCACGTGTTGGGCGCGGCACGCGTTGCATTTCGGGTGGAGTATCTATGCGAGCCATCCCAGGAGGACGTTTTGGAAGTGCGCGTTGTTCACTGGTTTTTTGTGAAATAACTTCCTGAATTGCCTGATGTTTACTGGTACCCTCATTGGGATTGCGTATGAGTACACGATGTTTGCTGGTCCCATTGAGAGAGGGAATATCTTGAGTCGAGGGCTTTTCAAATGACTCACTTCCCTGGTCTTCTCGTCCTTGCATGCTGGTCCTCCTCGTTGTTTTCTCTAATATGTCATGCCCTGAAGGCTGATAATGAACCTGTCCCCTGACAGTGCCCCGGTCTCTCACCTCCCTCTCGTCGCCGCACGCGGCGGCGAAGAAAAGAAGAAAAAGGGGTATTTGGGGAAACCCCACACCCCGGCAAAGGGCTCGCTGCCCTTTGCAATCCCGCTTGAAAAGCCTTACGTTCGCACCTATGGGGATGTAATCCCCTGGCCTCTCCCACCACCCGCCCGCGTAGCGGGCAACTTTTCAAATGAAGCCAGTCAGAACACTCGTTTCCTGGATAGATAATGTATATGTGAAACAGGACCGTAGACCGTCTCTGGCTAAATATATTATGTGTTTGTTCTTATTCTTTGCTGGCCTGGAACATCGTCAGATGAGATAGGAAGATGTATTTGGTTTTCTTCTCTTTATCTTAAATGGTCCTTGCAAGCTTCACCTATGAAAATGGGTGGAGTGAAGGTATCTCTTTTTAGCCTACTCCACCTTGCAACAAGCTTGTTTTACTATAAAGGCTCTTATTTCTACTGTCAATAAGTTATACTTAGTTGCTAGGAGTAGAGAGTAAGAAATGCCTGGCAAAATGGTATGATCTGATTCCAAACAGCTATCATTTGCACACCGTAAAGCGTGCAAATGATAGCTGCCATGAGAAGCCAGAATTATCAACTCCTTATGAATGCATGATATCATTGGTTGGTAGTGCTTTGGTTGGCGTTCTTTCGCTGAGTTTTGCTTCTATGAATTGTTGAATACGACGGCTAAAGCGAGACGTATCAAACTCCAGAGCATGATTATGGATGACATGTGGATCAAATGTCCGTTCGTCAAATGTCGCTAGCGTGGCTGTCAGGCTGTCTACCGTTTGTTCATTGAAGAATACCCCTGTCATGCCATCAATTACGGATGCCAGTGCTCCGCCAGCTCCATAGGCAATAATGGGACGACCACAGGCTTGTGCCTCAAGTGGCGTGATGCCAAAATCTTCTTCACCTGGAAAGAGCAAGGCGCGGCAGTGCTTAAAGTAATAAGTGACTTCTTCATCAGGCAAGCGTCCCAGAAAGCGAATCGTTGGACCGGCCATTCGTTTGAGCCGTTCTTCATCGCGGCCGCCACCGATAATCACGAGCGGCAATTGTAAGCGATTGCAAGCCTCAATCGCCAGATCGATGCGCTTATAAGGAACCAGGCGGCCAACGCTCAAGTAATAGTCTCCAGGGATAATATCTGGTTCGAATTGAAAGCGTGCGGTTTCGACAGGAGGGGGAATATAAGCCGCTTCACGGCGATAATATTTGCGAATGCGCTCGGCGATAACCGGTGAGTTGGCAATAAAATGATCAACCCGCATCGCGCTTGTCTGATCCCAGACGCGCATTCCGGTGATCATAAAAGGCAGAATACTGCGTGCGACTTTCCCTAGATGTTCGCGTTCCACATACTCTTCGTAATTCCAGCACCAACGCATTGGTGTATGGCAATAGCAGATATGCATTGTCTCAGGCCGTGTAATCACGCCTTTGCCAAAGGCACTTGAGCTACTGAGAACCAGATCATAGCCGCGCAGATCCAGTTTCTCCATCGCAAAAGGATAGAGGGGCAGATAGGGCTGGTGATGTTTCGTGACCAGGGGTAATTTCTGCATAAATGACGTCCGAATATCCATTTTTTGGAAGGCCGGATCAACGCGTTTTGGATCATAAATGGATGTATAGATGGGTGCATCAGGAAAGATCTCATGAAACGCCATCACTACCCGTTCAGCTCCACCCATTTGATTTAGATAATCGTGCACTAATGCAACTTTCATCAGATTAATATGCTCCTCGACTGAATAAGACAGCTGGAATCGTACGTAGCAGCGTCTGAATATAGAGGCGTAACGACCAATTTTCTATATAATAGATATCCATCAAAACGCCTTCATCAAAGCTAATATTACTGCGACCGCGTACCTGCCAGAGTCCGGTCAGGCCAGGTTTAATCGACAGACGGGCTTTTTGCCACTCTTTGTACTGAGCTACTTCCCGTGGTAAGGGCGGTCGCGGGCCAACCAGGCTCATCTCGCCCTTCAGAACATTAAAGAACTGAGGAATTTCATCCAGGCTGGTGCGACGAATGAAGCGTCCGACGGGTGTTACACGTGGATCTTCTTTCATTTTAAAAATGGGTCCCTGCGCCTCATTAAACTTTTCCAACTGCGCCAGGCGCTGATCGGCATCCTTATACATCGAACGGAACTTCAACATCTTGAAATGCCGCCCATCCAGTCCGACGCGTTCTTGTTTATAAATGATGGGTCCCGGTGAACTCAATTTTACTGCCAGGGCAATACTGAGGAAAACCAGAGAACCAATCAGGAGAAAGATCAACGAGATACTAATATCAATGCTGCGCGTGACGATGCGCTGTGGCGTATTAAGAGAGATCTGCTTGATACCCAGCAGTGGGATACCCTCAATATTTTCGATATCAATCCGTGAAAGATTGAGCTCATAGATATCAGGAATTAGCTTGAAAGAAGCTCCCAGGTGTTCGCAAAGTTTGACGCTGTGCAGCGCGTATTTATTCATATCAGAAGGGAGCGCAATGATGACTTCATCAACCTGCATCGAGCGAATGACCAGGCCAATATCATCAATCGTACCCAGCATTTTGAAACGCCCAAAATCTCCCGGTGTACCATTGAGATCATGAAGAAAGCCAACAACCGAGTAGCCTAGATTAGGACTGGCAGCCAGGCATTGCATGACCATTTTCCCGAGGCGGCCAGAACCCACCACGAGCACACGTGTTTCTCCCAATCCCATACGATAGAGGACACCCATGATGCCCGAGACGACCAGACGACCCAGACAGAGTACGATAATGGCAGAGGCCCAGATAAATGGTACCAACAGACGCGAGTTCGGGAGAATAAATCCTTCGTTAGTTACCACATTCGGATTTACAAAAAAGAAGTAGATTGTAATCAAAAATGCGATACCAATTGTTACCGAACTAATGATCGTCCAGACTTGTTGGAACCAGTTACCAGTCAGGCGAATATTATAAAGACGGCGTGAGGCAAAGATAATAATTAGTCCAATGGGAACACCGGTGATTAAGAACCAATAATCGCTAAAGTGTGGGGCTGCCCTATCATCGGCCAGATAGGTATAGCCAAAGAGCTGATTTTTTAACCCCTCAATAAATGGATTGTTGGGGGTTATAATGTGGTATCTGAGACTGTATGCCAGATAAATAGCTGCAACAATAAGGATCGCATCGAGAATAACCATAAAGGCTATTTCTGCTATGCGCCAGTGACGACGATGTGAGCGGCGTGCGGAGATGATTTTTGTAATCGGTCCGGTCGCTCCGCCCATCATTTCTTGTTTTGTGGCTATAGTGGTATTTCTGGAGTCGTTAGGAGCCACGTTGCTATTTACAATTCGAGCCATATGCTTATATCTATCTCAAAACTATTGAACATACGTTATACGTTGTTGGTGATGAATTTTTGCGGCTTGTTCGTAAGCTGCAATGGTTTGTTCTACCATGGCATGGGCTGAAAATTGTTGGGCAATACCTGGTGCCAGTTGTTTGCAGCGATCACGCAACTGCTGATCTATCAGTGCCTGATAGAGCGCAGCGCTTAATGCATTGCTATCTTGCGGATCAATACAGAGTGCCAGCCCGGCACCAGCTTCTGGCAAACTAGAGACATTTGAGGTGACGACAGGCGTGCCACTGGCTAATGCCTCCGCGACAGGGATGCCGAAACCCTCATAGAGTGAAGGATAAGCAAAGACAGCGGCGCTCTGATACCACAGAGCCTGTTCACTATCTGCGACAAATCCTGGAAATAAAACTGCTTCCTCTAGTCCTAATTGATGGACTCTGGTAAAAATCTCGTCATAGAGCCATCCTTTGCCGCCAGCCAGCACAAGTTTTTCTTGTATCTGATATTTCTGTTTTAATTGCGCGTAGGCATCCAGCAAGGTTGCGATATTTTTGCGTGGCTCTAATGTACCAAGATATAATATAAAACCGTCTTTGACACCGTTTTTTTCCCGGAAAGAATGTATCTTTTCTTCTTTAAGAACGTTTGAAAACCGCTCGTCGATACACGGATATATCGTCTGGATACGCTCGTACGGGATATTTACCAGCTCATGGAGATCGCGTTTTGTGCTATCTGAGACCGTGATGATCAGTGTGGCATGCTTTAAACTGCGCACGGTAAAAGTACTATGGTAGAGGCGTTTCGCGCGTGTAAGCACATGCGAGAAACGCAAAAACGCGAGATCATGGAGTGTCACGACGCTGGCACAGTGGCGTGGAAGCAACTCAGGACGCACATTGACCGGCGAATGAAAGACGTCAATCTGTTTCTGACGAATCAGCGTGGGAAGCGTCAATTGTTCCCATGCTATCCTGCTGGTAGGCCGGTCTTCTGACCACGGAGCAGAGACATAGGTAATCTGGGGATGTGGTTCGAGATGATCAATTACTTCTTGCCCATTCACAAATACTGTATAGGCATGTTCTTGCGGTTGTCTGGCAAGCTGGGTAAGAAGATAACGGATGTAACGACTCACACCGCCATTGCGATAGTTCTGACTGTAAGATAGCAACTGCGCATTAATACCTATGTGCATCTTTATTGAGTTCTCCTCATCAGACTTCCAGGGGAGATGTTGAGAGGATGAACCAAGACTGTTCTGCTGACCTGTTGCCTCATTTAGGTTTGATGTCCAAGTTCATACATACCCTGTAACATCTCTATACGTAACGTCTTTGTTTTTTGTTTCCACCATTTTCTGGGTGTATGTTGCTTCCTGGGCGTATGCTTATTTCCCAGTATACTCTCCCTCTTAAGCATTGGCCTAATAAATGGCACTATTGGCTTGTCTGATAGCCTGGCTATGGACGCTTCGTGCTGTCACTGCTGGCGAAGAAAAGTGCCTGCTGGTAGATAGTGTGAACGAGATGTTGAGTCTGTTGCTCTGGCTCCTCTCCCAGGGAGGGGAGGGCAAGGCGCAGGGTGGGTATCGCCAATTGATTGTGGATGATTTGTTCATACACATCTGTTTGTGTGCTGAGAGGAATCAGGATGGGAGTTTGTTGATAGGCCGTATACAGGCTGTTGTGCAGGTGTTGGGCGAATGGTTTTTTTATAGATGTATAGTGGGGTAACGTTGCGGCCAGGAGATGGGCTTGCACGTTATATGGCGCGAGTTGCTGTTGCAGTCTGGAGAAAATAATAGAAGGATTCTGGTCAGGTACCAGCTGAAAATCAAGCCGTGCATTGGCTGTTGAGGGAATGGTTGTAGCTGTCTCTGCGTTATTTGTTGGTACAGGACTATGAAATTCTGTGATCGTGCAGGTTGGGGTGAGAAAGTGGGCATAGTGTTGTTGTATCCCATTTAATCCAAGCAGCAGTTGCTTGGTACCCCATTGCTCGGTATGTTGGGATGTGGTATTCGGAAATTGTGTGATTGATTCAATCGTTTCATCTTCCGGTGGCAAAAGCATATCATAAAATCCTTCGATCAGAATCTCTTCATGACTATCTTTAATGCTTTGCAATCCCCACACCAATTGCCATGCGGCATTGGGTGCAATAGCCCCATAGCCAGCTGGAATCGCTCTTTGAGCCGTCTGGATGGTTAACTCTACCTGCAAATGGCCTTTCATTCCCAGACTTAGTTCTGGCAACGCCACTTGCTGGCTAATTTCTTGTTTTGTTGTATAGAAAATACAGGTATCTGCTTGCAGTAAGGAATGATGGTCGGTCATCAGACGAATAAACGCAGCATGATCTGGCATGTTTTTGTCGATAAAGAGCCACTTGAGATTAAGCGGCAGATGACCAATGTGTGTTTGATAGATTTGGATGGCAGCCATTTGTGACACGAGAGGCGAGATAAGGTGTTGGGCCCTTGGGAGTAACGATTCTGCCTGATAGGTCAGCACAAATAAGACCGTATGTGGCGCGTTTGTAGCGTATTCAGCATATATAATGGGAAGGTTTTGATCCAACTTTTGCGCGGTAAAGCCGTGGCAGGGTAAAAGTGTGAGCAAAACCTCTTGTATCTCTGGCTCTGGTAAAGTATAAAAGTAGGTAGAGATACAACGCCAGTCGCTCAGATAGGATGGAAGTTGGGCATGGATAGCTTGTAAAAGCATTTTCTGAATCGAGGATGATTCCATTGTACATCTGCCTTCTAGAATGGGTGCTGCTAGTACCGCGGGCTATATACCTTGCATGCTGAGAATCGAAAGAGTATACTCAGGTGCAGTGAGCGGTATAAGTAGTAGGCGAGTGAGAAGATCGCAACCACAGAAATGTGTATTACGTTGCATTTTTCTCTGTATCGGTGTATTATAGCCTAAAGTTCCAGCAACTGCCTAGTGGGCAGTGCGCACAAATCGAGAGCTACTAAAGTACGGGAGAGAAGCGCGTTGTCCAAACAACTCCGGCTCGATGTCGCACAGCTAACAGATGTTGGCCGTAAACGTCCCCATAATGAAGATAATATGGCCTATGTCATCCCAAGAGACAGTCAGGTTATGGCCAAAAAAGGCGCACTGTTTATTGTTGCTGATGGCATGGGTGGACATGCAGCAGGGGAAGTGGCAAGCGAGATTGCTGTAGACACAGTGAGCAATGTCTACTATCAAGATGAAAATGATGATATTCCTCTCTCATTGATGAATGCCATTAAAAGAGCGAATGCTTTAATTCATCAGCGAGCGGCAGAAAACATGATGCGTAGTGGTATGGGTACTACCTGTGTCGCTGCGGTCTTTCGTGGTGGCGTAGCCTATATCGCGAATGTAGGAGATAGTCGCGCCTATATGGTGCGGCATGGTCAGTCGAAGCAGATATCACAGGACCATTCCTGGGTAGAGGAACAGGTACGAGCGGGTTTATTGACGAAAGATCAGGCCCGTTCGCATGCGCAACGCAATGTCATTACGCGTGCCCTGGGAACGCAAGCTGAGGTAGAGGTCGATGTCTTTACTGAACTGTTAGAGGAAAGTGATACCTTTGTCCTCTGTTCCGATGGCCTTTCCGGGCCGGTCGGTGAGGATGACCTGCGCGCCATTGTCAATAAATATTTACCACAAGAGAGCGTCTATCATCTGGTTGAGCGTGCCAATGAAAATGGTGGCGCCGATAATATTACAGCGATTGTCGTACGTGTCCAGGAAGCTGGCGATGATATTCCAGCCACATTGTTACAGCATCCTGTCCATGCTGGAAGTTCCGAGCATCCCGCTGATGAGAGTACGGTCGTTTTAGGACGTGTCCCCTCATCCTCGCTGAGTATGCCTTCTGGTTCTTTCCGTATCGATAATTTACGCGTAAATAGTCGCCCTTTAAATCCTACCAGTGATCAGTTTTTTATGCCGACCGCCAGTGGCAATACCGCTCCTGTGGCGGCTGCAGCTCTACCGAAGGCCAAAAAGCGCAGGCGCGTGCTCGTGCCAGTCCTTGTTACTTTGCTGCTTATTGTTGCTGTTGGTGCCGCTGGTGCCTATTATTTCTTATTACCATCAGATGCACAGGCGGATTTAGCACAGGCTGATACATTGATTGGTCAGGCGAAAGGCGATCTGCCCGCCAGACCAGGCGATGCCCTGACATTGTTGACAAAGGCTCAAGTTCATTTACATAGTGCAAAGAATGCATCGCTGAACCCGCAGCAGAGTAGTCAACTTAAAACACTTCAGGATACATTTACCTCAGACTTCAAAGTTGCTTTAAGTAATTACAATCAACAATCCTCAGTAACTCTCTTGCCGTGTACTACGCATGTTCCTATCGCTTTGAATATGGGCAATCAAAATACGCAAACGATGTCTGTTGCAAATATTAAAGTTGATAACAATCATTCGTCTACGTACATATTGGGGGGTGGTGATCTCTATCAGGTGAATGCCCAAAATACCCTTGTCAAGGTGACGCCGGGTCCTGATAAGATAGCGTTGATCGCCAATGATGCACAATATTTGTATACCCTGACGACTGCTAGCGCAGTGAAAGCAGGAACCAGTATCAATTATCGCTTACATGCGTATAAGATGAAAGATGGAAAGTTAGCTGAGAGTGTCGCGAATGGTACGGTCATTAAAGCGGATTTCCTCAAAGGATCAACACCCCAACTTATGACCGCCTGGAATGGGGCAATCTACGTGTTTTCCACGTCAAGCCAGACGACTCCCAATCAGGCTACTGTACTGAAGTATAGTGTTGATAAGTTGAATAACACTCCCATTTCATCAACTATCTCAATCTCAACCAGTCTGGTGAGTGCAGTGGCGTTACCTGATGATTTACTTTTCTTGTTGCATAGTGATGGTCAGGTGAAAAGCTTGCATTTTACAACCGTGAATCCATTAGAAGATAATGTATTAGTGCAGGGAGCGGTTGCAACGCCATGGTCGTTGAATGCCACGAATTTTAACGTCGCAACGCCAGTGGCTACACCGACTACTTCAATTACAAAATTTTTGTCCATCCCCCCCCCAACTGCTCAGATTCCTCAGTCATTGCTGACGGCGGGCCAGGTTGGTAAACAAACGCATGTGTTTCTGGTGGATAATACAAACCACCGGGTAATGGATTTCGCCATTGTGTCTGCCGGTAATACGCCGGCTTCTACGGCGACGCCAACACCGACAACGAATAATGTTGGTGGAAAAGTCGTAGGATCTGGGGGATTGGCTGGTCCCAGCGTACAATTGATACGCCAGTACGCATCTGTGGATGATATCTCTGCAGTCAAGAGCTTGACTTTTGATACCGGAGTGAACCAGATCAATCTGTTGGGTTCGGCAAAGGGTTCCCCCGCTCCGAGTCAGATCACGGTTGATGTTTCCTCTGCCACAGCCTGTACTCCGGCTCCCTAGAGGATTGACGGCTCGTGCCACAATAAGAGAAAGATATTTGTTTCACTGCTGTTTACTTTCGGGTACAGCAGTGATTTTTAGTGATGCGATAACATACCGCTAGAGAGAGATGTGGTGGCCGTGGTGGCTTTTTTGAGTCCCTTTTCCGTTCTGGTTGGCACTACCCTTTTCTCCAGTGACATAACAAAAGGAGTGACATGCACGTGGGATTTGAGGTGCAGTACCGCACGCATACGTGTGGTGAATTAACCGCGTCTGCGGTTGATCAAACAATCAAGCTGGCTGGTTGGATAAATCGTCGCCGTGACCATGGTGGGCTGATTTTCCTGGATGTTCGTGACCGCTATGGCGTAACCCAGGTTGTTTGTGATCCTGAACGTTCTCCCGAGGCTCATCGCGTAGCAACTGAGCTACGTTCGGAATATGTAGTGCAGGTGACCGGTAAGGTGGTACGCCGCCTGGCTGGAACCGAAAATCCTCAATTGAGCACTGGTGAGATTGAAATTTCTGCTGAAGCTATTCAGATTTTAAATCCATCGCGTACAACACCTTTTCCAATAAATGATAGCGTGCAGGTGGATGAAGCGTTGCGCCTGAAATATCGTTATCTGGATCTACGCCGTCCGCGTATGCGCGATATCGTGGTGTTACGCCACCGTGTTGTGAAAGAGATGCGAGATTATTTGGATGACCGTGCTTTTGTTGAGGTGGAGACTCCGATCTTGATGAAGAGTACGCCTGAAGGTGCGCGTGACTATCTTGTACCTAGCCGTCTGTATGCAGGTGAGTTTTACGCGTTGCCCCAGTCGCCGCAACAATTAAAGCAGCTCCTGATGGTCGGTGGTCTGGATCGTTATTTCCAGATTGCCCGGTGTTTCCGCGATGAAGACCAGCGTGCTGATCGCCAACCCGAGTTTACCCAATTGGATTTAGAGATGTCATTTGTTTCTGAAAATGATGTAATGTCTTTGATTGAAGACATGTTGATTCATTTGATTGAAAAGGTGACTTCAAAACGCATTAAGCAGCGTCCGTTCCCACGCATCAGCTATCCAGAGGCGATGGATCGTTATGGTACTGACCATCCTGATCTGCGCTTTGATTTGCCGTTAGTGGAGATTACTGACCTGGCATCTGCAGGTAACTTTAGCGTGTTTAAGAGCACGCTGGCAGCCCAGGGCATAGTCAAAGGTATTCGTGTACCTGGTGCTGGTGGTTACAGTCGCAAAGAGGTTGAAGCGCTGACTGAATATGCTCGCACGCTTGGCGCTAAAGGATTGGTTTCGCTTGCTATACACGACAATGGCGAGATAAAATCTCCTCTGACAAAGTTTATGACCACCGAAGAGGTGCAGGCAATTGTCACACGTCTGGAGGGCAAACCGGGCGACCTGCTGCTGTTTGTTGCAGATAGCGCTAAAGTCTCCAATGATGTACTCTTCCGCCTGCGTGTGAAGCTCGCTGAGCGCTTGCAATTGATTGATTCTGATGAAATGGCATTGTGCTGGGTCGTCGATTTCCCACTATTCCATTACGATGACGATTTGAAGCGCTATGATGCTGAACACAATCCTTTCTCAAATATGGATGAGCATGATGTCAGCAAGCTAGATAGTGATCCTCTCGCTATTCGAGCCAAGCAGTATGACATTATCTGCAATGGATTTGAGATCGGTGGTGGTAGCGTCCGTATCAACGTAGCTGAGCTTCAACACAAAGTCTTTTCTTTGATGAATATGACTGATGAGCAAATTACCGAGCAGTTTGGTCATATGCTTGAGGCATTTGAATATGGAGCTCCACCCCACGGTGGTATCGCTCTTGGTATTGACCGCTTGATCATGTTATTAGCGGATACGGAGAGTATTCGCGAAGTAATCGCGTTCCCCAAAACCCAGAGTGCATTGGATCTCCTGATGGGCGCACCTGCCCTGGTAGACGATAAACAATTGCATGAATTGCATCTCGATTTGCGCCCCGAGGGAAAAAAGTAACCATCGAGGAAAAAGTAACCTCATTGAATACGTTCGCACGCCTGGGGAGCCTCCCCAGGCGTGCGAACGTAAAGAGGGATTATTAAGGGCTGCAAGTCCTTAACCCGGGGCGTGAGGCTTGGCCCCACGCTTCTCTCCCGCCTCAACGCCCGCACAGCAGTCATGCTTTAATCAAGCGTACTCCAGGAATGGGAGTGGTAACTGTTCACACATTGCTACTCCCATTCCTGGCTTTTTTTTCATTATTGTATCAGTAATAATGAATATTTATTCTTTTTTCTGAGGGTGGTAGAAGTGGAAACGAGCCATTCTGCCTTCTTATGAGGATTAAAATCACACATTTGCGGCTAGCAATTTGGATAGAGTTCTATAATAATTGTAGGTATGCACATACCATAAGCCACAGATCTATTATAGGCTTTACATAAGGTTTTACATCCGGTTGGGAGGATGGAAGGAGAAGAATATGACATCGATGAATCAGAGCCATTCAAATCGTGCAGCTTCAGTTCCGGGGGGAGCCACTAATACCGTTGGAATGCTCAACAGGCAGACAGCCCCACTCAATAATCCGAGTGTGATTACGCCAAAGTTCGTACCAACATTGACAGAGGAAGATGCTGTTGCGCAAGCGCGCCTTTTAAAGGCATTGGCTGATCCGACACGACTACGTATCCTGAGCTTGTTGAGCCGCCATGAAGGAGAAGTATGCGTGTTTGAGATTGTGGAGAGTTTTACCTTAGAGCAACCTACAATCTCACATCATTTGCGTATCTTACGAGATGCCGGGTTGGTTGATTGTCGTAAAAAGGGCCTCTGGGCTTATTACTATGTACGTCGTGATGCCTTGAATCGTGCCCGTGATGTAATTGATGGCCTTGCCTGATGAATGGGGCTGGGGCCTGGGGGCATATATTCGTTCTTATCGAGAGTTATTCTCTACTTCGTATACGCACTCAACGCCCTGCGAGAGCCGTGACTGGTATATTTTACCAATTGATGTTGTGGTCGTACAGCCCTGCTTACTCTGGTATGTTTAGCGGGGTTCCACGTGAGTGGGACCCTGATTATGGATCTTCGTTTCTCTCCTCTACTTTCTCTCCATGAGAGGTAGCAATGCTCAATTCAAGCAGGAACGGATACGCTTTCCACACCCTGGCTTGCTGCTAATATCTGCTGAGAAAAGTCTTGACAAAGCTTCTTTGTTCTGATATTATTATCTCCGTCAGTGAGAGACATGAACAACAGCGCGAGCGGTCCTCGCAAGCGTTTCTAAAGCGTGTCAATCCCAAAAATGTATGAGTACCCGTAGCTCAGTGGATAGAGCGACAGATTGCGGATCTGTAGGCCGTAGGTTCAAATCCTATCGGGTACACCACACATAGTACTTTGCTCTGTGTCTATCATAAATGGTAATGCATAGTGCAAAGGCTTTTATGTGTCCTTGTGGTTACGTATAAGCTTGACATGTTGTCGGTGTTTTGTTAAAATTACTGCCATATGTCGGCCCTGCCAATTATGTACCCGTAGCTCAGTGGATAGAGCGACAGATTGCGGATCTGTAGGCCGTAGGTTCAAATCCTATCGGGTACACCAAAAAGAACTGGTCAAATACCAGTTCTTTTTTTTACTTGTTTTGCTCTTCCTGCTCTTCTGACTCACAATGATCCTATCTGGTTGTATGCTTGAGGACTTTTTCCTCTATTTTTTTTCTGATCTGGTACCGCTCTGTTATAAAGAACATTCGCTCCCGATATCTATCTCATAAGGTACTGCGGAGAATAATGATGGATGAAGGAGCTCTATAATGGGGAAGTACGACAAATATAGCTCGGACGTGCGGCAGGTGATCAGCTATGCGCGTGAAGAGGCGCAGCGTTTGCGGCATCGCTTAATAGGTTCTGAACATCTCCTGCTGGGTATCCTGAGATTGCAAGATACGTTAATTGAAGGATTATTTGCGTCCATGCATGTGAGTACGATGAGTATCGCGCAGGCACTAGATTTTGTCGTAGGACGTGGCAATAAAGCTATTCTCAGTGAGCCGTCATTGAATGTCGCGGCGCGTGCAACTCTGGCGCGGGCGGAAGAGGTTGCTGTGGAAGCAACTGTTGAACTGGTAAGGCTTGAGCATCTTTTTCTTGCTATTCTTGAGGAACAGAATAGTGTGGCGCTGGGAGTATTAGAGAGTTTTGGCATTCATCTAGAAGCAGCACGTGAACAGTTTACCGCCTTGATGAATGGTGGTTATCAGCGTCTTCTTCTCTCAACGCGTTATCATACCCGCTATGAAGAGACTCCTATACTTAATCAGGTCAGTCGGGATTTAACCCTGGCTGCTCTGGATGATCTGTTGGACCCTTTAATTGGACGTGAGGTTGAATTGGAGCGGACCATGCAGATTCTCTCACGACGCACGAAGAATAATCCTGTTTTGATTGGCCCTGCTGGCGTGGGAAAAACTGCTATCGCTGAAGGGCTGGCTCTGCGCATTATCCAGGGCCACGTGCCTGATACCCTTCTCTATCACCGAGTTGTCGCCCTGGATGTTGGCTTGCTCTCGATTGGAACCAAGTTCCGTGGGGATCTTGAGGAACGCTTAAAGCATATTCTGCATGAGGTTGTTCGTGCCCCCGACATTATCGTGGTGATTGATGAGTTGCATACACTGGCTCAGGCGGGCGTAGCTGAAGGATCTCTGGATGTGGCGAATTTGTTTAAGCCGATGCTGGCACGAGGAGAGTTCCAATGCATTGGCGCGACAACGCTGGACGAATATCGTAAGACCATTGAGGCTGATCCAGCCCTGGAGCGTCGTTTTCAACCCGTCCTGGTTTCCGAAACCTCTACTGAGGAGACGCTGAAGATTCTGCAGGGTCTGCGTCCCCGCTATGAGACATTCCATGGACTGAAAATCAGCGATGATGCGCTCCTGGCGGCTGTGACGATGTCCTCACGCTATATCCATAACCGTTTCCAGCCAGACAAAGCCCTGGATGTGTTAGATGAAGCCTCCGCCCGTGTCTGTGTTCGACGCTCTTTCTTTCCTGATGATGTGCTGCGGATGCGTGATACCCTGGCCACCATTCAGCATGAGAAGGATTATGCGATTGCGAGAAGAGATTTTCCTCGTGCCGCTCAACTGTTATCCCAGGAACGGCAAGCATGGCAGGCGTTATGCCAGGCTGAACAGCAGTGGTTTGTTCGGCAGCGTGAGCAGAGTTCATGTGTCGTGGTTGAAGATATTGCATCTATTGTGGCGATGTGTACCGGCATTCCTGTCGTGCAAATAGCAGGAGAAGAGCGCTTACGTCTGCTTCATCTTGAAGAGGAGTTGCATCAGCGTGTGGTAGGGCAGCATGAAGCGATTCAGGCCGTTGCCAGGGCTATACGCCGCTCGCGGGCCGATGTGCGAGATCGCCGTCGTCCTATTGGTTCCTTCGTATTTGTTGGACCAACGGGCGTGGGCAAGACTGAATTAGCACGCGCCCTGGCTGTGGCCCTGTTTGGAGATGAAGATGCAATGCTAACGCTTGACATGTCCGAGTTTATGGAGAGCCATCATGCCTCACGCCTTATCAGTGCCCCTCCTGGATATGTTGGCTATGATCAGGCTGGACAATTGACCGAGGCAGTGCGACGACGCCCTTATTGCGTAATTCTGTTTGATGAAATCGAGAAGGCACATCCAAAGATTTTTGATTTGCTGCTCCAGGTACTTGAAGATGGTTGTTTAACTGATGCCCACGGACAGACGGTTGATTTTAAGCATACGATTATTATTCTGACATCCAACGTAGGGACGATACATGCCAGGCCGGGTATGATGTCCTTTACAACTCCTCAGGGCGAAAAAGATCGTCCTCAGATCCAGTACCAACAGATGCGTGACCAGATTTTGCAAGGATTGAAGACTGTTTTTCGCCCTGAGTTGCTCAATCGTATTGATGATACGATTGTTTTTCATCCTCTTGAAATGGCACATCTATGTGAAATTGTTGATTTAATGATTAAGAAAACTCAACAAAGAGTAAAAGAAAAATCTATTGAATTACATGTTGCAGATGCAGTGCGAACCTTATTGGTTGAACGTGGCTATAGTGCCGAATACGGAGCACGTCCTCTGCGTCGTACCGTGCAACGTCTTTTAGATGATGCACTGGCAGAAGCCTTTTTACGCCATACATTTCGATCGGGTGATGTTATTCATGCTGATGTGCTGGATAACAATATTGTGCTTAATATACTGGTACATCCTGATATTGTTGTAACCGCTGGTATTACTGGCTCTGAGCATATTGCTGCTTGAGTATGTATGCTATTTGCACCCGGATTGATCTATGGCTGCACGAAACGTTTTTTTACCATTGAAAAATAATATGATCAGGCGTGTGAGCGAACCAGAGATAACTTCCCCAGGCAATCTGTCCAATAATGTGCTTATAATCCTGTAGTTCATAGCAAGCAGTGATATAGATTTTACGTATTGAGCAAGCGCTGAAACATTCCTCAAGCTCATACTTTCTCGCTGGTGTAACCATTCCCCGTTTCGTTATCACTTCGATGAAGAAGAGCGCCTGTTTCTTTTCTTGATACAAAATGATATCGGGGAGCACATGCTTGATTGATGAATGCATACCAAATTGCTGTAATTGCTCTGCTTCGTGGATCGAGACCATGTTGGCGTTATCCTGGAGATGCAGAATAGATGCTTGTGGCGTGTAGCGCGGGCCGAAGAGTTCAATCGTATCAACAAGTAAGGAATTGTGGCGATAAGGTCCAGGTAAGGCGAAGTTAAAGTATTGCCCATTGTTGTGCTTGAGACCACTGCTGTTATGATTGAGCATCGCTACTCCTTTATCAGCTTGGAAATAAAATCTCTCATCCCACTACTCTTTAAATACCGTGCCACATTCTCAAAATGGAAAAAAATATACACATGTGATGCGTACCTATTACTCTTTGTCAAAAAGACTTCGTTTTTATGCCAGATGTATTGGGTGCGCGTCATTTTTTTGCGAGATACTTTGGACGGCACGCCGGAGATCGCCTCCAAGGATGGGTGACAGAGGGACGATACGGCTCAGGCAATGGAGCGACAGGAGAAGGAGGTTGGGGAACAGGAGGAGTGGATGGAACCGGTTTTTTCGTCCCACGCAGCCAAAACCACCATGCTTGAATCATCTGCTTGGCGGCGG
>NZ_BIXY01000015.1 GCF_008326305.1 Dictyobacter arantiisoli | reverse complement strand
GTGCTCAAACATCTTTTTATTGTGTAGTGCAGGAAAAGTGCACAGCACTTTTCCTGCACTACACAATAAAAAGGGCGCAGGCGCGCACGCGCCTGCCAGCAGGTGAGCAGCAAGATCCCGCTGGTAGTGGGAGGCTGACACACTCTTAAGCATATTTCCTATCATCTGGTGAAGAAGCAGAGGGATTTTACCCGCCTGGGGGTATCACAATTGCTTATTTTGTTGCCATTAGAACATTCTGCTGGAGTTGGTAAACAGTACACGCGCAAGAAAAAGCCCCGTCCAGCATGGGAACGGGGCAACGTTTTCTATTTATGGTAGCCAGTCAATTCAACATAACCTTCCCCATTAAGCGCGTGTCCGCTACTTGCTCCATTGATACTCACGGCTCCCTCCCAGTAGATATTGCCAGTAGAATTTGCTACCACAAGCTCCTGGTTTTTCAATAAAGGCTTAATGGTCAGGGTGACCTGGAGTTGAGGATCATTGATGCTAATACGCCAGCCTGAAGGATAGGTGATCCCTGTCGTTAGACTGGTCCATTTATCCAGTACAGTGGCTTTGAGAGACCGCGCTGGCAATACATGAGCATTCCCGGCAGCATCGGTATAACCAATGTAGGTTGAAATGGTCTTGCCAGTAGTATCCCGAATAAAGTAGAGCATAATCTCTGTGTTATTATTTAACTGGATGCTGTACCAATCCCAACCACCACCACCAAGACTCAAAAAATTGCCCCATTGATGATCCATCCAGGCGGTACCGGTCACCTGTAAGGTTTGATTATGATCAACGAGCGTGCCACCTACCGCCATACGTGTGCGGGAATAATAGTAAGAATACCCACCCAATCCATAGGTGATCAAACCGGTGCCATTATGCAATGTGGGTTGCTTTAAAGCATTTAAATGGAAATTGATGGCATAATTTTGCATAGCAGCAATCAAATGATCCTTGCCATTCAAGCCTTGAATCGACCAATCATCTACCCTTTGATTAATACCCTGTGTTGCTTGTCCATTGGGAAGGGTCCCGCTATATTGTGTAATGATACGTTGATCATAGTGAAACTCGCCACGCGTAATATCACTGATCGCGAAATGCGCAGGATAAACAGGTGGTAGATTACTGCGTTGTGCCTGGAAAATCACCAGTTCAAATCCATAGGTATGCTGTTTGCCTGCTGCATCTGTAGCCTGCATATGCCCCGTATAGTACCACCATTCGGTCAGTTTATCGTGGGCTCCTTCATCCTGAGGAAAGCGGATCGGCGGTAGAGCAGGTTGTGTCTCATGCTGGCTGACCTGCGGCAAAGTAGCATTCGTCGTACTTAAACCAGGAAAAGCACACGCGGAGAGAAGAACAGTCAAGAGCAAGCAGAGACCAAATTCCCCATAGTGTTTTGTACGCAACCATATGCTCATAGCTTACCTCCTACCTGCATATCTGTCTCATTCGTAGCGGTTGTCATTGTTACGATGCCAACAGGCTCGCTATACTCTGCCAGCGCTGGCGGACGACGTTGAATCCCAATAAAAGGTAACCACCAGTTCCACGAGCCCAGTAAACGCATTGTCGCGGGCACCAGTAGCCCTCGGACCAGCGTTGCGTCAATTACTACAGCCAGGACCATACCGACGCCTACAGCCTTCACCAGGATCATATCAGCGGTTGCAAAGCAGGCGCTTACAACGATTACAATGACCGCTGCACTGGTAATGATACCGCCACTGCGCTGTAAACCGAGTGCCACAGCCTGCCGGTTATCCCCAGTCTGCCAGAAACCCTCCTGAATACGCGATAGCAGAAAGACTTCATAATCCATTGAGAGGCCAAAGATCGTGCAAAAGAGCAAAATAGGACTCGACGCTTCCACAAATCCCAGGGGAGTAAAGTTCAGCCATTGGTGCAGGAAACCATCCTGAAAAATCAGGACCAGGGCACCATAACTCGCCAGGATCGAAAGTGTGTTCATGACAATCGCTTTGAGGGGCAGAAGCAATGAACGGAAGAGCAAGAGTAATACGATATATGTGGTCAATGACACGATCAGGATCGCGAGCGGAAAATCACTATAGAGTGAACTAACATAATCGATATTCCCCGCTGTACCACCATCCACCAGTACCGAGATGCCATGCCCAGGATCGGTATTGCGAATGGTCTGGACCAGTACTTGCGATTGCGGATCAACCATCCCATACTTGCTGATCACTTCAATCAATAGCGTATTTCTTGACACAGAGGACTTCAAAAAAGCACTCAGATAGGGATCAGTGATCAGTTGTGGATGGGCATAGAGCAGTTGATATTGGGCCAATGAGAAACGAGGATCGGCACTGACAATGCTATCTACGCGCTCGACATGCGGATCAGCCTTGATACGTTTGACATAATAATAGAGATTCTGGATATTTTCAGGCGTCAGGACATTGCCTCTCGTTTGCGCGGCGATCAGAATAGGTGTGGTTTCGCGTTGATTAAAACGCTGGGTCAGCAGATCATAGGCCGAACGAGATGGCACATAGGCAGGCAGAATCGATGCATCGGGAGCCGAGAAGCGAACACTTAAGAAAGGAATCCCAAAACTAATCAATAAGATAAGCACCGGGAAAAAGACCCACAAAGGATAGCGCATAACGAAGTGAGAGAGCCGATACCAGAAACCATGATGTGGATCAATCTCTCCCTCTACCGCATGCGCGTTAAAGACAAAGCCATGTCGTCCTAAGCGTGGTATCCGTACCGGAAAGGCATTGACACGCAAGCCCAATAATCCCAAGAGGGCTGGTAACAATGTCAATGCCGCTGTCACAGCCAGAATCACCACCAGGATACCGCCCAGGCCCACCGAGTGCAGCATATTGATATGGAAAAAGGTCAAGCCAAATAAACCAATCGTGACGGTCAGGCCAGAAAAAGCAACGGCTCGCCCCGCCGTCGCAACCGTAATGGACACCGCCTCCTCAATATTTCTCCCCCTGGCGATCTCTTCGCGAAAACGGCTCACCATAAAGAGCGAGTAATCTACCCCCAGTCCCAGACCAAACAAGGTTGTGATATTGAGAACAAAGACTGAGAGCGGCGTCAGATGCCCCAAGCCAAAGATTAAAGCCAGTGAAACCACCACTGCAAAGCCGCCTACCAGCGCTGGTAGCACCGCAGCCACAACTGAACGAAACATAAATAACAATGCGATAATAGCAAAAGGGAAAGCTAGTATCTCAGCACGGCGCAGATCATTCTCGCTCACAACCTGAATATCATTATAAAAAACCGGGCCACCACCCACACTCACTTGAAGATCAGGAACCTTCTGCAAGCGCTTCTCAAAATCCGGAAGCAGTTTCGCCGCTGTATTCGCGTCCCCTTTCATTTGCAGATTGACATATGCCGCATGCCGATCTTCCGAAATCTGACGTGGATTATCAAGAAACGAAGCAACACCCGCAACTTCAGGCCAGGTGCGCAGATGAGTCAGCGCTTGCTGTACCTCCTGAGAAAATTGGGGATCGACGACAGAATAACGTTTACTGGTAAAAAGGATTTGTACAATATTATCGCTCACATGGAGCTTTTGCGTAAGAAGATCAATCGCCCGTTGCGATTCAGAATCAGGGCTTTCAAATCCTCCCGACTGGAGGACCTGTCCTGCGCGAGGGGCAAATGGAAGAGCAAGCACCGCGGCAAGTACCCACATCCCAATAATCAACCAGCGATGACGGGTGGCAAATTTGCCTAGACGGTAAAACATAGCAAAGCCTTTCTCTAACACAGTGAAAGAAATAGGGAACAAACTCCTGGCATCCAGTTGTATGACGATACTCCTCGATAGAAGGGGTAATGCTGCTTCAGTCTGCTCTCAGCAGCGTAGAACAGGCCGGGAGTACGGGTTGTGATATAATTATGACGCTATCCGATAATCATTACTCTTTCTGCTGTGAAAGAGATTCATCCCATTATAGTCAAAACATACAGCAAAAATGAGCAACCTGCAAAGCAGTGTTCCTGCTGCATCAGTAACTACCAAACAAGCCGTTTAGCGAGAGATCGGACAATCAAAACAGCAAGGCTTGCCTCAATACACGCGCATAGTGTCGTAGATTACGAAAAGCATAATATGCAGCAGTTTAACGTCCTTTCAT
Source organism: Dictyobacter arantiisoli (assembly GCF_008326305.1). Classification (GTDB taxonomy): domain Bacteria; phylum Chloroflexota; class Ktedonobacteria; order Ktedonobacterales; family Ktedonobacteraceae; genus Dictyobacter; species Dictyobacter arantiisoli. The sequence goes on along the minus strand of NZ_BIXY01000015.1, from coordinate 91,592 downwards.
TAGAAGGAGTTTTTCTATGGCGAAAACAGCCTCCACAAAAAAACAAACTGCCCCCCAGAGCAGCAACCACGTGCCAGTCAAAATCATCAGTGTCAACCGGCAGGCATATCATGATTATGAAGTAGAACGAACCGTCGAAGCGGGTATCTCATTGCTCGGAACTGAAATCAAATCGATTCGTGATGGACATGTCCAGTTGCGTGGCGCCTATGCGATGGCGCGTAAAGATGAAATCTGGCTGGAAAATGCTAATATCGCGACGTATGATCATGGCAACCGCAACAACCACGAACCCACACGCACACGCAAATTGCTCCTGCATCGCCGAGAAATTGATCAGTTACTAGCTCGTGTCGCCACCAAAGGTCTGACCCTGGTACCGCTCAAGCTCTATCTCAAAGGCGGGCGTGCCAAGATTGAGCTTGGACTCTGTCGTGGTAAAAAATTGTATGACAAACGTGAAGCTATTGCTAAACGCGATGTACAGCGCGATATGGAAAGAATTGTACGAGGAAGGTAAGTGGATTAATGTCTATTATTGGCGTGCATCACGCACAGATTACAATACCCATCGGGGCTGAAGAGCAAGGACGGCACTATTATTGCCACTTGCTCGGTCTCCCTGAAATTGAGAAGCCAGACTCACTTAAAGGACGCGGAGGCTTCTGGCTCCAGGTTGGGGATCGACAGGTCCATGTCGGCGTGGAGGATGGCTTTGAACGCACCAGTACCAAAGCCCATCTTGCCTATCATGTCACCGATATTGCTCTCTGGCAACAAAAATTGCAGGCACATGGCTTTCAGATGCTCACTGGTATACCTATTCCCGGCTATGCTCGTTTTGAAACGCGCGATCCTTTTGGGAATCGCCTGGAATTTATTCAATCTCTGGATCAGACAACGCTATAAGTTCAATCTGGACTATTTACCAAACAAAGATTTATCTTGATGAGTAGCACGCCACTTCCGATCCTTATAGACTGTCAATAATGCAATTGCCGCTCCAGCAACAATTAAAATAATTGCAATTAATAATAGCACCAGTAGCAGTAGTCTCATACTACTGGTGCTGGCTGCCAGCGCAGCACCTATCAGCATAAAAACCGTTACCGCGAATATCACAATAGTGTCCACTCCTCTCATACAAAACGCCAGAGCAGGGACTCTGGCGTTTGTCATAGCTACAACTCTATCTTTTTCATGCTTGCTTTCGACTCATCCAACAAGCGTACATTGGAGAGAAGAAACTTGCTCCACCGCTTGCATGCTGCCTGTACCTGAAACTTTTTCATAGATATCATACTGCGTGACGGTAGAGACAGCCAACCTTCGCTGTTCTGATAGTGTGTTTTTCCCATTAGCCAATGGTAAAGCAACATCCAGTGTAATCTGTTCAGCACTTGCACCAAGCGTCTGCAAAGCAAGTTGCGCTCTGGTAACATTCACGCGCAAAAATTGCCGTACCAGTTGATATCCCTCAAGTTGTATTGTATCACTCAACAAACGATTGTCGCTTCTGACAGCAATACGCAGCCGTGACGAAGCCTGTGTAGACAGTTGCCTGGCACGCTCTTCACCAAGCCGCACCAATAGCGTCTCAATGCCCCGATTCTGATATTTAGGATGGACATAGAGTGTCTGTATAAACGCCTGAAAGGCCGAATCAGGCTCCGGCCGAACATCAGCATAGCCAACTAATTCATCGGGCTTCGCCACAATCATCCAGGCGTCGGATGACAAACAAAAATAGTGCTGTTGCCAGGAAGCTTTCAGTGTCTCCTCCCCATTCTCTCCTGGCTTAAAGGCATCCTCATCGCATATATATATTAATCTAGCCACAGCCGCTGCATCCTGCAGCTTAGGTACGCGGGATGATAAAGTATGTAAACGTATGATCACCATACTGTATGCTCCATTTATTCATCACTGTGATCGTGTTGGTCACGGAACGGACCAATACGATCACAGGCGGGTGCCATGGAGACATGAGCCTGGCAGGTGGATATTTCCCCTGTCGCTACAACTCTAACGATTGGGTACTCAACTCCTTACCAGCTCGTAGCTCCTTCTCATAGTGCATTGTCTCTCGTACGACATGCATACCTGCACGTTCGTAGACGCGCGTTGCGCCAGTCAGACTTTTTCCATCAACATTCAAAAAGATGCGCTGTCGTCCGCGCCGATAAAACTCGCCAAAAGCGTACTGTAATAACACCTGCGCCAGACCTCTCCGCCGCCAGGAGCGCTTAATACCCAACGCATGAACCCAGGCCCCCGCCTCCTGCTCATCAGCGCAGAGGCCAATACCAACAATGTCGTCGCCAGCCAGAGCCAGGAACCATAGTGAGGCATCAAAAACATCGCTTCTCACAGCCCAATGTTTCCACTCTTCGTAAGGCTGTCGGACATAGCCCCAATGATCCTGGAAGATCTCCTGATCAGCCTCATAAACCGCATACAAACGCTCTGGGGTGTGATCATCAGCAAGGGTGCGCAACTCGATGCCCTCAGGCCATCGTGGCTCGACTGGCGCGCTTGTCAACTCGATCCCCATCCGCCAGAAAGGCCGGGAAGGTTGATAAGCATGCCGCTCAAACAAATGCTGCTTGCGCGTATTTTGCTTGTTCACTGGCGTATTTAACACAACCCGGAGATCAGGAACAGCCAATTGCACCTGTTCCTGTGCCCACTGCTCGGCTGCTTGCAACAGTAGCATGCCAATTCCCTGACCAAGATGATCAGGATGGACATCACCATTGACAAATAAGCGTGCATGCTCAATCTGCTCTACCACTTGAAAGGCAACTACCTGCCCTTCTGGAGACTCCACGACCCAACTTTCAGTTGCCAGAGTAAGATGAGGTGCCGATAAACGAGAGCGTACCTCTTCTTCAGTCGTTTCATGCACACCCGTAACGTTGAAGCGGCTAGCGTTGATCACTTCATAGATAGCCTGAAAATCATCCCAGGTCGGACGGCGCAATGTATATTTTTTCATAGGTATATTCTTTTGCTCTAATGACATATCCTTATCCATTTCAATATGAGAGGAGAAGGCTCTTCCTCGGCAGGACAGAGCCTTTCTCGATAACAGGCAGCCTTTAACCGTTGCGTTTCAACTTTCCTGTACGTTTGGCATATCTTTCTGCTATATGAAAGATATAAATACCAAGCGGTACGCTTAACAGGCCAATAATGATCAACGGCCAGGTGCTATTCCACACAATAGGAGACCAGATAGGAGCCCCATCGAGAATACCGGCGCGCAAGCCTGTCAAGACATAGGTAGCAGGCGAGAGTTGTGCCAATGGCTGCATCCAGGCGGGCATCACATGGATGTCATAGTAGACACCAGAAACCAGCAAGAGCAACGCACGCACGATATAAGACATCTGAGAGCCACGCTCGGTAAAGAGCAACGGGAGCACCGATGCCGCAATACCAAAGCCAATAAACGAGACACTGCCAATCAAGAGCATAAAGATGGCTGTGCCATAATTGGCCTTCCCTAAATCGAGATGAAAGAAGGATCCGACGACCAGCAATTGCAAGAAAGTAAACAGCAGACCATGCGCAATCGCATACCAGCAGCTACCCACCAGATGCGTAAAGCGTGAGATCGGAGCCATAAATGTATATTCAATCGTCCCTTCCCAGCGCTCCATGGTAATCAGATCAGTCACACCTTCAAAGGTCACACTGAGATATGACCAGACAGACGTGCCAATCAAGAGATACAAAATAAGGCGGTTTGTATCGATACCTTTGCCGCCCCAACTCTGAGCGCTTGCCCCTAGAAAGGTAATTGAGAGCGCATTCGCGACGTTATAGACCAGCCAGACAATTTCCCAGGCCCAGTAGCGCCTGGTTAAGTTCCAGTTGCGTTCAAAAAATGCGTAGCTGGCTCGTGCCTGATGGATCAGTGCAGACATTAACAGGCCTTTCTCTTTATTCTTCTTATTCTTCCTCTTCGCGTTGCGCTTCCAGCGCCTCGAAGGCTTTCTCCCAGCTTCCATAGCGTTGCACATCCTCTTCAGTAATCAGATGGGACGCCGTATAGTGCATAAAGACATCATTCATCGAGACGGGTTCACTCAATCCACGCAGGTCAGCCACGGCACGCTTAAGCGTCGCAGTATCACCAGAGACGACAATCCGTCCTTTATCGATAATCGCAACCCGATCACAGAGGGCATCAGCCTCATCCATATCGTGTGTCGTAATCAAGATGGTGGCATCATGAACATCCCGTAGCTCGTTCACAAAATGCTGCACATCAATTTTTGAGCGCGGGTCCAGGCCAGTCGTCGGCTCATCCAACAACAAAACGATAGGTGACGTGAGAAAGGCACGTGCGATTGCCACCTTCTGCTGCATACCGCGAGACATATCCTCAAGGGGTGCATCGATGCGCTCGGGCTTAATACCCAGGCGCGTCAGGATAGCTCGAATACGCCTGCGTGCATCTGCGCCGCTCATGTTATAGAGGCGTGCGGCATACAACAAATTTTCCATTGGCGACAACTTTTTAAAAAACGAAGCCTCCACGCTCACACGATTGATCAAACGCTGTACCGTAGCCTCATCCTTCACCACATCATAGCCAAAGATGCTGACGGAACCCTCATCAGGAATCAGCAATGTTGAAAGCATGCGGATCAGTGTGGATTTTCCAGAGCCATTGGCCCCCAGAATTCCCACAATCTCACGCCGCTTGACCGTCAGATCGATATGATCAACAGCCAGTACGTTCCGCTTACGCTCGTCCTCTACATTCCCTTTGTGTTGACGCAAACGACTCAATAAAGGACGTGATTTCTTAAAAACTTTTGTTGCCCCAGCAATGACAATGGCATCACTGGTTGGATCAATCGCAATCGTATTCAATAGTGGTGCTGGCACCAAATCAGGTATAGCCAAGAGAATTGCTCCTTCATCATAATCTGGTCTTTCGCAGGTACTTTTAGCTTAGACCAGATCATCGATAAACACATTGCTCATTAGTACAGCCGCATGGCTGTACCTGCTAACGAGAGTCCAGCATAGCTTACGGATAAGCATCCACGTTGTGACTCATCACATCTTCCTCTAACCAACTACTAAGGTATTGATAAAAAGGGCAATAAAAAACCGTGAGACTGGAAGCTTCGCTTCACCAGTGCCCACGGTCGAGGGGGTTTTAATGTTTTGACTCACCTGTAAATTATATCAGGTGGTCTTCCCCAGGAGATGGGCACACTGATGCCACTGGCCACAGGACGCAGTAAAGCGGTTCGGAAACCGTCGCTGCCACAGAAATTTTTTTCTAGCATGGCTGCTGGCATAGCATGAAACACGGAATCACGATAGCCTTGAGCGCCGCGTGTTACCGCAACGAAGAATGTGTGATTGTTTATCATGCTCGCCATCTCCTTTCATTAGATTTCGGTTCAAAAGATACTTTTAGTTGCGTACAATACTATAATGCATAGGGAGACTACACCTGCAATCTCCGCTCAATTCAAGTATACGGAATAGAGTTGTGAATTGTCAAGGGAATATCACAGCAATTTTACGATACCAGAACACATGCGTCTATTGATTCTTCTTCACATACGCTTTTAGCTGCCCTTGCTGGATAGCCTGAACAAGAGTGATATGACGCTGAATCGCCACTTCGGGATCATCGGTCTCATATTCACATACAGGCAAACGCACCAGCGTCAGATAGTGCCCCTGCAGTGGGAAGACAGCCGTCACGATAGTACGGCCCATATTTGTGTCTGTGAACGTCGCGACCACAAAATCTTTGCCATCCGGTGCGACGGCAACGTGACGAGCCAGATCAAGCGTCTGTAAACGTACAGGGGGAGCACCTGGAATAACAATATCAAATTTCTCAGGGATTACAAGGGGAATGAGCACCTGCTCTGAATTCACCAGTTCCATATTAGACATAAATTCCTCCTATCGAACAACAACCATAGAAATTGCAGCCTACAGTTTAGAGGACAGGAGGCCGCAAGCTATAGTGTACGAGAACGAAGACATTAGGTCAAGCAATGGGAGCCTTTTTTGTGTCGGCTCCCATGCGAAGTTCTACTGTTTTTTGCGCATGCGTTTCAACAGAACTATCATCCTATCAGGTATCCAACGCAAGAATACAGGATGTCTCAGCAGATATGCAAATAGATGCAAGCGTATCTGCCTCCATAACGCTGGCAACTCATGAATTTCGCCACTATGCTGTAGATAATCGCTGCTGTTGGGATCAGACCAGCGTTCGCGAACATACACATCGGCTAATTGTTCCAGAAGTTGTGCATCATCCCGCAAATACGTCACCGTAGAGGAAAGTTGCTGCACATATTCGTAGGGAGTTTGCGAGCTTTGACGTCTGATACCGGCCCAACCCGCTAGCAAAGAGACACGCCCATAAAGTTGAGTCGCCAGGCTATGGCTCTTGAATAAACGCTGCCACCACAGAAAAAAACTGCCAGAAGCCAGCAGTAACAATAGCAGCAGACAGGCTATTGTAATATTCAAGGGATTATAGAGGGATGCTGCCTGCTGTCTGTGGGTTGCTCCACTCCCACCAGTTTCGGGCTGATCAATATTGCGGTTCCTGGCCTTTTGCGCCTGCGCGGGAGTTATTCCACCTCCTGCGCCAGTAATCGACGAGCTACTCCCAATACTTTGATCAGGCAATGGACGCACAAAAGTCTTAAAGCTAGCCGAAGGCTCAAAATTCACCCAACCATAGCCTGCGAAATAAACCTGTGTCCAGGAGTGTGCATCCATTCCATGCACAATATATTGATCATTGGGACTATCATAGGTTCCAGGAGCATAACCAGCGACCTCACGCGCAGGAATACCCAGCGAACGAGCCATCAATGCCATCGCAGTTGAAAAGTAATTACAATACCCATTCTGTTGCTTATTGTCGAAGAGAAACCAGAGAATCGGATCTTCACCCAGAGGAGGATGAATGTCCGTGCTATAGCTATAATGGGTACGTAAATACGTTTCGAGAGCAACGGCCTTATCATACATCGTTGTCGCATGAGCCTGCGACACAATACTCCGGGTCAGGGCCGCGATCTGCTTATCAGTTTTCAGATATGTTGGCATTTGTGTGAAATCTTGTACGATGGAGGGCACGAAATATTCAATTGGTGCCTGTGCATCAGGAGAGTTAGTCAGTCTATAGCTGGGAGCATCTGCAGGCATGGGTATTGAACGCAGCATTGAAACATCCGCAGAGGAAACAGCGGAAACCGCTGTGTAGTGCGTATTCGGCTGCAAATTCTTTTCCCCTAACCAGGTAACAATACCCCCACTTCCATCCAGAATATTAGCCGCTACAGATACCTTCACGACATCCGACGCTCCCACCAGATATGGCTGCTGCTCCCCCGGAGGTGTCACAACAGTGATATCTTGCGTCACCGCATACGTCTTCTGATCATTCGTTGCTAACAATGTATTGGCACCGATATGATAATTTTGATTTGAGCCAGAAATGGACCAACCATGATCATATGTGTTATAGGACACAAGCGCCAAATATTGTGGTTGTGAAGCGTCAACTTTCACCTTGAAAACAACGGCATTATTGAGATGAGGATTTCCACCCAGTACCAGATTATCAGTAAAATTGCCAGGATTAGGAGCATTCTCACTAATGCCCGCATTACTACCTCGATCCAACGCATTCGCTAATAGTCCCAGAGGAGTCTGGGAGCTCCAGATTTGCGCCAGATGCATTTCTTCATAATCAGCAGGCAAGAGCGCGGACAGCAAGATAATACCCAGACTGATCACAATACCCGTCTGCATAAATCCCCAGCCTAAATCATCGGCATAATGCAATCCCTGTCCTTCCCAACGTTGAGTTGAGGTATACAGATTAAAACGAAGTAATAACAATAATGAAGCTGCTAAAAACAAGAAGAGGAAGAAGACATATGCCTGATTCAAACCGTTAAGACTGAGAACAAGCACAACCCCGTTCATAGCTACCAGCAACCAGGGCAAACACCAGCGATACAGTAACAAAGCACTAATATACGCTAATAGATATCCCAGAAGCAGAATAATCATAAAGTAGAGTGCTGGATCTTCATTGGTATGTCCGGTTACCAGCCAGATAAACCATAGCCCGATACCTTGCAACTCTCCGAGCAAGCTTCCACCATAGAAGGTTATGGATATTTGCCACACAATGAGCAACAGGCCAATGACAGCCGCCATGCTATACACCAACCAGGCTGCGAAAAAACGCTGTTTGACCGACCAGGTACCATACAGTATCCCTACCAGGGCCGTTAATGATAATGCGCCTGAATTATCAACCCAGTCATTCGCTTGAATACACCAGATACCGCAATAAACAATGAGCGCTAACAGAAAGAGGGAGAACCATCCTTCACGTTGATACAAAGACAAACTTACATCAGACCAGTTAAACGCTCGCCTGTCACCATTCTGCTCCGGATCATCGGAGAGAATTTTGGAGAGACGATCAATCGCCGCATTGCGCATGACGTTCACCTCTGTGTTGTAGAACGCACCTGAGAGCCAGTCTCTAAAATCTGAACAATCGAATCACCATGTTTAATACGTAACACTGGAATATTAGCGCCTTCCAGCAACGCGAATGTATCTTCTAACAGTGGCTGCCCTTCAAAAGAGGGAGCATCCAGAGCGATTACCACAATTTGAACGCCTCGCAACTGCAATTGACGTACACTTTCATGCCAGGATTGCGAATTTGACGCGGTAATCACAACTGCTACAGCATTGCGACCAAAATGAAAGGAATCCATCGCCAGGGCTTCACTCAGGCCATAACCAGAACCGGAGGTCACCACAGCTAATAATTCAAGCACACGCTCAATTTGTCGCTCACCACGATCTAAAGACAATAATTCTCGCTTATAACCATTCACAATCATTCCCAGCGAGAAATCCTGTTGCAAAAAATAGGCCGCCAGAGAAGCTGCAATCGTTACGCCATACTCCTCGGTAGAATGGGCTCCTTCGCCCGCCTGGGCCGAGGCTTGTAAGTCCAAGAAAAGCCAGACATCAATTGCGGGGTCCAGATCAAATTCTTTCACCATCAACTTATTGTAGTGAGCACTGGAGCGCCAATGGATACGACTGAGCGCATCACCAGTAACATATTCACGAATAGTCGTCGGTGTAGATGTCGTCTGAAGCGCGCGCATGGAACTCCTCCCTCGTCCAGGCAAGCCACCACTGAGCAAGCCAAAACGAGAGAGAGGATAGACACGCGGCAATACCACGATTTCTTGTGCTTGTGCGAGCGTAATCTGACGGCGAAAAAGCCCAAAGGGATCTCCACTGGTCGCCACAACTGGTCCCAGTTGGAAACAGCCTCGTTGTTGGCTGATGCTTTTGGCACGCCACATCGCCCGTTTCCAGCCTCCAATGCTCGCCACATAGCCAGCCCAATGCCCGGGCAAGGTTGAGCCATCGGCCACCTGTACCCAGAGCTTAGGGAACGAGCTCACATTATCTAAAATCAAGCGCTCATCAAATGTTTCGCCCACCTGTACACGTCCACTGGTAGCAGTTCGTCGAAACTGTAACTTGCGTAGACTCAGGCGGGTCCAGACCCAGGACAAAATAAACAGCACAAGTAACACATAGGTGAGTACATAGAACACTTTCCAACCATTACTCACCGCAAAGAAAGCCAGTACCATGATGAGCAAAAACACTTGCCAGGGACGCATAGACTTAGCGCCCCTTTCCCCCACCAACCCATGCATTCGGCACCGCAACCGTCTGTAGAATCTCATCCAGCAGGCTGGCGGAAGAGATAGAACGCACACGAGCTGCAGGTGTCACAATAATGCGATGAGCCAGCGTCGGTTTGACCAGAAGTTTCACATCGTCAGGAATGACATACCCTCGACCGCGCATCGCGGCCAGAGCCTGTGAAGCACGAAACAATGCCAACGAGCCGCGCGGACTTATTCCTAGATAAATCTGCGGATGGTTGCGGGTAGCATTTGCAATGGCAACAATATACTCAAGAATCGAAGGATCAACATGTATGCTACGCACTTGCTGCTGAATAATCACCAATTCCTCGGCGGTCATAATTTGTGCCAGATCGTCCAAAGGATGATGATGCTGATGGGTATTCAAGATATTTATTTCATCTTCCGCCTTCGGATAACCCAGTTTAATCGTCATCATAAAGCGATCCAGTTGCGCTTCAGGGAGGGGAAAGGTCCCTTCATATTCAATAGGATTCTGGGTTGCCATCACCATAAAAGGTTGCGGTAAATGATAGGTCGCCCCATCCACTGTGATTTGTCCCTCTTCCATAGCTTCAAGTAGGGCCGACTGCGTCTTCGGAGTCGCACGGTTCACCTCATCGGCCAGCACAATCTGTGCCATCAGAGGCCCGGGGCGAAACTCGAAGTTGCCCGATTTTTGACTGTAGATTGACACACCTGTTACATCGCTCGGCAAGAGGTCCGGGGTAAATTGAATACGTTTAAAAGAACACCCAATCGAGCGAGCTATCGCCTTGGTAAGGACGGTCTTTCCCACGCCCGGTACATCTTCAATGAGAATATGCCCATTACAAATCACAGCGATTAAACTAAATGCAACAGGTTCTGCTTTCCCCACAATTACCTGTTCCACATTGCCAACGACACGCTGTACTGCGGTGGCGAGGTCCTGTACAGACTGCATGTATTACTCCCTAAAGAAGTTCTATCGAGGCTCACACATCGACGTATATTCGAGTATAGTCCCAAAGACATAGAATATCTATGCTAAAAACACTCTCTCAGTAAAGGCACCCGGGATAGGGAAGCGTTCTTGAATACTATAACACCGTGCAGGCCTTCCTGAATAGTACGGCGCACTTTCTGTTTTTGTTGCACGACTTTATTCTATCCACTATCGAGTACTCTGTTACTCTTCATTTGAAGGGGTGCCGCCTGATGATCTTTGCCTTTTTATGCTGGTAGACGGTCAGCGAAATTGGAGGCTGTCACGGTGTGAAAAAGCAGGAGCGGCCACCTTTTCATTTTTGTACCATTTTCATTTGTAAAAAATCATGCGGCGGCAGGAATGGGAGAGAGACTGGGGCACAGCCTCAGGCCCCAGTCAAGGGGCTTGCTGCCCCTTGCATCCCCGCTTTTCAAATGAAGGGTAGCGCAGTACTAGCCCTATAATTAGATAGAACACACCAGTAGAGCGGATAATTGCTAGTACCACACAAAGGGGCTACCCTCATGAGCAAGTCTATGCTATTATGGAAGACATGAGCCAGAACAACCCGGACTTTCAAGGAGAACTCAATGCTGTGGTGGTCGGGCGCGTACAGGGAGTAGGCTTCCGCTATTTTGTTGTCCAACACGCACATATGCTGGGACTCCATGGATATGTCCGTAATGATAGCAATGGCGATGTTGAAGTGGTCGCTCAAGGGACACGATCCAAACTTGAACAGCTCCTGACGCTTTTACAACAAGGACCCCCGTCGGCGCAGGTACACGATGTACAGACAATATGGAGAGAGCCAACAGAACATGTCAGCGGCTTCCACATCCGCTGGTAGCAGGTTAAAGATAGAAGAGGACTGAGTATGATTGATCGCGAGACGGTAAAAAACGTAGCCAAACTCGCCAGATTAGGATTGGGCGAGGATGAGGTTGAAACTTTCGGGAATCAACTCTCCGCAATTTTAGACCATATTCACATTTTGCAGGAAGCGGACGTGAGTGGCGTTTCTCCAACCGCCCATGCATCGCGCCTCACGAATATCATGCGCGCCGATGTGCCACAACCCTCGTATGCACCGGAAGTGTTGCTGGCAAATGCTCCTGATCAGGATGAGAACTGCCTGAAGGTCAATGCGGTACTGGAGGAGGCATAGGATAGCATGACTGAATTATATAAATTAAGTATTCATGAGGCTGGCGAGTTGTTGCGTCAGCGGAAGATTTCCTCGGTCGAGTTGACCCAGGTTCACCTGGAACGCATCCGCGAGGTTGAGCCAAAAGTGAAGGCCTTTACCCTGGTGACGGATGAGTTAGCTCTGCAACAGGCAAAAGAGGCTGATAAGCGTTTTGCCAGCGGTGAGAATCTCCATCCTTTGACGGGTATTCCAATCGCGATCAAAGATGTGATCTGCACGAAAGATATCACCACCACCTGCGGCTCACGCATGCTTGAGAATTTCAAACCACCCTACAATGCCACCGTGATGGAGCGCCTGAATGAGGCGGGCATCGTGATGGTGGGTAAAACAAATATGGATGAGTTCGCAATGGGCTCTTCTACGGAACATTCCGCCTTCTTCCCCACCAGGAATCCCTGGGATCTTGAGCGCATCCCTGGTGGCAGTAGTGGTGGCTCAGCGGCCGCTGTGGCAGCCGGTATGGCGATGGGCTCCTATGGTAGCGATACCGGTGGCTCGATCCGCCAGCCTGGTGCTCTGACAAATCTGGTCGGTCTCAAGCCAACCTATGGCCGTGTTTCGCGTTTTGGCCTGGTCGCTTTCGCATCTTCACTGGATCAGATTGGCCCCTTCGCCCGCAATGCACGCGACGCTGCTATCCTGCTTCAGACGATTGCGGGACAAGATCCACGTGACGGTACCAGTTCACCTACACCTACCCAGGATTATTCCGCAGCCCTTTCCGGCGACATCAAAGGCTTACGTATTGGTGTGCCAGAGGAATATTGGGTTGAGGGTACACAGCCTGGTGTGGTGAGCGCGGTGAAAGAAAGCATTGAGCGTCTACGCGAACTGGGTGCCAAGGTCAATCCCGTCTCACTCCCTCATACCAAATATGGCGTTGCAGCCTACTATATTATTGCGCCAGCAGAAGCCAGTTCTAATCTGTCTCGCTATGATGGCGTGAAATATGGCTACTCCTATCGCGATACCACCGATATGTGGGAAGCAATGGAAAAGACCCGTGAATTTGGCTTCGGTCCTGAAGTCAAACGCCGTATCATGCTGGGCACCTACGCCCTCTCCGCAGGCTACTACGATGCTTACTATAAGCGGGCAGAGAAAATACGCACCCTGATCAAACAGGATTTCGACAAGGTTTTCGCGGAATATGATGCGCTGGTCAGCCCGGCATCTCCCACCGTTGCCTTTAAACTGGGCGAGATCTCTGATCCCTATCAGATGTATTTGCAGGACGTTTTTACCATTCCAGCTAACCTGGCCGGTATTTGCGGTGTCTCGATCCCTGGCGGCTTCAGTGAAGGGCTCCCGGTTGGATTACAACTGTTGGGTAACGACTTCAAAGAAGATACTATTCTCCGCATTGCAGACGCCTTTGAGCATGTCACCGATTATCATAATCGCTGGCCCAGCCTATAAGATCCTTTTAAACGCTCCAGCACCTTCCATAAACAGCTCATACAATATTGGAAGGTATTGGAGCGCTTTTTTGAATAAAATGAATAGGTATAAAAATAGCATGAGACGTCGTATAATTGCGTTTCCGCTCATTATCGTGGCGCTCTGCCTTCTTGTTATAACTCCTGTTCTCGCTTTTACTCCGCTGGGCGGAACGATCCTTCATACAGGAAGTGTAGCGCACTCAACGCCGACAGCTATTCCCAGCACACCCCCCCCCATTCCTACACCGTTTCCCGTCCTGACCCCGATCAAAAATCCCCCACACATTGATGCTGGCGCTGTCTATCTGCTGGATGCAGATACAGATAATGTGCTGGACGAACAGAATGGCGAGAAACCAATGCTCATGGCAAGCACCACTAAAATCATGACCGCCTTGATCGCGATTCAAACAGCCAATCTCAATCGTCCGATTCCCATTCATCAGGATGCGATTGATCGCGTCATTCTCGATGATGGGAGCAGCGCAGGATTGATGGTTGGCGATGTGGTACCGCTCAAAGATCTTCTCTATGCTCTGATGCTGCCCTCAGGTAACGATGCAGCCTACGCGATTGCCGATGAACTGGGTGGGACCCGCGAAAACTTCGTCGCGCGCATGAATCTCTTTACGTATCACTTACATCTCTTTCAAACTCACTTCAACAGTCCTGATGGTCTGACAGCAAAAGAACAGACACACTATACAACCGCCCATGATCTGGCACAACTCAGCCACTACGCGTTGCAGATCCCGCTCTTTGCTCATATTGTCGAGACGCAGACATATACCGAACACATCGGGGAGAGAACCCTCATCTGGAACAATACTAATACGCTACTCAGCACCTATAAAGGAGCAACAGGCATCAAGACAGGGCATACCTTTGCCGCAGGCTATTGCCTCGTCTTTGCAGCTACGCACGCTGGTCATCACCTTATTGGGGTTATCCTCAATAGTTCGAGTAGCACACAGCGCGATGCAGACGCCGCAACTCTGCTCAACTGGGGATTTAGCTTACCATTGCTTCCACCACAACCATAAATAATAAAATGGCTGTAAATAACACAGAGGAGCATTGCCATGTGACAATGCTCCTCTGTGTTATCTCTTATCTACTGGCAGGGTATACAAACGATAGCTGCCAGCGATACCGCTTTGATTGGATTACTTTTTGCTGAAGGCTGCATCAAAGGCAACATTGGAGGGTGCAAAATCGGAGCGCCGTATAAAGGCCAGCGCATCCTGTGCTCCATATTCACGATCCATACCAGAATCTTCCCATTCAATTGAGAGTGGACCCTGATAACCAATGCGATTTAAGGTGCGAATGATCGACTCAAAATCTACATCGCCATGACCGGGAGACACAAAATCCCAACCGCGCTCTCCCTCACCAAAATTCAAATGCGACCCCAGGATACTGCGCCGACCGTCAAGATGACGCTTAGAATCCTTGATATGCACATGATAAATGCGCTCGGCAAATTCAGACAGGAAGGCAGCCGAATCCAAAAATTGGGGTACCAGATGGCTGGGATCAAAGTTGATGCCAAAACCGGGACGATTGCCAATTGCAGCCAGTGTCTTACGCGTGGTCACAAAGTCATAGGCAATCTCGGTAGGGTGAACCTCAAGGGCAAATTTCACCCCTTCTTGATCAAAGACATCAATAATTGGATTCCAGCGCTGCGCAAAGTCTGCATAACCTTGCTCAAGTACCGCGAAATCGTTGGGTGGAAAAGAATAGAGCATATGCCAGATGCTGGAGCCAGTGAAGCCAGTTACCCGCTGCACTCCAAACTTAGCCGCAGCACGCGCAATATCTTTCATGCGCTCAGCGGCCCGTTTGCGTACACCTTCAGGTTCGCCGTCTCCCCAGACCGCTTCAGGCAAAATATTCTTGTGGCGAGCATCGATAGGATCGCAGGTCGCCTGACCGATCAAGTGCGCACCAATAGCATATACTTTTAAATGATATTTATCTAAGGTGGCGCGTAAAGATTCGGCATAGCCGGGCTCGTTGAGGATACGCACTTCATCGAAGTGTTGACCCGAACTTGCCAATTCGAGTCCATCAAAGCCCCATTTACTCACTTTGGCGGCCAGATCTTCTAAAGGTAGGTCACCCCATTGTCCGGTAAAAAGCGTTACAGGTCGTGCCATTACATACCCCTTTACAAAAACTTTTACCTGAGTATACCACACAGACGCGTAGTTCTTAGCATCAGACCTGATCCACAAGGCTTTCCTTGGCTACTAGTAAGGTTGCCTCAAACATGATAAAATAATGTCACTTACAAGTATCATATATTTTGAATAGAGTATGCTGCATGCGTTACGCGATCTTTACCGATATCCACGCGAATTTAGAAGCACTTGAAGCAGTGCTGGCAAAAATCGATGAGCTATCTCAGCAAGAACCAATTGACGAAATCTGGTTCCTTGGTGATCTAGTCGGCTATGGCCCAAACCCGAATGAATGCATTGCAAAACTGCGGGAACGCACCGATGTGATCATTGCGGGCAATCATGACTGGGCCGCGGTTGGTAAACTCGATCTGGAAGATTTTAGTGAGGCTGCGCGCATCTCCGCTGAATGGACGGCAACACAACTCACTGAAGAAAACCAGGCCTTTCTTGCTAACCTACCCGAACGGATTGAGAAGGGCGAGTGCATCCTGGTCCATGGCAGTCCCCACGGTCCTCTCTGGGAGTATTTGACTTCCGAAGTGCTGGCCGAACGCAGTTTTCAATGCTTCACGAACCGCTATTGCTTTGTTGGTCACACTCATGTTCCGGTTATTTTTCAACAACCGGATACCGTTGCCAATACCCCTACACGCCCCTTAGAAGTTGAGGCCATTCTCAATGAGACTGATATAGCCACTTCACAGGATGCAGATGAGATGACGGCCAGCGCTGAAGTTGATAAACAACTGCTAACCGAGAGTCAGGACGATGAGACAACCACGACAGGTGAAATAGTTTCACTGCATAGCTCCCAATCAGAAACTCCCAACGGTGCCTTTACAGAAACAGAACAGATTCAGGATCTTGTCGCCAATGCGGCTGATGCTATTGCGGATTTGCAACATCAAATTGCGGACGACGCTCCTGAAACGCAGACCGATGCGCCAGATGAACTCAAGGACATTATCAGAGAGCAAACGGCTGGTGAAAGCGCCACGGAAGATGCCGCTGTAGCTACCCAGGATGATGAGACAAAGACAGAGATAGTGGAAGACATCACACCGGAAGAGACCATTCAAAATGCTGAAGAGCGTCTCAACCAGGAGATTGAAGAGCTACTCTCATTGCTGGGCCTTAGTCAGAGTATGATCGAAGTTACCAATGAGATGTGTATTCCACCGGAAGGACCCTGGCAAGCACCAGAGGGCTATCGTGCGATTGTTAATCCAGGTGGAGTTGGTCAACCACGCGATGGAGATCCACGCGCAGCATTTATGATCTATGATACCCAAAAAGGGTTCCATTTTTATCGCATACCCTATTCATTTGAAAAGACACAGGAAAAAATTGTCAAGGTGAAATTGCCACAATATCTGGCAACACGCCTTGCCTATGGTCGCTAATCAGGTAATCCATTGTTATGAAATTAGTTATTGGCCTGGGTAATCCAGGCACACAGTATGAGAAAACACGTCACAATGTCGGCTTTCATGTGGTAGATGCGCTTGCTTCCTCTCATGGGCTGCGCTGGGAACGGCGCGGTCGTGCAATGATTGCGAATGGCACACTGGCAAATGAAAAAGTTGTCCTGGTCAAGCCAACAACCTTTATGAACAATAGTGGTGAAGCTGTTGTTGAGCTGTTACGCTGGTTCAAAATCGAACCAGAAGATCTGATTGTCATTTATGATGATCTCGATCTCCCTATTGGACAGATACGCCTACGGGCACAAGGCAGTTCAGGTGGGCATAATGGCATCAACAGCATGATCAGCCATCTGCATACAAACCAGTTTCCACGCCTGCGCGTCGGCATCGGGCGTCCAGCTAATCAACGTATGGATACCGTCAAATATGTCCTTGGTGTGCCAACTGGAGACGAAAGTATTCAACAGGAAATTGGTGAGCAACGCGCTGCTGAGGCCATTCCACTCTACCTGGAAAAAGGCCTGGAAACGACGATGAATCTTATCAATGTGGACCCTGAAGCAAAGAAAAAGGCGGAGGAAAAACGCCGTCTGCAACAGGAACGCCGTGAACAAGAGAAACGTCGCAAGGCCGAGCAGGCTGCGCAATTACAAGAAGTTGCCGCCACTCTTGAACAACCTTCCACCCAAGAAAAGCAACACGCCTCAGACTAATGCTAGCAGGAAGATCCGCCAGGCCCGTCATCCAGGATTTCTCCAGTGCGTGCCTGGCACAATCGACTACCAACCACGATAACTCCCAGGATCTCCTGGCCTCAGAATACGCTTCTCCCCAACAAGCAACACAGACAAAGAATGAGAATAGTACAGAAGTATCTATATTATGGGTATACGATTATAATAGGTAAAAGTCAGCCATGCTTTTAAAAGCTTAGCAGATGGCATTTCATTTACGCCATCTATAAGACAAAAGAGGCATAGTATGCCATATCGTATAGACGGCAACGCGGTCAGTACGGTATGATAGCAAGAGGTATGAATTAAGGGCAATGCTTACGACACCCCCACAACTATTTCGGAAGGGGTGCTGTTCATACTGTCCGTTGCTGGAGGATGAAGTGACATTACAGGGTTTACTTACAGTATTAACACAGAGACCAGAACATCGTCGCCTACGCGAAAAACTTCAAAACAGAGAAGGGATTCCAGCGCTTACAGGTATTACAGAGGCAGCACGCCCCTATGTTGTTGCTAGCCTATCCGTTTCATTTAAACAACCAATGCTGGTTGTCGTCGGTAATGAAACCGAGGCCACACAGATGGTTGAGACAATTAAACAATTCGTCCCCAATCCAAGCGACGTCTTCTGTCTACCTGATCGCGATGCTCTCCCTTACGAACGCTTGATCGGTGATCATGAAACAACCCAGCAGCGCTTACAAGCACTCATGGCGATGGTTGAACGGGAACGAACCCCGTTAGTAGTCTGTTCAGCACGTGTCTTAACCCAGTTTGTCATTCCCCCTGAAGAATTAGCATCCGCCCTTTTCCGGCTGCAAACCGGTGAAGAGACTGATCTCAGCATGCTGATCGAACATCTCTATAACCTTGGCTATGAGCCCGTTGCAGAAGTTGAAGAGCCCGGACAATTTAGCCATCGTGGCGGTATCATAGACCTTTTTCCTCCCACCCTGCCACGGCCAGTACGTATTGAGTTCTTTGGTGATGAAATTGAATCCGTTCGCACCTTCGATCAAGAGACGCAGCGTTCATTAAATACGATAGAAAACTGCCTGATTGGTCCCGCTCGTGAAGCACTACCAGCGCGGGGACCGCTTGCAGCACAAGAGTTGGCACAATTAGAGAGCAAGCTCCTTCATAAGGATGCTGAAGAACGCTGGCATCATGATCTCGAGTTGCTCAAACAAAAGCGCTCCTTTGAGGATATCGCTTTCTATATGCCCTATCTCCATAGTCCCGCAACGGTATTGGATTATCTGCCCCGTCATGGCTTACTCATCCTCGATAATCCAGTGAGCATTCACAATCATATACTAGAACTTGATGCGCAAGCGCAAGAAATCAAAGAGGAACATGAACGCGAACGCGAAAATCCAACCCATCTGCGGGAGGCAACGCCAAGCTGGAACCAGATTGAGCCACAAATTCAGCAGCGCCGGCAACTACGCTTCGCTGATATTCTCTCTGTCGCCGAGAGCGATTTCGATGTGACTCAGCAAAACACCACCGATAATCTCATTCCTACCTGTAGTAGCGCAAACTCTTATGGAGGCCGCCTGCGCGCCTTTGTCCAGGATTGCCGCAAAGCGTTGAATAATCGCGACCGCGTGATTATTGTCACCATGCAGGCACGACGTATGGCAGAAGTCCTGAGCGATGAATCTATTCTGCAAGGAGCAACTATTGAGGTCAGTCCAGGCACCAATATCAATCAGCTTCCAGAGGCCGGAACGCTGACACTGATTCAGGGACAACTTGTGGAAGGCTGGCAATCGCGCTCGTTAGCGCTCCATGTCTATACCGATACCGAGATTTTTGGCTGGTCGAAGCGACGTAACGCACAACGGCGCAAACCAGTCACTCCAGCCTCGTTCCTGGCAGAGGTAAATCCTGGCGATTATGTTGTCCACCAGGAACATGGGATTGGGCGCTTCGAGGGCCTGGTCAAGATGAATTTGACCAACGTCGAACGCGAATATTTACTGATCCATTATGCCGGGACCGATAAACTTTATATTCCTACCGACCAACTGGACCGCATCACCCGCTATATCGGGATGGGTGATGCCGTACCAGCCCTGAGTAAACTGGGGACAACGGAATGGACACGCGCCAAATCAAAGGTCAAAGAGAACGTTCAGGAAGTCGCACAGGAGCTACTGCGTCTGTATAGCCTGCGTGAAGCTGCCGAAGGGCATCCATTTCCGCCTGATAGCGAGCAGCCATGGCTACAGGAACTTGAGGATGGCTTTCCCTATCAAGAAACACCCGATCAACAACGCGCCATTGATGAAGTGAAAGCCGATATGGAACGCCCTCGTCCTATGGATCGTCTGGTCTGCGGAGATGTTGGCTATGGGAAGACCGAGGTAGCTCTCCGGGCCGCCTTTAAATGCGTCCTGGATCAACGTCAGGTGGCCGTGCTGGTTCCAACAACCGTTCTGGCGCTACAACACTATAACAACTTCAAAGAGCGTCTCAAAGCCTATCCTGTACGTGTCGAACTCCTCAGCCGTTTCCGCTCTGATAAAGAGCAGAAACAAATCCTCGAAGAGCTCGCATTAGGAAAGGTCGATATTGTCATTGGCACTCATCGCCTGTTACAAAAAGATGTCGTCTTTTTAAATCTCGGATTACTGGTCGTCGATGAAGAACAACGCTTTGGTGTGATCCATAAAGAACGCCTCAAACAATTGCGAGCTGAGATCGATGTCCTGACGATGACAGCCACGCCGATTCCACGGACTCTGCATATGTCACTGGTCAATTTACGCGATATGAGCATTATTGAGACACCTCCTCAGGAACGCTTGCCGATTCGTACCACAATTCGCGAAACAGACGATGCATTGATACGTGAAGCTATCCTGCGTGAGATCGACCGCGGGGGACAGGTCTTCTTTGTCCATAACCGCGTACAGGGTATTCAGATATTAGCCCAAAAATTGCAGCGTCTCATACCTGAAGCGCGTATTATTGTTGGGCATGGGCAGATGAATGAAGATCAACTCGAGAAAGTGATGCTTGGCTTCTCTAATGGTGATTATGATGTACTGATCTCGACCACTATTATCGAGAATGGTCTGGATATTCCAAATGCGAATACGATTATTGTCAATAATGCAGCCTTTTTTGGCCTCTCACAACTCTACCAGTTACGTGGACGCGTTGGACGCGCCACACAGCAAGCCTATGCCTACTTCTTCTATGGGAAGAATGCCAAATTGACACCGATTCAGGAAAAACGCTTACGCGCCATCTTTGAAGCCACCGAACTGGGTGCGGGCTTCCGCATTGCCATGAAAGATCTAGAGATCCGTGGTGCTGGTAGTTTGTTAGGAGCAGAACAATCTGGCTTTATGAACTCGGTTGGCTTTGACCTCTATTGTAAATTGCTCTCCGATTCTGTACAAGAATTGCAGGGAAAGCAGGCAGAAACGAGTCTGCCCAACACATCCATTGATCTCCCAATGGATGCTTACCTGCCAGATGAATATATTGGAGATCGCACACTCAAGGTGAATTTCTATCAACGTCTTGCTAATCTCAAATCTACAGAGCAGGTCGAAGCCATGACCTCAGAACTATCGGATCGCTTTGGACCCATTCCAGAACCGGTACACAATCTACTTGAACTGGTGAGTTTAAAAGTGGAAGCTGCACAATTGGGCTATGAAGCAATCTCTGTTAAAGATACTGAACTCATACTGACAGTTAAGCGGGACGTGGTCCCCAACCGGATTATCCTCTATCGACGTTTCCGCAATGACGCCCATGTCCAACAAGGAGTAATTCGTATTCCACGCCGTTTGTTAGGTACAGCCTGGCTAAAGCAATTGAAAGAGTTACTTCCGATGATTACTACCTCAGCATCCTCTACCGCCTCATAATCCTACCTGTGAAGCAAAAGAGCAGCAAGCAAAGAGGCCACTCACCCGCGAGGGGAGGAGTGGCCTCTTTAGTCCAGAGAGCTATTGGCGGCGGGTGTGCATTAGATGGAACATTAAGGCCTGTTTATAATCCAATACACTTACCAGGCCTGTTTTGATCACTTGATTAGCGAGATTTAGTAACGTCGACACAACCTGTAAACGTGTCTCATCAAAACGTGCCTGTTCACGTAACATCTCTAACAACTGAGTAGGACTCTGACTTGTAATCTCCAGCCCGGCTGTTACCGCCTCAATACGCAACCAGATGATCAATTGATGACGCATCTGTTCAAAGATCGCAACATCATCCTCACCCACAGACATCATTTCCCGTGGACCATTCGTGATATCCGAAGTGGCAGAACTTGTCAGCGAGGCAGGCGGTACCATCGGTGGGGGCATACGTTGCGCTGAGGCAGGTGTCACAGTTGAAGTTGGGGCAGTGTCTCCTCCGAATGGAGAGCGTGATGAGCGCATGGTACCATGGTCAGTGCTGCTAGCGGATTTCGTCGGGACTGCCGTTGGTGCAGACGCCGCCATGGGCGTGTCAAGTGCAGGCGAGATAGGCGCCACAGGAACAGCCGGTGCGTCAACTAACGGTGCATTACGATTGACAGGAGCAACAGTGCGCGTATCATAGGGCTGAGCAGGCGTAGGTGGTTTCGGCGTCGTATCGACCCGTTGCGCTGTTCGCTGCACAGCTGGAGCAGCCGCAGCAGCGCTAGAGAAAGCTGCTTGTTGTACCGCTGCAGGAGTATTCGCCTGCAATGGCGCTGAAACTGGTCGTGGCCCAACCGGTGTGACTGGTTTACGAACTACAGATGGCTCAGGTTCCCCTTGATTTGGTCGCCCTGTTGCCGGGCGAGTTGCCGCAGCAGGAGCCTCACGACGTGCCATCCCAGTGGTCCCATGTATAGCTGTAGCAGCCGCAGGAGCCACCTTTGCATCCCCAAGTTTCACTTCACCCCTGAGCTCCTGTAAATGCTGTTGAAGCAACATCGTCGCTGGCGCAATCTGCTCCCAGGTAAGTTCTGCACGCTGGCTAATACTTGGAGTACTCCAGGAGACAACCGTGTGTGGACTCCCAAAGAGATGCCCATCCGCTGCTTTCTGACCGCTGAGATGATTGCGCCAGGCTTGTACCACCGAAGAAGCACAAGAATTAATTAACAGACGGATATCAGACATTCTTCGACGTCCCTGCTCACCAAAGAAATTACGATTACGTTGCACAAACTGAATAAAAAGACGCTCAATTTGATGTTGAATATCCGCTGACATCAAATCGACCCGGTTCCATGCAGTAAAATCAACAGAGCTGAGGTAAAGCCATACTTCCTGGCGCTTGTTACGGTCAACCGGACGCATTTGCAATGACTCAGTGCGATGATCAAAAAAACGTGGATAGCAGAAATTAGCGATCAGCGTCTCAGCTAATTCAGCTTTTAAGCGCGCAATTTCTGCGGGCGGGAGTTGACCTAAATAAATGCCCATCCTACATCCTCTTTCATTCTACTGCGGGCATGCCATAGAGAGATTTGGTGATGCCGCTTCTCTACACTTTAGTTGACGATAGTAATCGGCATCAACTGCAATGCATTTGTATTCTGATTGGCAATAACGGTAACCGGCGCATTCAAAACCTGCACAGGTAGCCGAGCTTGTACATCCATTATTGTACTCGATGTCTGTGCTTGTGGCAAAAGAGTAATGGACATCTGTGCTAGCCCATTTGGGATGCTACTTTTTTGAAGGTTAAATGTGCGGCTTGTCAGGCGCACCAGTGAACCCGGTTGCCACGTTTGCGCAGGACACCACGAAAGATCTGGCATGTCCGTACTGGTAAGATATTCACGCCCATCACTGCCTTTGAGTAAGATCTGTAACTGGATCGGCGTTTTTACCGAACTATCCACACGCCAATATGTCGTTAGCGTGCCATAGCCATTGGTACGACTAAACGGGCTACTTGCCCCAACCTGAAAACCTACCAGATGTAATTTCTGACCATCTGGCTGCTTAAAATCAACGTGCAAAGGATTTTGTATCTCTGACTGAGGAACATAGATATTGGAACAAAAACTGGTAGGAAGATTAAATAACAATGCATCAAGATCATGCTGCTGACCAGCACTGGTAGTCGGCGAGGATAAGATAGCTGGAGCAGCCAATCCTCGTTTCAACAACAAGTAGCCATCCTGAGCCGCCACAATCCCATATTGTCCACTTGCTAATACCTTCTTCACTTCGTGCGTATAGAGCTGTGACTCAAAGTAGGGATAAATATCCCCCGTTACATCTAGCAGTATATACTCTGCCTGCCCCTCTTTCTGACTATTTTGTCCATCTGCGTACGGGAACATATAGATGCTCTCACGATGGCTCAAGTGAGGAACAAGTTTATTTTGTGCTGATACAGATGCATCCGCTGGAATCATCGCCAGGAAGCGCTGCGCCAGGTCAGTGTGGGCAGAGGTCTGCGGCCATTGAAAGCTAATCGAGAATGGCAATTGCCCATGGAAATAGTAATCGGTGCGCAATGAACTGAAGACAACCGCAAGCGTCAAGAGCGAAATCAATACCAACGATACAACCTGCGGCCGGCGTAGCAATCCTTCTGCACTCAGCAGATGGGCAAACGGTCTATTCTGTGCTTCTCTATGCCGCGTTATTGCCGCCAGCCCTACATGAGTCAACCAGCGTACGACCACCAGAGACTCGATGGTCGCAAAAATAATCACGGGCACAATTTCAGCGTTATAGTGGAAAAGCCCACTATATTGCTGAGGATTAGTGCTGAGCAGGTTAATTAGCAGTGAAGGCGTCGCCATAACCAGGATCCATGGTGCCAGGAGCGGTAAATAGAACAGACCGCCTCCATGTGGCTTCGGAATATAGCCCGCAGGTGCCAGTATATCATGGATATACGCTCGATGACTGGCATCAAACAGATAGGTATGCAGAAAAGTCAGCGGATGAAGCGCTTGCTGTAACAAAGAGCCAGAGCCGCCTGCACCATTATAACGTGTACTGAGCAAAGCCTGACCAGTAGGACTAAAATGCGGCATAATTACTTTGGTTGTGACGACAAACCAGAGAATACTCACGACAACCACAGCCAGACCACTACGCCAACGCCGCTGAAAGACCAGCGACCAGAGACCAAAGGTCGCCACTACGATTGGAATTTCTTCTTTACACGCCATTGAGAGAAGAGCAAAGACAAAAAACCAGAGTGTCTGACGCGTGTACATAAAATATAAAGTAAACAATAAGAGAGCCGCTGTCATCGTCACGGCATGAAATTCATCCGTTGACGCCTGCAACTGAGCAGGATAGATAAGATAAATCAGTGCGAACACCCCGGCTAACCATTCATTGCGCAGCCGCAACCGCGCCAGCCAGAAGGCAGGAAAGGCTCCCAGAGCAACGACGACGGTTTGCAACACGAGTAAAACACGTGGATCAGACCAGATAAAGTATAATAAAGAGATAGGAAATAGGATCGGTTCAAAATGGATAGCAAAGCGTACAAAGCCAGCAGGCCCAACACAATTTGTATCCCCTAATGAGGTACAGATCGTTTGGTGCAACATATGTCCATGGATCGTATTCCAGATCGCTTGATCCATAATACCAAAGTCTTCGGCATTCGTTTGAAACGCCGTCTGCTGAGTTGTCAGATAAGAAATATAAAACACACAGAAGACAAGCACAGCAAGTGCGATTAATCCCATTACCAGCCAGAATTTGCGTGTACGCGGCAGCGGTTCAGGTGCAGGATACAAACACAAATGGTCTCGGGCATAAATAAAACGCTTATGCCAGATTTCTTTACTCACGCACTACACCTCTTTTTCAATCCCTGCAAATCACATCCATACAACAGAGGGGCAACCATCTCATTCATCCATAGCATAAGTTTAGAGAACGCTGCATACTGGCTGATCCAATCACCACGCAGAACACGGAAGCAATCAAGGAGCACATCCATGTTTCGCTTTACGCACGCAAGAGGATCAGCCAATATCACACCACCTCTGCTGCTCGCCCATATCCGCCAAGGCATGCATTGACCGAGCAATATCATCTAGAGCAATTCCTGCTTAATATTAGCTTCTTCGCCGCGTTGGAAGGCATAGTGACGTATCATCTCACTCTGTAGACCAGCCAGGAAGAATTGTACACCAAAGATCATGAGCAGGATACCCACAAACAACATCGGTTGGTTATGAATCGGTTCATGAATCCACAGGTAACTGCGCAAGACAGTAAACAGATCAAGGAGCACACCCAGCACAAAAGACCAGAAGCCAAGGGTAGCAAACAGGCGTAAGGGACGGCGCAGATAGGTTGTTAAGAAAACAATATTCATCAAATCGATGAAACCCTGCGCGAAACGTTTTGTACCAAACTTCGATACACCAAATTTCCGAGGATGGTGAGTAACTTTAATCTCAGCAATTTTAAAGCCACGCGCCTGCGCAATCACCGGAACAAAACGATGGAAATCGCCATAGAGCTTTAAATGTGGATCTTCAATCACATCACGGCGATACGCTTTAAATCCACAGTTGATATCATGTAGATTCACGCCAGTCAGCTTATTCACCATACCATTAAAGATAAGAGATGGAAAAGTCTTATCAAGGGGATCTAAACGTGGGAACTTCCAACCCGTCACCAGATCATAACCCTCATCTATTTTCTCTAGATAGCGGGGAATTTCCTGTGGATCATCCTGCAAATCACCATCCATGGTAAAGATAACATCACCCTTAGAGCGCTCAAAACCGGCTACCAGCGCTGGTGTCTTACCAAAATTGCGACGGAAACGGATCACGCGCACAATATCAGGGTATGCTTGATATAAATCGGATAGAACAGTAAAGGTTTTATCGGTACTACCATCATCTACAAAAATAACTTCAAAGGATTTACCGAGTTGCTCGAGTTGTTCTTTGATTTTCTCAAAGAGAATAGACACGCTCTCCTGCTCATTCATCAAGGGAACCACGATCGTAACATCAATATGCTTCGATAATACTTCAGGAGTTGTCAACTCAGATGCATGTTCTTTTAATGCAATTTCAGATTGTTGCATAGCCTCAGATTCTCCGCTCACAACCAGTATTCAACCCGCCACATGGCTGGTGTTCGGGGGTCATTATAGCATACCCTCGAGTACGAACTACAGGACATGGTACCATTGCTCTTTCTGGTAATACAAACGGATAACTTTCACGAGGAGACACATTCAGCCAGGCACCCATTACTTAATTGTGAGTATCCGCCTCAGCCATAGACAGCAAGAAGTTATATCTGAGCAAACAAATCAGGTCGGTCAGTAGTAAGGGCATCAACACCAACACTGGCAAAAGAACGTAATTCAGCCAGATCATCGACCGTCCAGAGCCCTAGCTTAAAACCATTGCGGTGAACAGTTGAAAGCAATTCGGGTGTAAACAACTCGCGATCCAGATCAATCCAGTTGCAACCAGCCAGCGACACTTGCTTGCATAATTTTTCCAGAGTTGGATCTTCCTCAAATGTCCAGAGATCGCGTGAGACCAGTGCACCCGTCACAAGTGAGTTTTCCAGGCGGCTGATTTTAGCTAATGCCACCCAATCGAAAGAGATCAGTAACACCTGATCAACCATTTTCGTGGCACGTAAATCCTCAACAATCGCTTCTGCAATCCGTGGATAGCGCCCATAGACCCCATCACGTTCGCTGAGCTTGAGTTCAATACAAACCTGGACACGATTATGAGCCAGAGCCAGTACCTCCCGCAAAGTCGGGATTTGCTCAGGCAGCGGCCAGCCACCAGGAAAATGGCTTGCTGCATCCAGAGAGCGCAGATAAGCAAAATCGAGATCGAGGAGATTGCCTGTACCATTTGTCACACGCTCAACTGTAGCGTCATGAAACACCACAACCTGACCATCACGGCTCATCTGCACATCCAATTCCAGCATATCCACAGGCATTGTCAAAGCATTCCGAAAAGCGGCCAATGTATTCTCAGGGGCAAGAAGCGAACCGCCCCGATGCGCGATACGCACCAGCGAGCGTTTGGACTGCGCCATAAAGTTTACCTACCTACCTTGGCTGATTACCATGTTGTCCATGGTACCATTAATCATCATACCGTCCATCATTATACAAAGCCCACGTACCTCCTCGCAACTGAGCCATAGCAAAGAACAGGGAGTTCAACTCTCTCTCATCCTGACAGTAAGCGCGGTTCTCCCATCAAGGCCTCGCTACTCGCGAGCGAGTAGACCCTCACATGCCTGCGCCATTTTAGTATGTGATGAACACCTGGAGTGCGGACACGCATGAGTAAAGAGAAAAAGTTAAAGAGAAGAAAATCCAGAAAAAGATATTGCTATTTGTCAACGTCTATGATATACTAACCAATACGTTAGCAGGGGGGAAAGCTCGAAAAGGATAACTCTCACAACGCTAGCCAATTTCTTCATCTGGGGATGTCGGGTTTCGACAGGCGGTTGGATTGAAGAATTGCAGGTCGAGGTGTCGGTACGCACTCTCGTTAAACAACCGACAAAACATAGTTGCCAAACCAGCAACACAACAATTCGCTTTCGCTGCCTAAGAAGTAGCGATGCGACGTCTGCCCGCCTTTTCCTCGTGGGGGCGGTTCCAGGCGTCATACACACGAGGTGCAGTGGCAGCCACCGTCTTCTAACTGTCACTAAAGACTAGAGGGCCAACGCTTAGGAATCCTGTCGATGGGAGCCCAAGGCGATAAAGAAATACATCGACTAAACCTGTAGTACATTCCTCGGTAGGGCCGTTTGGACAGGGAGTTCAACTCTCCCTCATCTCCACCAGACGCAAGGGGCGAGAAGCAGTAAGGTTAACTGCTTCTCGCCTCTTTCATTTTCCAACCCCAACTAGTACTTTTGATTTGAGCTATTTTAGCAACTATCGACACGGCTAAAGCCTGTCTCTAAGCAGCTTGAAGCGTATCAGAACAATTCATTCTGACTGATGATGTCTTGTATAAATTAAGCAAGCATTCTATAGTTTTTATAAGTCCGGCACAAAGATGCATCCCTTCCTTTCTGTTGTCTCGCAATGGTCTTGCATACGTACTCCTCAAAGCCGGACTTTCTCTTTATCCTCTCTATTTCTCTTCATTTGCAATGTTGCCGCCTGATGATCTTTGCCTTTTTATGCTGGAGAAGATACACTCTTTGCAAGTGATGTTTATCAGTGGCTTTCGCACAGCAATGTTTGCTTGCGCCGCCTTCGCTGCCATTGATATCTTTACAACCCTCGCCCGCAGTACAGGAGCAACGAGCTAGCCTTAACTCTTTGGATTATTGGTATCTTCTTCTATCGCCGTTGGGACAGCTGGTATATTCAATCGACTGTGCTTGATACCATACAAAAAGTAAACGACCAGGCCCAGGGCCAGCCAGATCAAAAAACGTATCCATGTGACAGGTTGTAGACTGATAATAAGCCAGAGCGAAAAAATGATACCAATGATCGGAATAACAGGTACAAATGGGGTCTTAAACCTGCGCGGAATTGTTGGTTGGGTATGCCGTAAGATAATAATCGAGGCACAAACAATTACAAACGCCGACAGAGTACCAATATTCACCAGTTCAGCTACCACAGCGATTGGAATAAAGCCAGCCACCACAGCGGTAACGATGCCAATGATCCAGGTCGGGCGATAGGGTGTCTTATGGACAGGATGAGTGTGCGCAAACCAGACGGGCAATAATCCATCCCGGCTCAACGCGAACCAGATGCGCGCTGCCGCCAGCATAAAGGCAAACAGCACACTACTAATACCCGCAATAGCCCCCACTGAAACAATGATTGAGACAATAGGCAAATGTAAGGCCAGAAACGCATTGGCAACTGGTGCCGAGTTGTTGAGTGTTTTGTAGGAAACAATGCCTGTTAACACCAGACTCATCAGGACATAGAGCACCAGCGCGATCAATAGCGAAATGAGTATCGCCAGTGGGAGATCACGTTGTGGATGTTTAGCCTCCTCAGCAGCGGTACTCATTGCGTCATAGCCAAATACCGCAAAAAAGACCAATGCCGCACCACCCATGATGCCTGGAAATCCAAAGGGAGCAAAGGGATGCCAGTTGCCCGGCTTGATAAAAAAGGCCCCCACCACAATAGTAATCAAGACGCAAAGCAACTTGATGAGTACTACGATAGAATTGAAGCGCGCACTCTCTTCCATGCCACGTGTCAGGAGCCAGGAGGTAAAAAGACAGATCAAGATCGCAAATAAATCCACCCCATGTCCTGCACCAGTACCAGGAGCGCCGACAATCATAGCAGGAATATGGATACCTACGCTCACCAATAGCGCGTTTACATAACCAGATAAGCCAATTGCAACCACAGAAACAACCAGAGTATATTCAATCAATAAATCCCAACCAATAATCCAGGCCAGCAATTCGCCAAGTACCGCATAGCCATAGGTATAGGCACTGCCGGCTACAGGAATCATACTGGCAAACTCGGAATAACACAATGCGGCAGCAGAACTGGCCAGACCAGCAATAATAAATGAGATCGCGATGGCCGGGCCAGCCTGCGTCGCAGCCGCCACCCCCGTGAGGACAAACACTCCAACTCCAATAATGGCTCCAAGACCTATTGCCGTCAAACTCCATACCCCCAGGGTTCGCTTGAGTTGGGTACTTGTTTCTGCTTCCGACTGCAACAGCAAGATATCTTTTTTGCGCCAGATTACATTACTCATCGTTGCCCCTTCTGCATACCTTAAAAAAACGCCTGGAAGTGAGCTTGAAACATTCTCTGATCCTACTACACAATCCTCTTCTCACTGATATTGATCATAGATCTCAACGATAGTGATCAGCATCTTCTTTAATCAGCACGTGTTCCCAAGAAAACAGAATACATTCTCGCCTATCAACCCTGCGCATACGATCTGGCATGATTCATAATCGGACAGCTTTTTCAAGTAACGATGCTGGCGCAGAAGAAAAATAAAGAGAGAAAAGCATCATAAATGAGTGTGCTTAGCATGCAAATTATGCGTAAGTAAAGAGGAAGTTCTTTTTTTGCTTTTCTTCCCTATGGCATTTTGCAGAAAAATAGTGTATACTTATAGAGTCTTACGTTTGCTCTCCTGAGCCCCGTTCCTCGTACAAGACAATGTGCATAGTACATACCTATCACAAACAGCGTTGCGACTCACCTATATTCGCGATCACATCTTTCTGCAAGGAAGCATAGTTGTTATTACAAATGTGATATGGATTCTGGAATATATAGCAAGGACGAACAATCACGATCCACCAGCCAGAACCATCATAGCATTGCACATGGGCAAAAACACAGACACTCATGCGCCTGGCGAGGCTCCTTATGAGGAGCAGTGTCGGAGGAACGTTACATCACGTCTAAGATAAAATCGAACCATTCGTTACTGTTTTGCCACCTACAGCATCGCTGTGATGGGTATTATTACAAACAAGGAGGCGCGCATTCTCCCTATGTGGAAATGTAGGGATTTCGGCGCAATCTTATTCATGAGAAATCGCTACTACGTCCAACCCCTCACTGAACAAATCTTTCTCATTCGCGAGCGTCAATCAGCCAGTGGTGGACCAGGTCCGAACGATCGTCTGGTTCGCTCATTCAGTGTTCGTCACGATGCCTACATGTTCGTAGGTAAAATGAACACGGAAGATGCAGAGCAGAATGCCCAGGCCGAGAAAAGCCAGCTCTAAAGCAATCCCTATTTCCGAGGAAGCAACCCATACAGCTTGCTTCCTCAATTTCCTTTACTTGAGCATCACTTGCTCCCTTTGTGCCTCATGCAATCTAATCCATCTCACAGCCCAGAAGCGATTACAGTTTTTACACGTCTCAGAATGTTCTCCTAAAATCCCTCTCTGCTTTACATCTTTCGGTTGACACAAAAAGTTGCATAATCTGGTATCTTCTGATCAGGTTTATTGTCATCACGCTCAATGTACTGATAGCTGTACTAAACAGACACCCTGGCGGTAGCAGAGAAGGATTGATACATGAGTCCAGACATACATCCCCATGATGAAGAAATATCCAATACTGTCTGGGCAAGACGCTTTCTAATTGCGCTCACCATCGTTGCGTGGATCATCATTATCAGTGTCGCCACGCTTGTGCTGAACAAAATCTTTGCGTCCCTGGTCATCATTGGTATTTCTGCAATCATCGCATATGTTATTTATCCTCTGGTGAATTTACTTGAGCGTATTATTCCACGTCCACTGGCTATTCTGATTGTCTATATCGGTATCCTGGCACTGCTCCTCTTACTTATCTACTTCGTGGTCCTGACCGCAATTGGGCAGCTGGCTACTTTACTCCTGGCAATTGAAAATAATCTTCCCCACTTTCTACAATTTTTACAACCGCTCATCAAAAAGCTTCCACAAATGCATATTTCGCCCAATGATCTTCTCAATTCAAGCCAGCAAGTACTCAACTACGTACTCTCGGTACTTGGAAATGTCTTTCCACTGGTCAATAGTATTTTTATTGTGGTTATTAATATCATCATAGTTACATCGCTCAGCGTTTATTTCCTGATCGATGGACACAGAACTTTAAACTGGTTTCGTACTAAAACGCCATTACGCTGGCGCAGCCAAATAAATTTCTTTCTGGATGCCCTGCATCATACGCTGGGAGGATTTGTGCGCGGGCAAATTACACTGGCAACCATTATTAGCATCATTATGTGGATTGGCTATACTATCATCGGTGCTCCTTATGCAACGTTGCTAGCCATTATCATTTTTGTCTTTGAGTTTGTGCCACAAATTGGTTCATATCTTTCGGTTGGCCTGGCGATTATTCTCACCTTTCTCACCAAAGGTTGGCAGACCGGGCTGATCGTCACGGCATTCTCTGGCATAGTGCAGGGAGGGCTGGATGGACAGATTTTAGCTCCACGTATCCTGGGTCATTCCGTAGGCATTCATCCCATTGTTTCGATTGGAGCACTATTGATCGGAGCACAATTATTTGGTCTGCTGGGCGCGCTTTTCGCTGCTCCCATTGCTGGCATTATCCAGATTCTGATTGTGACCTATTGGCGTTCCTGGAGCCAACAACATCCCGAAGAATTTGAAGCGAAAACAACCACGCCGCTGCCAGATGTGACAAACAGCAACAGCACATAAACGACCGATTCCTACTATCTTTCATTAAAACAAAGCCCCCTATAGCATGAAAACTATAGGGGGCTTTGTTTTAATGAAAGATACGTTTATTACCAACGAGGAGGCAAAGGTTGGGATGGATTTTGAGGCTGTTGCCAATTTTGAGGTGCCTGATTGTCATAAGGCTGTTGGAACTGGCTACCATTGTTAGGTTGCTGAAATTGACCACCCTTAACAGGCTGCTGCTGATACTGTTGCTGCTGATAGGGAGCATTATTCAGAGGCTGTGCAAATGGTGCAGCATTGGCGGCTTGCGCTTCAGCTACAGTATGCTCGGCGCGAGCACGACGGTCGTTGCGAATATGACGCCAGACATAAAGAACAACAAGGACAACAACTAAAGCGACGATAACATACTCAAAACTCTTATAATATGGGTCGATGACGGCCATATTGTTACCCAGTACATAACCTGCGTATGCGAGCAGAAGGCACCAGGGAAAAGAGCCAACAAACGAATACACACAAAACTTGCTAAATGACATTTTCGTCATACCAGCGGGCAACGAGATATACGTTCGCACCACAGGCAACAAGCGAGAGAAGAACGCCGTCGCGCTTCCCCAACGCTGAAAGAAACGATCAGCAAGATCAGCATCGTGCTGAGAAATCAAGACATAGCGTCCGTATTTCAGCATAAGTGGACGCCCGCCCTTATAGCCGATGCCATAAGCTATCATTGATCCAAGTAGGCAACCAACCGCGCCAGCCAGGGCAATTAAAACCAGACCAACCGGAGTTGTTGTTCCATTTAATATTTTATGCTGATTAAATAATAACCCGGCTACAGGGATAACAATTTCGCTCGGCAATGGAATGCAACAGCTTTCAATTGCCATTGCTAACACGAGACCTAATAATCCTGTAGAAATATATAGGTTCGTAATGATTTGAGTTAACACGTCAGTGATATGAGCCACTTATGCCTCCTTCGTAAAGCTCGCATTTTGATTTATACTAGCATATTTTATTGAAAGAGGCCAGGACTGATAGGACCGAAAACAAAGGTAAAAATGCCTATTCCTCATCAGGCTTTGTCGAAAGATGTCGTGTCGAGCGCTTTATCACAGGTGGCTCTACCTGCTGGGCCAGTTCCATTTTCAATGGATCATCATCATACATATAAGGTGCGCGGCGCACTAGCGGCTTTTTCAGGTCTCCGGTAGCATAGTTGCGAGGCAAAGTTTCTGTCTCAGGATCTTTGTAGGTCTCAATGAGACGATCTTGTTTCTGGGAGAATTCAGGATCTGGACGAACGGTACTATTGGGTAATGGATTGGCATCTACGATTCTTCGTCCTTGCCGTGCATTGCGTGGGAATGCTGTTGCGTCCTGGCGCTCCCGATAAGTATGACGATACTCATGTGTCGTAGGCGGATAGTCGCGTTCCTGGCTTTTTTGAGAGGGTGGGAGAGCCGAAGATGGGATATCTTCAGCATTTTCGATACGTCGATACGCCTCTTCACGAGCTATACGTAACGCTTGTGACTGAAATTGACCACGCGTCATCTCAGGCTGATAGCCTGGAAAAATCGGTTGGTGCTGATTTAGGCGTCGCGTTGTCTTACGACGACTGCGTGCCTCAGTCTCCGAAAACGGTTCATTATTCATAGCATTACGCCGGGTAGAAGGAGCACGCGAGAGGGACTGTTGACGAGCAGCAGGTAAGCGTGGAATTTGTTTGTATATGGGTTCAGGAAAATCACGGAACTCATTCTCGTCATATGCTGCTTCATATATATCATACTCGTCGCATTCCTCGTACTCTTCTCCCCAGACACCTCGATGCGCAGGCTCGTAATCTCTTTCCGCTTCAACATAGACATTTTGCGCCATGCGTTCAGGCACTTCTCGATAGACATATCTGGGGCGCAAAGATCTCTCATAGCTATCCGCTTCATCATCCTGCGCAGTGCGTTCATCGTGACGACGCGCGAGATAGGTGAAAATAATCAAGGAGATAGGAATACTGATCAGCAGGGCAGCCAATCCACCAATTAAACCACCGACCACCCAGGAGTTGAGGGTATTAGCATACCAGAGAACAACCGCGGCTCCAGCAATAAGCACTAATGCCGTAGCAACAGCCTTTAACAAAAGCATGCATCCTTTCTGAACTACCACAACACGTAAGAGTCCCTAGTACAACTCATCACCATGCTAAAGAGAGTATACCAAAACCAGCTAAAGAGTACAAGGGCACTCAGCATTTAAGAACTGCTCAAAGCTGATTACAAGCGTGAGTATAGTACACAATACGTTGCTCATGCTATTTTCCAGACAAAAATACTAAATCTGCCTCTTTTAACAAATTAGGAATAATGAAAAACAAGCAAAAAAAGACAAGGCAGTCTACATGATCAAGCGTATCTTTATTACTTCTTCTCTAGCCCTTACGGCCAAACGATACGCGATCACGTTAACTGCCTTGTAGATAAAGCGCATGGTCTATCAGCAATGAGACAGTACTCAAGAGTACGATATCAGTGCATGTTCAAGCTGCTGCGATGCATTGGCGGAAGATTGCCACCACTTTTCCCTGAATCTGCCATTCACGATCCCAGACACTTTTGGGGATCATAATGGGATCAAGTTCTGAATTGGCTGGCTGGAGGCGAACACGATTATGTTCTTTTTCCTGAAAGAAACGTTTCAGAGTAGAACTACCGCTCGCGCCCTCTTGCATATGGACAGCCACAACGATATCTCCATTTTGACAGGTTGATTGTGGCTTAATAACCACATAATCCCCATCACAAATGTGATCTTCAATCATCGAGCGTCCGCGCACAACCAATGCGTAGGTATTTTCCGTCTCAATCATATCGCTCCCAATATTGATTGAGCTTGAAGCGTCTGAGAAAATATCTAGCGGCTCACCTGCAGCAATGATCCCCATGACGGGGATACCTTCTTGCACCTGTTTTGTCAGCTTAATGCCTCGACTCTTTTTCGCCTGCCGAGAGATCAAGCCCTTCTTTTCTAGCATTGTGAGATGATAGTCAACATGGCCCGTACTGGCAATATTCAATTCGCGACCAATCTCACGATTGGTAGGGGGCATCCCCTCAGATTTCATGTAATTTACAATGAAATCATACATGCGGCGCTGTATTTCGCTGGCTTGCTCCAACGACATAGTATGGTCTCCTGTCTTTCTGAACACCTTCGGCTAACATCCCCACACAGCAAAAACTAGAACGA
Organism: Dictyobacter arantiisoli; assembly: GCF_008326305.1. Lineage (GTDB taxonomy): Bacteria > Chloroflexota > Ktedonobacteria > Ktedonobacterales > Ktedonobacteraceae > Dictyobacter > Dictyobacter arantiisoli. The sequence continues at coordinate 55,443 of NZ_BIXY01000015.1, read as the reverse complement.
CTATTCCAGAAGATAATACCACAACAGCACTGTCAATACAAGCTTTTTTTGAACGTATTTTTCAAAAATTTATTCTTACTCTGCTTCATCGCCCATAAGGACTTGGCAGCCACAGCAGGTTTTGTTATACTCCTTGCAAAGGAACATTGAGATACGCCAAGCTATTCAAAGATGCGTTCTGATTTGCGCTCAATACTTCGTCAGGTGTACAATAGAGGCATCCGGTATTCGACGGACCCACGCACGAAAGAGAGAGTCAGAAAAACTATGGTAGAGATGAAAGTTGAGAGCGTGCGCATAAATCTGGCTACGCAGCAGCGAGTGGTCATTTTGAAAGCTACGAAGCAAGAGCGCTATCTCTTCATCTGGATAGCGTATGCAGAGGCATATGCGATTGCCGTCGAGCTGCAGGGAGCGTCCTCACCCCGACCACTCACCCACGATCTGCTCAAAAATGTAATTGAGGAATTGAATGCGAAAATTGTAAGCATCGTAATTTCTGATTTAATCGATGAAATCTACTACGCACGCATTGTGCTGGATGTAGATGGACGCCACATAGAAATTGATTCCCGGCCAAGCGATGCTATTGCATTGGCAGTACGTGCCAAAACACCTATCTATGTTGATGAGGGTGTTCTGGAACGGGCAGGAGTGATTCCAGAATCGAATGAAGAGCCTTCTTTACCGACAACACGTTCTGTGACGAAATTCGAAGAGCCTTTAGAAGAAGAGGAAAATCTAGATGCTTATCGCGATTTCATTAATAGCCTGGATGTTTTAGACGAGTTCGGTAAGGACTAGGCTACTTGTTCAAATCAGAGGCAGCAGTACTTCCCATCTGCATAGTTTGTTTTGCTCGTCCATATGCTGAGACATGGATACGTATCAACATTTTCAGCAGGCGTACCAGCAAGCGTGAACAGAGTCCATAACATACAATCGCCACGATTGTATACGGCTCAACCCGTAAAAAAAAGGCTTGATCTAACGATGGCAATAAGGCGCGAAACGGGAGCAATGCTATTTCGCTCAACCCATACACGCTATTTATCCAGGGTATGGCTGAGTCAATCAGTAATGCTTTACAAATAAAACGCGTGACGAGCACAAGTTGCAAAGCAACGAAACAGCATCCCACTCCTAATGGCAACATTTTGAGCACATAGATATGCAATCCCAGCTGCCAGATAACCGATGACTTTTCCTGTTCCTGTATATTCTCGTTCTCGTCTCCCGTCGGGAAGGTTGGTAGGATAGGATAATTTTGTGCCGGAGGTGCGGCATAAAAAGGCTGCCAGGATACAGATGGAACAGGGTTACTTGCCTCATTTGCTGATCTACTTGCTACTCCTGATCGAGGGGCTGATGGATCTGTTAGTGGGGACACCGGTTCAGTTGGCAGATCATGCTCATCAGTTGCTTCAGGCACTTTTTTGCGAAAGCTAATTTCCAAAACTATGCTCCTTCTTATCTGACACAAGCCATATCAGCGCAATCCGGTGACCGGACTTAGTGCCATATCTCCAGGCATTTCTCTACATTCTATTGTGTGTCACAGTCTCTTCACAATAAGTAGTACGGTTGGGTGTAGAATGAGGTTGTACTAGCTGCCACCAGGGTAATGAACAACAGGCCCACGCGGATATCGATTATGTAGCAAGGGTAAAATAAGCTTCGCACAACTGGCTACATGCCATGCTATCCACTCATGATTATACTATGTTACAATAGATCGGTAACATCGGCAATGTAGTAAAGTAGTTGAAGGAGAACCATTCTTCGTATGACACAAATCGACAACCATGCGGAGGGGTCAGACGCTACCAATGCCCCCCGTCTCCGTTTCGCACCGAGTCCTACCGGATTTCTACATATTGGTGCATTTCGTACTGCTCTTTTCAGCTGGCTCTATGCTCGCCATAGTGGTGGCAAATTTATCTTGCGCATCGAAGATACAGACCTGGCACGCACTGTAGAAGGAGCGGTTGAAGATTTCACCGATGGTCTGCGCTGGTTAGGCATGGATGTCGATGAAGGCCCAGATATTGGTGGCCCTTATGGTCCTTACTATCAAGTACAACGCAAGGCTCTCTATCAACAGTATGCGAACCAACTCCTTGAGTCAGGTCATGCGTATCGCTGCTATTGTACACCTGAGCGGCTAGATGCCATGCGTAAAGAACAAATTGCCAATAAGCTGCCTCCCCGCTATGATCGCCATTGCCGCTATCTAAGCCCGGAAGAGCGAGCCACCATTGAAGCCAGCGGCGCAACCTGGGTCGTGCGTTTCGCGATGCCTCTGGAGGGCGAGACCGTCGTTCATGATGAATTACATGGGGATATGGTTTTCAAAAATAGTGATATCGATGATACTGTCATTATGAAAACCAATGGGTTGGCTCCTTATCATCTGGCCCATCTGGTTGATGACCACCTGATGAAGATCACTCATGTGCTACGTGGTGAAGAGTGGATTTCCAGCGCACCTCGTCATGTACAAATATATCAGGCCTTAGGCTGGCCTGTACCACTGTTCTATCACGTCCCGAATGTGCTGGGCAAGGATAAAAAGAAGTTGAGCAAACGGCGCAACGCACCATCCTGGTCAGACTATAAGAAGCAGGGGTACCTGCCCGAGGCCGTGTTTAACTTCCTGGCACTCTTAGGTTGGGCATATGATGATAAGACCGAGATTTTCACTCAAGATGAGCTCATCAAAGCCTTCACATTGAAGAAAATTGGTATCTCATCCGGCATCTATGATCCCGATAAATTGCTGTGGATGAATGGTTTATATATTCGCAATCTGCCATTGGCAGAGCTCGTGGAACGTACCATTCCTTATATGGAGCTCGCTGAGGATGAAGGTGGACTCCCCGCAAGCATTGTCCGTCCGTTGGATCGCGCATATACAACACGAGTCCTGGCTCTGGAACATGAGCGCCTGAAAACGTTAGGCGAGGCTGCACACGTCGTTTCTTTCTTCTATGAGAAAGAGATTGACTATAGTTTGGATATTCTGATTCAGAAAAAGATGGATGCCGCCAGCACACGCGAAGCCTTGCTCCAAACACGCACGTTGCTCAATAGCTTATCCACCTGGGAACATAGTATCCTCGAAGCTCAATTACGTGAGTTAGTGACAAAATTAGGCCTGAAAAATGGACAGGTCTTTGGGACTATCCGTACAGCTGTCAGTGGACGCACCGCGACTCCTCCTCTCTTTGAGATGATGGAGGTGTTGGGACGGGATGTGTGTATGCAACGCATTGATCAGGCTATCGCCAGGTTGGGCTGAGTCATACATCAGAAAAACATCCAGGGCACTCAACCATGAGTGCCCTGGATTACTAGTGATCGCCACAGACAAAGACAGAAAGTGAGGGGCGATGATCAATAAAGACTATATTCTGCGTCTGGCGGAGCAAATCGGCTATGAACTCTCGATAGTGATCGGTTTACGCAAACGGAATCAGAATGAAGATACGTTAATTGCTATCGATAACCTTCTCTTAAAATTCACTGGTATGACATCTCGCTTTATCAATTCACTCTCAGACGAGATGCTCCTTCAGGCTCTTTCACCTATCGGTAAACTCAATGCCGAAGCCTGTCTCTGGATCGCTTCTTTGCTCAAAGAAGAAGGAGAAACGTATGATAATTTAGGGAACAGCAATGACAGTTACTATCGCTATGTAAAGTCCCTTTATTTGTTATTGGAATTGCTCCATCAAGAACACGTTGCCTTTGATTCTCCCCTGTATGGAGATGCTAAAGTCCTGATTGATAAACTTTCTGCGTATGAATTGCCATCCTATGTTCAAAAAAAATTATTCCGCTATTATGAGCAACTAGGAATGTATGCCCAGGCGGAAAATATCCTCTTTGACTATCTTGAGCACTATCCAGAGCCACAAATGCTTGAGTCTGGTCATGCTTTTTATCAACGCTTGCAAGCAAAAAATAGAGCCGATCTTGAAAATGGCGACTTCTCACTGCAAGAAGTGCAGGAAGGCCTGGCTCAACTCCAACGCTTTGTAGACTAGCATATCAAAAATAATTGCTCATGCTCCTGACTACTGGACAATAACGCTCTGATTGTTTACACTGATAACACTTACTTAACATCATTTAACCTGCTTTTAAAAGAGCAAGTCAGGAAGCTTGTGTCTATCAATGGCAACAACGCAAGAAAAAACGATCTTTCTCCCAAGAAGGGGTCGCAGGGTGGCATCAGATACATCATCAAAGCTAGTTTATTCAACCGTTTCCAGTTCATGGCGCTGGATGTGGCCGGATATTCTTATGCGTATCATTCCTATGGGACTACTACCGTTTATCTATATTCTGATTTTTCATCTCCCTCTCTCTTTCCTGGGCATCACCCAGACGAATGTGCCACTTCATCTGGGCATTGGTCTGAGTGTCGGTATTGGCATGGCAGCATTTGCCGCCACTTATCGTATGTATATCGTTGGTCGTGCCTTCCGTAAACCGACGCCTGGCGATCAATGTATGCAAACTGTGTTCTACCTTTTTATCAATGGTCCTGTTGAAGAGCTTTTTTTTCGTGGCTTGATCCTCGCAGCTGTCATGCAATGGAGTCATTCTCTCTTCCTTGGATGGGCAGTGAGCACAACAATCTATACCCTCTATCATCGGCTGGGCAAATGGAATTGGCGGAGCGTCGGCGGCGTTGGACTGGCCGGGGTGGTTTTTAGCCTGGTCTATCTCTTCCTTCCTGGACCTCATTCACTGCTCGCGGTTATTATCATCCATGGATTTACGACCAGCGGCTTTCTCAGTTGGGGAGATGAAGTGCTTTACCAGCGGTGGAAACGCATCCAAGCAAAAGCCATATAAAACAGGTGCATATGTAAACAACCTGCGACGAATTTGAAGAACAAAACGTATTGATCTTAGGAAAGAACACATAAAGCCATCCATGATGCGTGGCTGTGCTATAAAAATTTCGTTGTCCCTCTATGGCAACAGGTGAGCAAAGCGCACAGGGAATGTAGGGAACCATCACCATCGTTCATGGGTTTGACAAGGTTAGAGAGTATCTGAGAAGAGGTATAGAGCAAACTTGATGTCCTTTGTACTATTCTCGTTACCAACCACTACTCAAATCGTCTACCATTAGGTACAAATATCTTTCAGAGATATTATTTATAGCTGGAGGTTCTCGTTGAAAGTTCTAATTACCGGTGGAGCAGGTTTTATTGGCTCTAATCTTTGTGCGCGTCTACTCGAAGAAGGTCATACTATCTTCTGTGCAGATAACCTCATCACAGGTTCAAAACTAAACATTCAAGCCTTTATTGATAATCCTCGTTTCACTTTTTTGGAACAGGATGTGACGCAACCCTTTGAGTGTGAGGCAGATGCCATCTTTCACCTTGCCAGTCCGGCCAGCCCCGTAGGCTATCTTGAACATCCCCTGGAAACGATTCTCGTCAACAGCACTGGTACCCATCGTATGCTCGAGCTCGCACGCAAAAATAACGCCAGCTTTTTGATCTCCTCAACTTCAGAGATCTATGGAGATCCACTGGTTCATCCACAGCGCGAAGATTATTGGGGAAACGTCAATCCAATTGGTCCACGCGCCTGCTATGATGAAAGCAAACGTCTGGGCGAGACACTGGTTATGGAATATTACCGCCAGTATCAAGCCAATGTCCGCATTGTACGCATTTTCAATACCTATGGTCCCAATAGTGCCATTGAAGATGGGCGTATGATTCCTAATTTCATTACCCAGGCAATCAAAAATGAACCTATTACTATTTATGGAGATGGAAACAAGACCCGCAGCATCACTTATGTCAGTGATTTGGTAGATGGCTTGATACGAGCTATGTTTACACCAAATACAGCAGGTGAAGTCTTCAATCTGGGTAGCTCCGAGGAGCATACAGTCCTTGAATATGCACAAATGATTGTCAAATTGTGTAATTCTTCATCTGAAATTCGCTTTGAGACCAGTCGCGTTGATGATCCTGAGCGCCGTCGAGCGAACACGACCAAGGCATTACAGATGTTAGGCTGGCAGCGCAAGGTAAATATGGAAGACGGATTACGTCAAACCATCGAGTGGTTCAGCAAACGTGTTACCCGGTACTCAACTGTCTCATAACCAATTGCACATAACGTCTATTTAATCTATACAGGCTTATAGAAGTTACCAGGCTTAATTATACAAAAAATATGGAGTAGATGTAAGCAACAATTAAGATGCCATAATAAAAAATATGCACAAAGAAGACTTTCTCAACAATATCTGCATATCATTTTTTTCTACTCCATATCTTCGCCTTCATCCAATACTGACTTCGATCACAGGATAACATCTCATAAGGGGTGCCTTTCTGATTGGTCGGGGAAAAATAGAGCATCCTCACGTGAACGACATGAGTATAACTATCTTCTCCTCCTACAAGCATATATCTAACACTGAACAAAAGCTGATATTTTACCAGGAAAATATTGCTTTAAGCTTTACAAGGAGCTGATTAATCAGTATAACTAATCAACAGGGAAAAGAATATTCTTGAGGTCACGTACGTACATTTAGACACGTAGGTATACTAAATAGAGATAGAACAAATGGAACGTGGAGAATGTTCTGATGTGGGGTAGAGATGAATACAGGCCCTCACATCAGGTTGTCGTAGGTGTTGATGAACAGCAATATGAGAAATCAGTGAAAAATACTACACAGTCTGATCACAAAGATGCGGAGAATCAGCCATCCACCGATGTGACCCGTGAACAACTGGCGCTGGGAAAACGTCTCTTACATTGGCGTACCCTTGTGCCACTTGTAGTGGTGATGATCGCCCTCATCTTTTTCGCGCAAAAGGCAAACATCAACCCGCAAAAAACATGGGCGGCAGTGAAACATGCCAACCTGGCCTTTTTCCTGGCAGCATTCATCATCTATTATCTCTCTTTCGGCTTGCGAGCACTGCGCTGGCGCTTACTTCTGGAAAATGTGGGCTTCAAAGCAGAGAATGGCATTCATCTGCCAGGCTTCAAAAAAATTGTCGAAATTGTGTACATTTCATTTTTTGCCAATGTCATCGTGCCAGCCAAGTTGGGAGATTTATATCGAGCGTATCTTCTGCGCCAGGAAATCAATGTCTCAACCACACGGAGTTTTGGAACAGTCCTGGCAGAACGCTTATTGGATTTAATTGTGTTGCTCATGCTCTTTATTCCTGCCATTCTAATTAGTCTCCATCAACATATGCCCTCGCAAATTCGTCTGGGAATGCAAATACTCCTGGTGGCCGTCGTAATTGGTGTAGCAGGCTTATTTGTATTGCGGGTGACACGCGAGCAGATTGCTAAACGTGTGCCAGTGCGCTTTCGAGAACAATATTATCACTTCCAGGAAGGAACACTGGGCTCTTTCCGTCGCTTACCACTACTGGCAGGTCTCACAGTGGGGGTCTGGGCTTGTGAAGCCTTACGCTTCTTTTTCATCGCTCTCTCGCTCAATTTAATGAGTGGTAGCCTTATCCATATTCTTGCAGCAGCAATCTTTATCGGATTAGGTGAAGCTTTGTTAACCGTCATTCCTGCCACAGGGGGCGGAGTCGGTCTGGTTGAGGGCGGCATGGCAGCCATGATTGCGCTATTTTATCAGGGAACAGATCTTATCAATCAAACGGCAGCTGCCATTGTACTTGACCGTGTAATTACCCTCTTCAGTATTCTTGTGATTGGCTTTATCGTCTTCCTGGTAGCATTTGGGAAAAAAACCTCCAGAAAACCTGCCTGATTGCCTGATTCCAATGGCTTGACACAAACGAAAGCCTACACTATAATTTTTGCGCAGGTCCAGAAGTATGCAAGACCATTGCGCCTAACCGTGCACCCTTGCCTACCTCGAAAACAGGCCAGGAGAGGGGTGAATCCGGTGACAGAAGTAAGAATTGCCGAACACGAAGTATTTGAAACGGCGTTAAAACGTTTCAATCGTAAGATTCAGCAAGCGGGTATTCTAGCTGAAGCTCGCCGTCGCGAACATTACGAAAAGCCAAGCATTAAACGGAAAAGAAAAGAAGCAACTCAGCGGCGTAAAGCAGCCAGCAAGAGATAATTTTAGATACTACTAATTGCTTACTCTACCCTTGGTACCTTCTAGATCATGCCAGCAAGTAAGATAAGATAGGTAGTTCTACTGCTCTACTTTTCTTCATTGGCAAACTGTTTGCAGTTTGCCTCCCGCCTGCACAGCGTGGGGTGTTTGAGATGAGCGTGCAGAATGGTAGATTGCCATTTTACACGCTCACCTATGAAAACACTGATAAATCGGATGTGCTTTATCCCCTCACTGCTGTCTTTATCCTATTTTAAGGAACAAATATATGCAGGAACATCCATCCATCGAACTTTATGTCAATCTTAGTGATGAACAACAAAATACCCATGTGGAACAGGTCCTTGCCACCATCGATCTGGATAGTGTTGTTGCCAATACACTTCAGAACGCTGGTATTACGCAGCAAGTCATGCTGACCTTACTCATAACGAATGATGAAGGTATTCGCGATATGAATAAACAATATCGTGAACAAGATAAATCCACCGATGTTCTTTCCTTTCCATTACTTGAGCAACCTATTGTGCAAGCACCAGAAGATCAATTGTGGCCTCCTCGGGTAGATGAGGACGATACCTCCTTACCCCCCTCATCAGAGACAAATACAACTTTTATTACCCCTCCTGGCATGATTACTAACCTTGGTGATATCATCATCTCATGGCCAACTATCTTACGCCAGGCACAACAGGCCGGACATGCTAACACAACTGAATTGATTTACCTGCTCTCACACGGTATCTTACACCTGATCGGCTATGATGATCATACAGAGTCAGGATATCAGGCAATGGTGGGTATCCAACAAGCAGTATTACAAAAGATGGGACAAAAGGCATATCGAGGATGAACCAGTTATCACCGTCACCCGAGGCAACGAAACCTGCGCCAGCACCTTTGCCAAATACCGCTCCTAAAAGCGAATTCGCGAAGTTTGTGCGTAGCTTTGGGTATGCTTTTCGTGGACTTGGTTATACTATTCGTACACAACGTAATGCCCGTGTGCATATTGCGGTAACATCCCTCGTAATTGTCCTGGGCGCAATACTTCATCTCTCTGCCATCGAATTTGCCATTCTCCTTGTAACCATCAGCGCAGTATTTATTGCAGAGATGTTTAATACAGTGATAGAGGCATGCGTGGATCTGATAACACCAGACTATCATCCTCTGGCCAGGATCGCCAAAGACGTTGCAGCAGGAGCCGTATTGGCAAGCGCAATTTTTTCAATCCTGATTGGATTGTGTATTTTTGGACCTCATCTCTGGGTAGTATTTTTCTCTGTCCATTAAAATAATACCCAACAAAAAAGGGCCAGCATAACGCTAGCCCTCTGCTTCTGAATCGCACGCCATACCTACCTATACAGGAAAATAAAAACCTGCAGAGCAACATACTATCGTTAAGTTATTTCACACGCTCAACATACTGGCCGGTGCGGGTATCCACGCGAACACGATCCCCGGGATTCACAAAAAGCGGGACGTTGATAACGGCACCAGTCTCCAATGTGGCTGGCTTCGTCACGTTATTGGCGGTATCACCACGTACTCCAGGCTCAGCACTTTCAACCGTGAGTTCAAGAAAATTAGGTAGGACAGCAGCAATAATAGTATCACCATCTACCAGCATCTCGATTTCGTCCTGCTCTTTTAAAAACTTGACGGCATCTCCCAACATATCTTTTGCAATCGGCTGCTGATCAAACGTCTCTGTATTCATAAAGACATAATCAGTACCATCAATATACAGGAACTGCCAGTTTTGATGCTCCACCCTTACCTCATCGACATCTTCGCCAGCACGGAAACGCTGCTCAATCACACGTCCATTTCTCAAATTTTTCAAGCGTGTACGTACAAACGCACGCCAGTTGCCAGGACTGACATGATGGAATTCAGTCAATGTCCACAGATCATTATTATAGCGGATCACCATGCCGTTACGAAAATTAGCAGTTGTTGCATTACCCAAGGGAGTAGTCTCCTCTCTGAAAACTAATTGTTTGATCCCCTTTACAAAAAAACGCGACTATGAACACATGCAGTAGTATGCAAAGGGGAAATATTACATACATATGTGCATACGGACCTTAGGAACGTTCAGTGACAAAAATACTTGCAGGTTGACCCAACACCACAAAAACTACTTTTTTGATGATACGCCAGTCATGCTCACGAAGGATGGTATCCCATAAACGATCTTCGCTGGTCAATGAAACCATTAAGCCTTTGGGAGCCAGCACACGATCAAACTCCTGGATGAGTGTCGTATAAAGTTGCTCATTTTCTTCTTTGGTGCCGATTTGCTTACCAAAGGGCAGGTTTGTGATAATACGTGTCACACTCGAGGCAGACAAAGGCAGGGTACGAGCATCCCACACCTTCCAGGTAGCGTCTACATCGGCGGCACGAGCATTCCGTCTGGCTAATGAGACTGCTTCATCACGGATATCACCACCTATTGCATCCTCCACAGGGCCCAACAGGGCACGCTCAATCAGAATAGTGCCAGCACCACAAAGAGGATCAAGAACAATGTCATGCTCATCTGGACGCGATAACCAGCCCATGGCAGCAGCCACGGTAGGACGCAGAGATGCAGGAAGATGCTCACGCTTATAGGTACGATGGCGCATGCTAGCGTCGCTTAAACGCACGCCAATTAAAACGTCGCCACTTCCTAACCAGAGCCACACCTCAAGATCCGCATCATCTTCCACCAGACGCATCCCACGAGGCAAGCTACGGCGCAAAGCATCAGAGATAGCCTTACCACCATCCATACGGCGGAAATCGTAGGAGCCAGTCATCTGGCTCACGACACGCCATGTACGGGGACGCGCTCCATGGTGGGTACGCCGCCAGCTCATTAACGCGGCTTCAAGATCTGCATTTAGCGTCGCGCTATGTAAGACCCGCAATCCTTCAGGTCCACGGCGCAAGCCTTTAATATGGACCAGCGATGCGAAAACATCTTCCGTTGTACGTAAATCTAGGATATCCTCATATATCATTGGGCTACGAAAAAGGGCGACTCCGCGCATAAATTTCACAAGTTCAGCCCCGGATAATTTCGCACGAATCTCACTGAAAGCCAGCGTTTCCAGACCTGGCATCGTCATTGCATAGAAAAGGTTTGCCATGTATTCCAAATTTCTTGCTGCAGCCTTACTCAGCCAGTGTTAGCCAGTGTTAGCCAGTGTTAGCCAGCACATATCCAATCGGCAACAGAGCAGGCATGAGCCATTCGCAGAGCAGACTGAGATAGAAGAGCATGGGTAGGTCTTCACCACATACCTCAACATCTACAAAGAGAAAACGAGGAAGAGTAGCCGTCTGGGAGCAACTCAAGCTTTCGGTGCGTAATATTTCCTTCTGTTACCTATCAGCGTGTCATGATACCATAGACGGTCTGAACTAGCAATCCCAATACATTTCACGCACGCTTTTTCTTCAACACCCCTCTTTACCAACACTATTTGGCTAAAATATTTAAGGAAGAAGTTCTGTCACCCTGGCAATCTCCTGCGTAAATTTTGCGATACGCTTCTTTTTCATATTTTCCCGCAGAATCCAATGGACATCATGATCGTTCCACAGCGCACACTCGCGCATCAACGCGAACCCTTTCTCTGGCAACGCAGCAGTGACTACACTCAATGTATACCCAAGGGCGCGGCGCAAGACGCGAAAATCTTCGTTTTTTCGTTCTAAAGCCGGCACACGTGCTAACTGTTCAAGTACGATACGCTGCAACTGTAAAGCATCTTCACACAACTCGGGACCATAAAGCAAACGCGGTTCAGCGATGGCTGCTACAGCAGCGCGTTGCTGTAAAAAATTGTGACTCTGCGCTAACTGTAACAAACATTCCAACGTCATCCGAGTATCAGCACTCAAAAGATGTTGAAAGGCCGTTGAGACTGCCTCTCGCACACGCCATGAAGAACTACAGGCATAATGATTTAACAACTCAGTTATCTGCTCGCGCCATTCGCTCCGTACAGAGGCACACGCGCCAGCAGAGACGATGCCACAGAGCATCACGAATTCTTCGGGAGTACCGCTCGTCACCAGTTGACGATCACCATTCGAAAAGGTCTTTATTAGAGAAAGCACAGCCTGAGGATGTTCAGCACTGGCGGTTGCTAATAAATAGGCCACATCATTTGCCAATTCCAGATTGGCGCGTGGTCCGGGGAGTCTGCTATGTTCAAGTAAATAAAACTCAAGAGGACGAGGGAGCCCGGTCATAGCCCTCTCAACCAGAGAGGATAATGTGTCATGCATGTCACTTATCCTTATAGCAAAATAACAAACCACATTGAAGATGTACAGAATACTACTCAAGCATTCTTTTCTCTATGCTCATCATTTTATCATACAATTTAAGAAGGAACTCCCTCAGAACTATTTCCAGCCCAGCAAGTCGTGACACTCAGCCATCTTCGTGGTAGAATCATGAGCGTTTACACGAGCATGTTTACAGAGGATTACGAGAGCCGTCCAGGTATGGCTTCGAAGAGATACATGAATAATTGGCTCATCTATCCGCTCACGATTGCTGATCAACAGCAACACATTGAACAGAGCGAACACTTGTTACGTATGCTTCAGCCAGGAGATCCAGGAACACTTTACTGGTCATTGGCTCAGCCTGCTGGACTTGTCCTGGGCTTTTCTCAAAAAGAGCACATTATTAATCCAGACGCACTCATAGCTGGATCAATGCCTATTTATCATCGACGTGCTGGCGGTACGGCAGTCCTTGTTGGTCCGACATTATTGAGTTTAGATGTCGTCTTACCAGCGGATCATCCATTGCATCTTCCTGACCTGGTGGAATCTTATCGCTGGTTTGGAGAAGCCTGGGTAGCGGCTCTGGCACAGTTGGGAGCGCAGACTCGCACAGTGCCACCAGAAGAAGCGCATGCCCAACGGACCTTACGGAAACAATCCGCGACTCGTGATTATGAAATCTTGATGAATCGTGCGTGCTATGGAAGCCTCTCACCATACGAAGTGGTCTCTGGACAACGCAAGGTGGTGGGATTTGATATGATCCGTCGCCGCGCTGGAAGCCTGCTGCAGGCCGGTGTGCTTTTACAATGGGATACGCAGGTCCTCGCGCAGCTATTGGGGCATACCCAACAGGAACAAACACTCCTCCAAACAGGATTATTGGAGCGCGCAGTGGGATTAGATACCCTACTTGAACGTGTTATTACTAGTGAGGAAGTGATTAAAGCATTTGAGCGCGTTCTCATCCCTGATGAACGACAGCGCTTGATGGTAGAATCATCCTCAACCACTATTTAAATAGGCAATGAAAGGTTTTTTATACAATGGGAGATAGAACGGCTGAGGGCGCGATGGAAATGTTAACCACGCCTGATTATGAGGCGATGGTCATCGGAGCCCATCCAGATGATAACGATTTTGGCACGGCTGCAACCTGCGCATTATGGGCCAGCCAGGGCAAAAAGATAGTCTGGGTTGTCATGACAGATGGCACTGAAGGCAGTGAGATTCCAAGCCAAAACGATGAAGAGCTTATGTTGTTGCGCGAACAGGAACAACGTTTAGCAGCCGAAACCTATGGGGTACAGGCCGTTGAGTTCTTGCGCAATCACGATGGGCATCTGGTCAATAGCGAAGAGGCACGCCGCAGCGTCGTCAAATTGATCCGCAAATATCGTCCTCGTGTTGTCTTTACACACGATCCTACCGCCCATATCATGGGACCCGATCCGGATGAGAAACCCCAGGCAACTGGCTATCTCAATCATCCCGATCATCGTGCCACGGGTAATATCGTGTTGGATGCCATTTTTCCATTTGCGGGCAATCCACGTTCCTATCGCGAATTGCTGGCGGAAAACTTGCAGCCATACCGTGTCCATGAAATTTATCTCTTCAATTCCCCAACCACCAACACCTATGTCGATGTTACAACCAGCATCGATCAAAAGGGAAAAGGCTTGATGTGCCATGCATCACAGTTTAATCCAGAAGACCGGGACAGCATGAGCCAACGCATTCGTGAGCGTGCAGCGATGGTGGCGAAAGAGGCAAAAGAGAAGAAAGGACTGGAGATGCAGTTCGCCGAGGGCTTCCGCCGCGTCAAATTGCATGTACCACCAGAGCCAAAAACGCCCATGCCTGGCAGCGAAGAATAACCTCTCTCAACTTTAGCTATTGAACATTATGAAATTGACTCATATAATAACTTTTCCGTCTGAGAAAGCGGCCCTGATTGGGCCGCCTTCCTGGCGGCTTTCATCTTTTATTTAGCTCCCCAGGAGGAAAACAACATCTTCCCCATTATAAGATTTCTACATAGCCTTCTGTTCCATTCACGCGAATTCGCTCCCCATCTTTTATCAGTGTGGTAGCATTTTCCACTCCGATAACTGCTGGTAAGCCATATTCGCGTGCGATAACTGCTCCATGGGTCATCAGTCCACCAACTTCGGTGACCAGGCCTTTTATGGAGACAAACAATGGTGTCCAGCTAGGGTCAGTAAAGGAGGTGACTAATATATCTCCCTCTTCCAGATCAGCATCTTCCATGTTTAAGATGACACGTGCTCGTCCCTCTATAACTCCGGAAGAAACAGGTAGACCTACAATAGCTTCGGCTGGGAGATTTTCTCGTTTGTACTCACCTGCAATGATTTCACCATCAGACGTGATAATACGTGAGAGAGTTAGTTTTTCATATAATTTGTACTCATCTTTTCGTTTGCTGATGATCTGGTAATCCAGTTTGTTTGTGCGTACGACTTCGTGAAGTTCTTGAAAAGTGAGAGAGTATATATCTTCTTTTTCATGAATAACGTTGGCTTGTACGAGTCGTTCGGCTTCTTTGAGTAAAGCCTGCTTATACACGAAGTAGCGATTCACCATGCCGTATTTTGGATATTCACGATACCCGATGAAATTCCGGATGAGGCTGATCATTCGTTTTGTCTCTCTGGCTTTTTGTTCACCATCTGGTAATTGCTTCAATCGATCTAATAACTCTTGTTCTTTTTTCAATGCTTCCTGTCGCCCTTGCTCAAATCTCCGCTTGCTTTCACCTGGTTCAAAGTTTTTGATGTTACTGAGAATCATGGGGACAAGAGTAGTTGGTTTTTCGCTCCAACGAGTTCTCGTTATATCGATTTCCCCGGCACAGCGCATTCCGTATGTGTTGAGATAAACAGAGAGAGCGTCCCGGCTTTCCTGGCCACCATTAAACTGAACCAGTTCATCCAAAAAGTTATCATTTTTTACATGTTGTATATAATCAATTACTTCTGGATAAGGGCGCATCACATCTGCAACATCCAATAGCGCCAGACCCATTTCCGAAGTGATATTGTTGGGTACAGATTGAGAAAGCGTGTCTGCTGCGTTTTTTTCACCTAACCACTCCTTCATTTTTTCATTGATCCATGATGAAGCATTCATAGCAGTCATAAACACACCAAAACCTTGCGGATCAGATAAACTCTTCTTTAATTGCTGAATGTCTTCCAAAATAAAATCAAGCAGATCCGATCCTGATTTCGTTTGGATGTTTTGTTTTAGCTCTTCTATCGATGTTTCACTACGCTTGATCAAATCAGAAACGATTGTTGGATCATATTCGTTTAGTGTTTGAAAATCCGCAAGCGACGGACCTTGATTGCTTTTACTGGGAGTCTTTTCTTGCTTATCATCTGGTAACGACGGTATAAAATCCCCCCGTTCTATGATGGTCACCAATGCATCTTTTATGAGTGGATCGCCTTTTCCCATAACATCTAATATACGTTCTCTGCTAGCCGGTGAAGCCAGCAGAGGTGTAACATCAACAAACAACCTTCCCCCAGCTGTAAACATGGGGCGTGCAGCCGTTAGCTGCCAGAAAGAGATTCCCAATGGTTTCATGGCGTCAGTCATCATTTGTTGATGACCGACAGATACATACACGTGATTTTCCTGATCATTCGCTTCAGGGATCGGGTATAAAGTAGTGATTGGCCGACTCTGGACAATATAAAATGTATCATCAACCAGACACCATTCGATGTCCTGGGGGCAACTGAAATGTTCTTCGATCTTTCTGCCTATGCGTTCAAGCTGTAAAATCTGCTCATCCGTCAACGCTTGCCTGTTCTGCCTCTCAGGTTCAATCTCCTGTTCTTTCGTACCGCCATCTTTTAAAGCATAAATAGCCAGTTTCTTGGTAGATATCCTTTTATCGATAATCTTGCCGTTGCGCACTTTATAGATATCAGCATTCACCAGGCCGGAGACCATGGCCTCACCAAGTCCGAAGCTGGCATCAATGGATAACACCTTCCTATTAGAAGTGACGGGATCGGCAGTAAACAAAATTCCTGCCGCCTGCGGGAAGACCATCTTCTGAACAACCACAGACAGGTGGACTTTACGGTGGTCGAAGCCGTTTTGAAGGCGGTAAGTTACTGCCCTCTCGGTAAAGAGCGATGCCCAGCACTTGCTGATATGCTTTAGGATTGCTTCCTTTCCGATAATGTTCAAATACGTATCCTGCTGGCCTGCAAAAGAGGCCGTCGGTAAATCCTCTGCAGTGGCGCTGGATCGTACTGCATAGGCATTTTTTTCATCACGTCTGGAGAGGAAGTGGGTGATCTCTTCATGAATGTCTTGAGGGATGGCTATCCCTTCGATGACCCTGCGAATCTCACCGCTCAGTTCACCGATTCTATGCCGGTCTTCCACCTTTAGAAGCGATAACTGATCAAGTAATTCGTTAATCAACGATGTTTCCCCAATGATTCTTTTAAAGGCTTCAGTAGAAATACAAAAGCCATCTGGTACGCGTATTCCTTCAAATTTGGATAGTTCCCCCAGATTCGCGCCTTTACCCCCAACAACCATGAGTTTTGTTTTGTCAATGTCCTGAAAACCAAGCACGTATGAACTCATATTTTTACCTCCTTTGGCAATTCCTTCTTTGATAATTTTGATGACATCCTTCGGGCTAAAACGATCTACCGGAGTATTGTACTAGCCTGGTACAGCCCCATTAAGGCTCTGTTGGCGAATGACATTGAGAGTGGAACGGTACCAAAACCAGGCAGTTTTTGTTGTATTTTGCCTGTCAGGCTGGAGTTTTTTGACCGCCAACGTCCCTGTTTCCATCCATTGTGGTATTCGCCAACACTATTATTAAGCGGTGACGGCACGTAAGGCCACCTTTCGCACACGACGAGGGTCTAGCACATGCCCGCTGAAGCATGTGCTTTTTGAGCACAAACATGAGAGGTATCTTTGCTCAAAGGAGAGCGTTCACCGCAGATGCGCCAGAGTGGGTCGCTTCCACCTGAGTATAGGGGAAAGAACGCCAAAAAAAATCGTCCAAAAAGACAGTGTGCTAGTAGACAGGAGGTGATACAATAAAAGTGAGAAAGAACGGGCTCGTTTTTGAGCTCAGAGAACTGATCTTCACCCGAATTTGACACTGCTGGCAAACTCAAGCAAAACACGTCCCAGGAGTTTGCCAGCAGTGTCAAATTTATGGAGACCCCAAACATGGGGATTAACACATCGATTGTTCGTAGAGCAGCACACCCTTGTCAACAATCTCGTCTACTTTTTATTCACATATGAAATATATGTGCCTCACACAAATGATGTCAAGGATTATATTACATAAGTCATCCCAAACTTGATACCGTTGGGAAACTTCTCTGCAGAACTCAAATTGAGCGCGGCTTTGTCGTTCTGCCAGGAGAGAACGGAGGGTTTCCCAATGGTATCAACTTCGGGATGACGCATGGCCGATCTAGCATGTTTTTTTCATTTCACCTGAGTCGAGCAAATGATTACGCTATCACAAGCTATTTAGGTGTGACGACGACAGCAAAACCACCCCAATAATAAGAGAAATCAGCGCGCGTCATAACGGCTTTATTCAGCAGGGATGAATCAGCCATATAGACATTATTTCCCTGGCCGCCACGCAGAACCAGGATATGGCCGCCCTCAACTCGTGGTGGTGGATAACTGACAATGACAGGACGACCCTTATTCGCAATACTGATAATTTCATCTAACGTTGCGTTTTGCAAATGGAAGGCTTTAAAACCGAATTTATCTACCGTCGCATCAATACCATTGGCATCCAACAAACCAAGCTCCGGGGTAATTTGATGCAGGCCAGATTCTACTTTGAGAATATCAGTAACACGATAATTCGTGTGTTTATAGGCGTTAATAACCTCGGTCATTGAAGCAGCCGAGCATGCAGCCGCCGACCACGTATTAAATTCATCGTTAGAATTATATTGGCTCGCAGACATTTGATTCACGCGAACCAGCGCCTGCGAAGCACCGGCAGAGGTAAATACCGGTGGTGAATTAGTATCAACGGACTTTGAAGCAGTCTGAGGAGTAGCAAGAGGAGTGGCTCCAGGAGATGTTTCCGTCCAAAATGGGGAAATAACGCTGGCATTGGAGCGCGCAGCAAACAATGGTTGGAGTGAATACATCCCCAGGCCAAACATTGCAATAAGAATCAAACAAATGCCCAACCATGGAGTTGGTTCCCCATCACGAGGCGAAATTAATTGCTTCACATTGAGTAAAGAACGAAAATGGGCAAAATTGCTGGATGAAAAAGAGGCCCCATACTGATCGAGAGATCGCTTGTAGGATTTAGTCGGCCGGTAGTTAGTATCTATCCTGGCTGTGCGCTGCAAACGAACATTTTTTTCTGGTTTATAAGCCTGGCTACTCACACTGCGATACACACGAGTACCATTGCGAGTAGCATAGGGTAAATCTTGTTGTACAGGTGCTTGAGGTTTGGGTGAAAGGAATAATCCTGCCAAAACTAGCGTAATAGCTATTGCCAAAAGCGTAACCAGGACAATAGTCATTAAAAACTCCTATAATGTTCTTGTTTCATTCTGTCCCTGACAGGTAGCTTCCTCATACCTTACAACAAATTGTACGTATGTTCTAATCTACTGATATAGTTAAATGTACCATGCGATCACGGAAAATTCAACAAAAAAGGCTTTTGGCAGAAAATCGGTTTATGACCACAGGTAAAAGTGCCCTCATTCGTGGATAAAAGCCAGAGCAAGCATCTATAGTATAACATATGTATACAGGCTAAAGGCATTAAAATTTTGCAAAGAAAGACAATGTCGGGAAGGATTTATCCTGGATATTATCTTCCAGGAGCACAAAAGACATCGCAAAAATAGGAGAACAAGCACAGAAAAAAATCATCTTAACAGAGCCACGTGGTTATGGTATGATCCAGTTACTTTCATTCTATGAGCGGGAATATCGTGACTGAATCGCGAGAGATCCAGAGGTATGACCAGCGTTCATCAAATACGAGGCAGGAGAGAATTCAAAGATGTACGTGTACTATATTTTACGTGGCACGAAAAAAAATCAAGTGGTTGAGTTTGATGGTGATGTAACCGAAGAACTCTTTCCAGGTGTCGATCGCACCGAGGGGCCTGATGTCATCAAAGCTGTCGTTAAAAAGCTAGCCGAACAGGGCACTGAGGAAAACTGGACCGAGTGTGACCTGACGAATGAATACTATGATCGCGATGATACCTATGCCTATTACAATAAAAATTGGATACGCCGCTCAGATGTCCCGCTAGTTGATAATAGATAGGACACACATAACGGCTAAAATAGCCCGGTGATTGCAGAAAGGCGATGAACCAATGCCCGTGCTCGCAGGATGGCTGACAGGCGAACAAGTACCACCGGAGATTATTGAACAGACCTTAACGGCAATGGGCGGCATACTGGAACGGCATGGCGGGGAAACCGCACGCAGTGTCCAGGCCGGGTCCGGGCTTATCGCCTTTGCTGATACGGCCTACAGTATGCCGCAACAGAAGGAATCAGCGGTACTGGACTGGGTGCCCGATCGCCGTACCCTGGTCTATCGACGTCCGCTGACAGGTGCCTATCCGCTCTTCTACATTGAAGATTGGCCAGCTCCAGGCAATTTGCTCTTTGCCAGCGAGATCAAAGCCCTCTTTGCAGTTGGGGTTCCCCGGTGCCTGCATATCGCGGCCCTGGAGGCCCTGAGACGCCATGGCTTTATCCCTGCCCCCTGGACAGCCTTTAAAGATATTCACGTCGTACCAGCAGGCTCTATTCTACGCTGGCAACACACTAAAACAGTGGTCAGCCCGGCCAGCGATTTTTCACTGGTCGCTCCACTTCCACATGAAGATCTGGCAGCAAACGTTCAAACACTACTCAAACAAGCCATCAGTTCATTACAACCCTCACACGACAAGATCATCAGTCTCATCAGTGGCAGTTCCGCCTCCAGTTTGGTCGCAGCCTATCTGGCATCTCACATCCAAGAACCGCTTTCTGCAGCCGCATTGGGTACATCAAAAATGTTAGCTACCAAAGCATGGAAAAACGTGCAACGAGTCACAGACATGTACGATTTATCCCTCCTGGCGATCACTGCCAATAGTGATCCAGAGGGCTGGAACGCCACATTACTGGGGATCGAAGCGCCTTGCCGTGATACACGCTCCCTTGCGATCTATCAGCTTCTGCATACGGCAGCTCAGATCACTGGAGCACGCATCGCTTTTAGCGGGCTGGGTGCCCAGGCACTGCTCGGATTAACCACCTCAGATCCGCTCCAGCCAGAAAGAGAAGATTGGCTGACCGCCCTTAGGCAACCGCGTATGCCAGCAGAAAGCATCAGTTCCCAACTCTGGTCAGGAGACGTCAGGCAACAGCTACAGAAGGAGGAAGCATGGGAAGAGACACGTCACGCCCAAAAATTGATCCGTCGGGCCAGACAGTTTCCAGATAGTCTCCAAAGCCAGCATTATCTTGGTCTCCACCTCGACCTGGCTGATAGGCTGATGCTGCCCTGGCAACAACTCGCAATCCACGAAAGCATGGTACTCCGCTCACCATTTCTAACGCCATATGTCATGGAAACAATGGTCAACAGCGCAAACCTGCTACAAGACAAAGGCATTCTTACCGCGCTGCTACAACATGAGCAGTTGGACATTCCAGCGCATCCAGCCATCCTTCCGCTTAACATCCCGGCTCCTACGCCAGAACAAATATGCAATACTGCCAGCATCGCCCATACCCTGACACCAGAAGCGATTCGTCAGACCGGCATCTTCAATCCACAAACAGTTCAAATGCTCCTGCAACAGCAAGCAGCCCACAAAGCCATTTCAGCAGACCTCCTCTTTATCTTCACCACCCAACTCCTCTACACATTATTCTCTATCGAAGGCTGGTCATAAATATAAAGCTTAATGGTAGCCTTTACCGTAACGGTGAAGGCTACCATTAAGCTTTAATGATCGGTCCCCTCGATGCCCGAGGCAGCCACAGCATCGCCATGGGCCGCAGCCCAGCGTAACGCCTCACCCGCCAGATAGAGCGAACCGGTCGCACAAATCAGATCATGTTGGTCAGCCAGATCTAGCGCCAGATCTAGTGCCTGGTTCGTGGTTTCAGCCAGATAGATCGGTACATGTGGTGCATATTCCTCAAAAAGTGCCTGTAGTTCAACTGGCGACACAGCACGTGGATTATTAGCATGTGTAAGAATGACTGCATCAACCTGCGCCAGTTCCTGTATCATATGAGAGAGATCTTTATCCTTATTCACTCCGACCACACACAGCACACGATGGGCCTCGAAGATTGAATGCAAGGTTGCCAGTAATTTTTGCATTGAGTCAGCGTTATGAGCGCCATCAACCACAATAGTCGGTGCGCGTCCCACAATCTGAATACGTGCAGGCCAACGTACTGCCGCAAATCCGGCGCGTAAGGCCGCCTCATCCCATGCAATCCCTTTCTCACGTAAAGCCTCCAACGTTGCCAGGGCCAGCGTTGCATTCTCCACCTGATGCACACCGACTAACGGTGTCTCCAGATCCATATAGCTACCAGCAGGGGTTTGTATTGAGAAGCGTTGTCCAGTCTCATGCTGCTCAAGCACCTGATAGTGATAACTCAAAGGAGGTAATTTACCGGCTGCCACTTCAGCTTCAGCTGGATCACCCGCTATACTTCCAATTCGTATCATCTGGGCTTGCCGCTGACGAGCAATCTCAGCAATTGCCAGCAGAGCTTCTGGAGACTGGGCTGAAGTCACCACAATGCCATTCTGTTTAATGATGCCCGCCTTTTCGGTCGCGATTTTTGCCAGCGTATCACCAAGAATACTCATATGATCATAGCTAATCGAAGCTATGACCGAAACCAGAGGATGGGTAACGTTGGTCGCATCCAGGCGTCCTCCCAGGCCCACCTCGACAACGGCATGTTGAACCTGCTGACGTGCGAAATACAGGAAAGCCAGTGCAGTGCCTACTTCATAGGTAATAAATGGACCAAATGCTTCCCTGGACTGAATATGCTCAACCGCTGTACGTAGCTCTGGTATCAGATCCGCTACCTCTTGCTCACTAATCAGCCGACCGCTAACCTGTGATCGTTCACGGAACGTGTGTAAATCAGGCTGGGTATACAGGCCAGTGCGCAGGCCTGCCGCACGTAACACACGCTCTATATAAGCAGCTGTTGAGCCTTTTCCTTTGGTACCCGCAATCAATGTATTGCTATACTGTTCCTGGGGATTACCCAATAACTTTAATAATTCAACCTCGCGCGAAATATTTTCAGTACGATCTCTGGTATATTTTCCACTGCGTTCATAATCGGTAAAACCATAAATATAATCTAATGCTGCTTGATAATTCATAAGAGTGCTCTCCTTTTTACACCTCAGTTTGTGACCATGTTCCGCGCACAATAGCATCGCTCATTTTCACAACGCGCATGATTTCAGGTACATCATGCACACGAACGATATCCGCCCCCTGAGTAATGCCTGAGGCCACAGTGGCAGCCGTTCCCTCTAATCGTTCTGATGGTGGCAAACCGCCCAGTACCAGACCAATTGTCGCTTTGCGCGAAGTACCCAATAGTATGGGCCGTCCCAGCACACGCAACTCGCCCAGGCGGCGAAGCAGTATCAAGTTTTCTTCAGGCGTTGTACCAAACCCGATGCCTGGATCAACCATAATCCGCTCCCAGGCAATGCCAGCTTTCAATGCACGCTCAATCGAGGCGGATAAAAAACGGATGACATCACTCACAATCTCGTATCTGGTAGAGCCACGCATATTCGCCATCAAGATTACCGGCACAGCATGCTCATGAGCAACGGTAGCCATCTCAGGATCATGCTGTAGCCCCCAGATATCATTAATCATGTCCGCCCCTGCCTCAAGGGCCTGAGAGGCCACTGCTGCTTTATATGTGTCTATCGAAATAATTATTTCCGCTGGTAGTGCCGTCCGTAGCGCCTGGATAACTGGAACAACACGGGCAGCTTCCTCTGCCACCTCTACAAAGGTCGCATGGGGATTGGTAGATTCCCCACCGACGTCGATAAACCGCGCTCCCTGTGCCACAAAATGCCGGGCTTGCTCTACAGCACGCTGGACCCAATCCACAGCAGTTTGTAAGCCATCACCAGAAAAAGAATCGGGCGTTGCATTCACAATCCCCATCACATATGTCTGTTGGCCCCAGATAACTGTATGCTCACCCCAACTCATCGGCGGGAAAGTATTATTGACAGATGCAGCCATAAATAATCATCCTTTGCTAGCGACATAACACTGTCATCATCATACCGTGTTCGCTACCATATGAAAATACCAGAGAGGGGTTGCTATTCTATAAAATAACAACTGACGATACCATTCTCTATACACAACTCTCTCCAGCGCTCAATTGAATCATGTACACACATTACTCCTGGCTACACAAAACAGGGAAAAAAGAGCATGCAAAGCGAGAGTAAATAGGTCTTTCAGGCCCCTCTAACACAAGATGAGAGCCTTATTCGTTATACCACACAGATCTACCAGTGCTATACTACCTGTAGGCACGTTTTTAAACATCTTTATTGTATACATACGATCACTTTATTTTTGTGATCATCCAATAACGACTGGGGATAAAAATACGTATGCAAAACACCACTGAGACACAAACTTATCAACGTAGTGTTAATGCCGCTCGTCGTTGCCACGAATGCTCTGAGGAAGCGCTGGGGCGTTGTCCTGATTGCCATATGTGCTTCTGTCAGGAACATTTCCCCAAGCAACAACATTCACCTTGCGCTGAAAAACAGATGAAGCTGGCACAAACACAGGTGTGTTATGTCTGTGGTTCCCAGGTCTATCCAGATCAGTGGTCTCTCTCAAAAACCACTCATTATGTAGACCAATCGAATTGTCATGGCTGCGGCCGCTATATCTGCGACGATTTGCATACCCAGAGCAAGGACGAAGATGTCGTCATTGCACGTGAGGGATTGCGAGGACATCGATACCAATATATTAATCGCTATTGCGATATGTGTTCGCCATTGCGTAGAATTGGTGGTATTCGTGGACTGGCACGCACAGTCGTAGTAGTTGGCACCATTGCAGCCGGTGTTTTCTTCTATCTACACCCATAACATCGGCAACAGAGGAGAGAAAGGGGACGAGGCGCATAGCGATTACGCGCTATACCATCTCGTATCATCATATTCATGGTCTTATCGACAACTTTACAATCCGCTCTGCTCAGGCATCAGCGTTCAATTGACGCAGCCTTGCGCTCGACACTGCAGAAGGTCGCTGGCGCAACCGGGATTGCTGCCCTTGATGCTTATTATGGACAAATGCAATACCATCTGGGCTGGGTAGATGCTAATCTGATACTCACCAGAAGTAATCCTGGAAAATTGCTGCGTCCAACCTTACTTCTCCTGGCTTATGAGGCAGCAGGAGCCTGGGAACTGGCAAAAGATGCTACCTCTCCAGAGAGTTATCTACAACGCGCCCTCTCTGCGGCAGTCGCTATCGAACTTACCCATAATTTCACCTTGATTCACGATGATATCGAAGATGGTGATACAGAGCGCCGCCATCGTCCCACGCTCTGGAATATCTGGGGCGTACCACAAGCCATCAATACAGGCGATGGTATGTTTGGCCTGGCACGCTTTGCACTCTGGGGGGTACTGGAAAACGGAGTAGAAGGCGATATCGCCGCACATTTAGGCTCTGTCCTGGATCGTACCGTGCTGGAAATCGCAGAAGGCCAATATCTGGATATCAGCTTTGAGCAACGCCAGGATATTTCTGTCTCGATGTATCTTGATATGATCGGTCGCAAAACAGCAGCCCTGATGCGCTGCGCCGCTGAGATGGGCGCGATGCTGGGTACACGTGATCAGTCTACGATTCAACGTTTAGCCAGTTTTGGACAAGCCATCGGGATTGCCTTTCAGGTACGTGATGATGTGCTTGGTGTCTGGGCAACATCCGAAGAACTGGGGAAGACACAGGCAGGGGATATCTATCGCCGTAAAAAAAGCCTGCCTATTCTCCATGCACTTGAACATGCGAACAGCCAGGATCTTCAAATACTCCAAACAATCTATAGTCAGGAAACACCGATGGATAGTGAACAAGCCACGCAGGTATTGGCAATTCTCGCACGTACACAGACGCAGGCTTATTGTCGCACCTTCCTACAACAGCAATGCCAGACCGCATATGAGGCTCTGGATGCTGTGTCAGATCCCACCACTAACACATCCTTATCCAGTCGAGCCATCGGCGATATGAAAGTAATGATTCAATTCGTCGAAACCGCGGCTTATTAGCCACAAGTGGGATATCATGTAAGCACAAAAGCTTTTTACATGTTTACATGATATCCCAGAGCGTTACTTTGCTCCCACTCCCTGTGGCTAACTGCTTGCCATCAGGTGACCAAACAATGCTACGGACAATCTCTCCCAGATTTTGAGCAAAAACCTGCTTCATCTGCAATGTGGTCTGTAGCAAGACAAGCCTACCATCATTGGTTCCAACAGCCAGAAAACGGGCATCAGGAGACCAGGAAAGGGCTCGGATAGCTGCTTTTGAAATTTGGAGCCGTTGAGGAGCATCCATACATTGCATCCCATCATTTATACAGCGAAGTCCATTCCAGAGGCGTACTATCCCATCATCGCTACCAGTGGCAAGTTGCATCCCGCCTGGGGCAAAGGCCAGGGCACGCGTCGCGAATTGGCTATCCTGATAAAAACCATGGTTGTCCTGACCCGTAGCAGCCTTCCAGACATGCACCATACCATCTTGAGAGGATGTAGCTACCGTCTGTCCATCGGGACTCCATGAAACGGCAGTAAGCGGTGTGGCTTGTCGTTTATAAGTTAACTGCGCCTGATAATGCTGTGGCTCCCAGACAATTGCACGCTCATCAGCGCCGACTGAAACGATTTGCTGCGCATTTTGAGTTGCCCATGCCACCCCATTTACTGCCTGGGTATGGCGATGATTTGAGTGTGCCACCCGCCGACCAGTATGCGTATCCCAGAATGCTACCTGCGTGTTGGCGCCCGTTGCAAGATGAGTACCATCAGGTGACATAGCAAGCCCATGAACACCACCTGGCAGTTGCAAATCATGTTGCACGACGCCATTCTGATTCCAAAGAAAGACATGCGCATCTTCAGCACCACTCGCCAATAGTGTTCCGTCAGGTGACCAGACAACAGTACGCACAAATTGCGCATGCTTTGTAAACGTCAAGCGCGCTCTGGCAACCACCGCTCGCTGTACAACAGGACGTGTGGTTGGAGCAGGGGCAGTATGTACAGGCAGTGCCGTTCCGACTGGTAATAAAGAACGGTACGCAGCATAAGCTAAACCAATCCCTCCGATACCACAGAGCGCCCCAAAACTTAATAGGAACGTGCGTCGCGATACTTCGCCTTGTTTCTTTGTACTCAGCGCCTGAACATCCTCTGTTGCGGGAAACGTTGCGAATGACGCTGCATCTGAAAGAGTATCCGATGCATGAAGATCTTTGTTCAACTGGAATGGAGAGGAAGGAGACGATAGCACGGTTACAGTGGATGCGAGAGGAGTGACCAGCGCGGCTTGCGCAGGTTCCAGTTCAGTAGATGCAAGAGGTACAGGAGGTACAGGCACATTCTCCGTGATTGAAGAATCCAAAGTAAGATGCATACCAGGCAAAATACCAGCAGCACGTAGCGATTGATTGTTTGGAAGAATACGACCACTGGTGGCATGTCGCAAAACATAAACGAGAGGTTTACCAAATAAATCTTTTTCTGGTAGATGTAACGTTCGTACCAATTCAGGCATAAGTACAGCAATAGGCATATCCATTGCCACAGCTATAGGAAATGGATTTCCAAATCCACTTCCATCTATTAATACTTCATATTTCTGCATGTAGACCCTCCTATGTCTCTTCCATTATGTATAGTGTAGCACGCCAGGTCTCCTTTTTTCATCGAGATTAACCAAAAAGGCTAGTAAAGACTAGAAGCAAGTCTTCTAACAGATGAGCACAAGGAAACAGAAACAAGAAAGGAATACAGGGAGGTGGTTCTGTGATATGATAGCGATAAATATTCTCGGAAAAGATTGAAGGGTATGTATTAAACACACAGAAAAGCTTGACGATGCTATTCATAATAGACGTAGGCTGACTGTAAGGTCGCCCGAAATATTCCAAAAAAGAGAATGATGAGCAACTCGACCCAAAGCCGGAGATCTATTGTATGACAAGACCAATTTATGTAATGGGGCACAAGAATTCCGATATGGATTCAGTAGCCTCCGCTATTGCCTATGCATATCTTTTGCGTGCGCAAGGCGAAGATCAGGCCATTCCCGCCCGTCATGGGGACTTGAAGCCAGAGATTCAGTTTGTGCTGAATCGGTTTCAACTCGACGTCCCCGAGGCCTTGGAAGATGTTTACCTTCAGGTGCGCGACGTTATGCGCCGTGGCATTATTTCTGCGTACGTTGACCAACCAGTATTTGAGGCTGGCCAATTACTCCAGCAGCACAATCGTGGTTCGATGCCAGTCATTGATGACGAAAACTTTGTTAAGGGTATGATTGCCCACGATGATCTTGCTAAACTGTACTTTAATGATTTAGATCCTTCCTCGTTAAATCGAATTCCGTTGCAACGTGCCAATCTTGTCAGTGTCCTCAAAGGACGCGTGCTGGTTGAAGGACGGCGCAAACTCGGTAGCCGCGTTCTGGTAGGCGCAATGGAAGCAGAAACGATGGTCGATTATGTTGAGGAAGGGTGCCTTGTTGTTATTGGAGACCGTGAAGATGCTCAGTTGATGGCCATCGAACATGGTGCCGCCGCACTGGTAATCACTGGTGATCTATTGATCTCTGAACGCACGCTGGCAGCCGCACGTCAACAAGGTGTCATGGTTATCAGCACTGCCCACCATACCTTCACTGTAGTACGCCTGATCAACCTGAGCATTAAGACCTCAGAAATCATGAATCGCGAGTTCACATTCTGCCACCCTGATGATCATATGAGTGATGTACAACCAGCCCTGGCCCGTTTGCGCTCCATGCCCGTGGTGGATCACAATGGCAAACTGGTCGGTTACATTTCGCGTACAGATCTCATCAAAGCGCGACCAAAACGGGTCTATCTCGTGGATCATAATGAACGCACACAGGCCGTTGATGGTATTGAAGAAACGGAACTGCTAGGTATTATTGATCATCACCGCATTGCAGATGTTCATACAAATAAGCCAATTTTGTTCCGGGCTGATCCAGTTGGCTGCACAGGCACGATTATTACCAATCTTTATCACGAAGCCGGTGTGGAAATTCCTAAAGAGATAGCGGGAGTCTTACTGGCCGGATTACTCACCGATACGCTTATTCTCCGCTCCCCAACCTGCACAGCACGCGATGAGCGCGTTGCCGCCGAGCTGGCTGCCATTGCTGGCGAGGATCTTGAAGAATACGGGCAGGCTATTTTTGCGGCCGCAGCACAAGATCTGACCGATAAGCCAGCCGAAGCATTAATCACATCTGATTTTAAAGAATTCACAGTCCAAAACCATAAATTCGCAGTAGGAACCGTTGAAACTGCCAGTCCAGCCACAGTTGAATCTCGTATGGATGAGCTGAAGGAAACAATGCTGCATATTCTGCAAGAGCGTGCGTACACCTCCTTCTTGTTTATGATTGTGGATATTATCAATATGCGTTGCCATCTGCTGATCTGCGGTGGAGAACAAGCTGTTGCTGAAGCGTTTGGGCGTCCACTGGAAGCCGATGGAGGCTCGATTGTGGTTGAGGGCCTGGTTTCACGTAAAAAACAAGTTGTCCCACAGTTAGAGCGCATTGAAACCATTCTCTCAGAAACAAGCGGCGTACACTAAACAATAATGCATGCGATACCAGCCTGAGAAACAACCTTAACGCTCTTTGCTTTTGCTCTGTCCATGCGTCCGTAGCACGCATCAATAGATGGGTTTGGCGGCTCACCTACAATCCGGATTGTAGGTGAGCCGCCAAACCCATCTATTATGAAACAGTCTATTAAATCGACCTCTGTTTTCTTGAGAACAAAGAAAAGCTCTGCTAATAAAGCTTGTGCTCTTGCCATCTACCATTCACTATGTTACACTATGATACAACTTGGGTACTCCTCGTTAGATAGAAGTGGCTATTGTAAAAATTCCACAAACACTTCGCAGTCCTCAGTACGTTCAGGTTCTGTAGCTAGAATGCGATAGTTTACTTCTAACATGGTTCGATCACGATGTCCTTGCTATCACTGTTGATATGCGACGAACTTCTTACCCGGTTCATAAGGAGGCAGTTTTATCGTGAGCAACTATATCTGGGTTCCAATCGTTGTAGGAGTTCTTGCTATAGCCTTTGCTGGTTATCTTGCCAGCTTTGTATTACGCAAAGATACTGGTACTCCTGCCATGCAAAAGGTCGCCAACGCCATTTTTAAAGGCGCCATGGCGTTCCTCAATCGACAATACCGCACCATCTCAATCCTCTCTATTGTAGCGGCAATCGTCGTTGCGGCTGTCCTCTACCTGCTCAGCAATGGGGATAGTCCAACAAAGTTTGATCTGGCATGGCGTACCGCTGTGGCATTCCTCATTGGTGCATTCTGCTCAGGTGTTTCGGGCTATATCGGCATGTATGTGGCGGTCAAATCAAATAGCCGCACAGCCAGTGCCGCAACACGTAGCCTGGGTGAGGCTCTGATGGTTTCGCTGCGTGGGGGTGCAGTCTCTGGTTTCCTGGTCGTAGCCCTCTCGCTCCTGGGCGTCTCAATCATCTTCCTCTTATACAGCATTGGCAACAGCATCGACAAAGTTCCATCTCTCATTGTAGGCTTTGGCTTTGGTGCTAGTTTTGTCGCACTCTTTGCCCAGCTTGGTGGTGGAATTTATACAAAGGCCGCCGATGTGGGAGCTGATCTGGTTGGCAAACTAGAAGCTGGCATTCCAGAAGACGATCCACGTAATCCTGCTGTGATCGCAGATCTGGTGGGAGATAATGTGGGAGATTGCGCTGGCCGTGGTGCGGATCTGTTTGAGTCAACGGCAGCCGAGAATATCGGTGCCATGATTCTGGGCGTTGCCCTTTACCTGGCTACCAAAAATCCTGGCTGGATTCTCTTCCCGCTGGTAGTACGTGCCTTTGGCCTGATTGCCTCTGCTATTGGCCTCCTCTACGTCAGACCTTCCGTCGTTATTGAACCCGATAAAGCGGCGGGACGCGATCCGGGTGAGATCGCCATGAAACAACTGAATATTGGCTACTACATTACCTGTGTGCTCTCAGTGATTGGCATCTTTGTCGGGAGTTATCTGATGCTTGGTGGTCAAAACCTGAGCGCGCATAACTTACCCGCCTGGGCATGGTTTGGTCTGGCTGGTACGGTGGGTATTCTCCTCAGTATAGCCTTCGTGTTCATTACGCAATACTATACAGCAGGCACATGGCGACCGGTACGTGAGATCGCTGGCGCAACCCTGACAGGACCTGCGACAACCATTATCACTGGCATGTCGGTAGCTTTTGAATGTACCGCCTTGCCAATATTAGCCATTGCAGCAGCATTGGGACTTTCATTTTTCTTTGGTAGTCAGGTAAGTATTCCAATCAGTGTCGCAACCAATCCAGGTGTGATTAATGTTGGAGGCATCTTTGGCACAGCAGTAGCTACCATGGGTATGTTGATGAGTTGTGCCTACATTTTAGCGATGGATACCTTTGGACCGATTACAGATAATGCTGGTGGTATCACCGAAATGAGTGGTGAGGCCGAAACCGTTCGCGATATTACAGACGCGCTTGATGGCGTTGGGAATACTACCAAGGCACTTACAAAAGGGTATGGCATTGGTTCAGCAGCACTGGCCGCTTTCCTGCTTTTCAGTGCATACCTGGATGTGCTCTACTCATACAAGAAAAATCCTACTGTCTATAGCGTTGATCTGGCGAACATCCTGGTCTTTATCGCCGCGTTGATCGGTCTCACGCTGATCTTCTTCTTTAGCTCGCTCGCCATTCGCGCCGTCGGTGATGCAGCGAAACGCATGATCGAAGAGGTACGTCGGCAGTTCCGCGAAAATCCTAAGATTATGGCTGAACGGGTTGAGGACCGGGTTGATCCAGATTATGCACGCTGCGTTGATATCAGTACTCGAGGTGCTTTACATGCGATGATCCTCCCTGGTATTGTCGCCGTCTTTACTCCTGTCATAGTCGGCTCCGTGCTGGGACCACAAGCTGTAGCAGGATTCCTGATGGTAGGTACCATGGGCGGCATTGTGCTGGCACTGGTACTTAATAACGGAGGTGGTGCCTGGGATAATGCAAAAAAATACATTGAAGCTGGCTACCTGCGTGTCAATGCGCAGGGGGAGATGATTGGGCGCAATGATACTACCGGTACTGTACTCGGCAAAAAGAGCGAAGCCCATATGGCCAGCGTTGTTGGCGATACCGTTGGTGATCCATTCAAAGACACCGCTGGGCCCTCGCTACACGTACTTATCAAATTGCTAAGTACTATTACTCTGGTGCTCGCACCACTCTTCATCGCCCTCCATCCCTGATTGTCCAGCACCAAAACCTGTGTGCGGCCTTGCGTCTGTATAGAATCAAGGCCGCATCTCCTATTTCCCTCCCCTCTCCCATTTTTTTCCATTTTTCTAAGTTTGCGCTGTATATATATAGCAGGAAGCTGTTCAATGATAAGCGGGCGCATGTATGAGGGAAGATAGAGGGAGTTTTTTTGAACCATTTATTAACACGATCAAAATCCATCTGGTATGCTCTAATTATGGGTATGCTTTGTCTACTCTTAACAGGTTGCCAGAATGTCTCCATTTTTGGTGGAAACCCCAATCATGAGCAGAGTAGCAACGCAACAACAGGTACAACAAACCCGGGCGTGGTCCTTCAGGGGGCCCAAAACGTCAAACTGTTTATAGAACCGGCAGATGGAGAGAATGTGATTATATCAGCACTCGCCGGTGCGAAAAAATCAGTCTGGTTGGAAATGTATCTCCTCACCGATAAGAAGATAATCCAAGCATTAGAAGACGCTGCACAACGTCAGATCGATGTCCGTGTAATGCTTGAGGATCATCCTTATGGTAGTGGCTCCGTTGCTCCGAACCAGACGCTAGATCGCTTGCGAGCAGCGGGAGTCACTACACAAACAACAAACCCACAGTTTGCATTGACGCATGAAAAAGGCATGGTCATTGATCACCATAGCGCATACATTATGACGAGCAATTTTACCCTGTCAGCACTGGGGAGCAGCCGTACGCTTCAAAACCGCGAATATGGCATTATTGATAACAATAGTGCCGATGTACAAGATGTTGAGAGTATCTTTCTGGCAGATTGGGGACGCACCCAGGTCACATTCAGTAGTACACACCTGGTAGTTAGTCCAGTAAACTCACGCTCTACCTTCCTGGCGCTTATTCAAACGGCAAAGCAATCGCTCATGATTGAAGCAGAGGAAATGCAGGATAACTCAATCGAGCAGGCATTGGTCAATGCCAAGAAACGAGGCATCCAGGTCCAGGTTATCCTTCCATCCAATAACAATTCCCCCACTGACAATAATAGTGCGGGTATCACAGAGATCAAACAGGGTGGTATCCAGATCAAAGAAGATACCCAACTCTATATGCATGCAAAAATCATCATTGTAGATCAGCAAAAGGCCTTTGTAGGCTCTGAGAATATCTCTACCGCCTCGCTCACAGCAAACCGAGAATTAGGAATTGTCATTAGCGATGCAACGGCGCTGAATGCATTACAACAAACATTCCAACAGGACTGGTCCGTATCTCAACAAACCTGAACCCCCTCTGCACACTCTACCTATATCAAGTGAGAGCATGCTTATTGGATCCTTGCCAGTTGCTGGCAGGCCAGGGAAGAATGAGCATCCACCTTTGTTGTAACGACGGCGGTTATTGTTGTTGTTATTCTGATTATTATTGTTTTGCTGATTATACAGCATGAGCTATGATTGGTTTCCGTATCCTCCTGTCAGGAATTTCCGCACCTTTGACGTTGAAAAAGATTTCGTAAGCTGCCGTGTAGCAAGGGAGCGATCATGTAAAGTGTCTTCAAAAGGCTTCTGTAGCTACGATAGACATTGGCTCGTGTATCATGATAGGATAACAGAGTTGATCAGAGAGGCATTTACTCATCCCATTGTAGGTTTGCCGCATGGGAAAATCGCTCTGATTATACGATGAAATTTACTCATCATTTCTATCAACAAGGAGCATTTCATAATGGTTACCGAGGTTGCAATTTTCATCGCACTTGCGGGCAAAGAAGAAGAATTAGGTCAGGGTATCATTCAAGGTATCGAGTTTATTCGTCAACATCCTGAGTGCATTTCAGCCAATGCTACCCGCTGTGTTGAAAAGCCGGGACGCTATATGTTATCGGTCGTCTGGTCTTCACTGGAAGCTCATACGCAGGATTTCCGAAATAGTGATTTGTTTAAGCAGTGGCGTGACCCGATCAATGGTCTCTATAAGGAAAATCCAGAAGTTCTCCACTATCACGTCTACTAAAAAGAATAAGAGAGAGAGAACAAAACAGTAACCCACAGAAAAAAACTTTTGGCAGGAGTGAAGAGTATGTCAAATGTCCATGATGGGCAACGAGAGCGCGAGAAACCTGAGGAACAGATCCAAAAGCCATTCTTGCAAGATGGTGGGAGCGAAGAGGAAAAGCTAGAAGCACACATCGCAAAGCTACGTCATCAGATTGAGGAAGCGAACTACCAGTACTATATCAATGATAATCCAGTATTAACGGATGCTGAATATGATCAATTGATGATAGAACTTCAAAGAATTGAACACGATCATCCTGAACTGCAAACACCAGAGTCGCCAACGCAACATGTGGGTACGGGGCCGGTTCAAGATGTCTCGCAACATCGACATCCTGTGCCGATGCTCAGCCTGGCGAATGCTCGTAGCGAGCAAGAACTTCTTGATTGGCATAGGCGCGCACAAAATATTCTTCCCAATGCCACATTTAGCTATGTCTGTGAGCTCAAAATCGATGGGCTTGCCATGGCACTTACCTACGAGCAGGGACGTTTAGTCATGGGGGCTTCGCGCGGCGATGGTCTCGTCGGAGAGGATTGGACCGCGAATGTTCGCACCATCCATACCATTGCAAAGAAGTTACGCGGGAAACAGATTCCTTCCAGGGTTGAAGTGCGCGGTGAGATCTATATGCCCATCCAGAGCTTTGAGAAGCTCAACGAAGAGTTGACCGACACCCATCTCTTCGCCAATCCCCGCAATGCTGCCGCTGGCTCTCTCCGCCAGAAAGATCCACGGGTGACAGCCAGCCGTAATCTGAGTTTCTTTGGTTATCAGATTGGTTATGTCGAAGGCATGCGCATCACCAGCCATTGGGATACACTCCAGTTGATTCGCGAGTGGGGCTTTCCGGTCAATCCTCATGTGCAAATGGCGCATGACCTGGATGAGGTTATGGCCTATTGCAATAAGTGGGAAAAAGAGCGCTTTAACCTGCCATACGAAATCGATGGTGTGGTAATTAAGATCAATGATCTCGCCCATCAAGAAGAATTGGGCACCGTAGCCCGCGATCCACGCTGGGCCATTGCCTTCAAGTATCCTCCCATACAGGTCGCAACGCGCCTGTTAGATATCCGTGTCAATGTTGGTCGCACGGGATCAATGAATCCCTGGGCCGTCCTTGAACCAATCAATATTCGTGGCGTAACCGTATCACGTGCCTCTCTGCATAATGAAGGTGATATTCAACGCAAAGATTTACGTGTTGGAGATTGGGTATTAGTACAACGTGCTGGTGAGGTCATACCACAAGTCGTCAAGCCTGTCGTTGAGCATCGAACAGGAAACGAAGAAGTCTATCATCTACCAGACAATTGTCCTTCCTGTAACACACCGATTATCCGTGTTCCTGATCAAGCCATGGCTTACTGCCCCAATAAAGAATGTCCTGAACGTATTCTGCAAAGTGTCAGCCACTTTGTCTCTAAAGGGGCGATGGATATTGATACAATCGGTGAGAAGATGTCTGAGCAATTGGTCAATGCTGGCTATATCAAGAGCCTATCAGACTTCTATCATCTAACCGAAGAACAGCTTTTAGCCTTGAATGGCGTCAAGAAAAAGAGCGCCGATAATATGCTGGCTGCCGTTGAGGCGAGTAAGCAAAGACCCTTCTGGCGACTTCTCTTTGGCCTCAATATTCGCTATATTGGTGAGAAATCAGCCCAGATTCTGGCGAACGCTTTTATGAGTATGGATGCATTAAAGCAAGCCAGTGCTGAAGATATTGTGAAAGTACCCGGTATCGGCCCCGAAATTGGGCAAAGTGTCTATAACTGGTTACAGGATCAAGACAATCTGGCACTCATTGAACGGCTACGAGCAGCTGGCCTGACCCTGGAAGAGGAACAACACGAACAAACTGGCCCACTCACTGGACAATCCTTCTTACTTACAGGACGGCTCGAGGCCATGTCTCGTTCGGCAGCCGAAACAGAAATTGTACGTCTGGGTGGAAAGATTGCTACAGGGGTAAGTAAATCCTTAAGCCATCTTGTCGTCGGTGAAGATCCTGGCTCAAAGCTTGCAAAAGCCCAGAAAGCAGGCGTCGCCATCCATGATGAAGCGTGGCTGATCAACTTATTACAAGAACATGCTACAGCCAAATAGCAAGCAAGCAACTTACTTTAGTAGGTGTAGCACGAAGCGTTCGAAGGATGCTTCGTGCTACACCTACTAAAAATGTTTTGAGCACCTCGGGAGCGGAAAACTCATGTGTACAGATTGCAAAGATAAAAGAGTCGGACACATGCTCAAAGATTGCAAATATATCAAGATGCGGCCAGTATTTTAGAAGATGTCAGCAGCTTCCAATTCCCATTGGCATCCGCTCCAACCATGTAGTATCCCGTATAATATTTAAGCGTTGTACCACCATCATTCGTGTATTCGTTCGCTGCAATGCGCACATTGACTTTATAGGTGCCATCCTTATTCTGTGTTACCTCATCATATGTCACATCATCATGCTGAGTCATTGCATAGCCATTCTTGAATGATTGATAGGTCGTCGCGTTTTTATAATCTAGTGACCATTGATCATAAGCGTCCTGGTAATGTGCTTGATTGATATCATCAAAATAGGTGGCAACCTCCGCCTGCACTTGTTTGATGGGATCCAGGGAAGTGGTAGGACTGGCAATGGGAGTTGCCGTCGCCTGGCTGGTCGCCGTGGCCTGACTGGTCGCCGTCGCGGACGTTACTGGTCCATTAGACCTCCATACATGCGCGAGTAGACCCGGCGCCAAGACAATTCCAACTATTCCCAGGACAATAATGATACATAAAGCCAATATCCATCCCATCCATCTCTGAGAGGTGTGTGCACTGGCTGCCGGAGGGGCTTGATGGGATGAATATGGCACCGCTGCAGTCTCAAACTCCACATGTCCTCCCGAATAGGGTACAGAACTGTCTGGATAAGGCGTATGCTGTGAGCCATATTCAATATGATATGGTACTTGAGACTGAGCAGGCGACGTATGGGGAAGATTCATTGATAGAGCACCAGGTGCCAGATGACGCGAATCTGGGAAATTTGCAGGATTCGACATGTTTGATGAATCTCTATAGATTGGATTAGAGGGATACATGGGCCCACTGGCAGATGTCGTCGGAGGTTGCAGCTGATAATATGGTGTTGGCACGGATTGAGATGGCTGTGAAACGATCGTGTTATTTATCGCTAGCTTCGCCTGGACCAATGAGGGCGTAGGTCCAGTTAATCCATCTAAAACATCTAAAGAGGGCGATGAGGGCGTCATAATAGCTGCACGCACTGCTTCCACCATCTCACGTACAGAATGATAGCGATCATCAGCATTCTTCGCGATAGCTTTTTGCACTGCTGCATCCAATGCAGGAGAAATTGTTGGGTTCAATTGTCGCAAAGAAGGCGGCTTTTCATTCACCTGCATCGCGGCAATATACAGCGGGCTGGTTCCCTTAAATGGGACGCGCCCTGTCAACATTTGAAACAGGACAATCCCTAACTCATAGAGATCCGCTCGATGGTCCACCTTATGGCCCTGCACCATTTCGGGGGCCATATATTCAACAGATCCCAGAAACTGACCAATCGCCGTCAATGAAGGATCAGACAAACCAGTATGGTTGACCGTACTATCGCGTGTAATGCGAGCAATGCCAAAATCAACCAGGACCAGACGACCATCAGCATGGAAGAGCATATTGCCGGGTTTAATATCGCGATGAATAATTTGATGATCATGGGCATATTGCAGAGCTGAACCGGCCTGTTCAAGATACTTCAAGGCTTCCTGGGCTGTGAGTTTACCACGCTCTTCCAACAAGGTACGCAAACTACCACCTGCCAGATAGGGCATGACAAGATATGCTAACCCATCCTGCTCATCATACTCAAAAACAGGCAAAATATTCACATGATCAAGTCGAGCTATTACATTAGCTTCGCGGCGGAAGCGCTCAAGAAATTCTTTATGCGCCTCTGTATAAATGCCAGCACCTGATCGTAAAACCTTTACCGCTACATCGCGTACAGGGCGCGTCTGATGTGCAAGATAGACCACCCCCATACCACCAGTACCAATGACACGATCCATGACACATGTGCCCAATTGTTTGCCGATGAGGTGATCGTTACTTTCCATTAAAAGATATCCACTTCTATTAATTCTATAGCTTGCTTTATGCTCATGAAGAGCGTTCCTATCACGCACCCGCTGATCTTGATCCTATTCCTTCTACTATACATAGACGTATTGACCAGAAATATTTGCGTGATTAGAAAAGAGATCTCATCTTTTGTAACGAAAGAAAGCAAGCAAATGTATCGAAAGGTACCTGGAGAGATCAGAACAACGCTTCTTTTGCCCTGATCTCTGCCACACGCGCCCTGACATTCAGCCAAAAGATGAAATTAAACATAGTTCATGTCTACATAACGAGAACGCAAAGAATGCACCGCATCTTTCACCTTTTTGCCACGTACGGCATCATGAATTAATTGAGCCAATTCACTCATCGCAGGCTCATCCATCCCAAAGCGGGTCATTTCAGAGACGCCAATGCGTAATCCAGAGGGATTGCGTGGATCAGCATCACCCGGCAGCATATTATAGTTCACAATAATATCATTTTCTTCGAGTCGCTTTGCTACCTCAACGCCACCATCCCATTGGGCAACATTGACCGCGATCATATGGCTCCGTGTATAGCCAAACTCGCGTGCCTCAACCGGTGTGCCCAGTTCATCTAAACTCCGTCCCAATGCCTGAGCATTGCGTACAATCTGAGCGGCATACGCCTGACCATAACGCTTCATCTCACGAATAGCAACCAGTAAGGCCGGCAATGTATTGAGATGGTGATTGCTCGATGAACCAGGAAAGACACCACGGTCCGCTGGCTGCCAGTATTTCTTGAGTGCGGCAGGATCACCCAGATTGCCAAGAATGATACCACGCTGTGGACCTGGGAAGGTTTTATGGGTACTACCCGTCATCCAGGTAGCCCCCTCCTGCAAGGGGGACTGGAATTGTCCTCCGGCGATCAAGCCCAGCACATGGGCCGCATCATACAACACGGGTATATCTTTTGTCTGGCAGAAAGCTGCAACCTCTGAAACAGGCTCTGGGAACAAAAAGAGGCTCTTGCCAAGGATAACCAGTTGTGGATTGAGTTGATCCACCAGTTCGATAGTTTTCTGCGCATTCACATGATACCGATCTTCCGTCAATGGCAGATAGTTCAGATGAATGGAATTACTTCCACCAACTTTGAGCGATTGACCACGATCTTGAATACGCCGTCCAAAGACACCCACAGCCCCATGGCTGATATGTCCACCAGCATCTGTGGAATTAGCAATTACCGTATCACCGCCGCGTAAAATACTCAATGCCAGGGCAGTATTGGCTGCGTTACCACTAATGGGCCGCACATCAGCCTGTTTAGCATCAAATAATTCCAGCAATTCATGCTCAGCCATATGCTC
Source organism: Dictyobacter arantiisoli (assembly GCF_008326305.1). Classification (GTDB taxonomy): domain Bacteria; phylum Chloroflexota; class Ktedonobacteria; order Ktedonobacterales; family Ktedonobacteraceae; genus Dictyobacter; species Dictyobacter arantiisoli. The sequence goes on along the minus strand of NZ_BIXY01000015.1, from coordinate 15,768 downwards.
GATACGGTCAATGTATTGCGTTCCCTGATAGTAGCGATTCACCTGCTCGCCTTCATTGGGATGTCCCTCGGCATAGCGACCCATAAAATCAGAATTCTGTACCCGACGCACAGCCTCACTGGGCGTATTTTCACTGGCAATTAAGTTGATCGTCTGCGTCTGACGCCACACATTTTGCTGCTGAATAATCTCTTCAATATCATGTATATCAATAGTCATGCACATCTCCCCTTTCAGGCTAACTATGTTGAGCAAAGTTGCCTTCAGTATAACATGCCATGCATTCAACGTTAGATACGGAACAGCTGAGTTTCTGGCTATGCTCCAATCATAATACCCATGTACTGAGAAATTTGTCGTTTCAACGCGATTCCAATACGAAAACATCCCTATCTCATCATAAGTCATACACAGAACTATATCTGATTCATTCCTATCTTGTACACCTTTTGTACTCCATAGTAAGCTGCATAAGTAAGCTGCATAAGTTCGTCAGCAACTAAACAAATAGTCCGCAGTGCCGATTACATTCCTACATAGGTATGCTCAGATTAAAACCTTACACTACACGGTCACCAATAATAATGCGCTTCATAAAGAAGCTGAGAAACTGATACCTGCGGCATAAGCTGTTCAGTGAAAAACACAAACAGACGTCGTTTGCACCACAATGTTACGTGTTGATATACCGTTGAATATACTGCATAATTTTGATATACTAGGTCTACGCCTACTAAATGGGAAGGGAGAAGCGATACCATTTTCTCTATACCGAAACAGCCATTTGCATGGCCGCATCGCACCGGTTGGTCTAAGGCAGACCTCCACCGCATCGTCTGAACCTCAGGCTACTGCTGCGTAGAAACTCAGGAGGGTGGGTTTTATGAAGGTTTATCGGACGGAACAGATTCGCAATATTGCACTGATATCTCACGTTGGAGCAGGCAAAACTTCACTGATTGACGCCGCGCTCTTTGATAGTGGTGCCGTTACTCGTCAAGGAAAGGTCGATGAAGGAAGCTCCGTCGTTGATTATGATCCTGAAGAGATTAAAAGACGCATGTCATTACAGGTCAAAGTATTGCCAGTGGAATGGAAAGAACACAAAATTAACTTTATTGATACTCCTGGTTATCCTGACTTCGTTGGTGAGGTCAAAGCCGGCCTACGCGTAGCAGATGCAGCGCTGGTAGTAGTAACAGCAGAGAAAGGTGTAGAAGTTGGTACTGAACTTACCTGGCACTACGCCGATGAACGAAACCTGCCTCGCGTGATATTGATCAACAAACTTGATCGCGAAAATACCTCATTTGAACAGGCTCTCACTTCTCTCCGCACAAATTTCGGCCCGAAAGTCGTACCGTTACAGATACCGATTGGTGAGCAGGCAAACTTTCGCGGCGTTGTCGATCTGGTTACCCGCAAAGGTTATAGCTTTGAAAACGGCAATAGTATACATGAAATTCCAGTTCCTTCTGAACTACAAGAACAGATCACGATGTATCGTGACCAGTTAATCGAGTCAGCCGTAGAGGGTGATGACGCGATTATGGAAAAGTTCCTGGATGGTACTGCACTCAGCGATGAAGAGGTACATTCCGTTATCAAAACGGGTATGTGTACCGGTAGCATCATTCCAATTGTCTGTGGATCAGCAACGAAAAATATTGGGATTCAAACATTACTCGACGCGATAGTTGATTATATTCCCAGCCCACAAGATATCGATAACGAAGAGATAAAAGCGCTCGGTAATACAGTAGCGGTCTTTGTTTTTAAAACTGCTTCCGCACAAGTTGGCGCTATTTCGACATTCCGTGTCTTTAATGGAACGCTAAAGTCTGATATCCATCTTTTCAATGTGCAGACTGGCGCAGATGAGCGTATGAGCCAGCTTGTTGTTCAACATGGCAAAACACAAGAACCGGCGACTGAGATTTCCACTGGCGATTTCGGTGCAGTTGCCAAACTGACCCATACCCATAGCGGGGATACTCTCACCAGCAACAAAAACAATAGCACAGCTTTAACGCCGATTGACTTCCCTCACCCCTGCTATACAGTCGCTATCGTTCCACACAGTCAGGCCGATCTAGACAAGATGAGCAGTGCACTGGCCCGTGTCGTAGAAGAAGATCGCACAATCCGCGTGACCCGTGATCCAGAAACTGCCGAGGTGCTGCTAGCGGGAATGGGAGAAACCCACCTGCAAATTCTCGTGGAGAGCATGAAACGCAAATATGCAGTTGATTTGCTAACCCATGATCCACGGATCTCCTATCGGGAAACCATTCGCAAGAAAGCACGTGCGAATGGTCGCCATAAGCGTCAAAGCGGTGGACACGGACAGTTCGGCGATGTCTGGTTAGAGATTGAGCCACTACCTCGTAATAGCGAGCAGAAATTTGTGTTTGAGGATAAAATCGTCGGCGGTGTAGTACCAGGGCAATTCATTCCAGGTGTCGAGAAAGGCATTCGCGAGTCCCTGAAGCGGGGCTTCATCTCAGGAAATCCCATGGTCTATGTCAAAGTTGCCCTCATCGATGGCAAATACCATCCAGTTGACTCTTCCGCACAATCCTTTGAGGTCGCGGCCTCACTTGGTATGCAGGAAGCGGTTCCTCTGGCGAATCCGGTGCTACTTGAGCCAATCATGAATGTCACGATTGAGATACCTGAACAGAACATGGGGGATGTCATGAGCGATATTAATACCAAACGCGGACATGTATTGGGAATGGAGTCGCTTGAAAAAGGCTATCAACATATCACAGCAGCCGTCCCTCAGGCAGAGATGCTCCACTACACAACTGATCTCCGCTCCATCACGCAGGGACGAGGTTCGTTTAGCATGGAATTCTCGCACTACGCTGAAGTTCCAGCCAATGTCCAACAAGACCTCCTCTCCAAGAAACAAGAGGAAATCATCCATAAATAATCGTCTATGATCTACGTGGGGCCAGAGAAAAAGCGCCTGCTTCCTTTGAATTGACGCAGGCGCTTTTTCTCTGGCCCCACGTAACATGAAAACGAACAGAGATGATTAAATCTAGACTGATTAAGCGTGCATATACTGACGTAATTTTAAGGTACGCCAGGCATAAGCTACCAGAGCAACAACCAGGAAGGCGCAAGCTACCAGACTGACACCATTCCACTTTGCCACTCCCCAGCCAAAGGTACCAAGCATTGAGCCCAGTGAGCCACCCACAAAATAGCAGAACATATAAACTGTATTCATACGATTGCGAGCTTCTGGCCTGATACTATAGATACGCGCCTGAGAAGTCACCTGATTGGCCTGTGTGCCCAGATCTAATAAGATCGTCCCAATGATTAATCCAACAAGCCATTGTCCGGCTAGCCACATCAGCACAAAGGATATCAGTGTAATAACCAGGGAGACACCATTGGCGAAACGAGGATCACGACGGTCAGCAATCTTACCAACCAGTGAGGCCGCCAGAGCCCCAACAACGCCGACCAGACCAAACAGACCTGCAACTTCGCTTCCGAAATGGTAGGGAGGCGTCTCTAGATAGAATGAGAGGGTAACCCAGAAGGCGCTAAAAGCACCAAAAGCCATAGATCCGAATATGATAACTTCACGTAAGATGGACTCTTCTCGTAGCAGATCCCACAGTGAATGCAACAATTGAGGATAACTCATGGAGCCTTTTGCTGAAAGATCATTGGGCAAGAAGAAACGCACCACGACCGCCAACACAATCATCATCACGGCTGCAATCCAATACATTTCACGCCAGCCCCATTGCGCCGCGATAAAACCACTCAATGTCCGGGCCAGTAAAATGCCAATCAACAAACCACTCATTACCGTTCCAACGACCTGTCCACGCGCCTTTTCTGGAGCCAGGCTGGCAGCATAAGGAATAATCAATTGCGGAACAACGGTCGCCAATCCTACCAGGAAACTTGCCACTGTTACCAATAAGATTGAAGGAGCCAGGGCCATTGCAACCAGAGCAATAATAACTGCCACCAGCATGCCAACAATCAGTTTACGCTGATTATAATTATCACCCAGAGGAATGATGAGTAAAAGACCACAGGCATAGCCGACCTGACCCATCGTAGCCACCACACCTACCTGTCCTACGGACACAGAAAAATCGCGCGCCATAGATGCCAACATCGGCTGAATATAATAAAGATTTGCTACTGCCAATGCACATGCGACAGCCATAAGCCAGACCAGTCGTCGATCAAACGTAACAGCTTCACCTCTTGTATCATTCGCAATAGAAGGGGACACTTCAACTTTAGACAAAGAATAATTCCTTCCTAAGATATATATGCTATCGCATCAACCAACTTCAATGACAACAAAAAAAAGGACTTTTTTATTGCGTCGTCCAGGGGGATGTTAATTTTGCATTAAGATATAAAACGGCCTCTAGAAGCTGATGCTAAAGTGTTGCGTATAAATGTTATAATATGTAAAACTAGTAAGATATATTATGGAACGTAATTGACAGGGATAGGGCCATGAGGAGGACGATTTTTGCGTAAAATCTATGTATATCAAAATCTGGATGGGTATAATTTCACTGGTGCAGAGTTGGTTGGAGCTAATTTTTCGCATGCATCCCTGCGCGAGACAGTATTTACTCATGCACAACTAGACTATGCGGACTTTCGTTATGCAGACATGACAGATGTGAAATTACTAGCACGACCGTATTTTTCCCATGCAGCATTGAGCCCGGATGGCACATGGCTGGCGAGTGGAACATACTTTGAGAATCACAACATCTTACTCTGGAACCTGCAAGATGAAGGTCGCATACGTACCCTGCCAGGACACTTCAACAATCTAACAAGCCTTGCCTTTCATCCTCACAAACCATATCTGGTCAGTGGTGGTAGTGATTATACGATCCATTTCTGGAATCTCAACAACGGTCGCCGCGAATATACGCTCCCAATTAAAGGGATGGCAGAACATCTCAGCTTCAGTCCCGATGGATATCTACTTGCAGAATACGACTCAGAGGGAAAAATCTTTTTGATCGATATTGTAAACAAAAAACAAATACAAGAATTGCCAGGCATGACATCCGCTTTCGCCTTTAGTAACGACAGTCACTTTTTCGCTGTAGCCAGTAAGCGTGGTGAAATAATACTCTGGGATGTAGTAAAGCAACAAAAAATTGGGGTGTTCCGCATTCCTGGTAAAGCTCATGCATTGAGCTTCTATCCTTTCTCCAACCACAAAATCTTTGTGCTTATGGAGGGAAAAAGCCGTGGACGGGATGTATGGCTCATAGATCTCGCCACAGGGATAGTTCAAAGTCGTCTACGAGATAGCCAGGAGGAACAAGTTCCCTATCTAGACAATCTATCCACAATGACAGTGCTTCCCTGGAATGCCCAAATAGTAGTAAGCGATAAAAATAACCATGCGATAGAGTTATGGGATATGATCACACATAAAAAGATAACAGCTTTTCATTTAAAAGGGCACTACATTGAAAACATCTATGTAAATGCACACACGCAATCACTCATCGTACCGCTCCAAAAAGAATGCGCTTTCATTGATCTAAACACACAACAACAGCGCATCATACATCCAAAACCAGCCTGTAAAGGTGCCAACATCTTTGGTGTTAAAGGTTTAACCAGTCAACAAAGAGAGCTATTACTTGAAGGAGGAGCAGTAGAAATCGAAAAGAGGTTGCCACGCAATTCATCTTCAGCCCGCCATGTGCATCCGCTCGAAGACCAGAGCATGGCAAAATGCATGCTACTTGATAAATATCGAAAAAATGCCGGAGACATCTATACCTTTACTGTCTCCGTTGAGCGGGATGGAAGCATTTTATTCGCAGAAGAATACTTTTATGCCCCACAAAAAAACGAACCAGCACGAAAATATATCTATTCACTCTCCATTTTTGGCTATCAGGCACGTCGTTTCCTGATCGAATTGGCACATGCCAGCAAAATCGAGCCAGCAAAGATTGCGCACATCCAGAAAAATCCTTTTATGCTCTACCTCCTGGAGAAACTTATCCAGAAAGGGATTTTTACCGCTGAAGAAGACCAGAAATTTACCGCAAATCTTCAGGCCATTCGCATTCTATTAGAGCACAAGGATATTCCTTACGAACTCTCTCTCTGGAGATGGGCAGATATAGATTAACAAAGGCGGCTGGAAAAGTTCCAGCCTGCCTCAAAAACTTCTATACATTCCCTGACAGGAGATGATACGCTAAGGCAAGGTTCAAATGGATGTGACAGTTGTGAACGATGGAAACACCCACAAATAAATCCTGAAGCCGCTCAGGAGGCCCTCTCAGGATTTATTTTTCACAGTGTGGGTTGTTCAAAGTTGTCACATTGATCTGAGCTCATTCTGAACCATGCCTAAGCCTCTAAATTTAACCAGCGTAGCTCTTCGGGGGTAAGCTCAACCGTTAAAGCGGGTAAAGATGTACGCGTCTCGGAGAGCAACCTTGGACCAATCAACGGAAAAGTGGGAAAGGGCTGATTGAGCACATAGGCGAGCGCTATATTGATGGGCAACACACCACGCTCCTGAGCCATCTGGTTTACACGCTCCAAACGCTGAAAATTATCACTGCTATACCAGCAGCGGACCAGTTCGGCATCGGAGCGGTCATCAGGATGGGCACGCCCCGTGAAGAAGCCGCGCGCCTGACTGGACCAGGGCATGATCGGCATCTGTGTCTGCTCTAACCAGGCTCGTGATTGTGCATCCGAGGCAGCAATACAGCCAGCCCAGACTGGATCAACCATGCGTGCCAGGCTAAAATTATTACTGATAGCAGAGAAACCAACCAGACCATGTGCTGCTGCCCACTCATTCGCTTCCTGAATACGTTCAATCGACCAGTTTGATGCGCCAAAGGCACGCATTCTTCCTGCGTTTTTATGTTCATTGAGCACAGTAATAAACTCACCCACAGGAATGTTTGGATTATCGCGATGCATCATATAAACATCAACATAATCCGTCTGCAAGCGATCAAGGCTCTCCATAAACTGTGAGTGCAATGCCTGGGGATTACAATTAGGAGTATGCGCCCCTTTATCAAGAATGACAACCTGCTCACGCACGCCACGGTTTTTAATCCATTGTCCCAGGATCTCCTCGCAGCGACCGCGCCCATAGATATAAGCGCTATCAAAGCAATTGCCGCCCTGTTCAAAGAAATCATCAAACATCACTACAGCATGCGACCAGATGGTTTGATTGTCAACACCCATTACCAGGCGCGAAACTGGCTTCTCGACACCTGCGATCTGTCCATATTTCATAATGTTCTGTGCATGTACCGCAAGCGGGCGTTTATGAACAGGGAGATGCTGATCGGCTCCTTGCGGCTGCTCCGCATTATAGGATAAGCCAATGGCCTCCCGCCATTGATCCAGGGTACGCATATTCCCCAGCGTATCCTCCCAACTCACCGTCGGAGACTGACGCTCTTGAATATGGGCAGCAACGGTATCCGCTTCCAGGCTGTATAAATCATCTGGACATTCAATCGTAATTTGCTCGATCTCGGTTTGATCAGCGCGTTGCACCACAATCTGTGTGGCCTGTCCAGCCGGAGGATTCCAGGGAGTGGTTAACGTAATCGACCCTTCAGAGCCATAAATACGTACGTGATTCTCCGCGTTGAGTCGTACACCGGTTAACAACTGCGCCAGAATAGCACCAGGGAAAGCCAGCGATGCTACGGTATACTCATCTACGCCAGTCTCTGCACCAATATGGCCGGTCGCCGTCACCTGAATAGGATCGGCAAAAGGTTTACCCACCGCGATGCCCGCAACCAGACGCGCCATCGAGGTACAATAACAACCGACATCAAGGATACCACCACCGCCGAGGGCATTCTGTAAGAGACGGCTCTCAGGATTAAAACCTGAACGAAAGGCAAAGGAGGCCTGGATTAATTGCACATCGCCAATCGTACCTGTTTGAAGCAATTCTGTGAGTCGGGCGATTTGAGGATGGCTGCGATACATAAACGCTTCCATGAGAAAGACATCATTACGTTGCGCGGCCTCGATAACTGCCATAGCACCCGCATGATTAAGTGCAATCGGCTTCTCACATAAGATATGCTTGCCCGCCTCTGCCGCTTTGATAGCCCACTCAGCATGCATAGGATGAGGGGTAGAAATATAGACAGCCTGTACCTCATCATCAGCAAGCAAATCTTCATAGCTATGGTAGCAGTGCGCGACGTTCCAGGTAGCGCCAAAACGATCAGCAGCCTCCTGCGTTCGGCTTCCGACAGCTACGAGCTTTCCTGTTTGTGACTTCGTCAGACCATTTGCGAAAATGCCAGCAATGCGTCCAGTTCCTATAATACCCCAGGACAACGTTTGACTCATTCTGATCCTCCAAACCTCTGTAAATCAATAAGCACTTGTATCAACTTTATCATACCGTTGGAGGCAAATAGAATATACGTAGCCAGTTGTTAATCAGCAGCGATTCTTGCTTACCCCATGGTACAATAGCTTGAAATAGACACAGCGTACAAGATCAGCTTTGATCTCTGTAGCAGGCAAAGACTGTTTCAAACCAGGAAGTTGTTTCTCTTTTGCCTTATTTTTGATGTTATATCACGCCGGCATTCCATGAGTCAAATTATCAATACACCACGAGAAAACGTTATCTCTGCTTATTTGAACGTGGAGGCGCAGAACGTTTGCTTTTAGGAGCATAGGCGGAACGTCCCGTAGCATTGGAAGAGCGTGTCCCTGAACTGGTACGTGGGGAAGAGGAACTTTTGCCAGAGACAGCCTGAGCCTCACTACTATGCCCATTGCTATTCAACCAGGCCAGTGCCTGTGGATGGAGTTCTTTTAACGTTGGTGAGGCAGCGATCATCATCCACATTGCAAATGAGGGATCTGCTGGTACACCTTCATCCCACTGTCCTTCAGCAATCAAAAACTCGCGTACCCGCTCAACATCTCGGGTACGTAAAACAGCATCAAGCCGTTGCCGGAAATTCTGATAATTAGTCATGTCTCTCTCATTCTCCATTTTCTTTATGAACACGCAAAGGCTCAGCTCAATCTGCGTGCCATAAGAACCTATGCTATCTATATATTGCGTAGTAGCGCTGGTTGAATTCTACTACTAGAGCAATGCCATTAGTTTAACATAGTCACGTCGTCTCCAGGCTTTTTGAATAACAAATATCGCATCAAAGGGATTTCGCGACGTAGAACTGCAATTTCTTCTACAAACCGTTGCTGCGTAGAATGCAATTCAAGATAACGTTGCTTTTTTATATCTTCAATTTCCAGAAAGTATGCAATGAAATGAGACAAGTTTTCAGGGGACTCAGGAAGTTTGGCATACAAATAATTCTCGTCGGGAGCTTCTAAGAGCATATTGAGATAGGTTATAAACAGATTACGCGCATGTCGAACAAGATGATCTAATGCTTCATCACGTTCAGCAACATCCTCAAATGGCTCAACCCAACCGGAGAGATAGGGCTTATCATGATGCTGGCTTACAATACGAAAACGCCGCAAACCTACTGCCATTAAATCATAGCCACCATCTTCTAGCTTGTGCAAACTATGGATTTCAGCTAATGTTCCTATCTCATGTGTCTCTTCATGCATAAAGGTGCTACCAGCCTTCGCCAGCACAATACCAAAAGGCTTATCCTCTCTTTGACAATCAATCACCATCTGGCGATAGCGTAACTCGAAGATATGCAAGGGTAATACAGTACCAGGAAAGAGCACCACATTTAAAGGGAACAAAGGTAACTCAATTGCTGCAGTAGACATAGCATGCATCCTCCATCATAAAATTTGATGCGACACTCAATTATCAGACAGTGTTTTGCATCCGACCCATTACGTTGATTGTACCTTGCCAGAGACGCTACAGGTGTGCATTGCGGGGCAACTCAGATCAGAGCTTCAAACAAGCCAGCGTACAGGCACTTCAATGCATTAGCCAGCATCATTCACTTCGCACATGCATGTAGTAATTAACCCGGGTTGAGGCTATAGGAAGTATGCATTCCTACATATTACTGCTTAAAGCAGCTTTATCTCTACTAATCCACATACATTCTCTATTCTTATCAGATACTATACCATATCAGCATATTTATTATCTCCATCTGGGCGCACAACAAAGTGTTTAAATCCTATCTGTTCCGCGATCTTCAAGCATAATTTTTCGCGCTCACATGTTTCCTTGCCTGGCAAAAGAAAAGCCCACCGAACAACAATATACTTGTTATCCGGTGGGCTTTTCTTTTGCCAGGCAAGGAAAATGAACTCAATCTACTTATTGGGTCAATTCTCTCACCAATCGCTGCACACGCCCTCCATCGGCACGTCCTTTGGTCTCTTTGGCTGCCAGTGGCATCACCTTACGAAACTCTTTACCGTGCAGCTCTATCAGCTGGGTTATGAGAGCCTGTAACTCATCATCGCTCATTTGAGAGGACTGCAGATATACCTGCAAAATCTCCATCTCATGCTGCTCTTTTTCAGCTAGATCGGTACGTCCACCCTGCTTATACAGAGGGATGGCCTGATTCCGCTTCTTTACTTCTTGCTCAAGCACCTTGATGCAATCGGCCTCGGTTAGTGGTTGTCCAAATTCTGCATGCTTGCGATCAGTACGAGCAACTTCAAGATTATGAATCGAACCTAAAGCCATACGTAACGTATCCAGGCGCAATTGATCTCGATTTCGTTGCGCATCCTGGATATCCTTCTTCAATTGTGTCTCTATGGGAAATTCCTGCCGTGCTTCCGCCATCGTTCGTACTCCTACATTGCTACTAGTATACAGCGCCTGCTTATGGCTATGCTATTATTTAGCTTATGCACTGTCGTTGCGAAGTATACCATACCCATACAAATCCCATAGTTGCCGGTGTTGTTCCGGTTACCTCCAGTCAAAGCATGTTATTTCTTACGTCAGGATCTCAAAATGCAAAAAGAGATGATAAAACAATACCAGTGCGAATGCTCCTGACAGAAGCATTCGCACTGGTAAACAACGCTGTTCTGTTATTTCAAAGATAGCTCACATAGTTACCGTTTGCGGCCTGAAATGTAGCTACCAGCACACATAACAATACCAAAGACAATCATCCCCAAACCCCACCAGAGATTTATATTGATATTTGCGCTGTGGCTATAGTCAACGTGACCAAGCAGACCATATAGTAGCAGCACCAGACCAATCACCCCAATCGTGGCACCGATAGGTAATGCAATCACCATTCTTTCTTTCGGTTCTGCTGAGCTCTCGGCTGCTTTCATTTCTTTCTGCTCTTCATACTGGCTCATAGCTGTTTCCCCTTTCAACGCTTAGAAGAAGATAATGTTTAGCACAACGAAGATCAATAATGCGGCCCCAGCCAGCACCTTTGGCCTCTTGTACCAGACAGTTTCAACTACCGTTGCTTTTGGCGTCATGCTGTAAACCAGACCCACCAGTTCGGAGTCAGGCTTTGGTTTGGTAAACAGGGAGACAATTATGGTCACTGCCAGACAGACGACCCAGGCAATTAAGGCACGCCACATGCTTGAACCTTCTGAACTTCCCAGCGAGAAAAGATGGAGAGACTGTTCCATTAGCCAGAGGGCAATGGAGCAGATGGTACCAATCAGCAAGCCCCAGAAACCACCCCAGGGTGTTGTACGCTTCCAGAACATTCCCAGCAAGAATGTTGCAAGCAATGGAGCATTAAAGATCGAGAATAACGCCTGTACATAGTCCATGATACTCGAGAAATTTGACGCGATATAGGCCGTGGCAACACTCAAAAGAATACCCACTACTGTCACAATACGACCCATCCACAGATAGTGGTTGTCGGGGGCCTCTTTCCTGATATACGATTTGTAAAGGTCATACGTCCAGACAGTATTGAAGGCGGTCACGTTACCGGCCATGCCAGACATGAGAGGTCGGTTACAATATCAACAACATTCGATTCTAATTTGAATCTTGGGCTATGATCTGCTTTCCATATAGTTGCTGTGATTTTGAAAAATTCAACTAAATCACGCTTTTCTTGATATGTTGGGGCATACTCAGGATCGTGTATTTGCTCGCTTAGTTGTCTACAAGTTTTGTGTACATCGTTCAACTTATCTTCAATTTTTTTCCATTCTTGATGTACATCCTCGTTTTCTATAAGTTTAGTATTCCATTCCTGCAATCTTTCGGATAGTTGTTTTAGCTCTGTTGAAAGAAATTCCTGTGTCCCTTGGTCAAGTACTCCTTTTAACATAAGGTCACGTAACTGAGTTCTAAAAGTCTCCTGCTGGGCTTCAATCTCTTTGATCTTAGTTTTTATCTTGACTCGGTTCCCTGCTGTGGGGTCTTTCTTTCTTTTTTTAGTAACTGCTTCGTCAACTACTTCAGGATTATCAATGATTTCAATTACTTTCTCCCACGTTGCCCTATCTACTATTCTGGCGTCTATCCAACAACCTTTACATTTTTCTAACTGGCCGTATCTTCCTATGCAGGTGTAACCAAAAAGAGGCGTTTCTGTTCCGTTTTTGTTCTTACGAACTCGGCGTTTGCCCATCATTCTAGAACCACAATACCCACAAAAAGCTAACCCTGAACGCATTAAAAAATCTTCAGGGTTTTTGTTATTGCGTCCGGCTTGCCTTTTATTTTTGTCTAGCTGCTTCTGCACCTGCTGGTATAGTTCTATTGATATAATGCTAGGAATTTCTATAGTAACTTGTTCTGAGGGATCGGTTTTTTCACGAATTTCGCTTTTTGCTCCTGGTCTTTTCGCGTTCGATCTTTTTCCTACTACTTTCTCCTTAAATAAAGTTACTTCTCCTGCATATCCCTTGTCTCGAAGCATACGTGCGATTGCTGACGGTTGCCATATTGCCTTATGTGCATCCCTTCTCTGAATCCCTTTTAGCTTATATGGAGACGGTACGCCCATTTCATTCAAAGTTACGGCTATTCTCTTGATAGTAGCCCCATTTGCTGATGATTGGAATAAGAACTTGATTACATCCACACCTGTCCATTCAATGCCGTCTTGCGAAACATAAATAACAGTATGATCTGGCTCTGTTCCTATTTTTCGGCCCTTATCATTTGTAACCCACTTATAACCGTATCGGCTATGACCACCACATATAAGCATAGGGGGTATTCCTTTTTCAGGGTCTCCGGTTGCTTTTGCTCGTCTCCCTCCCATTGTTCTATGACGTATATTCTTTACTTCGTCCTCTGCTGCTTTGCCTCTTAAATAACGTATTAATTCCCCCCAGGATGACTCATCGTCGCTATGATCTTCTGGATCTGCTGATACAACACGTATACCGGCTTCTTTTAGTTGAAGCATGTAAATTTATCGTTCTAGTCCTTTTCTTCCAAGTCGGTCTAACATATCCATGATTAAAATGTCATACTCGCCTTTTTTCGCCTTATCAAGTACAACATGAAGCGCTTCGCGTTCTTGAAACTCTAAGCCTGTATATGAATCTCGTAATGTATCTACAATTCTTAAAGACAAGGGGTCAATTAACTTCTTTTGTATCTCTGCATGTTGTCGAGGCCAACCATACATTTTTTCTTGTTCTACTGAACTAACACGTAGAAACTCTAAAGCGCGTAAGCCTCTATATTTTTCATTCTGGTTGTAATCTGCTGCCATTGTATGACATCCTTTCATGCTAATGACATTAAAATATATTGCATCCTCCCTCTTAGAGGGGTAACACTGGTAACGTAAATATTTTATCATAAATTCATCAATTTGTCAATGTAAACTCCCTCTACAGGCTGGTTTATAGGGGTGTGCATGTCTCTTTTATCACTGCCATCTAAGGGTAAGAAACGATTCCCATTATGGAATTAGCTATAAATAAAGCTGCTGTCTCCTAGTTGTGCTAAGTCCTGCCAGAGGCGCTTAACCCAACTAACAATGTATCTTCAGGGCGCTAAGTGCGTAAAAAAAATCAGACGCTTGCGCTTGCCACTTACAGGCTATGGTACCCTTGGGTGACTTCAGCGCGGCTACGGTTGCTATTGCATTACCCCTGAGCCGCGCTGAAGTCATGCGAAGCATACTATAGCCTGTAAGTGGTCTGATTTTTAGCACTTAGCGGTCCTGCTCTAAGGTTGGGGTTCTTACTCTTGGGACATTTTGATAAGTTTACATTCGGTAGGATTTGTTTCAAACATAGCTGCCATCCATCCAGCTATGATACCTGCCTGATAATTTTCAGAATGTTTTACATCAACAATCTGCATAATGATTAAGTAAATATCTCGCTCTGTTAATATTTTCCCTCGGTAATTCTGTGTATACTCACTATAACCCCGCTTTGCTCCATCAAAAAATTGCTTGTCATATGTAGTGACTGCGGCATTACCAATACAAACCATGTACGAGGCTTTTTTTAAAACTTGCTGTGCCATAATACAAGCTTCTCCTTGCTTGACTAATGGCTCTTACGCTGTAAAAATAACAGCGTAGAGAGTCTGAATGTTTAACAGGCTTCGTCTCTCTAATGGCCTACATCTTGCACACGTAGGCCGTTTTTTATTTGCCATTTAGGCACTATGTGAACTCACTAAATGTCTGTCTATAGTGATAGCATAATGTGAGTCTATTCAATTGTCAAGTTTTCGTGTATACTAGCCAAAAATTGAGAGGTTGTGAATATGCCAATAAGATTAAAGATAAAAGAGGTTGCTACTGAAAAAGGTTGGACGCAAACAAAATTACAGCGTGCGGCTGACGTGCATCCTCGTACAATGAGCGGTATTTATAAAGATCCGTATAGGGATGTGGCATATAGCACTCTTATAAAAGTGGCTAAAGTTTTAGGTGTTGAGGTTTCAGAACTTATAGAGGATGTACCAGAAGAGAAATAAGCAGAAACAAGAGCGCAAAGTAACTAACCTTGCGCTCTTGTTTCTGCTTATAATATATACAGGTCGTTTGTATTAGCCTGTCCTGGTGACGACTCGTAGAGTTCCCTACGAAAGTTTTTTACAGCCTCTTCTTCAGCATATCCGGCTGCCTCCATAGTATTCAACAATCTAAATACTCGGCTCTTTGCATGTGGTGACCTTATTGCAGTAGCCTTTTTGTAAAAATCTTCACTTGCTTCAACGCTTTTATTGATATCTCCTAGCATCAAGTAGGCTCTCGCCCAGTCTAAGGGTATCCACGCATCAAGCCATATATTACCCTCTACAGCTATTTGTCTTTGTATCTGAGCTTTCATGTCAAGTGTGCTTTGAGGTTCTCTAATTTCTAAATAACCATAGCTCCGCTCGGCGAGTATCCCACTAAGGGAGTGAAAGACAAAATCTGTTCCATCTCCATAATAAAGCGTGATTTCGGTTGCTATCTTTTCAGCCGTATTTATAGCACGCTTAAATTTTTCAGATAGACCACTACTTGCATAGACACGTGCTAAATAGGCATTTATAAGGGCTGATACATGTTTGCTGGCTCTGAATGATTCGTCTCGTGCTTCTTCAAGACATTCAATAGCTTCTTGATGTTTTCCTGATCGGTCAAGCTCGGTACCTTTACCTAGTAAAGAGATTGCAATTGTTGCCGGATGGTTTATTTTATTTGCAATATCTATAATGCCCCTAGAAATTCAGACAGAAAAAAGTTGGCTCGTAAGATAAAATTGATTCATGGAAAAGCAAAAAAGAAAACAACACACGGCAGAATTTAAGGCAAAAGTAGTAAAGGAGATTTT
>NZ_BIXY01000014.1 GCF_008326305.1 Dictyobacter arantiisoli | reverse complement strand
GGAGACGGAGAGCCAGGCTGGAAAACCCTCTGGAAAGGTTGGCTATACATCCAAACGCTTGTAGAAGGAATTCACCTGGCTTCTGAACTCACACTTGAATAGAAATATGTGGGTAACAGACAGGGTCGCAACCGAGGTGCGCTTTGCCGTTGCTCGTACGATTCCCTCGGTCGTGGCATAGTGTCCAGGAGAGCGTTGGGGGCGAAATGGAGGTACGAGACGAGGAAAGCGCACCTCGGCTGCGGCCTTGGCACGCACCTACACTTCTCCATCGAGATCCTCGTTCGTTGAGCGGTCTTGTCCGTGAAGGGTGGCTCCTACGGTGGAGGGAGATTGCAAGATTGAGTTGATCCACCCGACAATAGGTGATAATTGGTTGATTGAGAGGACAGATTGATGCTGTTTCTAACCGAGCCACAGACACAATATAAGGAGAGCTTCCTGGAGGCTTTACAGGAGTTTCAGCAGGAAGGGGTCTTTTTACAATACAACCGGAATTATCTAATGAGCAACTTTGATAGCTTTGTGGAGCAGATGCGTAAAACTGCTTTTGCTCCACATTCCTCTCTCCCACCCAATTATGTGCCATATACTTCTTACTGGCTGATCGAAGGCGATGAGCAGTCTGGTGTCTATGTCGGCACTCTGACGGTGCGCCACGAATTGAATGCCTTTCTTTTGAAGGTTGCCGGTCATATCGGCTATCAAATTCGCCCTTCCTGGCGGCGCAAGGGCTATGGCCGCCAGATCTTGCAGTTAGGATTGCGTAAGGCGCTGGCCCTGGGGATTACACGTGCGTTGGTGACCTGCGATGAAACCAATATTGGTTCGAAGAAAGTGATTGAATATAACGGCGGACAATTTGAAAATGCAGTCTATATTGAAGGCTCTCCCGTCAAAAAGTTACGCTATTGGATTGATATCGCTTGATCGTGGATTGATAGCGCTTGATAGCGGATTGATATCGTTTGATCGCAAAATCCTGATGCTCGTTCATCTTCTATGAAAGAAAAAGGAGTGGTTTCATGTTTGATGTAGCTCCTCTTGTGCCCGAAGCGCGTGCCGTTGCTCAGGCCGCCGCTCGCATTTACTGGCAGCATCTTCAGAATGCTCTGCAAGGTATCCTGATCCATGGTTCGGCCCTGAAAGGTGGCATTATCGAGGGCTGTAGTGATATTGATTTTCGGCTCTATCTCTCTGCTACGCTACTCACACCAGCGGGACAACTGCCCCTGCCGCTCAGCATGGCAATCCAGCGTGATCTCACAGCGATTGATCTCGCGCCTTTCCAATATATCCAGGCATATGTCACCTCCTCGCAAACGGCCCATCAGCATGGAGGACCGCTTCCGGGAGCCTATCATATGCTCTATGGTACGCTTCCCGTGCCAGAAGCAACCCTGCCAGAGCTGCTACAACGCGCCAGAGAGACAATCGAGCGTGCCCAGCATGTCCCTGCCAGAGTAGCGGCCGAACTCCTGGAAGCCGGTGGAAATCGCCTCCAACTGCGCGTCCGCTATATGTGTACGGATGTCTGGCCCGTGATGTATAGCGTCCTGGCATTACAGGCTCCGCAACCCCTTGAAATCTGGCGGCTCTCCAAACAATCAGCTATGTATCTGCTGCCCGCCAATGCTCCGCTGGGACGGAGCATACGCCGCTTCTCGCAATGTGTGCATACCTATTATGAGCAATCTCACAGCACCGAAAACGCCCTGGCCGTCCTTGAACAAGGCGTTGCCTTTCTGGAAGCCGCCACGCACTGGTACGCAAGCTATCGCTAAGCGGCATCTGAAAATCCTACTTATCCTGATCAGTGAGCACCCTATAGCCTGTTAAAAGGTGATAACACTATGCTCACGGGCGCTGGCCTGGGCTGCTTCGATGACGCGAATGACATCGATCACACTGGCAGGATCTACCGGGACCGGAGCAATCTGGATAATAGAATCGCGCACCCCGGCATAGAATTGTTCATAGGCTCCTGGGACCGTTTCAATGGGTCCATCAAGATGCAGTCCAGTACTTTCGAGCGTAGTTGAGACGCGGCCCCATAATTCGCGGGGCTCGCTGCCCCAATCGGCTGCTCCAGGCTGTTTGCCTGCCCTGAGCGCGTCTTCCTGAGGATCGAGTCCCCATTTTTCATAAGTGCCGTGCAGCCCGCAGAGGCGTACGCGTGGCCCGGATATCCTGGCGACCTGACTCATCCAGAGATGAGCGGTGATGCCGCTGGGAAAGCGCAGAGCTACAAAGCTATCATCATCGACCAGGGCTCCGGGGCGGCGGATCTCCATTTCAGCGTAGACCTGTTCAGGCGTTCCAAAGAGGTGTAAGGCTTGATCGATCAGATGGCTACCGAGATCATAGAGTTGACCGCCAGCCGCCTGGGGATCGGCTGACTCGCGCCAGACACCGTGCCGTGGGGTTGGACGATAGCGCTCAAAGCGAGATTCAAAGCGGGTAATCGGTCCCAATAGATTAGATGCCAGGATCTTTTTGACAGTCAGAAAGTCGTTATCCCAGCGTCGATTCTGGAAGATGGTAAGGAGCTGACCGGTATCCTGACTGGTGCTCAGGAGTCGCTGGGCGTCAGCGACAGTGGCGGCCATAGGTTTATCGACGACCACCGGGAGACCTGCCCGCATGGCGGCGCTACCCAGTGTGACATGAGTACTATTGCTGGTCGCGACGACTACGAGGTCATAGTCACCGGCATCGTGCCAGAGCTCTTTGACATGCGTTAGGATTTTGGCATGAGGATAGCGTTGATGAGCGCTTTGCTGGCGTTCTGGCTTGCTGGTCACGATAGCAGAAACCTGCATCCCGGGTATCGCATCGATCAATGGGGCATGAAATACTGAACCGGCTAAGCCATAGCCGATAATTGCGACGCGTACAGATGGTGACGCGTTTATTTCTTGAGTTAACATGATATACTCCTTTGTGCTCATGGAGAGTGTGCGTTTGCTACAAAATAGCCGACCTTGATGTATAATAATGATATTTGCTGAATGATTGCAAGATGTGCAGTGCCTGCGACCTGAAAGAGAAGGTTTTTGGAAGGTTCAGTTCGTACAGAAGATGATAGCCCCACCATTTCGGCCAGGGCTATCATTAGTGAATACATGCGGTTATATTACTTCTCTTGAGGAAGGTCTTCTTCAGCGGGTAAGCGATTGGGATCGCGTGCGGCATCGGTTCCATAGATGTTGTTGCGCCAGGGCGATTCGGTTTCGATGTCGGCCGCCGATTGGGTATTGACCGAGGTGTTTTTTTTAGGTCTACGCGTTAACATAGGATCTTCATGATGCTGCGGGAAGCGCTCCATACGCCCATCTTTATCTCCCAGGGCGGTGCGATCCATGGAGGCATTGCGGCCACCAATGGTGTCATGCACGGGATCGAGCTCGGGCTGTGCCGTGGTTTCGGCTGGCTCATTGGCCCGGCTGGCGGTATCCTTTTCAGCCTGTCTGCGTAAGGCTTCAGCCTGCTCCTGGGCAGCCTGCGCAGTGCGCTCACGTTGCCGCTGGTGTTCAGCCTCTTCTTGCTGGCGTCGCCGTTGGCGAAGCTGCTCTTCCTGTTGAATGGAGCCCTGACGGGATTGCAGCGCCTGCTGATCCATCATGGGATCAGCGTTCATTGATGCTTTCTGTTGCGCGGTGATTTCATTCTTCGCTACACTACTGCCCTGATGGAACAGGTAATGGGAATCCATCGGATCGAGAGCCCCGGCGGGTGCCTCTTCAACCATTCTGGCGAAATTCTCAAGATCATGTTGGAGGACTTCCTCGAAGCGTATGTTCACACCCAGCGAATTGACGATTTTTCCGACTACGCCTGCTGGTGGTGTATAGCTGATATAAACAGAGACCCGTGTGCGGCTGGCATCAACTGCGGCAAAACGTACCCGTCCTTTATTCTCTAGCCCATTTGTCGAGCGCCAGCCAATCTGCTGATTGGGAATCCAGTCTTCGTTGATGGCATCCCATTCATGTGTTCCAACAATCTGAGCCACCCAATGGCTGCGTTGCTCGTCATCATACGTAACTTCTTTAATGAAGCTCATAAACTTGGGGAAATCATTGAAATGGCTGAAGAAGGCATAGACTTGTTGGAGTGGTGCCTGTACGACCACTGAACCCTGATGTTCTGACATACCGTTGTTCCTCCTTTATCCACATAACAGGGACATATCTATAGGTAAATGTGTGTCTTTTTGATGATTGACAGTTCTGACAACTAAGAATGAACTGACCAGGTTTGCTCTGCTTTATCTAGCAGTATGGGGAGCAAACCTGGTCATAGTTTTTTTTCTGGGCTGATAAGCTATCCTATATCATGTACACGTAAGAGAAGCCCAAACGGTTGTCCTGATGAAGGAGAAATGCTTACTCTTCGCCCTGTGGTTTGGCGGAAATGACGGGTTTACGGGGACGACGTGAGGTCATCGGGTCCTGTGCAAAGTTGGGTATGCGAGCTCGCATACCGTCCTTATCACCCAATCCATGGGCCCAGGCCGCATAGGTATGGCGAGGATCTAAGGGAATAGAGGCTGCTTTGCGCCGCGCCTCTTCGCGTTCCCGCATCTCCTGTTGGCGTTTGATCGCTTCCCTGGCTAAAATTTCGGATTGCTCACGTTGCCGTGCCTGTTCACTTTCCAGTTTTCGTTGCCGTTCAGTTGCCTGGGTGGCTGCCAGTTGTTGACGTAGTGTGGCCTCTTGCGCGATTTTTGCCTCACGTTCCGATAAGGCCTGTGGACTCATCATGGGATCGCGTTCCATGGCTGCTTTTTGACGGGGCGTGATATCCCCTTTGCGGGCCGCGCTCTCCTCATGGAACAGATAATGTGAGGACATAGGATCAAGTGCTCCAACGGGAGCCTCCTCGACCATACGTGCAAAGTTAGCGAGATCTTTATGCAGGCTGGCGTCAAAGTAGCCATTGGCTCCAAAATGATTCCCGAGATTGCCCAGTGGTCCGGTTGGAGGAGTATAGCGAATATAGACATCCACGCTGGTACGGTTAGGACCCAGAGCATGGAATTTTACCTTGCCCGTATTCTTCAAACCACGTGTTGAACGCCAACCAATCTGTTTATCTGGAATCCAATCTTCATTGATGGCATCCCATTCATACTGACCTAAGACTTTGACAACCCAATGGCTGCGCATATCATCGTGATATGTCACCTCTTTGACAAAGCTCATAAATTTGGGAAAATCGTTGAAATGCGTGAAGAGTTCGTAGACTTGATGAACCGGCGCTTTAACGATTACCGAGGCAGAATGCTCAACCATAGCTGTTCCTCCTTCAAGAGGGAGATGCACTCGCTTGTATACCACGCGCTACAAGGCAAAGTTAGCGATCAAACAGCGATCGATATGTAGGAGAGGATCGATACAATACACGTGCATGCATATCTACGTATAACTATTTGCGTTCTTGTATTGCGAAAGAAATCGTATATCGCTAGCAGCAGCAATGATATCTTAGTATACCATGCTGTTTTATGATAATCAATGCTACTGCATGCTGTCGGTTTATCAATACTTGAGCTTGTCAGGCATATGTAAGGGGCCGCAGACAATCTATCCCCGGGCTGGCTGGCGGAGGTGCGGACGGGCATCGACGCGATAGAAGATGATGAGGACGATGAGGCCAGTGCAACTGATGACCAGATTTGAGACCGAGAGAGGGATGCCGGGAGGGATGACCAGATAGATAGTCTGTGGTAAGCCATCCCAGGCTCCGTGCAGGATGGAGACAAAGAGATAGGTGATAATGACGGCGGGTGTGATGTGGAAGCGGTTGTTGTAACTGTTATGAAACAGGACCGAGGCCAGTATCGCGGTCCAGGTGCCGTGTCCAAAGGGAGCCAGCAGGCCACGGAAGATGGTGATAACAATTGAGCTTCCGAAATGTCCTTGTCCCATCATGAAGGTAGTGAATGCATAGCCAGTACTTTCGAGGGCCGCGAAACCCATACCAACTGCAGCCCCAAGCAAGAGACCATCCAGAGCTGAGGTATGGCGCATCTTACGGGCCAGCCATACAACCGCCAGGATCTTACATCCCTCCTCGATCAGCCCCACCAGCATGCCAGCACCAAATGATAGCCTTCCATTCGCGGTTGGTGGGGGAACGAGCAGGGCTTCCAGGACCGCCGCGCCCAGTGTCCCCAGGATGCCTCCCATACCGAAACTTTTGGCGATTGTCTCCGCCGACAGAGAACTGATATTCTGATGATCATAGAGAAAGATTACAAATACAATTGGAATGAGAAAGTTGCCGATGATAATGACAGTGGGATAGAGATTACTATTCTCCGTCCAAAACATCACCAGGATAGAGATCACGAATAGGAGCAGACCGATAATGAGTGCCGAGAGCCATCCATGTCCTCGTCGCTGTGGCATCACTAGCTCGTTGGCTGGCTGTTCAGGTGGGACGCGGTTCGATGGCACCATACTCTTAACCCCTTTCGGCAAAAGCAGCACACAAACTCTCTGTATCCTATACTGGCCTGCAGAAGCGTTGCTTCATTCTATCGCAAGCAACCAGACTTTGCATGCTCGTCCATTCCCATCCCTTTTATCAAGCTATGAGACCTTGCCAGCGAATAGTGTACGCTGCTGGTGGATAGTAGTGGTCGATTGCACTCACCTTTTCCGATATGGGTGGACCCTTATGAAGTTACTGATGAAACTTCAGTTTATCGACAACTTTGTCGACGACTTTTCTCTCTGCTCTGATGGCGAGACCTACCAGATTCAGACTCTCTCGTTCGACACTGCGTACAGCATCACGATTGGCAGCATCATGGGTGGTCGAAAACATCTCTTCGGTATAAAGTGCAGGTTGTACACCTCGTGAGAGCGCGCGATCCAGCACCCGTGCTAAGGCGGCACGATCAGCTCCATAAACCAATATAGGTTGACCGATGAGCCGCTGATACTTATTCCCGGATGCATCCTCGTATGATTCTCCAATACTGTCCGGGTAAGAGGCAGCAATTCCGCTTGTCAGGAATGCTGCTACATTCATCTTCTGCCATACTGCTAAATCGTCTCGAATAATCAATGCGATTTTTGTATCAAAAAACATAAAAAGAATCCTCGCTTTACAATCTTTTGTGAAAACGTCCACGTGCGTAGTACCCTCATGAGGTTTCGTCGTGATATTTGCTTCTCTCTCAACTGCTATCAATTCGCAGATGGATGTTCCGCCTGCTTCCAGACAGCAATGGTCACGAGCAGATTCCGCAGAAGCTTTCTCTCTTCAGGAGGCAAGTCGCCGAGAAAATCCTCATTCATCTGGTCCATCTCACGGTCAAGTGGTGCTTGAAGATCGCGCCCACGAGCAGTGAGGGCCACCCTATTCACACGGCGATCGGTCTCATGCGCCTTGCGCTCGATCAGCCCCGCATGTTCCAGACGATCAAGCAGTCCTGTCATCGTTGCGCTATCTAACAGCAGGCGCTCGCCCAATTCGGCACCGCTCTGCTGATCGTGCTCCCAGAGGACCTTGAGCAGCGCGTACTGTACGGGCGTGATTCCATAGGGAACCAGGCGCAATTTGGCCGACTGCGTGACGCGCTGATATGCCTTGCCGAGATAGAAGCTTAGACAATCCTCAATCTTATCCATGAAAACCTCCTCTTGAGAGAGAAACAATCCTCTCTTACCGCACTGCATGTGGACAAGTATAAAACACACAGAATGCTTTTACAATAGTTGCTTGTATGCAAGATACTTTGTGCAAAGGCATCCACCCTTCGTGAGGCAGAAGCCATCTTTGGAAATCATTTAGCGGCTCAATGAATGGGATCTATGGAGTTTGGGGAAGCAGGAGAGGGCAGAAAGAAAGGCACGAGCGTGTTGTACGCCGTGCCTTTCCTGTCAAAAAGCTGATATGCTCTGTCGATCAGGGTTTTAATACCGCTTTTTCCTGCTGGATGAATTGAACTTTGCCCATAACTTTTGTGGTACGCTTTGTGTTTTGCTGATAGGCATAGAAAGGTCCACTATGGTTGTCGGGCACATGTCCACGGAGATGCGTACCCTGTTCTACATATTCCTCAAGCTCAATCGTGCCATACTGATGGAATTGAGCCACCAGATCACCACGATCGTAGGGAAGGATCACATCGAGGCTGACGAACTGCTCGATCAGGGCGTTGCTGATGCTGCGTAACAGATCCTCAACACCTGTGCCTTGCATGGCTGAGACTTTGACGACCGGCAAGGTCGCGGCGATCCCTTTGAGATGAATCACGAGATTCTCTGGCAAGAGATCGGCCTTATTCAAGGCCAGCACCATTGGCAAACCGCCCGCGCCGATATCTTCCAATACCTGCTCGACGGCCTCAATTTGATGGTGAACGTAGGGATGTGAGGCATCGACAACGTGAACCAGGAGATCAGCTTCGGACACCTCTTCCAGTGTGGCGCGGAAGGCCGCAACCAGCGTCGTAGGAAGGCGTTGTACAAAGCCCACGGTATCGGAGAAAAGTATCTCCTGACCGCCTGACAGCCGTACGCGACGGGTGGTAGGATCAAGCGTGGCGAAAAGCTTATCTTCAGCCAGTGTCTGTATCCCTCCAGCTAACTGATTGAGGAGTGTGGACTTACCTGCATTGGTATAGCCTACCAGGGCAACGACGGGCGCGCCAGCGTATTTACGGCGCTCACGATGGAGCTGGCGCTGGCTACGTACCAGATCCAACTCTTCTTCCAGTTGATCCTTCTGACGCCGTAGCATACGGCGGTCAACCTCGATCTGCTTTTCACCTTCACCACGCTGATTGGTACCACCACCGCTCTGACGGGATAAGTGGGACCATTGACGCGTCAGGCGTGGCAGATCATACTCGACCTGTGCCAACTCAACCTGTAAGCGGCCCTCACGTGTACGGGCACGCTGACCAAAGATGATCAAGATCAGGGCCGTACGATCCAGTACCTGTATTTCCAGTTCGCGTTCAAGATTGCGATGTTGATTAGGGCGTAGCTCCAGATCGAAGATCACCGCATCACAATCCTGCCCATGCAGCATTTCGGCTAATTCTTTTACCTTTCCCGAACCCAGCAGGGTCGCGGAATGGGGATGATCCATGCGCTGTATCACACGTTCAACGCACGTTACGCCTGCTGTCGTTGCCAATTGCTCCAACTCATCCAGCGACTCACCAATGGGCCAATCCGTCTCTTTTGAATCGATACTGACCAGGATTGCCCGCATCGGGGCATCGGCGAGCAAGCCGCGCATCGGTTTCTGTTCATTGTTCTCATCTTTTTTATCGTTTGTACGAGGTAAATCGTGTTCCGGCAAATTATGCTCCTTTAAGCTCTCTTCTCGGAAGCTGTCTGGTGACAGCGTGTTTTATCTATGTGTTTGTTGTTTGGTTGGGTTTGTGTTTATCCATTCCTGGTAGGTGCGTTGCCGTGAGAGCTTGTATGCTATGACTGTATAGCTAACAACTGAGTGGTGGTGTGCCTGCTAATAGAAGGATAACATGCATCTTATTCTTGCGTAGGGAGAAAATGAAAGTGCAGATGAGATGGATAACAACGAAAAGCCTTCATTAACAGGTACCGTACCACTCAGCGCAGCCAGTATCCTCTGAGGGCATACTAAAGCTGTCACCACCTGTGTTACACGGTTGATCCATGGTTAATTAAAAGCTATCACGCGTTGTTTCTCCTATAAATGATGTTGTACTATCAATAGTACCCAATAAAAACTCAAAAGTCAAGACTTTTCACATCTCATGCGTGAGAGCAGGACGCCAGATCCAACGCATGCGGGAGTGCGCAACCAGCTCACTCTCGTGCTGTGACCCAACCCCGTTACCTTTGCTCGTACAACGCTCTCGCCCCAACGCTCTGCACTGTCCACTGGCACGGATGTTGGGGAGGAATGGCCTACGAGTGGGATGCTCGTAGGATGAGATTTGGAATACCCTATTTTTTTTGGATGAGATAGGTGTTTTCGAGGAGATTGACATCCAACAGGGGATTGCCAGTGGTGCGGCACCAGACCTTAATATCCAGCGGTGCGGCTGGATCATTGGCGATGACAAGGAGCGTCTGACCTGTTGATAGATCCGCTATGGCATCTGCAATATTCTCTAATAAACGACTGCATCCTTCTGTACCAAGATCAAGTATCCGATCTGCCTGTGTCGTAGCGTTTGAACCATCCATATGAGAAGCCCTTTCGCGAGAATATACTAGCATATCGATCTTTGTGCGCCGCTGTCATCTTTAAAATAGCATCATTTCTTGTAGAATGATGAGATTGGAACCATTGTAACACATCCCTTATGGCTCTGGCATGTGTATTTATGACAATCTTGATCAAGTTTCTATGTACGAATTATGATGAAGAAAATCTATCCCGTGTGATTTCCAGTTTCTATCTCAGACATAAAAACTTGACAAAAGAGGACATTTCTCGCTACACTTACAGAAGACGCCTTTTTAAATGCGTAACTTTGATGAGCACTGCCCAGTTTATAGTGCAGCAGGGGAGTTGATACACTTTGCTACAGACACAATCAAATTCTCAATATTTTATGCATAGCATGCGTTCCCGGATACCCATGCCTCATATGAATATGATGGCAATGATGGTATGCCGTAAAGTGTCTGTGTCCTCCTTCTCGTGCGATAGCGGATCTCTGAAGCAGTAAAGTATCTCGACAGAGCAAATTCAGGAGTGCAGATGACACCATCTGCACTCCTTTCTTTTTGCGTTTCGTTGCCTCCCTTTCAGTTTATAGAGGATGAAATCATGACAATAGAGCCCCTTACTGATACCGCCAGTAGTACGTCAGCTACTGATAAGCCACGTTACTATGTGACGACCGCCATTGATTATCCCAATGGTGCGCCACATATTGGGCATGCGTTGGAGAAGGTTGCCGCCGATATCGTGGCCCGCTATCATCGCTTGCGCGGACACGATACCTTTTTTAGCATGGGTATTGATGAGAATAGCTTGCATGTCTTGCAGACGGCCCGTGCCCACAATGTCGAGCCCCACGCCTGGATCAATGCGTTGGATGAACAGTTCCGCCATGCCTGGAGCAAGCTCGATCTATCTTATGACTATTGGATGCGTACCACTGAGCCGCAGCATATCCGTGCCTCCCAGGAGATGTTTCAACGTGCGCTCGCTAAAGGGGATATCTACCGCGCTACCTATTCTGGCTGGTATTGTCCCAACTGTAATACCTTTTATAATACTGAAGATTTGATAGGTGGACGTTGTCCAAGTCATCCCTCGCTATCCCCAGAATGGCTGGATGAAGAGAATTACTTCTTCGCGCTCTCCAAATATAGTGACCAGCTTCTGGCGCATATCGAGTCGCATCCTGATTTTATCGTGCCTGCCTCACGCCGGGCCGAAGTGATCTCTTTCATTCATCAAGGACTCCGTGACTTCTCTGTCTCGCGTCAGGTACGGGCGGGTATCGAAAACTGGGGAATTCCGGTGCCTGGTGATCCACAGCACGTCATTTACGTCTGGTTCGATGCCCTGACTAACTATCTGACTGCCGTAGGTTTCCTCTCTGATGAGCAGCAATTTCAGCATTACTGGCCTGCCGATGCGCATGTAATTGGAAAAGATATCACGCGTTTCCACTGTCTCTACTGGCCCGCTATGTTGCTCTCGGTTGATTTACCACTTCCCAAACAGATTGCTGTGCATGGTTTCCTCGCATTGGAGAGCCATCGCATCTCCAAAACACTCGGCAACGTCATCGATCCCGTGACACTCGTCGACAAAGTTGGTGTGGATGCAGTACGTTATTATCTGGCCCGCCAGCTCTCATTTGCCTCAGATGGAGACTTCTCACGTACTGGATTGTTGCGCTTCTACAATGATGAACTCGGCAACGATCTGGGAAATCTGCTCAATCGTGTCGTCTCGATGCTCAACCGTTATCGCCAGGGAAATGTCCCGCTAGCCGGACCCGCGGGAGCACTTGAGCTGGAGCTACAGGGTATGGCGAAAAGCATCCGTCGCCGAGCCGAGCAATCTATTGAGCGCTGGGAGATTGGACAGGCACTGTCGACTATCTGGACCTTTGTGAAGCGTGTGAACCAGTACATTGAGCAGAATGCTCCCTGGCAACTCGCCAAAAATCCCGCCGAGGAACAACATCTGGATACTGTGCTTGCCAGTGCTGCAGAAGCCACGCGCATCCTTGCTATTCTCCTCGCACCCTATCTACCCACCTCCGCTTCTCGTATCATGGAGCAATTGGGATTGCCACCGATTGAGGCTGGAGCCTGGGATGAACAGAGTGCCTGGGGGAGTGTTCCACTTACCAGGATTGCTGGTGGCACGCTACTCTTTCCTCGTATTGATCCAGCAATTGCTGCCACCCTCTAGAAATTTAAATAGTGAGCACCCATACCTGTACTATGATTCCTATTGTCTCTGCGGTCTTCTCGCATGTTTTTTCGCACCTATGGTGCTCAAACATCTTTGTAGTGTGTGATGGAGAAAAAATTCGCAGAACTTTTTCTCCATCACACACTACAAAGGGTGGGCGCGATGCATTTTTGAGCTCACGTTTTCAAAATTGTATAAAGCCGAGCTGAGAGAGCGCTTGATTCCCATGCTTTTCACGATCTCAGTGCATGAATTTTCGCACCGATGGTGCTCAAGCATCTTTTTAGTATGTGGTGTAGAAAAAGTTCGCAGAACTTTTTCTACACCACATACTAAAAAGGGTGCAGGCGCGCAAGCGCCTGCCTGCAAGTGAGCGACAAGATTCTATTCCTTCTCTTGATCTTTTTTTGGATGGAATATTGGATAGTTGTTTGGTGTTTGCGTTGTTAGTAATATATGAATAGAGATAAAATGTAATAGTATAGGGAGCGAGAAGCGCGGTTTTCATCAAAGGCAGGGACATTATGGTTGCATTATTGCTAATGTTTGTGGTTGTGCTTGCCGTTCTACTTAGTGCTGTCCTTGTAAACATCTTTCTTAATTTAAGCGATCCTGAAGAGGATAGACCCCAGCGTCCTCCATTGCTGGATGATATACTCTTTGAATAAATGTCCTCCGTAACGCTCCTCATCTTTCATGTCATTCTGGCTTTCCTGGCCTTATTTTGCTACCAGATATCCTCTCTATGAGCACTGTTTACGAGTGTACATACAGAGGATGTTTGATTTTTGGCCTGTACTGTAGACTAAAAGTGTGGTATTTATCATGCAATGTATGCGTCACGATAGTGGAGAAAGAGGTTATCAGGCGATGAGACAGCGGCATTTTTTTTCTGGCTCTTTGAATGAGGTTCCGGGTGCTTTTTCTTGCTATGCTGTGCTCTGGAAAGCTCTCGCCAGTTTGGGGATGACTATCGGTGTGGTGGCCTTGTCGGCGATGGACGCGCATCCCATACAGGTTGGTGTTTTGCCTGAACAGGAGGTTGAATTGCCGCCTGCCTCAGCGGAAAAAACACCACTTGTCCATAGCATATCTGTAGTCTTGCCTGCCTATAATGAAGAGGCTGTGATCGAGCATACCCTCTCTGTCGTGGTGAGTGCATTGAAGAATTGGACGCATGATTTTGAAATTGTGCTGGTGAATGATGGCAGTAAAGATCGTACACGCACTCTGGTGGAACATACAGTACAGGTTGAACCGCGCATCCGCTTGATCAACCACCCTGCCAATAAAGGCTATGGCGCAGCTCTGGTCACTGGTTTCCATGCCGTTTCCAAGGATCTCGTCTTCTTTATGGATTCAGATGGACAGTTTGATATTCGCGATCTTGAACAGTTTTTTCCCTTGCTGGAGGATCACGATGCCGTGCTGGGCTATCGCAATCCTCGTCACGATCCCTGGATTCGCAAATTGAATGCCTGGGGCTGGAAGCAGTTAGTACGCCTGGTCTTTGGGGTGCAGGTCCGCGATCTGGATTGTGCCTTTAAGCTCTATCGAGCAGAATTCTTCCAGACGCTTGATCTTGAAACAGGCGGCGCGATGATTAATGCTGAGATTATGTATAAATTCAAACGTGCGGGCTATAGTTATACCGAAGTGGGTGTGAAACATTTGCCACGCGCTGGCGGTGAGGCAACGGGTGCAAAACCTCAAGTTATCCTGCGTGCATTGTACGAACTGTGTATTTTTGCCCGCAAGTGGAAGAAAGAAGAGCGTCTGCGGACAAGCAGGCATACTTCTCTGCCCAAATAGTACGCCTCTCCCCTCCTCTTCTCTCCTCTCTCTCATGCATTGGATAAGGACATTCCCCGCCAGCGCAGTGCGTGCGTTGAGCGGGGAAGGATGTGGATGACTCCAGTTAGTTTTTATATCCTCCCCAGCGGTTAGCACGCCGACGCGCTTTTTGCGCCTCTTGTGTATTACCCAGTGACTCATACACCTCAGCTTTTAATAACCAGGCACGAGGATAATTTTTATCCATTTCAGTGGCCTCGTTTAAGGCATCGAGCGCCGCTTTATTGTGCCCCAGTCGAATCAGTCCTTCGGCTTTATTGCACCAGGCTACCGCACTGCGGGGATTGATCAGCAGGGCACGGGTGTAGGCGTCGACGGCCCCGGTAAAATCATGCAGTACTGAGCGCGCATTGCCCAGACCATTCCATGCGTGGAAACTGCGTGCGTCAATCTTCAATGCCTGTTCATAGGATGCCCATGCCTCTTCAGGTGTGTTCATATCCAGTTGTGTATCAGCTTTACCATTCCAGGCCGCCACATAGAGTGGATCGATTGAGAGGGCCCGTTCAAAGTGGACCAGCGCCTGTTGATAGCGTTGTAGGCGGTTGAGCACTAATCCTGCGCTCACCCAGACCACAGCATTGTTTGGTTCAATCTCAGTTGCTCGCTGGTAGGATTCCAGGGCGCGACGATAATTTCCC
This sequence comes from Dictyobacter arantiisoli, assembly GCF_008326305.1. GTDB lineage: Bacteria > Chloroflexota > Ktedonobacteria > Ktedonobacterales > Ktedonobacteraceae > Dictyobacter > Dictyobacter arantiisoli. The sequence continues at coordinate 86,858 of NZ_BIXY01000014.1, read as the reverse complement.
TGATTATACAGCGCGGTTCCCTTGCCATTCCAGGCGTAGAAATTCAGTTGATCCATGCGCAAGGCTTCTTCGTACGCCTGCAATGCCTGTGAATAGAGCTGTTGTTTGAGATACTGATCACCCTCACGGCACTTTTCACGAATACTGCCTGTGCTGACATTGGCCTGCGCTGATGGATATTGCTGATTTTGATTATAGGTACTATTGGGAGAGATCCGCGCTTTATTCGTGCTCCGTACTACCGGGGGCGTACTAACGCGCGAGGAATTCGTCATATGGCGTGGCGTGCTGCCAGACGAATCATGGAGCACCGAACCAGAGAGCGAATTCCGTCCCCTCGCACCAGGACGATAGGCGTAATCGAAGGCACGCATAAATTCCATCATATCCGCATAGCGATCTTCGGGATGGGTCGCAAGGGCGCGCTGAAGTACCGTATCCAGCACGGATGGCAGATCTGGATTCAGCGTCGTAACCGGGGGAATAGCACCCCCGCGTGGATCTAATGGATGGTAGCCGGTTAACATTTCATACAGCACGACTGCGCTACCATACTGGTCACTGCGAGGATCGACGATGCCGCTACTCTGCTCGGGGGCCATATAGCCGACCGTGCCCCGGACCGTAATCGTCTTGCCCACACGTGCCCCGGGTTCCAGGGAGCGAGCAATGCCAAAATCAGTAATTACCAGGCGATAATCCTCTTGATGGATTAAAATATTTTCAGGTTTAATGTCACGATGAATAATTGGGCGTTGGCGGGTATGAGCATAATAGAGCGCACTGGCGAGTTGATGAAAATTATGGATAACTTCCTGAATCGGCAGCGGGCCATTTACCTGTGCGAGCCGGGTTCGCAAAGAACCATACGTATATAAAGGCATGACGAGAAAGACGCTTGAGCCATCCTTGCCATAATCGAGTATGGGAGCAATGTTGGGGTGATCTAGCGTCGCGGCGATCCGTGCTTCTCGCAAAAAGTGATCGCGTTCATTGGGCGTAGTTTTACTGGGTAACAGCACCTTGATGGCAATGTGACGTGATAGGTTTCTATCTATACCGCGAAATACTGCCGCATAACCACCCTTGCTCAGAAGAGCCTCCACAATATAACGACCAGCCAATGCGGTGTCTAATAACGGTAATGCACATGCTCTACAAAATAAATCGCTGTCCCGGTTGTCATATCCGCAGTCAACCTGATCGGCGCAGCGTCGCATTCCCTCCTCCGTATATGCATGACACCTTTCGTAGATGTCGGGTAGCTAGGGGCACCTGGTCAGTGGCACCGATGAGATGATTTGTCGCGTGAGATAGATAGCAGGCTTCTGGATAGATAACTGGCTCGGCATTGACCACTAGCGCGAACGAAGTTTTGCCAGATGAATGAACGTTTCCCTCTTCTTTATTTCTGCTCTTCTTCTTGTTGCCTGACCTGTTGGTCGAGTGAGCTGGCCCAATCCTGGCAGGTGACGGCTTCTGATGTGCGACCGAGCTTTTCCAGCACAACCGCTTTATTATACCAGGCATCTGGTTCTTCAGGCGCAAAGGATGTTGCTTGATCCAGGGCGGCCAGTGCCTCATCGAGTCGGCCCAGGGCGAAGAGTGAGAGTCCTTTATTATTCCAGGCTGCAATGTAATGCACATCGAGCGAGAGCGCACGATCAAAGGCGGCCAGTGCTTCTTGATGGCGGTGCAGTTCATGCAACAGACTTCCCTGATTATACCAGGCTGAGATGAGGCCGTCATCGTATTGCAGGGCGTGATCATAAGAATCGAGCGCATCTTCATAGTTCCTGAGTGCTGCTAATACGTTGCCTCGATTATACCACGCGCCAGCTAATGTTGGGTCAAGTGCTAAAGCTTGATCATAATCTGCCAGGGATTCCCGATAAAGACGTAAATCTCGTAAATCATTGGCCTTATCAAACCAGATCGTAGCATTGTTGGGATCAAGCTCGACGGCTCGTTCATGCAGGACGAGCGCCTTATCGGATTGCTTCAGACGGCGCAGGATATTGCCCTTGGTGTCCCAGAGCGCGGGTTGGCTGTCGTCAAGCGCGAAGGCACGATCAATAGCAATCAAGGATTCGTCATAGCGATGTAAACTGTAGAGAGTATCCCCCATCGCTTGCCAGATGGTGCTTTGCTGAGGATCCAGGAGCAAGGCGCGATCAAAAGCAACCAGGGCCTCTTCAGCGTAGCCCTGTTCTGCCAGCGCCATGCCGCGTCCACTCCAGGCGTACACATAATTTGGATCAAATGTGAGCGCCTGATCATAGCAGTACATCTCTTCATCATAGCGTTGAAGATCGTGCAGTACACTGGCCCGTGAGGTCCACAGTTCTGGATCATGTGGGCTGAGCGAAATCGCGTGGTTATAGGCTTGTAATGCCTCCTCTGCTCTTCCCAGATGCAACAGGGTGGCCCCCTTACCGCTCCATGCCTCGACTGAAGCTGTCTGTTGCTGGGATGCCATTTCGTAGGCAGCCAGTGCCTGTCCATAGACACCCTGCTCATACGCCAGATTGCCCTCCGAGAGCCAGTCATGAGCTTCAGGGATGGGCGTTTGTCGATTGGCGATGGGCTGACCCGTTTTGACAGCGCTCTCTCGCGCGCCGGGCACCGCGATCCGTAGTTGTGTCGCCTCTTCATCCCTGGTACTGACAGGTACAGGTGTTTGTGGAAAGAGGTCACTCGATATACGATTCACAAGCCGGGACAGCGTTGAGATAGGCGGTAGCTCAGGATTGGGCGCAGCTCCTGTTTTCACCATAAAGGCTACTGGACCATCCTGCCCATAATCAATCACGCGGATGCTGCCTGGATCATTCACATGGCTGGATAAAGACACCGCTAATTCAGCATCCTGCAAGAAATCCTCGCGCTCTCGGGCACTTGTATCCTTTGGAATAAGTGCCCGCACCGTCACTGGCTGTCGGGCATGCTGATCAGTAGCCTGGAAAGTAACCGTCCCACGATCCTTTCCGACCAGGGATTCTATTTGATAGCGGCCTTGTAGCAAGGTGCCCTTGATGGGGATACCGCAGTGTGAACAGAAGCGAGCCCCGTCTCGATTGTCAAATCCGCAACTTTTGAAGTCCAAACACTTCCCCATGACCGTCCGTCCTCCCTGTCCTACGCAATTCTTGTGTGCATAGAATGCATCGTTTCTCTACTGTATAGAAATTATTACTGCTTTGTCAATAGAGAGAGAGTGCCCACTCTGACCTCTATGACAAGAGAATGGAGCACATCAGTATCATCATTTGCACATAGTGTATCACTGCTGAGCAACATGATGCTGTAAATTCTTCTCTCTTATCTCATCTTCTTCCTGCTCGACTGGCTTATAGCGAGTATCGAGCGCAATGTCCATTGACTTGCTGAAATGTTTCTTTTTATACCCCCATCAATAGATGACTTCGAATGGTTTTTTCCCTGTCCCTGCAATTTTTTCTCACAGCATTCAAAATAGAGTTTCTGCTATATATACGCTCATCACCACGCTTTTGCGCTATATATTTACCAATAAAGACGCAAGGATCGTTTTTCCTCCTCCACAAGTGAGGATCATGCTATCCTCTGTTTATAAAGACGGAAGGCGGAGCTTTCAGGATGTAACATAGTACCTCTGATTTCTATTGTTATAAAGCGTTTTATGCATTGCTCATCTATGCTGAAAAGGAAAAAGAAGAGATGGTTGGCTTCGCCCTCAATCATCTGGTTGGTCGTGAATGTAGGATCGGTGAGACGGTTTTGCGTGGGCTAGCTTTACATGGCACCTTACACTTGCTAAGATTTATTTTATATATATAGTATAGCTTGTTGGTACTCTCTGTATAGAGAAATGCATGCCTACAAAGATTCTGAGGATGCTATATAATAAGGACGGAATGTAAGCTGTTTGTACCTGTAGGTTTGGCTCGCGCAGGCTTTTGTGCAGTCATCTGTTCCCTACAAGAAGTATTCCTAAAAGGATCTGATATGACGACCTACAAAGATGTATTTGGTGCTCGCACGCCATTGGATGGTGTGGCGGGCACTATCTATTACTATCGCCTGGCGGCACTGACTGAGCGCGGTGTGCAAGGCCTTGAGCGACTTCCGTTTACTGTGAAAATCTTGTTGGAGAATTTGCTGCGTCACGCTGGTGATGAATTGGTGACGGAAGACGATGTACTGGCACTGGCTGCCTGGCAGCCCGGCACCGCATCCTCTAGTGAGGCCGAGTATCCTTTCTTGCCTGGACGTGTCCTGCTCCAGGACTTCACTGGTGTGCCTGCGGTTGCTGATCTGGCAGCGATGCGTTCAGCAGTTGCTCGTTTGAATGGTGATCCGCAGAAAATTAATCCGCTGGTGCCTGCCGATCTGGTGATCGACCATTCAGTCCAGGTGGATTCCTTTGGTTCGACACTGGCGTTTGCGCGGAATGTGGAGCGTGAATATGAGCGTAACAGTGAGCGTTATGGTTTGTTACGCTGGGGCCAGCAGGCGTTTCATAATTTCCGCGTGGTGCCTCCTGGCACTGGTATCGTTCACCAGGTGAACCTGGAATATCTGGCGTCGGTCGTGATGACCAGGGATGATGCTGGCGAGACAGTGGCATATCCAGATTCATTGGTGGGTACTGATTCACATACAACCATGATCAATGGCCTGGGTGTGCTGGGCTGGGGTGTGGGTGGTATTGAAGCTGAGGCCGTCCTATTGGGCCAGGCGCTCTATTTATTAACGCCAGAGGTGATCGGCGTACGCCTGACTGGAAAATTGCCAGAAGGCGCAACGGCGACCGACCTGGTATTGACTGTCACACAGATACTGCGCAAGCGCGGTGTGGTTTCAAAGTTTGTCGAATTTACTGGTCCTGGTCTCAGTCAGTTAGGTCTGGCTGATCGTGCTACCATCTCAAATATGTCGCCAGAATTTGGCGCGACTGCTACGCTGTTTCCAGTGGATGAGATTACCCTGCGCTATCTGCGCGATACCGGGCGTGATCCCGAGTTGATTAATCTCGTGGAGCGCTATACCAAAGCCCAGGGACTATTCCGTACCGATGATCAGCCTGAGCCCCGTTTCGATGATCTGTTAGAACTGGATCTGAGCACCATCGAACCCAGCCTGGCCGGTCCTCGCCGTCCACAGGATCGTGTGCCAATGAGCGCATTATCCCAGACATTCCGTAGCGCCTATGCTGATCGCTTTACTCTTGTTGAAACTGGTACTGGTGCCGCGACTGCGGTCGCCGAAAAACCTGCCACAACGATGGTTGATCTGGGTGGAGTACAGACGCATCTGACCAATGGTTCGGTCGCGATTGCTGCTATCACCAGTTGCACTAATACCTCAAATCCATCGGTGATGATCGCTGCTGGATTGGTTGCCAAACGTGCCGTTGAGCGAGGGCTTTCGGTCAATCCTGCCGTTAAGACCAGTCTGGCTCCAGGCTCGCGCGCCGTCATGGACTATCTAGAGAACGCGGAATTGGTACCTTATCTGGAGGCTCTGCGTTTCCATCTGGTCGGTTTTGGTTGTACCACCTGTATCGGGAATAGTGGCCCACTGGCCGAGCCGATCGCTGAAGCTGTACAGGATAATGACCTGATCGTGGCGGCTGTCTTGAGCGGGAACCGCAACTTTGAAGGTCGTATCCATCCCCAGGTGCGTGCAAGTTTCCTGGCCTCTCCCCCACTTGTTGTTGCCTATGCCCTGGCTGGTACGGTTGATATCGATCTGACAACTGATCCAATTGGAACTGATGCCAATGGTGATAAGGTTTATCTGCGTGATATCTGGCCGTCCCAGGAAGAGGTACGAGAACTGGTTGAGAAGGCTGTTACGCCAGCCGTGTTCTCGAAGAACTACGCCCATGTCTTTGAGGGTGACGAGCACTGGCAGGCACTCTCCAACTCGACTGGTCCCCTCTTTGATTGGGACCCCAATTCCACCTATATTCAAGAGCCGCCCTTCTTCAAGGATATTACGCCCGAGCCAGCCCCCTTGCATGACATCCAGGCAGCCCGTGTACTGGTGATGGTGGATGATTCAATCACCACGGACCATATCTCGCCCGCTGGCAGTTTCGCCGAGAAAAGTCCCGCCGGACAATATCTGGTAGAACATGGGGTAGCTCGACGTGATTTCAATACCTATGGTGCCCGTCGTGGCAATCATGAGGTGATGATTCGCGGCACCTTCGGCAATATCCGCCTGCGCAACCGTCTGGTGGAGGGTAAGGAAGGCTTCTATACCCGTCATCTGCCCGATGAAGCTGAGACCACCATCTATGATGCTTCCATGCAATATCAGCAGGATGGCGTTCCTTTGATCGTGCTCGCAGGCAAGGAATATGGTTCTGGTAGCTCACGCGACTGGGCTGCTAAAGGACCCCTGCTCCTTGGTATCCGTGCTGCTATCGCAGAGAGTTTTGAGCGTATCCACCGCAGCAATCTGGTCGGTATGGGAATTTTACCCTTGCAATTCCTGCCTGGTCAAAGTAAGGACACATTGGGCCTCACCGGACGTGAAACGTACGACATTCTGGGAATTGAACAGGGTTTGAAGCCGCGTCAGGAGATCACGGTCAACGTGACGCGTGAGGATGGCTCGACCTTCTCCTTCCAGACCATTGCCCGTCTCGATGGTGCAATTGATGTAATCTATTATGAGAACGGAGGTATCCTCCCAACCGTCCTCCGCCGTCTCTTACAAGCATAATGCAGAGGGTGCAGGAGACGGCAGTCCCGGCCGAGTGTGGGAAGTTTCCTCAATTTGCCCCTGTACCCCCTAAAGCGCATGCAGGGAGTGCAGGGGACGGCAGTCCCGGCCGAGTGTGGGAAGTTTCCTCAATTTGCCCCTGTACCCCCTAAAGTGCATGCAGGGGGTGCAGGGGGACCGCAGTCCCCCTGCCGGGGCGTGGGGTGTCCCCACTCCATTCCTTCTCCCTCCCCGCCGCAGGCGGCCTAAAAGAGGGTAGGAAAGCCCTGGCTTTCCTACCCTCTTGTGATATCTCTTGTCACACAATGATACAATGATGAGATCAGACTATGTTTGTCTTGCAACATCTGGAAGCGATGTCGAATTATGTATATCTCAGTTCAAATGCTTCAGCGTATGAAGCGTGTGCAATGTGTTCTTGATCAGTTGCATCCGTCTAATGAGGCGGAGGCGTTGTGTGTGCCTGGAACAGAGCCACCACACAATACCGTGATCGTCTTTACTGGCTCGTTTAATCCTCCCACAGTGGCGCATATTGCCTTGCTTAAACAGGCACAGCACTACATACAGGCACGGCATGGAATGCACCTCTATGCTGCTTTTAGTAAGCGTACCGTGGATAAAGAAGGCGTGGAGCGCCCGTTAATCCTGGACCGCATTACGTTGCTACAAAGCATTCTCCATAAACGGATGCCCCGGACCGGTATTCTCTTATTTAATCGTGGCCTCTACGTTGAGCAGGCGCAAGCGATACGCCGTACTTTTCCTCGCGTGAAGCGGGTACTTTTCTTGATGGGCTTTGATAAAATTGTCCAGATCTTTGATCCGCATTATTATGCTGATCGCGACGCCGCTCTAGAGGCTCTGTTCGCGCAGGCTGAATTATTGGTGGCGCCGCGCGGCAATGGGGGCGAAAAAGAGGTGGCGGAACTGCTTGAGCAGCCACAGAACAAGCGCTTTGCTCAGTATGTACATATGCAGCCCTTTGATTCCGTGTATCGGGATGTTTCTGCTACACAGGTGCGGCAAAGGGGAAGTCAGTACGAGCGCGATACACTACGGGAAGTACGTCGTTTTATGCATTATACCCGCGCTTATGCTCCTCCGATCAAGCGCCTGGATGGCAGTGAAGTTGATATTTACAAAGAGCGGGTGACATACCTGAGTCAGCGTCTGGGACCAGTTTCCTGAAAGATCCAGGGCGGCAGGTAGGCCGCTGTCAAAGCTAGAGAAGAGAAGCAGCATACCTATTCCGGCATCATACAGCAGAGAAGCGCAGCGCGAAGGTTGTATTGCCAATTTGAAGCACATCCCCTTCATGGAGTGTGCAATGGTTGATCGGCTTTCCGTTGACAAAAGTACCCGTCGCAGAGTGATTATCCACAATTTCATACTCACCATGGTTGACTTCATGAAGCGTTGCATGGTGACGACTGACCGTCAGATCCTCCAGGAAGATATCGCATTCGCGGCTACGTCCAATAATCATTTTGGGCAGGAGCTCAATGCTGTGCATCGTGCCTGGACTTTGGGTACCGGTGATGTGCAGACGGGCGATGGTAGTTGTGCTGGATGCTGGGGTCTTCCCGATATGTAATTCGCGTCCCCGTGACGAGGGTAATTGAAATGGACGCGTACCTTCGTTGGCAAAGAAGGTCATCTGCGTATTGCCGAATTGCAGTATATCGCCGCTATTCAACAGCTGTTCGCTGATCACCTGTTCATTGACAAAGCTGTCGTTACTCCCATGGTCATCGCGTAAAACATACCCATCGTGGGTAAACAAAATACGGGCCTGCTTGCGATGAACACTGATATCTTCTAAAAAGATATCGCTATCGCGGCTCCGGCCGATTGTTGTACACTCTTTCCACAATTCGATACGCTTGCCGACCAGAGAGCCTTTCTGAAGGACAAGGTATGCTCCCGATACTATTTCTTGTGGCATATGGCTCCACTCTATTTGCACGCGGATTGCAAGGATTATTTGTCGGGTTTTTCTCCCACTATTGGACTGAGTATAACGAATGCGATCAACGCATGTCAAGATGCATTGGCTAATAGAGTTGCTAGCCGCGCGTTCCGGTCGTCCTCCATTAATTGGTGATTAGCATAAATGGTTGTCAACCTTGCTTAAACTAATTGAGCAACATATACTGTATTGACAAGTTTGCTTATTCGTAATTTTACCAAAACGCATACATTATGGAGTAAAATACATGGATGCAAATACTCTTATTTTAACAGCGCTGGCAACAGGGGCTCAGGCATTTGCTACTGATGCCATTAAAGACGCATACCAGGGACTCAAAACTCTCATCCAACGCAAATTTGAACACAAACCCAAAGCTCAAGAAATCCTTGCAGACTATGAAGGCGATCCCGATATCTATCAAAAACCTCTTATGAAAGCCCTTCAACAAGAACAACTAGACCAGGATCCCGACGTTATCCAGGCCGCCCAACGCGTTATGCAACTCGTCCAACCCCAGCAAGCCTCCATGGGCAAATACAACATCCAGATCACTGGAGATGTCCATGGCTACGCTCAGGGCGATAACCAGAATGTCACAATGAATTTTGGCTCTACGCCCCAAAAAAACAAGTAACGGCACCTACATAAAAAATGGGGAGAGACATACGCATATCTCATGTATAACTCTTCCCTCGACAAAAAACAGAGCTAGATGACACCCAACCAAACAACTCACAATGCCCATTAGCAAAAAAATATACGTGCTGATCCTCATGAAGCTTGTGAGCTCGATTACCAGATGTATTCAAAACAGATGAGTTTAAGATCCTCTCGTTTGAGCCTGTTCTTTTGTGTTGGTTCCTCGTTTTCTTTTCCCTTTGGTTCGCTTATTTCTCCGATGTTCCTGGCTGCCTGCAAAAGTTCTTCGAGGTTTCTATTTCGTTTGAAGAGATCATAAGCTTTCTTCAGGCTCTTGATGTAAACACGAGGTTGCGGCGCTTGCAGTCGTTGCAGCGCTTCGAGAATCTCGGCTCGCTTATCTATAGATTGAGTAAGATAAACGCTCAAAATTTGAGTAACTGCCTGTTGGCTAGGATCAAGTTGACGCGGTGCTTCTTCACGGGCAACTTGTTCTGCCGCGTGGCGCATGATCGAATCTATCACTTTTTCCTGTAATGTGAAGATGTTAATTTCGTCGGCAATTGGCATGAAGCGTGGCGTATCAGGCTCACATTGAATACGGTTAGTGATCAGATAACGATTCTCTTCTATTTCACCACCCTGATGGTGTTGGCTAATATCGATATAACGCCAGAAGTGCTGACGTTTTACTTCTTTACTTTCCTTGCCACTTTTGCTCTGGCCGTTCAGTCGCGGCTTTTTTTCTTTGGTAGTGAAATAGAAAAAAACGCCCTTCGCTCCCTGACCCATAAGACCGCTGTGAATACCATCGGGTAGCAATTCGAGATGCTGGCGCATCCCTTTGTCGAGTAAATCCTTGAGGCTCTGTAAGAGAAATTCGCTGCTGACCAACTCTGCAAATTGTTCCTGCTCTTCGACTACTCCGTTATCCTCACCTTCAATGCGCTTTAAGGTATTGAAGTTCTGGGGATGAGCAACTTCACCAAGAATACTGGCGTCAAGCAGACCGTTGCGATCAATTTCTGAGATTTTGAGTGAGAGGCTCTCAACGAGACCCAGCAAATGTTCCAGGCCATCATCAGGAAACATGTTCATCACCCACAATGTCTCAAAGCTCGTGCCGAGACGATCGATACGGCCTGCGCGCTGAATCATGCGCGTGGGATTCCAGTGCAGGTCATAGTTGATGAGGATACCACAATCTTGTAAGTTCTGGCCCTCGGAAAGCACATCAGTTGAGATGAGAATGTCTATCTCTTGATCTGTGCCAATAATATCGTCACGTTTGTTGATACGTGGAGCAAAGCATGTGACCAATTTAGCACGTTCACGAGCGTCTGCGCTGCTATCCATGCGGCGAATAGTGGGATCACCAAGCAGGTGCCGCCATGCCACCACGGAAGGATTATTGCTACATAATTGCTGTGTTACGTAACGGGCGGTATCTTTGTAATAGGTGAATATAAGGATCTTTTTTCCCTTGAGGTCGCCTGCCAATAACTCTTTTAGTTGATTAAGCTTGGCATCTTGACCTGGCGTAATCACGTTAATATGCTGCCATATTTCGCGTAGAGCAGTGACATCTTTGCGCAGGTCGCTCTTCAGCCGTTTGAGATCGTATTGAGCGGAGTCGAGTTTGGGTAGCTTCTCGATAAACTGGCTGGCCTCGGCATGGGAGTCAATATCGTCGGCGCGAGAATCTGGAATCGTGGCATCATCCTCTTCGTCTTCACGCTCCAGGAAACGTAGCGCCTTCTGAAAATGAGCACTATCCAGAACTTTGCCCGCGTTGATATAGCTTTCAAAGGTCTCTAGAAATTCGAGGGCACGCCGTACACTGATACGAAAAGCTTCGATACTGCTCTCGAAGCGTTTAAGGTAGCGACTCTTAAAAATACCTGCCAGAGCCTCTTCACGCCCTTCTTCAAAGGTGTCACGCTCAATGCCTTTTCTTTTGTAGGTTTCAAGACGATATGGGGCCAGTCGCAAACCTTCAATCTGATCCACAACACGATTATAGATGCCCTCGTAGGTGTCTTCAAGCTGGTAGCGAATCGTTCGCAGCTTGCGCTCTGGCCAGCGAATAGGCTCACCTTTGATGAGCGCGTCAGGATAGGTCTTCTTGATGAAGGGACGGGTACGGCGCACTACAACCTCTTCCAGTAGATTGAAAAGGGCGACGCTGCTCTCTTGTTGACGAGTATTGCGGCGTGCGGCGGCGAAGTAGCTTTTGAGATCACCAATCCCGGCTGTGGCAAAATAACTGAGGTCGCCACCTGTGAAGAGATTGATCTGATTGTAAAGATCAAAGACGCTGTTATTAATGGGCGTAGCGGTAAGTAAGATCAGTTTTTTGCGTGTGCCACTATTCGCACCCCGACGTTGGTTAGCCGCAAGCAAGCGCTCAAGATTTTCATAACGGCGTGTGGTATGATTACGGAAGTTGTGGCTCTCATCGATCAGGACGATGTCAGCATCATGAATGTCGTAGAAGTCAAAGCTTTCACGTCCCAGTGCCTCCTGAGTGATGACACGAGCCGAGATACCCGCGCTGAACAGTTCATCGTGCCACATTTTTTGCAGGGCTGCGGGACAGATGACAAGCGCTTTATAGCGACGATGATAGGCATAATCTTCGAGCAGCTTTTTCCCAATCCAGGTCTTACCAAGGCCCACGCTGTCAGCTATCATTACTCCATCATAACGCTCAAGGATGCGGCGCGCTTTCTTGACTGCGTCCTCCTGGAACTCGCTTAATTCGACGGCGGAACGTATGCCGTTGTTCGTATCGTTCTCGCTCTCTACCTCGTCGCGGAAGTATTCGAAGATGGCTTTCATATAGATTTGATAGGGGGTATATTCTTTGCGTCCAAATTTGGAGGAGTTGAGCAGGTCGATCAAATCATCTTTGAAGTCGCTGGCCTCATTCCAACTATCCTCATACCAGGTATTAAGCTGATGCATAGCGAGGAGGCCTGGTATGTTTGCTGCGCGCATTCTTTGATCGTCAGGTAGGGCGGCAAGTTGCTGGCGTTCGGATTTTTCGATGATGCCGAGCATTCTTTTCGGGGCGACCTCTTGCTCGTCGAGGGTGGCGCGGTGAACCAGATTCAACTCACGACTGGCATAGAGACCGGCGCGGGTGAAATTGGAGGAGCCGACAATGGCGGTCTGAGGAGAGAAGCGTAGAAAGTCGCTATCGCCGTAGAAAAGATAGCACTTGGCATGGAGAAAGCTCTTTGTGTAATGACGTACCAGCACATTATCCTGGCGCAGGAAGGCGATTAGATCCTCTATCAGGCGCAGCGTCTTCTCATTAAAGCTCTCCTCTGACAGTTCACGGATCAAGCCTTTGATCGGCTTCTCTGCTTTCTCAGTCAGACCAATATCGCTGCCGCTCTCCAGATCATCTCCGAGCAGCAGGCGAAAGGTTCCCAGGGCCGTGATGGCCGGGGCAAGCAGATTCCAGCCTCCCACATTAAAATAAGCCGTAGCGATATCCAGGGCATGGCCCTGATGGCGTTGTAAGAGTCGGGAGAGCACTTCGCTCATATAGGCGTGCTGATTGTCTATCACAAAGGGAAGATCAGGCAAAAGCTCATCGTGTGACCACAGACTACTCTGTTGCATCTTCGTATCCAGTGCCTCTGACGCGGTTTCAGGATAGGTACGCTGCTTCTCGTCTGACTCATCATAGCTCATTGGACGCTTCCTTCCACCACGCGAATCTCATCCTCTGTCAGTCCGTAAAGCTTATAGACAATCTGATCGATTAATGTATCAGTCTGTTTGAGTTGCTTCTTCATCGGGAGTACCTGAGTCAAATTGGCTCGGTAACGGTCCTGAATCTCTAGCCACTTGCTTGACGTGAAGGGTAGCAGATAGCGCTTCTTATTCTCTTGCAAGATACGCTCCAATGCTTCCACGCTCAGTGCATCCTCGCCCTTCTGATAATCGCCAGGATAGTTGAGCAGATCACTCTTATGCGTCAATGCATCAATGCCTACCTTACCACTCTTAGGATCAGGCTGCGGCTGGATACGCAGATACTCTGCCAACCAGTCCAGAAACTCCCGCTGTAATGCCCGCTTCTCTTTATTAAGACGCAGCATATCATCGGTTAGCAATACCAACAGGTCATGTATCACATCAGACTCTTCTGGCTCCTTCGCCAGATGTTGATCTACCGAACTGAGAATGCTTTGCTGACCACTGAGATTGGAAACATAACTCTCATAGAGCTTTTGCGCTTGTCGCCTATGAAATTCTCGCAAATGCTCCGACTTGGCAAAGTTGATACGGCGAATGGGGAAGGCTTCTATATCAGTTATTTTTAGCTGCGCAAATGCATCGCCTATATTGTCTAACATAGATTGGTTATAATAATCAATTAGCCTAGAATTAATAAGAGCTAAGAGATACTTGGTTGTTAAATCTCTTTTAGGCAGAATGACATAGAGATTTTTTATTGCAAACAATTGTCGGTTGTCTAAGCCAGCTAAAATTTTACTACCAGTCCTTCTAAGCAGAATTTTTTCGTCAACCTTGTACATTTTAATGTCAGCATTGCTTTTTAACTCTTTAGGGACAAACTTTACATAGTTCCCCGACCATTCACTATAATATCTACCCACGTCCGTCCCCATTAATATTTCCTGATAGCTATCTGTTAACTTTTCATCGGATATGTATTTCTGATTATCTCTTGTCTCGATACCTCTATAAACAGTGAATGAAGATGAGAGTGGTTCAGAAAATTTCTTTAACGAATCCACATCACTTTTTCGCCGAAATAAATAAAAGCCACTTTCAATGTTATTTATAATATCTTGATAAAAAAGGTTATTTGGAAGTAACTGTATTTTGTCTGATTCGCTCCTATTTGCTAATTTTATCTGATAATTCATAAAACGAGTTTCTTTTTTTGATATGAATATGCTAGTTTCGACTACCTCTTTAAATACACCAAATCCAAGATTTGCTATTTGCAAGATCTTCCCTTGATGCATCATAAGCTTTCTCAGATTTGAAAGGTATGTATTGGTTAACCATAGAGATGGAATGATATAACTAACGAAGCCACTAGATTTACAAACGGAAAATCCTTTTTCAATCATCAAGGCGAAAAGGTTAGGATTATATTGAGAGGAATTATAATTTGCATTGAAATGTTTGATTAAATCTTGTCCAACCTGAGATTTGATGAGAACTCTATATGGTGGATTACTAATAACAGAATCAAATCCTCCAGATTCCTCCGGTTTTCTTCCTTTTTCATCAAAAAAGACATCAGGGAACTCTAACTCCCAATGGAAAAATTTGTTCTTTTCTAACTGTGCAATCACTTGTGCTGATTCCATGGCTTCTATATCTATTTGATTCATATTATTATATATCTGCTGAATCATATCTTTTAAATAAATTTTTACCGTAAGTTGAGCGCCTTTATTCCCAAAGTGCTCACTTGTCCATACATTCATTATATTTTTATATGGATCAATTTTCTTTGCGTATTCAGCATAAAATAATTTCGAAGCTTTAATATCTTCTATTGATATATCAAATTTTTTACTAAGATTTATTATTGCATTGGCACCGTTAGCTATATCTGAGTATTGGTTTCCCCAAAGGCTATCTTTTAGAACTCCTTCTATAGTAAGAGAATCAGTACCTATCAGCGAATTTCCACATTTTAAGTGATGATCTAAGAAAGAGAGAGGAGCACCGACTGTAAAGCTGTCAAGCCAGACGCTGACCTTGGCAAGTTCGACGGCCATAGGATTGAGATCGACACCATAGACGCAGCGTTTGAGAATCTGGCGTTTGAGCAGGTTGATGTCAGTTAATTTATTGCGGTCGATGAATACGTTTTGTATCTCCATCTCTTCGAGGATAGAAGTACGGATCGCTTTGAGCGCTTCGGTGACGGGATTGAGAGGAATACGGTTCAGGAAAGCCAGCATACGGCGTGTGATAAAGTCGACCGTCTCGACCAAAAAGTGTCCACTGCCCATCGCTGGATCCAGCACCTTGATATCAAAAAACTCATCCACTAAAGCCTGATTGACCAAACTTTTGTCCAGAGTATTTCTTTTATGATTGGGATCCCCTAATGCTTTATTGCGCTTTATACTGTTTCTTAATTTATTCTCCTGGTCACGAAACCTGGGTAAGATCTGTATTTCTTTCTCGTCCATGATCGGTCCCACGGTCTGGGCTACGATATACTCGACAATGTAGTCGGGAGTATAGTAGCTGCCACTGGTTTTCCGCTCGTGGTGATCGTTCTCGATATAGACGGTATTGCGTGGAATAAGTGGCGTCTTGCCAGACTTATATAGACCGCTTTTGATGGCTTCAGTAAAGGTAATAATCTTGTTCCCTTTGACCTCGACCATCTCTTCTAGCGCCAGACGTAGCTTGAATTCCAGCAACCCTTCATAAATACTGCCGAGCTGGCGTACACCCAGACTCTTATAATCAATCATGACAAGAGCATCTGAGCGATTACTATCTTTATCCCGTGTAAGCAGATCCAATCCTGTAACCAGTGCCTGATCATTGATCTGATGCTGCTTTAAAATCTCCTCTGGCGTGGCCTGCGCGATCAGCGGAAACCCCTCTGTATCCATCCCTCTGAAGTTGCGTTCCGCAACCTCGGTCTGGAAGAGTCCACCGTTATAGACCGGAATATTCCATTCCTCATTTCCTTTATCGATGGCCTTAAACAGGGCTTGCAACTGCTCATAGTAGTCGTAGCGATCAGTCTTATATTTATCCAACTTGTCATAAGCCTGAGCGCGGTTATTCTTAAGCTCATCCGCAATCTTGCGCTTCATCTGGCTCAGGCTATGAGTACGATAGCCATGTTGTTCATAGATCGGCAACAGGCTACGGCTCTCTGCGTAGAGCAGGAAGAGCAAACGATACAGGAAAGTGAGCGTTGCATCGAAAAAGGGTTTGAGCAGGCGCTGTTGCTGCTGTTCATCATAGATTGAAAGATCTAGTGGTAGTGTTCCTTTTGCGCGGGCTGAGGCCACCAGCCCACCTGCGAAATGAGCAAAGACCTCATCAAAGATCATCTTCTTCAGCGAGTCGCCCAGTTTAATCGCATACTCGGTACTCTCATGCAACACATAATCCAGGAATGTTTGCTCTTCTTTGTAATCATCGTAATTGCGTAGCACAAAAGCCTGTGCCCGAAAAAAGAGCCAGAAATAGCGGAAAGCATCCTTGGCCTCTTGTGGATTATCACGCGAGATTGCCAGGGTATCTTCCAGATCGATTTCATAATAGTTCGTAGCGCGATTATGCGCCTTTGCTGAATAAAGCCGCCAAATCTTGCCATTGGTCAGAATAGCCCAATTGACCTGCTGCTCTGGCTGCTGATCAAACAATGACACAATCGCCGCGCCAGGATTCTCGAAGTCGGTGGAATTGAGATCAAGGGCATCCTCATTATCCCCATTGAAGACATCCGCCTTATCTGAATAACCATCCAGATTGCGATTCCATTCGTAGGCCAGACAAACACTCATCTTGTTTTGTTCTTTATCAATGGGCTGACCTTCTGCTCGTCGAGGCAACCGACTCGAAAAGAGCACATAGTCAGGCAAACGTTGCCCGGTTGTCGTACGTGGACTACGCTCTATAGTATAGTCAAAGCCCAGCGTACGTAGTGTTTCATCGAGTAAACGTTCACGTAACACGCTAGCTGGTTGACCAGCCAATGCATCCCCAGCCTCCTCATATGCCTGCTTGAGCTTATTCCAGGCGCGTGTGAAATTAGCATCATGCTCAACATCTTTCCATGGCTGCTTCTCGCGTAAAGTCGAGTTCAGATAATAGTCTGAAAAGAGTGCCCGGTTGGTAAAATAATCCTCGCTCCATTCGGCCACATCAAAGGCACTACTTAAAACCGCACGTTGTGTAATGACAGGGCGCTCGGCAGGCCAGAAAAAGCGATTGAGAACGCGTACAACCTTATCAGAAATATCGGTGCGCGAGAACGATAGTGAGCGGAACTGTGCTGGAGCCGAACTAGTAGCCAGACCTGGCAGGGGTTGCTGTAACGCCGCTGCTGCGCTAGCGTGGCGATCAACATAGACGATCTCAATTTCATTAAAAATCGGGTCAGCGAGGATCACCAGAAATTCGCCATTGAGCTTGACCAGATCTTTAAAGATCTGCTTTGCCAGTGTCTGTGTCACAGTCGGTAAGAGATAGAGGTAGACAGTAAACTCTCCCATCATGTCTTTGCGTTGGGCCACTCGAAAGAGCTTGATGCCTTGCTGAGAGAAAGCATGACGAGGATGGAGTTCCTGTAAGAGGGATTTTAGCTCAATTTCTGAGAGTACGTTCGCAGAATGCTTATCAAAGCCGAGGGAAGAGAAAAAATCGGCGCACAGCTTGTCAGAAGAGATTTGCCGAACGTTAGCCTTGGTGACAACAAATGTGGCATTTTGTGGCATTGCTATCAGCTCGAATTTCTATGTAGTTCTGCTCTATAAAGCGACAAGTTTATCATGTATATCAATATAGGCAAAAGGTTAACATTATTGCATATTATTGTCAATAGTATTAATAAGTAGTTGATAGTATCAGTCTATTGTTAAAAGTAATAGTATATAATTGATAGTAACAACAGAGTGCCGATGGTAGAATAACTTATCAATTAACGTTTGATTAAACGGAAGCGAGCGCTCCCTGGCACCTCCTCGATAACGGTCAGGCCGCTACGTCGGCATACCTGATAAAGTGCCATATGAATATCATTCGCAATATCTGAGCGTGGCAAGCTATCTAGCAGTTTTTGAGCAACACGCCTGCCGTTTGCATGGCGAGCAATGACCCTGGCAATCTGTTGACGCACCTCGCTCATCATTGTTCGTTGCGTGAGCAAATCAATGAGTTGTAAAAAGAATTCCGTCGTGAAGAGTCTGGTTGTCTCCTCCAGACGTTGAGCAATAAACGTACGGAGCTTTGGCACCAGCTCTCTGCCCCCCAATAGATGAAGTAACACGTCTGAATTGAGCGTCGTAATCAGAACATCAACCAGACGGCCCAATGTCTGATCGTAATCTATCGAATAGGTACTATTTTGCACCGAGAGCATTCGATTTATCTCCTCAAGCATTGCTTGCAGGCGTGAGGGAACAATAGGATCGTTGAGCATGCCAAGCGTAGTACAAACCTCTCTCCTTTTGTCTCCCCCTGCACTTAGCAGGGGTAGCAGGCGTCCTACCTGTTGCAAGGCGGGCGTGTAATGCGTATCCCCAATTGCTCTCAGCACCTCAATCTTGATGCTATTGTCAGGTGCACTGTGTGTATATTCAGGCCAGGGATCATCAATAGGTTCACAGACATAGCGCTTTACCAGCGTAGCGCGTATCTCATCATTGGCAATCTTAAACAGGGTATAGACAAGGGAACTCTGCGCCTCGATGTCCAACCACTCATAGGTAAGCACTTCCCAGAGTTTCTCTTGCAGTGATGGATCATCCAATGCTCTCAGACACATGGCAATACTTCGTTGGGACTCTGCTGTCAGATTTTTATCCGCAAGCAATCCCGTGAGGCGTTCAGGAATGGTTGGATCGCCATGAATGATCAATCCTGTCATACAATCCAGGCTAAATTCTGTATTCTTTGTCAGCAATCCACCAATCAGAAATGGGATAACGCTGCTATGACCTGTATACCCAAGCGCTACAGGTATCCACCCGTTAACAGCTTGATCGATAGGATTTCTGGATAGATTCATAATATATTGAATGGTGGATTCACCACCGACTAATGCCATGATAGAAGCAAGATTGATTCCCGTGTCAGCAATAGTGTGCAGAGCAGGACGCGTGAAGAACGAGTAGATGTCTGGCAGCAGAGAGCTATCGCAGAGCCGACTTAATGTGGCTTCCAACAAATCGGCGTCATAATAAGCAAGCCAGAGAAACTGGCCCTGGCTCAGCATATTTAATAGTGGTCGCGCTAACACTGGAGCACCAGCGCGATTGATGGCATAGAGCACATCTAATTTGCGCTCTGCATCTCCGATTCTAAGTGCAGAGAGGATGAGCTTATTAACTGGCCCGATGGTGCTCTCCGTATTACCAATCTCAGCCAGTGCCTCGGCACATCGCTGGCGCGGAATCGCGTAGCGGCTATCCTGTATCATTTCAAAGAGTTTCTCTGGAATCTCTTCCGCCATCTCTTTATATGTGCGCAGTCGCGGTCGTGTGGCCAGACAATGACCTGCCAGCACCAATCTGCTTGCGAAGATATCCTCCTGGTACTGTCCATCTTTTTGTTCCTGGCTTAAGTGCCACAGCAGAGGGCCCGCATCAGCCAATTGAGGTACCATCAACAGCGTCACTTCATACCACCAGGGATCGCCAAGATGATCAAAAATTGTGTCACTCTTCCCTTTGAAGTGGGTAGCCGTCAAGTATTCCTGGATTGTAAGATGCAGAAAGCTGTAGTAGCCAGTCTCAGTTTCGTGTAGGAGACTATTGTCCCCAGTGATCGCCTTCAGGGTCTTCATTGCCTCATCAGCCTCGGACAGATCTGCGTAGCGCATAATTTGTCCCACTAGTTGTTGCTCACTGAAGGTGCGCTGGCCCCGTTGATGAAAATGGGCCGCGAGCTGGACTAACAAAGATAGTTGTTGATGCGCATCCAACACTTGAAAACGTTCTCTTTGTTGGTCTCTATCCCAGCGTTGCAGTAGCATGTCTACACATTGCTCGTATAGCTCGGCGCGGCTACCTGGCAACTGATATTGATGGCTTTCATAAGTACGCACAATCAAGTAGAGGAGCAGGGGATTAGCCGCCAGCGCTTGGATACGCGGCTTATTTTTGAGTTCAGCAATCAAACTTTGGCCCTGCGTGCGACGTTGCACATCGTCAGAATGATCGAACCATTTAAGGATAAAGCGTTCGATATCTCGTGGCAAAAAGTCTACTATTTCTAGTTCGGTGAACAGCCTTAACCGACGATGCGCAAAATAGCCTGCTCGACGTGCCGTCACCATCACGTAAGCCTGAGGAAAACGACTGGCTAAGCGATCAATAGCCTCAGCAATACGTTTTTGAGAAGCACGAGCCTCATCCTCTGTTTCACCGATAATAGTCTCATCCAATGCATCCAGCAAAAAAAATGCGTTGCCATCGGTAAGCTGCTGGCTTATAAAGGGAGTAATATCCGCTAAAGACAGGCCATAGGCTTTTTGATAGGAATGTAAAATGTAGTCAAATAAGTTTTCGCATTGTGCCTGTGCAGCTTCATGGAGATTGAGAAAGATGGGCAAGCCAGGGAGGCCATGTGCCTTGCCTTGCAACGCCAAAATAGCCAGCCGCTTGAGGAGAGTCGTTTTACCTGATCCTGAATCACCCAATACAACGCAGCGTTGGTAATGGTGTAATGCCTGTGCAGGCTCAATCGCTGTGTTGTTGCTCTGCTCAAGCCTGTTCTGCTGCTGTTGCATCACCGTTAGTGGATCCTGAGTCCCTTTCGGTTGCTCTGATGTTTTCTCGCTATGGCGGCTTTGAATTTTATGGAGGCGCACATGCACATAGAGATCTGACACTTGCATCGGACTGCTCATGCCCGGCATTTTCATACTATTGAGGCCAGGATCATTCAAGAGTTTCTCTCGATAGATTGCTGCCAGCTCTTCGGGCGATGGGGTTGCTATATTCAGTCTTTCTGGCGTATGTTCATTACCATTGTAGTTGTTTGTCGTATTGTTGAAGTTTTGGGTTACATTGTTATGTTGTCCAATAGTTGTTCCTTGCGCCTCATTCAGCTCGGTTTCGAAATGTTTGTTGGATTGTTGCTCCGGCCCAGGCGTCATCTGCTGGTGGTTTGTTCCATCATTCCCCATACATATCAACTTCCCTTTATTTGCATCCTTGTCAAGAGAGTATCTTTATTGGATAATTATTCTGTTTAAGATGTAAAAAATTATAATATGACATAAGAAAATAGTCAATGTAGATAGCCACTTTGGAGCATGTCACAAGAGAAATGGTGTGAGTAAAAAAATGAATACATAAAGGAATAGCCGCTGCCAGGGGATATAATATGTTTGTTGCATATGTTTGTTCTATCTTCTTGATGGGACACGCGACTTTCTATCGAGCTAACAGGCAAAGGAGTGCTTTTATGTCCAAACATATTGTAGTGGAATTTGATGTGCCAGCTCAGATGCGCGATGGCGTGACATTACGTGCGAATGTTTATCGACCCTCCGGCGAGGGGCGTTGGCCTGTCCTTTTGACGCGTTTGCCGTATGGAAAAGACTTTCCCAATGCGGCTGGCGTATTAGATCCCATTGTGGCGGCACGCCGTGGCTATGTGGTGATTGTACAGGATACACGCGGGCGTTTCGCATCTGAAGGCGAATGGGACCCTATGCGCAATGAGGCCCTGGATGGCGTGGATACAATCTCCTGGGCGGCTGAATTGCCGTATAGCAACGGATCTGTGGGCATGTTCGGTGCCTCTTACTATGGTTTTACGCAATGGGCCGCCGCCGTACATAATCCTCCTGCGTTAAAAGTCATGGCTCCCTATATTACCTTTGATACCCCTTTGAATGGTCTGATGTTCCGTGGTGGTGCGTTAGAATTTGGTTTGCAGGTTGCCTGGCATCTCGCCATGGGTGCCAATGTACTGGTGCGCAGGCATGCCGGGGAGACCGATCCAATGGTCCTAGGACGAGATTTCTCTATCTGGTCAAAGACTATGGATGCTTTAGGTGAACAGGGTTACTGGTCATTGCCGCTGCGGGCACTGGCACCTCTCAAATTACAGGATGTTGCTCCGAGCTTCTTTGAATCCATTGAGACGCCGATGGATCGAGAACAACTGGAGCCAATCACGATTTTGGGCAAGCATGAGCAGGTGACTGTGCCAGCCTTTAATATTGGTGGCTGGTACGATATCTTCTTGCAGGGAACATTGGAAAATTTTCAGATTATGCGCGAGCGTGGAAGCACCCCGGAAGCCCGTCAGAGTAAGCTCTTAATCGGTCCCTGGGTCCATGGGGGCAATTCTAATCCCGTTGGTGAGGTGAACTTTGGCTTCGCCTCTACGCCCGCTCTGATCAATCTCCAGAGTGATGTCATAAGCATGCAGTTGCGCTGGTTTGATCACTTTTTGCAGGATAAGCAGGATAACGGCGTTTTGGACGAAGCCCCGATCAAGCTCTTTGTGATGGGCACAAATGTCTGGCGCGATGAGTATGAGTGGCCGCTGGCTCGTGCGGTAGAGACACGCTATTATTTGCATAGCGGCGGACAGGCCAATACTCTGACGGGCGATGGCTCTTTGAGCACTACCACACCTGAGCAGGAGCAGGAGGATCACTTTGATTATGATCCTGCGCATCCTGTCATGACGCGGGGCGGTGCCTTATTAATGACCCCGGAGTATCCCGCCGGTCCTTTCGATCAGCGACCCACCGAGCAGCGCTCGGATGTCCTGGTCTATAGTACCGAGATCCTGACAGAGGCCGTTGAGGTCACAGGTCCTATTTCAGTGCGACTATGGGCTATCTCTAGCGCGCCGGATACTGACTTCGTGGCGCGCCTGGTGGATGTGTATCCTGATGGCTCTGCACGTAATCTGACGGACGGAATTATCCGTGCCCGCTATCGCAATTTTACGGCTGGTGAAGCGCCTTCCTTACTGGAGCCAGGTCAGGCTTATGAATATACCATTGATTTATGGGCAACCAGTAATGTATTCCAGGCTGGCCATCGTATCCGCCTGGATATCACCAGCAGCAATTTCCCGCGTTGGGATCGCAATCCTAATACCGGCCATGATCTGGGTGTGGATAGTGAACTGGCGGTGGCGCATCAGACTATCCTGCATGATGCCGCCCATCCCTCGTTTGTCTCCTTGCCATTGATCCCGCTGGCTTGATTGATATGCCGGGATCTGTATAACTGTAACGCAGCATACTACTGAAGAGTAGCATGGCCTGTTGGTAATTTGAGATAGAATGCTACTCTTCTTTTCTATCGTCCATGCAAGACGATAAGCATGGTTGTTAAGATACCAACTGCCATCAGTAATAGGATAACAATGCCCAGCAGAATAAATGAGAGCGTGGGCGAGAGACGCATCAGACGCAATGGAATGGTTTTCTGTAGTTCAGTTAACGTTGGTATCGCTGAAAACAAGGTTGGATGATCGGCAATGATCTTGCCCTTGTTGTCAGGCCGTTGCTCTAATAGTCGCTGTTTCGTTTTTTCGGGTTCTTCCATAACCGCTACCTGTGCGACGGCGCGTCTTTCCGCTGTTGCCAGTAAAGGGGCCTGACGCAGCATTTTATTATCCCCTGGCACTGCTACGGTAACCACTTCGCGGGGTTTGTGGATCGCAAACGATCTGATCTCCTTGCTGGTTTCGCGTTGAATTGTAGCTGGTCGTGCGCTTCTATGCTGGGTTTGACGCGTCAGCAAGGCTGGTTGGAGAGCCTCATCGTAGGCGTGGGCAAATGACAGGATATTTGGATAACGCTGTTCCGGTTTTTTTGCCAGGGCGCGTAGAAAGACATCATCGAGCTCCCGGGGAATCGTCGGATTAAATTTGCTGGGTGGCTCCGGTGGTGTGTGATGGTGATGATGCAGTAACTGTGCCGCTGTACCTTCAAAGACCGCTCGTCCGGTCATCAATTGATACATCATCACGGCCAGCGCGTATTGGTCAGCGTACGGACCGACATGGACGGAACTGGCGAGTGAAGGATCATCAAATTGTTCGGGGGCCATATAGAGTGGCGTACCTACCGAGCGATGGAGCGAGCGACCGGCGCGATAAAAAGAAGCCAGCCCGAAATCTGCCAGCAATAAATGTGGTCGTCCATGTGGAAAAATATTTGCCAGATAGGCATATTGTTCTTCTCTTAACGGACCGCGCTCGACGCGAATCAAAAAATTCGTCGGTTTAATATCGCGGTGAATAATTCCATGATCATGAGCATATTGCAGTGCTGAAGCAGCTTGTAAGAGATAATAGCCTGCTTCTTCGGCTGAAATAGGCCAGCCAAAGCCAAATTGTTGTGTTCGCTGCTGTAACCAGTTCCAGAGTGAGCCCTCAGAAATATAAGGCATCACCAGATAGGTAATGGGTCCTGTACCGGCATCGAGCGTTTCCTCGCCAAAGTGATAGAGCGGCAAAATATGTTCATGTTCCAATTCGGCTACGGCCCGCGCCTCTCGTTCGAAACGCTGTGCGGCCTGTTTCCCTTCCGGGGTATTGGGGACCGAACGCAAATCTCCACAGACAACTTTAATTGCCACCCGACGCCCGATGCGTGCGTGTTGAGCCAGGTAGATGTCACCCATACCACCACTCTCAATGAGCCGTTGTAAGCGGTACCCACCAAGATGTTTCCCCACCAACATATTCATCTTTGATCCCTCGTGATGTTTAAGACGGCGAGAGCAGCATACTGCAGAATTATAGGCATACTCTCAACCAATGAATTATACTCATCTTCCCTATTTTCAGTATACTGAAAGAGAGTAAAAGTTTTAGGACTGTATAAGACAATAGTGCTATTGTCGTCCGTGATCCGGTATCATGGATGAAGAGGTTTTTGGCGACCTACCAGTTCTCCCAATCAAAGAAGGCCCGAACCCCTTCAGTTGATGCGTATGGGTTAGCTTAGTTGTCTGATCGTGTCATTGATGGTGCTGGCGAGTTCTGGATGTTCTTCGGCGCTTTGTTCCATGGTAGAGATGGCTTCCATATCGGCATATTGCAGGATGAGTTGGAGTGCCAGACGCACGATAGTTTCGCGTGGGTCGTTCAGGGCATTGCGCGCGGCATGCTTGCTCTGGGGCAGGCTCCCTTCGGGATCGAGTTGCCGCAATGCTTCTAGTGCCTGGGTGCGTACATAGGGATCGAGATCCTGGGTGGCGTCCCATACACCATGCATAATCGTACGATCACCGATCAGGCCGCAGGCGTGAATGATAGCGGCATAGACGATACTGCCGGGAATGTTGGCATCGCCAGCGGGCAAATTATCTTTGCGTTTGGGATGTTGATTGCGCCGGGCTACATCTACTGTGCGCATCAAAAGTTGATAGAGGGGTGTGGCGGCGCGCTGTTCGCCAGAACGTCCAAGGGTGTCGCAGAGCGCACCAATGGTCAGTGCCTGCGCACGGTTCTCTATGTTCTGGATAGTTTCGATGCGTTGGATAATCAAATTGGTGGCGCGGGGATCACGCAGGTCTCCCAGTACGCGGACGGTGGAAAGGATGTTTTTTTCTTGTGGATCAGCAATCGTCTGGAGCAACACATCACGTCCAGGTCCATTCATCCAGCGTTCTACCTCATTCATCAGCGGCAACACCTGGTAGATGGGCTCGATAATGCGGGCATCCTTGATATTTTCCTGGTTGATCTCCCCCCAGTAGCGGCCGAGCACAATGCCAAGATAGTGCAGGGCTACTGCATATTGCCAGTGTGGCTCATACTGGGCGCTCTGTAGCAGGGCGGTGGCGATAGAGGGAAAGTGGCGCGCAAAAAGCGGTGGGAGCGCAGTTTCATCCTCAGTATTGGTTGTAAGTGGTGGGGTGGCGCTTTCTTGTAAGATATACTGGAAGATCTGCGCCGTGTTGCTTTTTAGTCGGGTCGCGACGTTTTTGTTGCTTAGATAGTTGGCGAGTGGCATGGCACGATATATAGGAACTGAAACATAACTTTCCAGGCCAGTCACATTGTCAAAGGCAGAGGCCAGGATGAGATCGTAGAAACGTTCCTGCTTAAACTCTAAAATACTGGAGATGGTATCCACTTTAGCCCAACCCTGTGCGTCTTTGAATGCCTCCAATAGGGCTTGCAAAGAAGACATGGTTGCCTGTTTGACCAGGGCCTGGGTCGCATAAAGTGAAACTTCTGGATCGCGTGCCAGTTGTCCCAGATACTCTGTCAGATCTGTCGCATATGTAGCATCCTCATCCCCACGACTGGCGAAGCGAGATTGTGAGCCCTGCCCTGCGATACCAGTCGTGCGATAATTGCCCAGCATCAGGATTGCATACCGTCTGGCTCTTCCCTGTTCTGTCTCAGCGGGATTAGAAATAGTTGGTGCCTCAGGATCTCCCTGTGCAATAAGATAGGTCCAGGTTGGGATCAGGATACCGCCGCGATCAATCTCATACAGATAAGGGATAAGCAGAGGTTGCCATTGTCTGATTGGGCCAACATTGAGTAATGGCTGCAGGCGTTGCGCGGTCTCCACAACTGACTGGTTTTCCCAGCGCAGGCTGGTAAGGATACGGGTGACCTCAGTGCGCAACGCATTCAGGCGTTGTTTTATCACCGGGGTATTCGGATCTAATGGCGTGGCGGGTTTACGGGCTGCAAGATGCTCCATCGTACCCACACGGTCCCGGGCTCGCACTGGCGGGGCGATTGGCGTTATATTTCTGGCCGTGCCAGGATCATCCTCCTTGTGTTGAGGAGCATCAGCCTCTTGTTCGAGATGCAGAAAGCCTTCTGGGTCGGCATCATTTCCGGCGGGAAGCATAGGTTGTGCCTGTTCATTCTCATTATCATTCTCAGACATAGACGTATGGCCCTCTCTTACCCTGGTATGGCATACTCATACATTAGTATGATAGCACGGGAACCTAGCATTATCTGATGTGCAGACAGGTCTGGCCTTGTCCAACCTACTTACTTGTTTGCTTGTATCTTACTGAAGAAGTATGTCATACTGCCAGTTGTAAGCCCGAATGCATCGATAAAAAAGATAGTACCTCAACATGGCTGAAATTGGCTGGAAAGTTCCTACATTTTATTGGTGCTCGTGCTCTAATTGTACCGTTCATTCGTCGGCTGGTCAAGGGAATAGAGCGTGTTTGCTGTCTGATTACTCCTCTATGAATGCCGGTTGCTTCTTGGCTGTTTCGCTATACTAAAAGGGAATTCGGCACGGGGAAGTTGGAGAGAGGAGGTGGAAAAGAGTGATAGAAGAAATGCAGTCGCCATCGTTTACTGAATCGGTTGTCTATATTCGTGATCTTCTGTGTTGTGATAGCATCTCGATTATTTTATCCTGTAACGATCCAGCCTTATGTCACCCTCTTCTGGAGAGCGCATCGTCTGGTATGGGCTATAATGCCGAAAGTTGGCTCGCCATAGAATGTGTTCGAGCGACCTGCGATATCGTGATACAAACGGGACGGATCTGGTGGCAGCGCATACGCATCGGCGCGGAAGATAGCACACCAAAAGATGTCGTATTAATCCTCGCTCCCCTGATACGCCCGGCCGGTACGCTCGGTGTGATGCTCTGTATTATTCATTCACAGCGATCCTTTGGTGTAAGCGAATATTGTCTGTTGGATCAACAACGCGCCTGGCTGGCTGAGCGTATCGAGCACATCCTCTATAATCTTCGTATAGCACGAAGATTAACTTCTACCACCGCCAATCCCTGTACTCCTCCCGTCGCCTCCGTCGAGAGTCCACTGACATTAGCGGGACAGGATACGCTCCTCTCTATGGTCAGTCATGATTTACGCTTGCCATTGAGTGTCATGAAAGGGTATGTAGGACTGTTGCAGTCCTACGGTTTGGCTGCTATTGATATTGCTCCCACGGAAATGATGAGCGCGCAATGCCAACAAACGTATCTGACCGCCATCATGGAACAAGTTGAACACCTGGAAATTTTAATTCGCGATGTGTTGGACATTTCCCGGGCGCAGGTTGGGCAATTGCTGCTGCATCCCGCACCCATCGATATCGCCTCCCTCTGCCAGGGGGTCTCGCAATATATGCAGAGCAATATGATTCAGCTTCAGAGAGGTCATTGCAGCCTGCACTATCTTCTGGATAGTCCCTTGCCGCCAGCCTGGGCTGATGAGGATCGTGTGCGGCAAATCCTCTTTAATCTGATTGAGAACGCCATCAAATACTCTCCCGACGGAGGCCCGATAGAGATCCTGGCCTCTACTCTACCCGTATCCTCGCCATCCTGGTTACCACCAGCGGAACATGAGCAGCCAGGATATATCAGCATCACCATTCGCGATCATGGTGTTGGCATTGCTTCCCAGCAACAATATGCCGTTTTTCAGCCCTTTGTACGTCTGCAACAGCCAGCGGTACGCGATGTGGCAGGCACGGGTCTGGGCTTATATATTTCCCACGTTCTCGTTGAAGCTATGCATGGATCAATTGTTGTGCAGAGTGGGGAAGGACAAGGTACCAGCGTCACCTTTACTTTACCTATCGCCATACCTGTTCCGCAACAGGCTGCAACTCCCCTGAGCAATATTGTCTCAACCTATTGATAGCAATCCTAGTTTTTTAACTTTTGTAACAAAGTGTTTGATTCCCCCTCCTAGCGGGATCTTGCTGCTCACCTGCTGGCAGGCGCGTGCGCGCCTGCGCCCTTTATATTGTATGTTGCTGTAAATGTGCATAGCACATTTACAGCAACATACAATATAGACAGTTTTGAGCACCGCAGGTGCAAAAACTCATGCACCAGGATGGCGAAGATCATGGGAATCAAACACTTTGTTAGCTCGACTTTGTACATTTTTAGGCTTTTGAGCCTGAGAAAAAGGGCGAGTGCGACGCATTTTTGAGCTCACATTTTCAAATTGTACAAAGTCGAGGTTAGATAGTGTTTGATTCCCATCACCATCGGGATTGTGTGGCTCACCTGCTGGCAGGCGCGTGCGCGCCTGCGCCCTTTTTATTGTGTGGTGCAGAAAAGGTGCTATGCACATTTACAGCACCACACAATAAAGACAGTTTTGAGCACCGCAGGTGCGAAAACTCATGCGCCAGGATGGCGAAGACCATGGGAATCAAACACTTTGTAATAGAGCGTTCTCTTTTATGAAGATGGTCTGCCATGATAGGAAATATGGCAGTGCCATATGGGTACTTTTTCCTTAGAAACGGTTGTGCTTATTCGCATGTGATTGTCGCTGTTGAGTTGAAAGTAACCTGCGCTTCACGTCTTTTCCTTAGAAATAGATGAGTAAACATTAGAGAATGCTGATACTTTTTGCACTGTCTTGTTCTGCGATAAGCTCACCTGTTATTCTATAGACATTGAGTGCCAAATCTATTGCAACGTGTAAATGATGATGGCATAAGAAATGGATTGTTCAGCATCCTTAAAATATTCAAAACGTATGGCCCTCTTTGCTTGCGAATCCGCGACACAATGAGAGAAACATCTTTTTTCCGATTGAAATGGTAGTAGTAATCAGATGGCGGGACCCAGGAGACATCAAAAAAAGATACTGGGAAAATTGGTCGTCTCATGTGTATCTAAACTACTAGATGAGTCGTGTTGTTAATAGTAGGTCGCCAAGATCCTACAAAACCTCTCATGAGTACCAGGGAGAATGCATGTGCTAAGGAGGAGAGTCTGGGTAGCTGACCTGTACTCTTACGTCCTGAATGAGTTAAGGGTGTCGAGTCAAACACTCTTAGGAGGAGAAAGATATGCAGACACAAAAAGGGCGTGGCCGCGGATTTGCTTCAATGAGTCCTGAGAAAAAACGTGAGATTGCCAGCAAGGGCGGCAAAGCAGCCCATGCCTTAGGCACTGCACATAAGTGGACGAGTGAGGAAGCACAGGCAGCCGGAAGGAAAGGCGGGTCAATTAGCCGCCGTCGTTCAAAATACAATATTCAGGCATAGACAAGTCAAAAGTCAGGAAAGAAGAGGTTGTCTGGCAGACAGCCTTTTCTTTCCTGCTTTTTGGCTATTTTTTTCCTTCAAATACCATGCATGTTTTTCGTCTTGGGACCTTTTGTCCTGTAATTCAGTGACAAATATCTCTACTGATCGTGTCGCACCTCAGTTATGCTTTCTATGTAAGTCGAGAGAGGACGGGGGAGGGTTGGGAGATGGGCGATGGTATGGTTTGGATAGTAGGTATGGTGTTGTGGAGGTGGATAACCTCGGTCCTACTCTCGTCTTGCACCCACATCAGAATCATATGGCAGGTGTGTATAGAATAACTTTGTATACATGAGCGTAAGCAGGGTAAGAGGCCATCAATGATGAATGTACAAAAAAAACATGTTAATCTGTTAGAGCGTAACGCTACCAGTGAAAATCAGTGCTCGACTGCTACACCATCAATGATTGCTACCTCAGCGTCGATGGCGTACACCATTTTTTCGCCAGTGCAGAATATGCGATATATTGAGCGTGAATTTCGTGGACAACGGGTGGGACAACTCAAAGCGCAGGTTGAGGCGGGTAAGTATCAGATTGATAGTTACAGACTCGCCCATACTTTGTGGCACTCCACCGCTCCAAATCATCTCCTAAAATTTAATCCTGACATTGTGATGGATGAATCATAACCAATCAATACGAGAGAATATCCAGCATCTTTGTTTTCTGTCCGCATTCCAGTTCTATCTCGTGCTTAGAGTTGGAATGCTTTTTTTTGTTTTTTCCCTGATTGATTTTTGCCTGGTTGTTTCAGATGCATAACCGGTCTAGATCGTGTATAATTCTTCTGGTTGGAAGATTGATATAAACATGGATCATCCCGAATTTTTCGAACAGGCATTCGATCCACTTCAATCCGCTCCGCAAGTGGGGTTGCAAGGGGCGGCGAGCCCCTTGCCGGGGTGGCAGGGGTGTTCCCTGCCCTTTTTTCTTTTTCCTCGCGCCGCCGCAGGCGGCATGCAAAGAGGGGAAAAGAAGGAGTGGGGACATCCCACACCCCGGCAGAAGGCTTCGCCCTCTGCACTCCCATGTTATCGAATTTTTGTTTCAAGATTTCGGGATGACTCATGTTCGTATCATACAGAGCCAATATGTGGGCTATCGTGTTCATCAGAATATTTGCCGGGGTTATACGATGCAGTATTTTCGTAAGAAAGGTCGCTCATCGTAGTTTTTAATAAGTGAGGTTATGCGCTGAATTGTACATGAACGAACGTCTAAAAAGGGGTGACGCATGAATCCCGAACAGAACCACAATCGCACTGTTGAAAATGCGTCCTTACAAGATCTCACCCCCATTGAAGGAGATCTTATCATTCGTACTGAGAAGCTCAACAAATATTTCAGTGACAAGCATGTACTCAAAGATATTAATTTTGAAGTGAAAAGGCGAGAAGTTGTCGCCTTGATTGGTCCCAGCGGCTCTGGTAAAAGTACCTTGATTCGTTGCTTGAATGCTTTGGAGAAGGCGAGCAGTGGCGATATTTATATCAACGGCGAGCACCTGGACCCCAATCTTTCGGTAAAACAGCTAAGCCCGATTCGACGTGAATTGGGGATGGTTTTCCAAAACTTCAATCTTTTTCCGCATATGACGGTCTTACAAAATGTGATCGAAGCCCCTTTGCTGGTGCGTAAAATGCCCAAAGAGCAGGCGCATGCTCTGGGCGAAAGTTTACTGGCGAAAGTAGGACTGTTAGAGAAACGCGATATCTATCCTGGCCGCCTTTCTGGTGGTCAGAAGCAACGTGTAGCAATCGCACGAGCCCTGGCGATGCAGCCACGAGCCTTACTCTTCGATGAGCCAACCTCCGCTTTAGATCCCGAACTGGTGGGTGAAGTGCTGAAAGTGATGAAAGATCTCGCCTACGAAGGTAGCACCATGGTCGTCGTTACCCACGAAATGCAGTTTGCCCGTGATGTCTCTGATCGTGTTGTCTTTATGTCAGATGGAATGATTGTCGAGGAAGGTGATCCCGATGATCTTTTTCGCCATCCTAAAGAGAAGCGTACCCAGCTATTTTTGGAACGTGTCCTCTCGGTTTTGCCATAAATAAACAGATATTTCCTTGTTTCTTATATGTCTCTTTTTCCGTGTCCTGAGAAAGGTATTATCATGACTCATAATGTAAAGCGCCGTGTATTTTTGCAGCGTGCAAGCCAGGTAGGCGGCCTGGTTCTGGCGGGTGGCGTGGCAGAATCTCTCCTCGCGGCTTGTGGGGGCAATGTTCCAACCAGTGGGAATAGTAATGGTGCTACAAAGACTACGAAGGTGGGCAATCAGGGATTAAAGCTCTCTGGTGTCTTGCAGTGGGGGGCCACTTCAAATAATGGTGCGCCATATGTCTATCGCGATCCGAAAACTGGTAAACTGGTTGGCTTTGAGATGGAAATTGCGGCTGCCATCGCGTCTTTGATGGGGGTGACGCAAAAGCAAATTGAGATTGACTATGCCCAGTTAGATCAATCCTTACAGACCGGCGCATTTGATGTTATTCTCAATGGCTGGGAAATTACAGAGGATCGCAAGAAGACCGAGCTTTTCTCACAGTCCTATTATCGCAATGGTCAGCAAATCGTCGTGCGTGCCAATGATCCCCGTTTTGCCAGTAAAACAGCCAATGATAACCTCTCTTTGAAGGATCTTGAGGGCTATACCGTGGGCACGGGGGCTGGTTTTGGAGCTGAAGTTCTTCTGGCTTCTGACAAGAAGATTACCCTGAAATCCTATGATCCCGATTTACCATTTAACGATCTGGCTCTGGGCCGTATCGATGCTGTCCTGATTGATTATTCGACCGTTACTTATTATGCCCTGGGCTATGGTTCTGGCGGTTCAAAGAATGCTGCTTTGAAACTGATTGGGAAGCCATTTGATAATAGCGATTATGTGATTGCCTTCGATAAAAACAGTCCTAATGCAGTTACATTGCAGAAAGAGATTGATCAGGCGTTAACCATACTTAAAGGGAACGGTACTCTGAAAGACATCTACAATCGTTGGGGCTTATGGACCGATGCGCAGCCTGAAATTGGGATCAAATAATCGAAGGATGATGATATGGATGTAATCTGGCCTACCATTCCTGATTTTTTGGTAGGTACTCGGAATACTCTTTTTTACTGCCTGGCGTCCTTTCCTATCGCCCTGGTACTGGGTATGTTCTTAGCGTTGATGGATGGCTCGCGTATAGTCTGGTTGCATGGTCCAGCGCGTATTTTCATTGAAGTGGTGCGTGGTACGCCCATTCTGGCCCAGATTTTTATTATCTATTATGGGCTGGGGGCTTTGTTAGGCTTGATTAATCCCTCCTGGGCCTTACTGATCAATGTTTGGACGGCTGGTATTGGTACGTTGGCCTTGAACTATGCCGCCTATGAGGCCGAAGTTTATCGCGCAGGTTTTCTTTCAGTGGAGCAGGGGCAGGCGGAAGCCGCCCTTTCTCTTGGTCTCTCGCCGAGCCAAAATTTCTTTCATATACAGTTGCCGCAGGCTATTCCATTGATGATTCCGCCTTTTGTAAATGATTTTATTTATTTACTGAAGGACTCTGCTATCGTGAGCGTGATTGCAGGGAGTGATCTCACGTCGGTTTTGAATAGTTATGTGCGCACACATGCCAGTAATCCTTTACCCTTTTTTCTGCTGGCAATTGTGCTCTATCTCGTGATGAGTTTACCCGTCTCATATGTAGCCAAGCGCCTCGAGCGTCGACTACGAGCTGCGTTGTAAGGAAGGAAGGAGTGCTATTTATGAGTTTAGATTTGCACTATAAGCAGGAAAAGCCGCCGGATATAGCGCGCAAGCGCAACCTCTGGCCGCGCAATCGTATGGTTGGCGCAAATTATCTCTATTACATTCTGCTGGCGGCGGTCATCGGAGCCTTTGGTTATTATCTCTACACCTATCGGGATCTTTCATTGCTCTATCTGCCGGAGATGATACGTGGCGCGCTGGTGACCCTGCTGGTGTCCGTCCTGAGCGGTATCTGTGCCATTATCTTTGGACTACTGGGAGCCTTTGGCAGTCTGGCCCGCTTCCGACCTCTGCGCTGGCTCACAGGGATTTATGTAGAGGTTATTCGTGGTACTCCGCTGCTTGTCCAGTTGTACTTATGGTATTATGGAATACGCCTGTTGCTCTCGAATATTGGCTTTGATCCCCATGATATGCTTTTTAATAGCATGACTGTTTTACAGAGCAATAGTCTGGTACCGGATAGCTTTAACATTTTTTTCTATGGCATTCTTGGATTAAGCTTTAACTATGGAGCCTATCTAACTGAAGTCTTTCGTACCGGCATACTCTCAGTGGAGCGAGGACAATCTGAGGCTGCGCTGAGTCTTGGTCTGGACGAGCGTCAAACCATGCGCTATATCATATTGCCGCAAGCGATTCGTTCGATCATCCCGCCCTTAACCAATAATTTTATTACCCTGATCCAGGACAGTGCCTTTTTATCTGTGATTGCGGTCATCGAACTGGAGTATATTACCATCGGTTTTGCCTTACCCCAGGCCGACTCCAATCAAAAAATGTACGTCTTTGTGCTTGGTGCGCTACTCTACCTCGTCATGTGTTACCCTCTCTCAGTAGCCGCACGTATGATGGAGCGTCGCCTGACCCCGGACCACGCATAATCCAATCATGTTAATCTTAGTCCCCAACCATTTCGGTCAGAGGCTACAATTGGCATGATTGGATTATGCAATTGAAATGATCGGGTCTACTTGACGATGATGACGATAGGGAGGGGATTGACGGAGTCGAGGGTTACTCGCTGACTGCCTGCTTTGACGTAGAGTCCTGTGGATGTGCCTCCATCCAGATTGAGGGCGTTTTTGATGTTGAGATCTGATTGGATGAGAAGATCGGCTAACTCATCCATTGAGAAGGCCTGTGAAGGACTGACTATGAAGAGGAGGCGGCCCTGGTTGTCCATGGCGACGACACTGCGTGGACTGGCGGCGGTGGTTTCCTGGAATTGGGTGCGTTTGCCATTCACGATGAGCATGGGACGGCTCTGGGTGGCTTGTGTGATTTGTTCTGTGCTGGGATCATAGGGTTGGT
Source organism: Dictyobacter arantiisoli (assembly GCF_008326305.1). Taxonomy (GTDB): domain Bacteria; phylum Chloroflexota; class Ktedonobacteria; order Ktedonobacterales; family Ktedonobacteraceae; genus Dictyobacter; species Dictyobacter arantiisoli. The sequence goes on along the minus strand of NZ_BIXY01000014.1, from coordinate 51,708 downwards.
CGGCCAGCGAGCGGATCGATACCTGACCCTGGCTGTTGACTGAGAACATGCCACAACAATTTGCATAGGATGTGCCATATACCTGACTGTTTGCCACTATCAGGGCTGTTGACTGATTCTGTTGATCAAAGTAGCCACCATTGATCACGGCCAGCGCATTTGTCTGCTTCATCCAATCCTTGAGTGCCAGTGGTTTGTCGGGTTGATAGCCAACACTGAGATGGACTTTATTGAGGTCAAAGCGGGCAATCGAGACGGTGTCCTCATTTCCACCCGCGCTTTTCCAGTGCTCACTGCGTAGCTCGACGCCTGGCTGGGCTGTCGTCCATTGGTTCAGTGTCCCTGACTGGGAGGATGAGGTAACGGGTGTTCCATTCAATGTGATGCTGGGCAACACATCGCAAGCCAGCAATGCACAGACCAGAAGGCCAATAAGTAGCGCGAGCTTGAAGGCGTGTTTTGCTGGCATGGCGATTCTTTTCCTTGCTCTACTGGAAACTAATGCTTCCAGGCGGTTGCTTCAATGGCTGACATGGTGCCTTTGAACTCCATGGCCAGCTTCAAAGCTGCTGCGTGTGCCGCATTCTCAGTACTATCATCCAATGGTAATAGTGTTACTTTACCATAACGGCGCTCCAGTGCGCGCTGAATGATTAAGTCAGTAAACCAGGGATTCTTGGGCAAAACTGGACCATGGGTATAGGTTCCAAACGCATTTTTATAGACAACGCCCTCGACACCATCCTTCCCATTGTTGCCCCAGCCCGCCAGAACTTTTCCCAGTGGCTGTGTTTTTGAACCCAGGAAGGTGCGACCGCTATGGTTTTCATAGCCAACCAACAATTTCGTGCCAGTCTCCGGGAACTTGCATTCCAGTGCCATATGCGTCATGAAGCGAGTGGTGCTACCTTCAGTATACAGATCGAAGAGACCGACTCCTTTTAACTCAGGACCATCAAAGGGTTTATAGTAATGTCCCAGCAACTGGAAGCCAGCACAGACACTCAAGAAGACCGTATTGGATTCTGCGGCCTCTTTGAGTGAGGAGGCTTTGTGCTGAATGTCCTTGGATGCAACCTCCATCTCACGGTCAGCTGCACCATGGATCAGGATGAGATCATATTTGGTGAAGTCTGGTGTCTGTTTGACATAGATCGGCTCAACATCGATACTGATGCCACGCCAGCGGCTGCGGCGCTCAATCGAAAAGAGATTGCCCCGGTCGGCTGCCACGCTCATCAATGTCGGATAGAGGTGTCCGATCTTGATCACCATGCCCGTATCTGTTTTCTGCTCGCTCATAACCTATTCCTCCCAGAAGTGCTTGACCCAACCGCGCTTCTGCATAATTCGGCGCAACTCCTGGGTAGGAGTATATCCACTCATGATATAAAGTGTGCCGCCTGGTTCTACATTTTTGATCGCTTCATCCAATGCAGCCTCGCGATCTTCGACCTCTATGATCTTATCGGTCGGGATTTCCGCGTACTTGAGGCGTAACGCCAGTTCCTCAGACTTATTGCCGCTACAGACCGCATCGAGAATATCGGGTGCGATATCTTCCAGTTCTACATCCCACAGCCAGGCGAAGTCCTGACCATCGACCACGGTATGGCTCATGGAGAGTAAGAGATGCTTTTTGCCTTCATGTTTCGCGATCAGACGCAGCATCAGATTAAAGGATGTTGGATTTTTGACGAATGAGAGAAAGATTGTTTTGTCGCCAGCCTGAATTTTTTCCATACGACCGAAGGCGGTCCGTACGTTATTCATCGCCGTCTGTACTGAATCTAATGGGAAACCGAGGGCTACCGCAGCACCAATTGCTGCTGTTGCATTATAAATATTATGCACGCCTGGTAGGGGAATATCGAGTTTCATCTCTCCCAGTGGGGTGCGCAATTTGATATGGCTGGGACCCTCACCATTATCCGCTAACGCCGCCGAAGTGACTGCTACATCGAGAGGCGGCAATGTATAACCGCACTCAGGACAGCGGTAGAGACCCAGGTGCGACATATACGCCACTTCATACAGGAAATCGCTATTGCAGTGGATACAGCGGATAATATCGGCAGACTGCTCCGGAACAGGTGTGCCGATATCCTTGGTCTCCAGACCATAGAAGATGCGGCGGGCTTTGGCGTTGACCCCAAAGTTCGCAACTTGTGGATCATTGCCATTGAGCAGGATCGTTGCTGTCTCTGGTAGACTCTCAAGCATTGAATTGAGTGCCTGAGCCACGGAATACAGCTCGCCATAGCGGTCCAACTGGTCACGGAAAATATTGGTAATCACCACAACATCAGGTTGAATCTCAGGCACGGCCAGCGGAATGGTTGCTTCATCGATCTCAAAGAGCAGGACATCGCTTTCGAGTCGGCCAAAGAGATCCGCAAAGTTCACAGCAACCGAGGTCACACCTTGAAGCAGGTTAGAGCCTGTGCGGTTCTGCGAAACGCGATGACCGGCGGCATCAGCAATTGCCGCCGTCATGCGAGCGGTAGTTGTTTTTCCATTACTGCCAGTGATGACAATTTTTTTCGCTTTACTATCGCCAACTACCGATTTTAATACATTAGGATCAATACGGCGGGCAATCATGCCTGGGAGACTGGTGCCGCCACCAATATGAAATAAACGCCCTGACGCGCCGGCAATTTTGCCTGCTGATATCGCGAAGGCCAACCGGGCTTTGCGTAATCCATTTGGCGTTGTGCTGTCATTGTTTGAATTATCTGTTTGCATAGATACCCATACCCTGACTAAAAATGCTGCAAGGCGTACCGATGGGAGTAGTCCCGGTGGATCACGCCGCGTATAAACGGAAATGAGCGCCATACTCTTGACGATTGCTTTTTAGGGCGAGAGAGCATGTATGTAGGGGCTTCTTTTTAAGGATACCAGTTCCTACAGGTACGCAGTTCGAAGTATAACAAACATGAGTATAGCGAGCAAGTGAATTAGGCACATGGTCAGGTCTAGCCGCTTTATACAAACAACGTGTCACTTGCGACTATGGTTTCTATACCGGACCGTGTTCACTATATGTATGACATGTACGTCTCTTTCTGCCTTATGGTTCTAATTCACCATAGATGCACACCCATTTGAATGAATAGAGAGGCCCTTTCTACACCGTTCCGCATTCTTTGGTTTGTAGATTGCATTGAATTGTCCCATGCTGAAAATGTTGCATGAGGATAGTTGTGTTGGGCGCTGTCTGGGAACTGGTGGGATAGCCAAATTTGTTCAGCCCATGATTTTTATCGAAGTAGTTCATGATCACGCCAGAGATCGCATATTCGGTAAAGATGTAAAAGCGTCCCTGTTTCCCCATTGGAATGATGCGTTGCCGGGTATCGCTTTGGAAGTAGGACCAGAGCGCCGCATAAGGAATGGCCTTGATGCTGGCATTGATCTCACGTGGTGAGATCCAGGTGAAATTGTTGAAGCCGTAGTTCATTAAATCGCGCATATCCGTCCACCAATCTACCGTATGCATGGTTACGCCAATCAAATGCTTATTGTGGTAGGACGCTTTGACGACTTGCAGGAAATTTGCTCCCGTATCCCAACCTGTTTTCCCGGCCATGACGCCGGGATACCAGTACATAAACTGATCTTCATTTTGCAGATAATGAACCGCATGCTCCTTTGTTGCGGGAATAGTATAAAACTCGGTATCGCTGATCTGTTGTATGGTGGCATTTCCGAAGCTATGCTGACCAATAATTGCCAGATCATGCGCGCTGGAATATTGTCCATCTGCCATCAAACCATGGGGATTCATATAGTGTGTATCATTCATGCCCAATTGTTTGGCACGCTGATTCATTTGCGCGACAAAGTTGGGCACGCTGCCCGCATCGGCATCAGCGATAGCCAGGGCGGCATCGTTGCCAGAGACCAGGAACAGTCCATATAGTAGTTCACGCATCGTATACGTTTCGCCAGGTTTGATGCCCATCAGGGCGCTATCGGCAGAAAGGGTCGTGAGGTCTCTGGCGATGGTGCGGTTAATGGTGACTTTCTGATCCAAATTCCCATGTTCAACTGCCAGCAGGGCGGTCATCAATTTTGTCGTGCTCATCATGGGAATGTGCATGAATGGATTATGGGCGTAGATCGTCGCGCCTGTATCGGCATCCAGCACATAGGCTGATGTCGCCAGTACTGGAGGGGCGGGATGATCCGTATCGGGTGGTGTAATCACAATCTCATGTGGATCAGCGGGATTTTTGGCTGCCGTTGCTGTCCTGGTTAATGTGGATTGAGCACCACCCTGTGGTACGCCAGAACCGATAGATGGTGCGCTCAGCAGATGAATTCCCAATGGGAGGAGTACACCGAGAATGAGTATTCCACAGATTACCGCCAGTAATGGACGGTTGTGCAGAATTCTTTGTGCCTGGTCAAAAATAACCTGTTGCGTATGGCGATTCCGGCGTGCAACACGTTCATGCGCCTCTTCTATGGTTGACTGCTCATAAGCCGCAGGTCGTCGTGTATGCTCTTTTATCGCCTGTGCTTGTGGTACACGTGTCGCTTTGGCTGGCATAACTGGCGCCTCAGGTTCATCTTCAAAATAGACCCTGGGCTTGCGACGTGTGCTTTGATTTATGATAAGGGTTTCGTCGTCCTCATCGATGGGTCGGCGGGAAGAGGCTCGCACTTCTTGTTCTTCTATAGGGCGTCGGGCAGGACGGCGCGTAGGAGGACGTTGTTCCTCCTCTAGCTCCTCGCGACGAACAGGACGCCGTATGCGTGTACGCTCCTCCTGATCCGCTGCTTCAGCATGTGGTGGGGGACGCCGCACACGTGCACGCTCCGTTTGTTCACGGGCTTCGCGGGCCTTCATGCGCCGCGCAAGTTGAAGCTCATCTTCTGTCTGATGCGCCCGTGGTTTTTCCAGGCGCGCTCGCCTGTTGTTTTGAGATGGCTGACGCGTAGGAGGTGGTGTTGATTCAAGGTCCAGATAGCGGGATGCCCGTTTGATTCTCGGAATTTCGGGATGATTATAAGGATCATAGTTATCCGGATCATCTAACTCTTGCTGTAATTTATCTTTATAATTATGGCGCCTCAGATCGCGTTCAGGCTCTCCATCGGAATGGGTATCTTCGTGTGGTGGCGTTCTATGCATCCGCCAATCCTCTCGTTTCTATACCAATAATGATATGTTGCCAATTGTTTTTCCAGGCTGGTGTAAGCACACGCTAGTTTTTTATATGATTACTAGATATTTAAATCTATTACTTTATGATCTTCTTGAATGATGAATTACTTTCGTATATCTTACTCAGACATTTGTCGAAATGTCAACTTCTGAGCGGATATCTACAGCTTTACCCTATAGAAATAAACCCCCTTTAGAGAAAGATTTTACAAAATATTGAAAGATTTCTTATGGTTCTCTGCTAGAGTAGAAAAGAGAAGGTATATGAAAGACAAGATAGATACATCAGGAAGCTCTGGAGCAATGTCGTTAGCGAGCTGGCACAGAAGATAGCGCCAGGTGATTCATGCCCACAGCGCCTTACTTGACGTGCTGACAGGCACATGCTACTCTGCCTTGCATACAAGGAAGCTCGCTTTGTATACAAGGAAGCTCAAGGAAGCTTTTTATAGAAAACAGAAAAAACATGCTGAGCTTTTTACTCCCTCTCGCATACAGATTGCTACGATGGAGAAGGAACGAACAGAGCACGGTGTATTGCTGTACTGAAAGGAACGAATGCTATGGATCTCGCCCAGGTGAATTTGCTCATTGCCGAGGGGAAAATTGAATTTGTGAAGCTTGGCGTTTCTGATATCGATGGCGTCTTTCGCGGCAAGCGTGTGACAGCCTCCTTTTTTCTCGACGGGCTCGAAGATGGTTTTGCGCAGTCCGATGTCCTGTTTGGATGGGATATCGCGGAGAATGTGTTGCCCGATCTCAAGGTAAGTAATATTGATCGTGGTTTCGGCGATTTTATTATGAAGCCTGATCTCTCAACCTTCACTGTGGTGCCCTGGGAAGAGGGAGTCGCGACCTGTGTGTGCGATCTCTGGACGGAACATGGTGCAGCGATTACGGTGGCCCCTCGCTATGTTTTGCAGAAGTTAATTGAGCGGGCACAATCCCTGGGTTTTGCTCCCATGGCGGCCTCTGAATTAGAGATGCGCTTCTTCCGGGAGGATCAAGTTTCGCTACGCGCCAAAGATTTTGGACCGCAGTTGACTCCCTTGAGTCCTGGTACGAATTGCTATGTGATCAGCCATGCGACCGCCGATGATTATTTGCTTGGTCAGATTGTGCGTCAGATGCAAAAATATGGCATTGAGATTGAGGGCTATAACCGCGAGCATGGTCCTGGTATGTATGAGATTAATATGCATTACAATCGCGCCCTGACCGCCGCTGATCATACTATGTTGTTTAAAACGGGCGTCAAAGAGATCTGCCATCAAACCGGTTTTACACCGACCTTTATGGCGAAGTGGAATGATCTGGAGGATGGCAGTAGCGGCCACTCGCATCTGAGCCTGTGGGATCGCAATTATGAGCGCAATATGTTTTGGGATGACGCATCACAAGATCATATGTCGACGACGATGCGCCAGTTCTTAGCCGGTGTGCTGCAAAAGATGCCCGAGTTTATGGCTCTGTATGCACCCGTTATCAATTCCTATAAGCGTTATATCGAGGGCACCTGGACCCCGCTGAATACTGCCTGGGGCATGGATAATCGTACCTGCGCGGTACGGGTGATCAATAGTGGTCGTCGCTCGATTCGCCTGGAGAATCGCGTGCCTGGCGCGGATGCAAATTTCTATCTGGTCTTTGCTGGCATGCTAGCAAGTGGACTCTATGGGATCGAAAAGAAGCTTGAACTGCCGTCCCGCCTGGATGGCAATGCCTATAGTCCCGCCCGGATTCAGCAGGCGCTTACCCGTGGTGAAATGCATCCGCTGGCTCGTAATCTTACGACAGCGACGGATCTCTTTGAGCAGAGTGCGGTTGCTAAAGAGTATCTCGGTACTGATTTCGTGGAACATTTTGTCACGACGCGCCGTTGGGAAGTACAGGAATATGAGAAGGCGGTCACCAACTGGGAGCGCCGCCGCTATCTCGAATTAATCTAATATTCTCGATGTTGTAGCAACTCACATGACTGCTACAACATCGATCCTCATTTCGCCCGTTCTTTATTTGTTGGCTGCTTCTTCGAGCCAGCCATGCTCTTCCTGGAATGGTAAGCCTTGTTCGGTTGCTTCTCCCGCAGTCAGATAGGGGAGGAGATGTCCAAGCAGGGGGTGATGGGTTTTATAGCGTTGCAGATTTTCTGCGGCGCGTTGCTGCATCAATTTCAAGGCCTGCAAAGGATCTTCGAGTGCCTCTTCCAGTTGATCGAAAGCTTTCTGGGCCTTCCTTCTCTCCAACATGTTCAGATGGGTGCGTTGGAACAGAAGATGCGCGTTCTCAAGATCCTCATGTGCTAGCAAGCCAAGATGTTCGCCCTGAAGCAACAGGCGCAAACCATAGGCTAGATCAGCATCCAGTGTCGCAACATTGATCTCAGTATCGTCATGCATGCCACGGTTATTGAGATTAGCTGAGCCGACCGTGGACCAGTGGTCATCGATAATTGCCACCTTGGCATGGACATAGATCGGTCGGTAATGATTGAGCCCATCATCCTCTTGAAAATGCGAGGTCGCCAGCGTAAAGACCTGGAAGCGACCCTCCTGTACAGCCTGGGGAACCGCCTCTCGTACGGTAGTGATCGAGGCATCGCTAAAGGCACGTCCTACATTTGGATGATCCGGCAGAATGAGGCTGGCACATGCTCCACGCCGCAAGGCCGTGATAATCTGTCCAATGTGGATCTCCATTTCTTTACTATCCTTGCCCACAAATGGTACATCCACGCCGTAGTAGGCTCGCTGCCAGAAGTACTGATTTTCCAGATAGATTGAATGCTGGGCCTGCTGAAGCGCGCTCTGGTAGAGTTGTGTAATGCCCAGAATTGCGTTTTTATCAAAGCTATAGGTATGCTGAGGCACTGTACGTGCGATCTGTACGATACTCTTGCTTTCCACAGGTTCTGGTAGGGGATGCTCCGGCACAGAGAGATGCTTTTCTAAGTGATGGCGATGCACCATATCATTCCAGCGTTGTCGGAAATTCAGTTCCACATCCCCCGCCGCTGGCCCATGAATGCGCGCATGGACATCATGCCAGGCATGGGGCGTCGTGCCACTACTGGTCAGGCGTAAAGAAGTCGTGAAAGGATGTTCAGGCGTATCCCAGCGATCAAAATCGTCCTCTTTCTCAATCAAGGGATCAACGCCACCGACAAAGGCATAGGTGTGATCAACAATCGTCACCTTTTGATGCAGCGACTCAATTTGATGATGGAGAATGCCTTCGGCGCTATCATCAAGCAAACAGGTAATACCTGCCTCTGTCAGCTTTTCATAGGCTGCCTGGGAATCATAGACGGCAAAGGCTTTCTTGGCTTTCCACAGTAGTACCTTTACCTCGACCCCTTTGTTGACCGCATAGCGCAATACCTCTTTCACCGAAAGTGGATGGTTCAGCCAGAACTCAATATCCACATCCTGGAAACCTTCCGCCCGCAGGCTCTCGCTCAAAACGGAACGTTTCCAGGGTGTCGAGGAATCTGGCAAGGCATCTTTCCCGCGTACCAGTAACATATCAGGTTCCATGCCCCAGTTAGCCAGGTAAATAGTTTGTTTCGCCTTAACAAACTGGCGACACATCTCTAAAAGTGCTGCACGCCCATCAACGAAATAGGTCACCTCGGAATGTGTGCGCACAGGTGTATCGCCAGCGGCCCACCACTGCGTCATTTGCGCCTCTGAAGGCTCTGAAAACTCTTTATTCTCGCCTCTGGTACCCATAAAGAGGCTCCTTTCAGCCTGTAATTTGAAGCATACATTTGATGCTCATTTATTATACTCATCAGATGGTCGATAATGACACATATATATTCATTCTAAGCGGGTGCACTATCCCAATGAAGATAAAATGTACACTCTGTAACGCTCAATTATGGGCACTTTTCTGATTTCCCCATCTTTTTGTGAGAGATTTGTCTTTTTCGATGACGTAGTTAATAGTGTATGGAACGTTTTCAACACGATGCCCTTTACCTTCATACGTGAGCAATCATTTTGATTGTAGTGGGTTGCGACACAGGCATTCCAGGGAACTATTTACTTTAATCTTTATCTGGTATTGTGTCATTGCGTGTTATGTTATTGTAGATGTCTCTTTGATTGTTACAGGGAGAAAAATTTGAAAGCCGGTAAGAAACACTCGTTACAGTTCCTCACCAGTCTACTGTGCTTAATGGCCGTTTTTCTGGCCTCTTGCGGCGGCAATGGCACTACTGGTAGCACTTCTTCTGGCACGGCTCTTCCCGATGCCAAGCAAATATTGCACTACCCCGTTATTGGTGATATCGGTAGTTTCGATCCTGCCACTGTACAGGATACTGATTCTAACTTTCCGATTCAGGATGTCTTCACTGGTCTGGTCACGCTGGACAAAAATCTGGCTGTGGTGCCTGAGTTGGCGACCGCTTTGCCGACTGTCAGTGCTGATGGCCTGACCTACACCTTCACGTTGCGTTCAGGGCTGAAATTTAGTAATGGCGACCCCCTGACTGCCAGTGATGTGGTTTATAGCATCAACCGTGCTGTTTCTAAGAAATTAAATTCACCAGTTAGTGGTTATTTGAGCCTTTTAAAAGATTTTACTGCGGTCAATACAGGCAAAATTCCTACCTTGATTGGTGACAGCTTGTTGACCAAGGGAGACAGCACTGTTATCATCAAAATCAGTAAACCAGCTGCTTATTTCCTTGAGACTCTTTCTTATCCTACCTCTTACGTTGTCAATCACAAGATTGTTGAAAAGTATAGCACTGGCAATTCTCTCTGGACCGATCATCTGCAAGAGGGTGCTGGCTCTGGCCCATTCAAAGTTGAGAGCTATTCTCACACCACTGGCATTCAATTGGTCCGCAACGACAACTACTCTGGTCCGAAGCCAAAACTGAGTCGTCTCTCCGTTGACTTCTATAAAAATGAGGACGGTATGTACAAAGCATATCAGGCCAAGCAGCTTGACTTCACCTTTGTACCGACCGCGGACGTTGCCAATGTCAACAGCCGCCCTGATTACAGTGCCACTGATGTCTTGACCATTCGTTATCTGAGCTTGAACTACCTTGCGAAGCCGTTTGATAACATCAAGATTCGTCAGGCACTTGCCCTGGCCATCAACAAAGACTTGATCGTCAAAACTGCCTTGAACAATGCGTTTACCGCCAGTAACCATATTATCCCGAAGGGTATGCCTGGTTACGATACTGCTTTGACGAATGTTGATGGTTCGACCACGACCACTGGAAATCCGACTAAAGCCAAAGAATTGTTTACAGCCGGTTTGAAGGAAGAGGGTCTCTCTGTTGCCCCGGCTTTGACTCTGACCTACTACCCACGTGAGCAGACCTATAAAGACGCCATGTCTCAGGTTATCTCGATGTGGCAGAGTGTTCTGGGTATAAAAGTGAACGTCCAGACCGTTGCTCGGGCTACTTTGACAACTCTGGAAGATGCGACTGTAAATAATAAAAGCCTACCTTTGTGGCAGGCTGGTTGGAATGCGGATTATCCCGATCCACAAGACTGGTTAACCACCTTCTTCGACAAAGGTTCAGCATACAATCAATTCAACTATGGTCAGAACCAATCTGCGGATGCTCCCGCAGAGCAGAAGGTGCAGACATTATTGGAGCAGGCTGATACTACACAGGATCAGACCGCCCGCATGAAACTGTATAATCAGGCTGAGCAGTTGATCATCAATTCTGTTGGCTGGATTCCCCTGTGGCAGGAAAAAGTGCACTCTTTGACCAATCCTAATGTCAAAAATCTGAAGCTCAACTCTCAGCAGTTAATCCCACCAGATGATTGGAGCAATATCTACCTCGTTCAATAAGCGCAGGATAGATAAAGATCTGGCAAGTTAGTGATATATCTGTAGAGGCTTCTCCGAGCCATCTACAGATATATCTATTCATCGGTAACCTACCATATCCGCGACGTAGATGCCTTCAATTTGATAACACGTTGGCGGATATTTTTTACGTTTGCGAATCTCGCATCTCAACCATGAACTCAAAATGTCATCATACGCTAAAAAGAGTAGAATGTGTAAGATACGTGGCTTATCAGCTGTGTTCCTTCTACTCGGGCCTTCTTAATATGACACAGGTTTTTGAATGAAGAAGGAGGACGGAGCTTGATATGGTTAAATTCCTGGTAAAAAGATTACTCGGGCTCATCTTTGTCATCTTTTGTGTGACCCTGATCACCTTTCTCATCGGTTATTATGCCCCTGGTAATCCGATACAGGTGATGCTAGGGGACCATCCCAATCCAGCACTTGAAGCTCAATTGATGCATTCCTATGGACTGGATCTACCCTGGTACCAGCAATACTGGAACTTTATCGTGCATTTGCTGCATTTCAATTTTGGCACATCCTATAAAACGATTAACCGCCCGGTGAATGACATTATTGGAGAGAGTTTACCGATCTCACTTGAACTCGGTTTTTGGGCCTTGATTATCCAGGTTGGTATTGGTGTTCCAGTAGGTATTATATCGGCATTGAAAGCGAATACCTGGGTAGATACAACAAGCATGAGTGTGTCTCTCATTATTTATGCCCTGCCCCCGTTTGTGCTGAGTATTCTTGCACAATTATTAATTATCTGGTTGGATACTACTTTTGGTGGTTCGTGGCCCAATTCCCAATGGGGTGTTCCCTGGCAGTACAGCTGGATGGATATTCAGTATAAACTGGCTCCGATTCTGGTCTATGGCGCGGCGGGTATGGCTTATTTCGCACGTCTCTCGCGCACCAGCATGCTTGAAGTATTGCGTCAGGACTACGTACGTACTGCCCGTGCCAAAGGTCTCTACGAGCGTGTTGTGGTGTATCGGCATGCCTTTAGAAATGCATTGATTCCTTTGATTACCATTATTGGTTTGTCTGTGGGTTTCCTGGTGGCTGGTGCCTTCTTTATTGAGAGTATTTTCCAGATTCCTGGGATTGCCAATGTCACTCTGGATGCAGTCAATAGTCTAGATTATCCTGTAGTGCAGGCAACGACGGTCATTCTGGCGATTGGAGTCGTCTTCGGCAATTTATTGTCAGATATCTGTTATACATTGGTCGATCCCCGCATTAAAGCAGAATAAAGTGAGAAGGTGAGTACTGAAATGGAAAAAGAAAGATCACCGAAGTTTTCGAAGCCGAATTTTATCCAGCCTGAGGGCTCCATGGTGCCACCTGCAACTCCACAGGGAGCAATTCTTGATGAAGCACCTGCTCTGGTAGATGAGTCGGCGCTTAAAGATGCTGAAGATAAAAAGAAGAAGTCGCAGACACCTTTATCTGAGTCGCTACGGCGCTTGCGACATGATAAGCGTGCTGTGGTATGTTTTACTGTAATTGTTCTCTATATCCTGGTGGCGGTGTTTGGACCATTTATCTACACCCATATCGGGGCGGATTATAAGAGCGATATTTCCAATACTACCATTTCTTCAACGATCTACCGAGATTTTACTCATCAGGAGCCAGATCGTAAGCATGAAGGGCCTTCAGCCCAATACTGGTTGGGAACGGATTCGATTGGCCGAGATCTGTTCTCACGTTTGATGCAAGGTATGTTGATTTCCATCTCGGTTGCGGTGATCGTTGAGATCATTGATATTGTGGTGGGGGTTGCGGTTGGTGTGCTGGCTGGCTACTATGGTGGTTGGATTGATTTCTTCCTGGCACGCTTTACAGATGTGATGTTTGCCTTCCCTGGCATTCTATTTCTTATTTTGCTGGTAGGTATCCTGGGACCGCGTATCGATACGCTCTCAAATATTCCTGTCATTGGTGCCAATGGTAACGCCCGCCTGGTCCTTGTTTCGCTGGGTCTGGCCGTGACGGTCTGGCCGACGATGGCGCGCTATGTTCGTGGTCAGACACTACAATTGAAAGAGCAGCAGTTTATTGAAGCTGCTCGTACCTCCGGTGCTTCAGATTTAATCATCATCCTGCGCCATCTGGTGCCAAACCTGTTGAGTATTGTGATCATCGCCTCGACACTTAATATCGCCAATACCATTATCAGCGAGGCTGGTATCAGCCTGCTTGGATTGGGCGTACAACCTCCCGGTTCTAGTATCGGATTAATGATTTCCGATGCGACATCATATATGCAATACCATCCCTGGGAAGCCTTAATGCCAGCAATAGTGCTTATCATTATTGTACTGGCCTTCTCATTCCTTGGTGACGGCCTGCGCGATGCCTTCGATCCACGTTCTAAAGACTAGCAAGGTGTTTGATTCCTCTCATCGGGATCAAACGTGCACAAAAAAGAAGGTGAAGGAGAAAATTTTTTCTCTCACCTTCTTTTTTGTGCGTTTATTAATCCTCTGATTTGATCTGTTGTGTCAGGGCGCTTTACTCGATTTCCTGAGTGGCATTTTCCTCAACCTTGGGACCAATCCATACGGTTTGGATGTTCACGAATTCTTGGATGCCGAAATGGGAGAGTTCGCGTCCGTAACCGCTATGTTTGACGCCCCCAAAAGGGAGGCTGGGTGTGGAGGCGGTCATGCCGTTGATGAAGGCCGCTCCTGCTTCGATCTGTGCGACCAGACGCTGAGCCTGCTCGATATTGCGTGTCCAGAGATTACTGCTGAGACCATAGATGGAGTTATTGGCAAGCTCGATGGCATGGGCGGTATCGCGAGCACGAATGACTGCCGCTACCGGGCCAAAGGTTTCTTCTTTAAAAACGGTCATATCCGGTGTTACATCTGCCAGGATGGTTGGCTCATAGAAGTAACCCTGTTTGCCGACTCTCCGGCCTCCCAGAGCCAGACTGGCCCCATGACGAATTGATTCCTGAACCTGACGCTCCAGGCCTTCTCGTAGATCGCCACGCGCCAGAGGACCGATATTTACGTCCCGTTCGAGTGGATTACCGATGCGCAGCCTGGCTGTATTCTGAACAAATTTTGTCAGGAACTTATCATAGACATCGTCGATGACGATAAAGCGTTTGGCGGCGATACAGCTCTGTCCATTATTCTGATTGCGAGCCTGGACGGCTGTCTGGGCGGCGGCATCAATGTCGGCGTCAGATAAGACGATATAGGCGTCAGAACCGCCGAGCTCAAGCACGTTTTTTTTGAGGACGCTCCCACTGATGGCAGCAACCTTGCGCCCGGCTGCCTCGCTTCCTGTCAGGGTGACGGCGGCGATGCGTGAATCTTTGATCAGTGCCTCAGTTTCGGCGCCTGGCACCAGGACAGTGCGCAGGACGCCTTTGGGAAAGCCGCTGGCCTCAAACATACGCTCGATCTCCAGGGCCACCTGTGAGACGTTTGAGGCGTGTTTAAGGACGGCTGTATTGCCCGCCATCAGGGTTGGGGCAGCGAAGCGGAATACCTGCCAGTAAGGGAAGTTCCAGGGCATCAAGGCCAGAATTACACCGAGCGGCTGAAAGGTGGCATAACTTGTCGTGGCGTTGCTGGGCAATTTTTGTGACGCCAGAAATTCCTCGGCACGCTCGGCATAAAAATCGCAGTTCAGCGCGCATTTCTCGACCTCTGCCTCTGCCTCGACCAGCGGCTTGCCCATCTCGAGGGTAGCAATACGTGCCAGGCGACTCTTGTTGTCGCGTAAATAGCGTGCCAGATGGTGAAAGTGCTCGCGCCTTTCGCTAAAGGTTGTTTTGCGCCAGCCGCGAAATGTGGTACTTGCCTCATGTAAGGCATCATCAATTTGCCTGGGCGTATACGGTTCAAAGGTTTGAAGAACCTCTTCCGTGGCGGGATTAATAGATTGTATACTCATATTGCTCTTTCCTTATCGTTTACGCTATTCAATAGCGGTTTGCACGATCTCTCGCAATGATTTATAACTGTTTCCTCACAGCTGGAAGGGCCTGACAGATAAAATTAGCCGCGCTCTCAAACGAAAAGAGGCCAGTATTGATGAGCAGATGATAGAAATTTGGTTGGTGTCCATCAACTCCATAATAGTGGCGCTGATAGCTGCTCTGCTCGTTATCACGCTGTTCGATGAGTTGGCGTGCACCAGCGTGATTGAGTTGAAACTGCTTCATGATATATTCGATACGAAAATCTAAGGGCGCGAAGATCGAGACGTGCAACGTCCGTGGATTTTGGTGGAGCAAAAATTGTGCGCCGCGTCCCAGAATAACGGCATTACCCTGTGTCGCAAGCTCTAGTATGACGCGCTGGGTAAGGTGAAAATACACCAGTTCTTGCGATTGTTGTTGGACTTTGTTGGATGAAAAAAGTTGATGCAAGTTAAAAGGATTACTGGATTGTAAGGCTTCCAGGATGCTGGTTGCCATGCTTGAGGACTGTTCATCCTGCCGTGTTGCATAGTCCAGATCTATTCCCAGCCGTTGCGCGACTTCAGCGATGATTTGTTGGTCAATATAGTTCAGGCCAGCCTGTTGTGCCACTAGACGTGCTATATCCGAGCCACCACTACCAAATTGACGCGTAATCGTCACTACAATCGCACCCTCGGGCGGAATTCCCGTGGGAAGAGGATCGGTAACAAGTGGTGTTTCTGGCAGTACACGTGTCTCTGTTCGCTTTTTCTGCGGCCGATGCTGGTGAACATTTTCATGAAGCGCATCTTCCATCATTGTGATCCTTTAGAGAAAGAAACCATTCGATGTGTCCCTTGTATCCTACAACGTATCGTGAAAGGATGCAAGGGACACATCTTTCCCTGTGTGCCTGTTGCTATGATTATTATCAGGTGAAAGAACCTATTACAATGCTTTTGAGTTCGCTGGCTCGCTTACATACCGAGCATTTCTGCTTTGAGCAGGATATTCTTTATGCTACGGATAATAGCGGCATCAACCATTTTTCCCTCAAAGGCAATGGCGCCTTTCCCTTGCTGGAGCGCCTGCGTATAGGCTATATCCAGGCGGCGGGCATAGCTAATCTCGGCAGTACTGGGCGCGAAAATCTGGTTCGCGCTGGCAATTTGATTGGGATGGATGGCCCACTTACCCGAGAAGCCCAATGTTTTGGCCCTGATGCACTCGCGCTGATAGCCAGCATCATCTTTGAAATCGGAATAAGCTCCATCGATGGCTTCGATACCCGCAGCCCGGGCAGCGATAGCTATCTTATTGCGCGCATAATGGAAAAGGTCGCCGGGATATCCCTCCAGGCTTCCGCCGATACCCTGACTGTCGATACCCTGCGAAGCACTATAATCACCGGGACCAAAAATGAGCGCCTCCAGACGTGGACTGGCCTGCGCTATCTCCTCCACATGCAGCATCGCCTCAACTTCTTCGATCAGCACTTCCAGGCCGATGTGCCGTGACAATCCATGTTGTTGTTCGATTTGCTTGAGCAAGGTATCCACCCACCAGACATCTCGTGCTGACTTCACTTTGGGAATAATCAGGATATCCAGATATGCGCCAGCCTCTTCGACGATTGAGATAATATCTTGATAGGCATAGGGAGTTTCAAGGTCATTGATGCGCACCGCTCGCGTCTTATTCCCCCAGGCGAGGGTGCGCAGGCTCTGGATCACTTGCTGTCGCGCCGCCGCCTTTTCATTGGGAGCAACCGCATCTTCAAGATCTAAAAGCACGAGATCAGCGGCGCTGCTGGCCGCTTTCGCCAGCATATGAGCATTACTGCCAGGAGTTGAGAGTTCCGAACGTCTGAGGCGCATAACGATCACATTCCTTTGCTATTGGTGTTTCAACGACGATGAGGATTGTTGTGCATCGGTACCTTGTGCCCCTAGTATAGCAGAGGACATGCAAAGATTGAAGCATAGAAAAGAGGATAGTGGAAATCTTTATGCACACCGGTGATCAAAGATTTCCACTATCCTCTGGAGGAGCTAGCCAATCACCTGAATATAGAGTTCACTTACCGTCAGACCAGCCTCTTGTTCGCCTACCTGTTGAATAAGTTGGGCATGATACGTATCCACACGACGCATTTTGGCATCAATAAATGCATGCTGGGCTGTGCCGCTGGCTAATCCCGTCAAGCCATTTTTCATTGCTTCATACTCTTCCACAATACGTTTTTTTAATAACGCAACCTCGCTTTGATGCATCCCCGGTCTCCTCATATTTTATAATTGATGGATGAGAATATATGCCTACCAACATGCACTATTTTTTTTCAGTTCTCCTTGAAAGAACGTCGTGAAGCGAGCGTTTCGACGGGATGTATCGACAATTGTGTGCAAAATGTCCAATCTTATGTCAACATGTTTTGATACTTAATAAGAGCACAAAAAGAACGAAGTCAGATAACCTGACTTCGCTCCTGGGGTGGGAAGCATGTTTAGTGTAGATGTTCTTTCAGGAAGCTTACCGCACGTGGCCAGGCATCCGCTGCCGCCTGCTCGTTGCCAGCACCGTGGGTAGGATTAATGAAGGCGTGGCCGGCATCGTAGATCTTCACCGTGAAGTCCTTCCCCGCTTGCTTATAGAGTTTTTCAATCTTAGCAATTTGTTCTGGTGGAACGCTGCCATCCTGTTTGCCATAGAAGGCCAATACAGGAGCGGTGACTTTCTTCACTTCTTCGAGACTGGGATCATAGCCAGCGCCATAGAATGTGACTAGCGCACCGATATTGCTATCGCGCGCGGCAGCGGTATAAGCCAGGAAGCCACCCAGGCAGAAGCCTATTAAACCCAAATTTTTGGGTTGGACCGAGGGCAACGCTTTGATGTTCTCCAGTGCACCACTGATTTCTCTGCTGGCGAGATCAACGTTTTTCTGGAGCTGCATCATCATACGCATCGCATCGTTTGGCTCGGTTGCTATCCTACCATGATAGAGATCGGGAACCGCGACCACAAAACCATCGGTTGCCAGCTTCTGTGCCAGATCCTGAATATGTGGTTCGATGCCCCACCATTCCTGGATCAAGACGACGCCTGGATGTTGCTGTTCATCATCTGGTTGGGCGATATAGGCATGTGTGCCAGCGCCATTCACATGTAGATCAACTGTAGAGGTACGTATTACAGCCATGAAATCTCCTTTATGTTACAGCAAACGCTGTAGTGGTATCTATGTATAGTATAGTCACGTCGAGAGCTATGCCGTGGATACACATGCTCTTTTCCTCTGCTCTGTTCTCCTGCCTGGCCGAGATGGTGTGTACTGGTTTACACAGACAAGGAGGAATTTTCTGGCTGATTGGTTGCTAACTTGACTTTGCGTTTGAATAGCCTATGCTGGCGTGGTTTCACCATCCACATGCTGAGTAGAAAGAAGCAGAGGCTAAAACCAAGGCTGATGAGAATATAGGTGGTCCAATAGGTGAGGTGCCAGGAGCCAAGATAGAAAGGAGTTGCGCTATTACCACTGTTCCCATAACCACCAAAATTGAGGAGCATGAGGAGCGTCGAAAAAGGATTGCTGGCGGATGCACTGCTCGTACTCAGGGCGACAAAAGGATTCCACACCAGGAAGAGTTTGGCGCGGGTGGGATAGCGTAGAAAGAATTGATAGCCACTATTTGAGGTCAGTAGAATGATCGAGAGGATCAAAGGGAAGAGCAGCCAGATCAGACCGATCAAATAAGTGATGACGGTTGAGACTGCTGGACGTTGAAAGACAGTGGAGCAGAAGATACCCAGGGCGCCTAGCCAGAGGGCGGTGACGATATACATCAGGAGCGAACTGGCGACCTGTGTGGGGGCAACCCCTCCAAAGAAAAAGACCAGGCTAAACAGAGGAATAGAGGCAGCAATCAGAAGCAGGGCGTTGATCAGGCCCGCGCCGAGCTTTCCTAATACTAATGAAAAGGCAGAGAGGCGTGAGCAGAGGAGCATCTCATAGGTCTGGCGTTCTTTCTCGCCATTGATTGCCGTTGCTGTCAGCGAAGGTGTGATAAATATAATCATAAAAAGCTGCAACTGTGATAACAGCGTATACAGGCTCGTCCCGACATCGCTCAAGCCGCTGGTAGTGGGACTGGTATAATTATTTGAGACATTGTTGAGGAAGAGCCAGCCTAGCAAGCCCATGAAGAGCACATAGGTAATAATAATCCAGATGCTTCGTTCACGGCGTAGGCGCAAGCGCATCTCTTTGGTCACGAGAGAAAGCAATGTCATCAAGGGACACATCCTTTCGCTTTTATAGTATTTTCTCTATTCCCTGCCGATAGAAAGAGACCGCGTATTACCATTGATCGGCATCCCTACACCATAGCGTAGCAACCACTCTTCACGGGTGGAGAGAACCGACCCTCTTCCATCATGCTATTGTTGGCGCGTCTTCGGGGCGAGATTCCTATGCCTCTCTACCCGGAAGGGCAATTCTCTTCATGTTTCCTCCTATTGAAGCGGTCTTGCTCCTGAAGGGTAGCACCTACGATATTTATGCATTTGGTTTTGGGTATAGGGAATGTGCCATCTTTAGTATAGCAGATATTCGATGTGCCAGGTTGTAGTGGTGGAGCTTATCTGTGGTAGGCCATTCAAGAGGTGATAAGGTTGTGAGGAAAGATTAAGGGCACGTCATTGTGCCTTATTCTTTTATAACGCAGCGTTGCAGAGGATCGCACAGTTGTTAGGCGCGCTCAAGCATTTCATCGTATTTAGAATCATACGGTACGAGGCGGCCCTCTGGCATCAAGAGCAGGGACGTCGGTTTGAGCAAGCGTACAAAATCGACATCATGGGTGACGGTCAGGATGGTGCCACTATAATTACCGAGTGCCTCACCAATAATCTCTTTCGACATCATATCCAGGTGGGAGGTTGGCTCGTCGAGGACCAGCACATTTGATCCTTCGAGCACCATTTTTGCCAGGGCCAGACGGGTCTTTTCACCACCGCTCAGTGTTTTGATCTTCTGGAAGACGCGATCACCATTAAAGAGGAAGCGTCCCAGGACACTACGCACGCGCCGGGCATCCGTAGGCAGTACATCATTGGCCTCATTGATCACGGTATTCTCATAATCGAGACCTTCACTCTCCTGAGCATAATAGCTAATATCGACGCGGTCGCCGATCTCAACTTTACCCGAAGTTGGAGGAACCAGACCGAGTACGGTACGTAGCAGCGTTGTTTTACCAACACCGTTCAAGCCGATCACCACCATGCGCTCGCCGCGATCCACCAGGAAACTGATATCATTGAAGATAATTTTCTGGCCGTAGCTCTTGCAAAGCTCTCTGGCCTGTACGACCATATGTCCGCTTTGCTGGCGCACTGGAAAATCAATGTGCATCTTCTTGCTCGTTTGTGCCATCTGAGGCTTGTTTTCTTCCAGAGTCGAGATACGACGATCCATCGCGATACGCTGTTTTACGCGTGTGGCACCGAAACCACGCAGGCGATCAGACGTCTTTTTCAAACGTGAGATTTCGCGTTCCTGCTGGCGTTTGGTACGTTCGGCCAGAGCCTGTGCATCTCCAATCGCATTCAGGTATGACGTATAGTTACCCTTATATTCTTCGAGCTTATGCGTAAACTCATTGAGGCGCAGCACCTTGTTAATGCTATTATCCAATAAGTCCAGATCATGGGAGATAATCAGTAACGCGCCTTTATAGGTTTCGAGGAACTCCATCAGCCACATTGTGGCCTCAACGTCCAGGAAGTTTGTCGGCTCGTCGAGCAGCAGAAGTTCCGGGGCCTGGAAAAGCAGGCGTACCAGAGCCAATTTCGTTTTCTGACCACCGCTCAGCGTAAGTGTCTCACGATCCAGGGTCACGCCACCGATATTCAGGCCACTGATCAACTGTTCGCTACGGGCATCGGCATCATAATAGCCCAGCACATCTAGTGCCGTCTGGGCCTCCTCAAATTCTTGTAAAGCTGCATCAAGATCCTCGATCTCAGGATCGGCGATTGCCATTGAGAGCTCTTCATATTTTGCAATGGCGGCATCTAGACCGGTACCACTATAAATGAAATCACGAACCGTGCCATGGGCAGAGACGGGAGTCTCATGGGCGACATCCTGTGACAGATAGCCATAGGTGCGGGGGCGCATGATATTGCCGCGCTCAGCCTCCTGATAGCCACCAATAATTTTGAGTAAGGAACTTTTTCCGGCTCCATTCACACCGATCAGGCCCGCCTTTTCACCCGGGGCGACCGTGAACGAGATATCATCGAGAATAACGCGTGGACCATAAGAAAGTTTAATATGATTGACCTGTAACATACGTTCTTACATTCTCCCCTGTGTGCTTCTGGGTATGCTTGTTGTATTTTCAGTAAAATTTAGTTAGAGCGTGCAGAGATAAGGGCATGAAATGCGGCGCTGCACTGCGAGATGCGATTGTTCTCATCGCTCAATGCAAACGGGAAGCACACAAGGCCGCAGACAATCAGCAACGAGAGGATTGATGTCCGGCGACACACGCACAAAAGGCGGGCGATATCGTGAGTACCCGTTCAGGAAGGAAAAGGACAAAGAGGACGTAAAGGGCATACTTCTCCATACTCGTCTTTACATAAGTGGAGAAAACGAGCAGGCATTGTAAGCGCCATTCCTTGCCGCATCAGCCCAGGCGTGGTCGCTCATGCGGCGTTATAGACCATCATCGGTAAAGCCCTTTTCATGATGTCCTTTTAAAATTCTAAATATATATCCTAAAGATTAGAATTCTACCCTAAATGGTACCATTCAATGCATCAGCTGTCAAGCACAACAGTTATCTATCCCAGGGCAGGAGGGACACGCCCAGAGAAGGCTTCTCCAGGAAAGAACCTTCTCATTCCCTGCTTGTTTAGAGCAGGCCCACTTAAAGTGGGGGAGACCCAGGTTCATTGGCAAAGGGCAAGCTGACACTAAGCCCTCGAAGTGGGCATGAGCCAGGTATTTCGACAAACAACACATTCCGCCCTCAGAATGTGTTTTTCTTTGCCAAAAAAGAATGGTCCAGTATAACATTGAATGGAGGGAGGAGGGGTGGGATCTCCCTTCCCTCGTGAGCTGATTGATCCTTGTGAATGGGATCAGCGATAGTCAGGAGTCACAGACCATGAGCTTTCTTTTCGAAGAAGTACAACGATTAAACACCTCTTTTGTTGACACCATCTGGCGCGTTCACCATGATGGCACTGGTACCTTTGTCTCGAAGGCGACGAGCTGTTGGGAAATCGTTGTCACAAAACATCAAGGGAAGATGACCCTCACCGTGCGGGGGCCGGAGACAAAAGCCACGCCAGTGAATTATTCATGGACAGAAGCCGAAATTGTTGGCATTACCTTTCAGCCCGGCACCTATATGCCCCATCTTCCACCAGGAAAGGTCAGAGATTTACACGATGGTATCTTGCCTGAGGCAACCAGGAAATCTTTCCGGTTGCACGGTTCGGCCTGGCAATATCCAGACTATGAACATGCAGATGGATTTGTCGACCAACTGATTCGCAACGGACTGCTCAGCCGTGACCCCGTCGTGGATGCACTTTTACAAGGCCACCCCCAGGAGTTGTCCCTCCGCTCGTTGCAATATCGTTTTGTGCACGTCACCGGACTGACACGCCGTACTCTCCTGCAAATTGAACGTGCGAGGCTCGCCGCTCGCCTGTTAGAACAGGGAATGCCCATCCTCGATGTGGTTTTCGAGGCAGGCTATTCCGATCAGCCGCATCTGAGCAGATCGCTGAAGTACCTCATCGGACAAACCCCTGCCCAGATCCGAGAGCATAGCTGTCAACTGCAAACCTTCGCGTTCTAGTTTTTGACCATTGGGTGACCTATCAAAGTCCTCTCGCGACGCCTGCTCAGGCTATGCTTCCCCTGATGAGCTACGACGTCACCCAATGGTCAAAAAAGATGAGACAACGATGTATCACATTGACAAGCAAAGCCGACTCGAGCCGTTGCGTTTTTCTACAAGACAGCGCTCTTTGGATGAGTTATACTTTCTCCATCTGGCCGGATGCGAGCCCGTTGATCCAAGAGACAACAGGCGGCGTACGGTGTGTTCTCCGGTTGAAAGCCGAGAGTTATTGTTCTCTATGGAGGGAATCATGCGAAAGATCGTTGTCTCAGAGTTTGTGTCGTTGGACAATGTCATGCAAGCCCCTGGTGGCGCAGAAGAAGATACCGAAGGTGGCTTCACCCACGGCGGGTGGACAGGGCCGTTCTGGCACGATGACATTGGCGCGCACTTCTTTGAGGAAATGCGCCAATGTGACGCGCTGCTTCTGGGGCGCAAAACCTGGCAGATCCACGGCGGGGCATTTGAACCCGTGCCAGCTGGTGACCCTTTTGCCGATGTCTTAAACACCATGCCGAAGTACGTGGTTTCCACCACCCTGACCACGGCCTCAGCCTGGCGCAACTCAATCTTGATGAGCAGCAATGTGGTCGAGGAAGTACGCACCTTGAAAGCACAGACAGGCAAGAACATTGTCATCGATGGCAGCAGCGTGCTGGTTCATACCCTGGCCAGGCACGATCTGATTGACGAATATAGCCTGTTTGTGTACCCGGTTGTGCTCGGCAGTGGCAAGAAGCTTTTTCCTGAGGGGCTGCACGTTTCTCTGCGCCTGATCGAATCCAGGCCACTGCCATCAGGCGTGGTGCTCATGCGCTACGCACGCGCATGATGAGCCGCCGTTTACGCGCTGTGAAAAGATGAAGCTGAGTGGTGAAAACACGACAGGGTAAATTTGCTAATGATGTAACCCACATTCCACACCCAGAAAAACGACTTTTTGGATATTAACAAATAATGCTTTTACATCTTTTGCCTGGTAGATAAAAGCCTAGAAGCAAGAATGTTTGATCTGAGTTGGCTCATTCGCCTTTTTTGCTCTTTTGCAATAAGTTCACAACAAGTAATAAGGGTAAAAGTGTGTGGCTATCCTTGTTATTCAAAAAAGTATCATTTTGAACTGCGGAATGTGGGATTCCTGTCATTTTCGAACATGAGAGATTTCGTTTTGTTGCAATCAATTGACCTTGTCTAGTACGTTTAGTGAGCTTCAGCGAGAATTTCCGAAGCAGCCCGTTCACCGGACTGTACTGCTCCATCCATGTATCCACTCCAAACCGTCGCGGTCTCTGTCCCAGCCCAGTGAATACGACCCACGGGTTTGCGGAGTTCTTCGCCACAACTGATCCATGCTCCCGGAGGAAGATAGCCTACGTAGCCTCCACGAATAAATGGCTCCTCAATCCAGGACTGCTCCAGATATTCTTCTGGCTGTCCTGCTCGTGGTCCAAAGAAACGGGTGAAACAGTTCAGGATTTCCGCTCGTCGTTCTTCAGCACTTTTTGCACTCCATTTCAACGCTTTGTCTCCGTGGACAAAACCGACAAGCACGCCTGGACTTCCATCTTCTGGGGAATTATCAAGCACCGCACTCAGTGCCCCGGGTATACCTATAGCCAGACCCGAAAGTCCTTCTTCGCGCCAGAAAGGCCGATCATAGATGCAGTGTACTTTGATCACGGCCGCCATCGGAAACTGCTGAGTCAAATGATCTCTGCGACCCGACAAAGCTGGTTGATACCGTAAACGGCCAGCCAGAGTCGGTGCAAGTGCTACAATGACATGTTGCGCCTTGACCATGAGCCGATCACTGTAAATCTCGACGCCTTGCTGATGGTGGTTTATGGTAGAGACGGGTTGATTGAGCATAACACGTGTTCCCAACTCCCCAGCGATTGCCAACGCAACCTGTTGTGCTCCTCCTCGGAAGCGCCGATCCTGTGCTCCTCCTGTGGTCGCAAGCAATGTCTGTACTCCTCCGCTGGAATGGATGTAAAACAGGACATGTAGGAGCGAAAGACTCTGAGGCGCAGCGGAAAAGACATTCTCAAAGAGAAAAGCCGTCAACCATTCACGGGCGAGTGTTCGAGCCGCACTCAGTCCTGCTAATCCACCTCCAATAACGACTACCTCTGCTTGACGCGTTTCTTTTTGGAATCTAGTATCGTTAAGGATCGCCATTGACGTCTTTTCTCCTCTTCTGCTTTCAGTGAATGTGAGGGATTTGCCCACAGAGCACAGGATGAGCCAGACGCTCTACCAGGTAAGATGCATAGGGAGGCGGAGTTCCCTGAGTCGCAGCTAAAGGCAGAGCCCAACCCCTATGAGAAACGCTGACGCTCCTCTCCAGTCTGTGGGTCCTTGATAGTGATCATGGGAAAGCCTGGGGCCAGTCCCCCGCTGGCAATAACATGCTCAATAGAGAGTGGATTTTTTTCCTGATTTTCAAAATACGCAACCTCACCAGTCCCAATATCAACAGCACTTACCACAAGATGAATCGGGCTCTGGTTGCGTTGATCGAGATCGATGAGATTGCCCAGAGTCCGGCGAAGTGCTGTAATATCATAGATGCTCGTCTCAAGAAAAGGAGCGAGAAATGGAGTATAGACATAGAGATTAGGAAACGTTCAAAAAGAACGGCTCATTCGCAAAAAACCGAGTATGTAACATTCCTTGTTGTATCGCACTCTCTGAGCTTTGAAATGATACCCATTCATTACATAGCACGCTCTCTGATGTAGATATGGTGACACAACATCTCTAATTATGGAGAAAATAATCAAAGGCATCAGGGCATCGTCGTGCAAATTTTTGTTTGATTTGCACCGAAGGCAAATTAGCAACAGTATCCACTCATCATCAAGAGCCATAGATGCAATGAAAGGAAGAGTGTTATCTCAGAGGTCAAAGAGATTAGAGATCACAACCCATATTGTGTTTTTATATAGTTGAGTTGTGTGATCATTTTAGCTGGTGTATTGAGGGCAGGCGCGTCATTCTCGATATACAGACTTGATGCAAAGTGATCGTGTGTTTGTTGTTCCAGACTCGCAGCATGTGCTAACAGTTTCGTAAAATTAATATCTGTCTTATCTCCGGCATCCCACCAGGAACTGATGAAGCCAGTGATGCCTGCGCTGGCTGCAAAATTCAATTGCCGTGTAATGGTTGTGTCGTCGCCAGAATTATATTGAATGGTTGGTAAATCAGACATCTGTGTACGCGTCCAGGATTGCTGTGTATACCAGGGATAACAGCATGCCAGCACTGAATGCCCATTGTCCGCATGGAAGATATTAGAGGGTAACCAATTTGTTCTTGCGCTCGCTTTGCCGCAGTTATCTGGTAGCCTGGATTGGTTATTTGATCCAATGGGGCATCTCATCGTGGTCGATGCCGAAGTGGTGGGCTACTTCGTGCAGGACAGTGGCGCGAACCTGCTGGCGTATACGATTGGGTTCTCCATGACAGTGCTGTTCAATCGGTTTTTGATAGATGGTGATACGTTCGGGCAGGGTACTGTAGTGGTATCCCGAACTGGTAAGCGGTGTGCCCTGGTAAAGTCCAAAGAGGGTTTGACCATGCCCGATCCCGGCGCTTTTTTTTGTCGCCTCATCTGGCTCATTTTCGATGATCAGTGCGAGATTCGCCATATAGGGTAGGAATGTATCAGGAATGGTGCTTATGGCTTCCTGAACGAGCTGTCCAAAGTAGTCATCTGATATTTCTGAAGGGACGGCATCTGGATCAGTGTCTGAGCTCTCAGCCATTTCAATCTCATCTTCCACACTGTCTTCGGGTTGTGCAGATGCTTGTTTGGGCAGTGTGAGCCCGATGATAAAGAAGCCTGCGAGGAGTATGATGACGTATAAAGTGACTCTGGTGTTGTCGTTGATGGGCAGTTGCAGGATGATGATCACCAGTATGCAAAAGAGGAGCAAGAAACTGAGCAGGCGAAAAAAAAGCGCCCCCGTTTTGTCTTGCGATAGACTCGCCAGGCTGGCCGACGAGTCTATTTTATCCTCTAGCTCCTGATCCTGTTCGGGGTTGTCCTCAGACATGTTTTTCCTTCCCTGCGCAGTATATCGCGCTTCTCTTGAGTAGATACTCTCTCTTTAGCATAGGACTGCCTGCAAGTCTCGCCTGTTTCTGCTCATTCTTATCATGGTAACATGCAACCATTTTACATAGATAATACGATCATTTTAGTTAAATGTTGTGAAGTTGTTGTTTGTTCCTTCCAATTGACAACAGCAAAGAGCTGTTATATCTTTTTTTCTTATACAAGCTAAATATAGTGGTTATCTACATCGAAATTATTATCGTTTGGTATGTTAAAAAAGTGATGCAAGCATTAACTTTCTTCGGTTGAAGTGAGGCTTATGCTTGCATTCTAATAGTAATGAGACTTATTGATAGCAGTTACAATATCATGTTTGGTCTTTTACTGATGGAACGTAAAACCGTTTTGTAGCGTTCCCCAACTATTCCAATTTCCGGTACCTGCTGTTAACTGATACGTGTGCCAGAAATTGGAATCATTTCCAAGAGCGAAGGTCTCAAGGACACCATTACTGTTTGCAATGGCAGCTGGTGTGCCTTGGAAGGTTGTTGTTTGTAATTGTTGCCAGGTTGTAGACCAGCCGCTATTGGCAGCTTTTTGGTAAGTATGCCAGATAGTATTATCAGTACTACGCGCAAAAATTTCCATTCGACCATCTGAGTTGTAGGCAACAGCTGCATTACTCGTAAATTGATATCCAGGTACCACGGCACTCCAATTGTTCCAGCCAGCCCCTGCATTTACCTGATAGTTGTGCCAGATGTTGTTATCGTTGTTTACGGCAAAAATTTCCACACGACCATCAGCATTCATTCCTACTGTAGGGCTGTCTTTGAATTGGTAACCAGATTGAATAGCTCCCCAACCAGCCCAACCTCCGGTTCCTCCTGCTGCTAATTGATAGTTATGCCAGATGTTGTTATCGGAGCCACGAGCAAAGACCTCTACTCGTCCGTCTGTATTAAGGACAGCAGACGGATGGCCTTGGAATACTTGACCGGATTGAAGGGTGCCCCATCCAACCCATCCTGCACCGGGCTGTGCCTGATAGTTATGCCAGATGTTATTATCGGAGCCACGAGCAAAGACTTCAAGACGTCCATCAGTATTCATGATAACATCAGGGTCACCGCTAAATGTATGGCCAGATTGAAGGGTGCCCCATCCAACCCATCCTGCACCAGGTTGCGCCTGATAGTTATGCCAGATGTTGTTATCGGAGCCACGAGCAAAGATTTCAAGCGTCCCGTTTTTATTGACTGCTACGACAGGGTTTCCATTGAATGTTTGATTGGATTGAAGAGTTCCCCAACCGACCCAACCTCCGGCACCATTGGCGTTTAATTGATAGTTATGCCAGATGTTGTTATCGGAGCCACGAGCAAAGACTTCAAGACGCCCATCAGTATTTTTTGCAACATACTTCGTGGATGCATCTGTGTCCCCTGAGGTAGCCTTTACAATGGAATGAGGGTTAGCATTAAAGTGGATCCAACCACGGGTGATGATGCCTGGGTCATTAAAAATTTGACCACTGACCTTCCATCCATTTGCTACTTTTGTTAAAGAAAGCGTAGCATAGTACTGCGATTCTGTGTAGTTTTGCTGCGCAATATAGACATGTGATGCGTCTACATTTGTAATGACAGCCACATGCCCAGAGCCAGAGGTGAGACCTGATGTCCATCCCCTACTAGGGTCTGTAACGCTTTGCCAGATCAACAAATCCCCTGGTGTTGGTGCGAAGCTACTTGTTTCTTGAGATGCATCGCTTGATAATTGTACATTATTTCCATAAAGTTTGGTTGCATCGCCTGGTGTAGATTGTCCACCGTTATTGATATCAGTTGGATAAAAGTCAAAATATTGTGCTGCATTAACCTGGAAACCAGGGGTTATACCCCATTGTTCACGAACAAACCGATTCGCTAATTCGGTACATTGGAAAAGGTAACCACCAGAGTAAGTTGAACTAGTGATAAAGTTGTCACAAACTGCGGCCCCAGGACTAAATGTGCTCGTCCATTGTGAATCAGTAGGATTTCCCTCTTGTATTCCCCAATCACCCCCCTGGTATGTTGCATTATTTGCATTGATAACATCCTGACAACTTTCTACAGGGTTTACTGTATTTGCATGAATGGGGTTGGGTTTGATACCACTTTGTGACTGATACGTTGCAAGGATACTTTCAAAATGATGAGATTGTGCTGTTGGATGAGGAGAACACCAAGCGGCAGTGACTAAGTCCACACCTGAAAGCATGACTCGGACAACACAAGCCAACGGATACTGTTTCTGTTTGGGGGTGTCAAACTTAAATGCAGGATAATTTCCGATGTGAAGCGCTGGAGTTCCTCGTTGAGCGAAACCTTGAGGATTCTGTTTATTGCGAATCACGCTTATGCCTATTTGATCTTGTGTGTTTGAAGAAATACTAAACATAACACCCGATGTTGTTGTGGAATTACTAACACCTAGATCAGTGTGCGCTTTCCAAGCATTTGGAACTTGTAAACTAAAGCCTAATTTAGGATCTACATATGTGTATGTTGAAGAAGATGCATATGCATTACTAAATAACCCTGTAAAACAAGGAGCTAATAGTAAGATAAAAAGAAGAGAAAAACAGTAAATACTTCTTACTTCTATCTTCCTAGATATTATAGAACTGCAAACAAATCGAGGCATAAAAAGAATCCATCCTTTTCTATTTAGACTATATCAAGCAAATTACGTAGAATCCACTACTAGTTAGTATAGATTCAAATATATATACGAATTTATGGAGAAGTAGTAACTACTAAAATCGCTCTAGTGAAATTAGAGAACAGCATTCAATAATGTAATGTATAAATTAATTTACAGCTACTCGACTAAAAACGGGTATAAAAAATGCGCAATAAGAAGAAGCGTTGTTGGAGCTTTAATGCAAGATAGCTAGAAGTTACAATTATTGATACATTTGCATTTGATTTGCTGACGAGTAGGCTCGTTAAGTTCACAGGCAACGAACTTTTGTTACAAATTATTTACTCCTTGACATACTATGCTCTCTGCCTTGTTAGAATCGTAGTGGTGGTTTTGTCCATACAAAAAATGCTTTTACTGTAGAGAGTATCACTATTTAGACGTGTGGCTGAAATCTCTCTTTGATTCCCTTGACAATGAGAATACTGCATGTTATAACTAGCACAAGTCAATAAACAACCGCATAGAGACAGGCTTTGATAGGACAAGTAACGACCATCCATTGCGGACAGAGAGTAGATAGCTGGTGAAAATTCTACACGTTAATCGGTCGTGAATAAGAACCTGAAGCTGCAAGAAGAAATCGCATCAGCGAAAGTAGAACTTGGCCGGTGACCTCCGTAACAGGTTAAGAGTATATAAGTAATATACACAGATTATATACTTGCTGAGGTTGATATCGTGAGATATCAATGAACCCGGGTGGCAACACGAGAGCACAACACTCTTCGTCCTGATTGATAGGATGAAGGGTTTTTTGTATGTCCGAGACATCTCCTTTTAAAAGGAAATGCGTACATAACAAATCATAGAGATGCAAGCGATGCAGGGATAAGTAACGGACTCTGGTACATCTAGAGAGCGAGCAGCTGGTGGAAAGCTCGTATGTCCATTCCGTGAATAAGAACCCTAAGCTACAAGAAGAAATCGCGTCAGCGAAAGTAGAACTTTGTCGGTGGACCTCCGTTAGCGGGTCAGTACAGAACAGCAATGCTGCTCTGTACATTGAGGCTCATACAGCAATGTGTGGGTGAACGAGGGTGGTACCACGAGAACAATATTTGTTCTTCGTCCTTACAAGGGGATGAAGGGCTTTTTTTTATACCGAAAATTTGGCGGTAAAAGCAGTTGAAGATCAGTTAAAGAGGAGATGAAGATTATGTCAGCAGTTTGTCCAGAATGCGAAGCAGCGGTTGAAGTTGAGAATTTGATTGTGGGCGAGATTACCTTTTGCCCGGACTGTAATGCAGAGTTGGAAGTTCTGAATGTAGAGCATCCTGAAGTTGCCCTGGCCCCTGAGGTCGAGGAAGATTGGGGAGAGTAACCCTATGCGCCTGGCTATTCTGACATCGCGCGTTCGCGTGGAAGAGAAATTGTTGGTGGAAGCGTTGCGACAGCGCTCAATCGATTTCGACTTGATTGATGATGGTGAGTTGTTATTCGATCTGGCGCAGCCGCAGGAGCGCTGGCAGTCCTATGATGCCGTGCTCTGCCGTAGCGTGAGTCAGTCTCGTGGCCTGGCTGTCTTACACGTACTGGAGCATTGGGGCATCCCTGTTTTTAACTCGGCCGCCGTCACCGCTCTTTGTAACGATAAGTTATTGACAACGCTGGCGCTACAACGCGCTGGCATACCGGTTCCCCGCACCATGCTGGCCTTTGATGCCGAGCATGCGATTGAGGGTATCGAGACATTAGGGTATCCCGCGGTCCTCAAACCCGTCAGTGGTTCCTGGGGACGGTTGCTGGCCCGGATCAATGATCGTGACGCGGCTGAAGCGGTGCTTGAGCACGCTGAAACATTGGGATCAGTACAGCATCACATTCATTATATTCAGCAACACATCGACAAGCCGAACCGCGATATTCGCGCCTTTGTGCTGGGAGGCCGTACGGCCTGCGCGATCTATCGCCATAGTGAGCACTGGGTGACCAATACAGCGCGTGGAGCGGTGACAGATAATTGTCCCGTGACCCCGGAATTGGATCGCCTGTGTGTACAGGCGGCGCAAGCGGTTGGAGGGGGCATACTGGCTGTGGATGTGTTTGAAGATCCTGAGCGCGGTTTGCTGGTCAATGAGATCAACGCCACCATGGAGTTCCGCAATAGTATCGCTCCTACCGGTGTCAACATTCCACAAGAGATGATCGAGTATGTTGTAAGCAGTGTTCATGAAGGGGTCGCGTTATGAGTCGAGTGCGTGTCGCCATTGTTGGCGGTTCCGGTTATACTGGTGGCGAATTGATCCGTTTGTTGCTCTTCCATCCAATGGTTGAGATCAGTCAGGTTGCTTCGGGCAGCCAGGCCGGACATTTTGTGCATAGCGCCCATCCGAACCTGCGCAAGATTAGCACTCTGCGTTTCTGTCATCCCGACGACCTGACAACGTGCGATGTCTTGTTTCTCTGCCTGCCACATGGTGTTTCATCGGGTGAGATTGAACGCTATCGCACATTGGCTCCCCGCGTGATTGATCTCTCTGGAGATTTCCGTCTGCGCACACCGGATCTGTATCGCCGCTGGTATGGACATGAGCATCCAGCACCTGAATTGTTGAGCGAAGCAGTCTACGGACTGCCAGAATTGCATCGGGCCGAGTTGCCTGAAGCAGCACTGGTCAGCGGTACCGGCTGTATGGCAACCACATCGATCCTGGGATTGGCCCCGCTCTACCGGGCTGGTGTCGTAAATCAATCCATTCCGTTGGTCCTGGAGGCCAAGGTTGGCTCATCGGCAGCTGGTGCTAAAGCTGGACCATCCAGCCACCATCCAGATCGCAGTGGGGCGGTGCGCTCGTTTGAGCCAACCGGCCACCGACATACGGCTGAGCTGATTCAGGAACTGGGACAGTTTGAGGGCGGCGAACTCCAGCAGATGGTGGCATTCTCGGCTACCGCGGTTGAAATGGTACGCGGCATCCTGGTGACGGCCCATGTGTTCTTAAATGAGAACCTGGAAGAGAAAGCCATCTGGCGTATCTTCCGCGAAGCCTATCAGCGCGAACCCTTTGTACGCCTGGTGAAAGAGCGCAACGGCGTCTATCGCTATCCCGAGCCCAAGATCCTTTCCGGCAGCAACTATTGCGATGTCGGATTTGAAGTCGATCGTGAGCAGCAGCGCGTGGTAGTGATCGCAGCCCTGGATAATTTGATGAAGGGCGCGGCTGGCAATGGTGTACAGGCTTTGAACTGCATGTTTGGTTGGGATGAGTCATTGGGCCTGACCTTCCCCGGTCTGCATCCCGTCTAAGCCTGATTGATTGACTGACTGAGGGCATGAGAACGAAGTATTTGAAGCATTGATTGTAACGCTGGATAAAGTACAGAGAAACGGAGCTTGCAATGACACTGGTGGTAAAAATTGGCGGAGGCGCGGGCGTCGCTACAGCCAATATTGTGCAGGAAATCGCCCGCTATGTCGCTGAAGGGCAACGCGTGGTGCTGTTGCACGGCGGCTCTGATCTGACCAATACTCTGTCCGAGCAATTGG
Organism: Dictyobacter arantiisoli; assembly: GCF_008326305.1. Taxonomy (GTDB): domain Bacteria; phylum Chloroflexota; class Ktedonobacteria; order Ktedonobacterales; family Ktedonobacteraceae; genus Dictyobacter; species Dictyobacter arantiisoli. Next base: position 18,513 of record NZ_BIXY01000014.1, on the reverse strand, counting down.
GACATCCAATGCGTATGATCACATCGCCCAGCGGTATGACGAGCCGCTATACCGATAGCGAGACCTTGCAGATCTTTGCGATGGCGGTCGCGGGACAGATCAACACCGATCTGGTGGCGCAGCTCCAGCAGCAGGGCGTCAATGCCTTTGGTATGGCCGGGGTGGATGGCCGTTTGCTGGTAGCGCGTCGTAAAGCTGTCGTACGTTCCGTTACACCTGAGGGACGGGTACAGATCCTGCGCGACGACTATACCGGCCAGATCGAGCAGGTCAATAGTGGACTGCTGGAATATCTGCTGGATGCCGGTTATACGCCGGTAATCGCACCGCTGGCCTTGAGCCATCAGGGCGAGCGCCTGAACGTGGATGGAGACCGGGCCGCAGCCGCTGTTGCCTCTGCCCTGCATGCCGAGTCCCTGGTCATTATGACCAACGTTGCGGGCCTGCTGGCAGATCCCCAGGACGCCTCAACGCTGATCCGTACGATTCCGGCCGATCAACTAGAGACCTATATGAGTTATGCCAAAGGGCGTATGCGTAAAAAACTGCTAGGAGCCCAGGAAGCCTTGCAGGGCGGCGTTGAGCGCGTCTGCATCGGTAGCGCCTCGCTACAGGATGTCGTCAACGGCGCTGGCACCATGATTGCCCATACTGTACATGAAGAAGCAGCGAACCAGCTTGAGCCTGTCCACACAGTGGTACGCGAAATGGTATCGCTCAGTTAAAACTAGCAATAGGAATGATGAGGAAGGAGGTCCCATATGAGCACAACAACAATTATTGAACAAGAGGATACCTACACCAGCGGTGTCTACGGGAAGCGTTTGCTAGCTATTGTACGCGGTCAGGGTGCGATACTGTGGGATGCTGAGGGACGAGAGTATATCGATTGCGCGGCGGGCCATGGAGTGGCTAATATCGGCCATGGTCGTTCAGAGATCGCTGCCGCGCTGGCCGCTCAGGCCCAACGGCTGATTACCTGCCCTGAAATTGTCTATAATGATGTACGCGCTCGTTTGCTTGAGCGCCTGGTACAGGTAACACCGGAGGGACTCTCGCATTTCTTCCTCTGTAACAGTGGTACTGAAGCGGTTGAGGGGGCATTAAAATTCGCACGTCTGGCGACCGGACGCACCGGCATCGTAGCGACGCTACGCGGCTTCCATGGTCGAACCATGGGCGCGCTTTCAGCGACCTGGGAAAAACATTATCGTGAACCATTCGCGCCCCTGATCCCAGATGTCTCGCATATCCGCTATAACGATCTGACGGCGGCTGAAGCGGCGATCACTGAACATACAGCGGCTGTGATCATTGAACTGGTTCAGGCCGAGGGTGGCGTGCATATCGGTCAGCAAGCCTACGTACAGGGACTGGCGGCCCTTTGCCACGAGCGCGGCGCACTCTTAATTATCGATGAAGTGCAGACCGGCTTTGGTCGGACCGGCACCCTCTTTGCCTGCGAGCAATATGGCGTCCAGCCCGACATCCTGTGTCTGGCGAAATCCATTGCCGGTGGTGTTCCCATGGGAGCGATTGGTCTGGGAGCACGCGTCATGGAGAGTGGACATATCTCAAAGGGTTCACACGGCACCACCTTTGGGGGAAATCCCCTCGCTTGTGCCGCCGCGCTGGCAACATTGGATATCTTTGAGCAGGAAGATCTGCCCGCACGGGCCGCTGCGCTTGGAGCACATGCCCTGAAGCGTCTGCAAGCTCTGCAATCTCCTGTGATCCGCGAGGTACGCGGCCTGGGCTTGTTGCTTGGCATTGAGTTAAAGAAACGTGTCCAGCCCTATCTCGAAGCATTGATCGAGCGTGGAGTTTTGGCCCTGCCCGCTGGACCCAATGTACTGCGACTCTTGCCTCCGCTGGTCATCACTGAAGCCCAACTTGACCGGGCGTTGGATATTGTCGCCGAGGTATTGGGGGCGACTCCAAATCCTGAGCGCGAAACGCAATCCGTCGCAGAGACACATGAGGAAAGCTCATCCCCCACGGCGGAAGTTGCGCTTTTACAACGGATGCTCACTATTCCCAGCCTTTCTACCCACGAAGGGGCGCTGGCCCATTTTATGGTTGAGCAAGCCCGACAGATGGGCTTGCATGCTTATGTCGATGAGGTAGGCAATTTTGTCGCCAGCACACATGCCGAGATTACGGATCAACAACCGGTGGTCCTGCTGGGACATATGGATACCGTGCCTGGCAATATACCGGTTCGCCTGGAGGATGGTATTCTCTATGGGCGTGGCGCGGTGGATGCTAAAGGTCCACTGGCGGCTTTCGTCTGCGCTACGGCCCGCGTAGCGCGTCAGGGAGGCCACTCACGACCTGTTGTGGTTGTAGGTGCGGTAGAAGAGGAGGCAGCGACCTCACGAGGCGCACGGGGCGTCATCAAGCGCTATCAACCCTCGGCCTGCATCATTGGGGAGCCGAGTGGCAGTCAGGCGGTCACGATCGGGTATAAAGGCCGCCTGTTATTAGATGGTTGTGTCACACAGCAATCCAGCCATAGCGCGGGACCCTTGCAACGGAGCAATGAAATCGCTGCCGCCTTCTGGGGACGAGTCCGCCGCCATGCCGATGAGTGGAATCAAGAGCATGCTGGCAAGTCGTCCTTCGCAGCCCTGTTGCCCGCCCTCCTGACCATCAATAGTGAGCAGGATGGTCTGGCGGAGCGCACAAGCTTTACGATCAGCTATCGCCTTCCACCCAATCTGGATATTGCCAACTTGCGAACACAATTGCAGCGTTGGGCCTTGGAAGACGATGTTCATCTGACCTTTTCCGGTGAAGAGGTCGCCTATCAGACAACACGTGCCATTCCCCTGGCCCGAGCCTTTATCTCAGCTATTCGAGCCACAGGAGAACAGCCCACTTTTAAATATAAAACGGGAACATCGGATATGAATGTCGTAGGTCCGCATTGGGGACAGAATATGGTGGCTTATGGGCCGGGAGACTCAAGCCTCGATCATACCCCTCAGGAACATATACGTGTGGCCGAATATACCCATGCTATTGATGTGCTCGAATGCGTTCTGAATACCATTTAAATGCAGTCAGAAACGTATACTATTGCATCACAAAGGGAAAAAGCATCATGAGATCACCAGCTATTCTTGATAGCACCTTGCGCGAGGGGGAGCAGTTTATCAAAACCTTTTTCACCCTGGAGCAGCGACTGAACATCGCTCGCTTACTGGATCAGATCGGGGTGACATTTATCGAGGTACCCTCTCCTATTGCGTCTCCTGAGACGCGTGAAGCTGTCCAGGCTATTTGTGACTTACATTTGAAATCGCACGTTGTGGCGCATGTGCGCTGTGCTGAGGCCGATGTGCAGGCCGCTCTGGAGACAGACGTCTATGGCCTGAACCTCTTCTTCGGTACCTCTACTGAACTGCGCTCATTCAGCCATGGACGTGGGATTGAACAGATTGCCCATGAAGCGGTTCCGCTGATCCGCCGTATCCGCGAAGCTGGTCGCTATGTACGCTTCTCCGCTGAGGATGCCTTCCGTAGCGATCTGGTGGATCTGCTGACGGTTTTCGATGCGGTTGTCGATGCCGGTGTCGAACGTATTGGTTTGCCGGATACTGTTGGTATAGCAACCCCACGTCAGGTTGACCGGTTGGTTAGCCTGATCGCCAGTCGCTATCCACAGGTTGGCATCGAGTTTCATGGACATAATGATACCGGCTGTGCTATCGCCAACACCATCGCCGCCTACGAGGCGGGCGCTGATTGTCTGGATGTGACCGTGATGGGCATTGGTGAGCGCAATGGTATTGCATCCTTGAGTGGTATTATCTCGCAACTCTATATTCATCATCCTGATCAGCTGGCAACGTATGATGTCACTCGCCTGGTTGAGTTGGATCAATATGTTGCTGATAGCTTAAATATCACTATTCCTTATAACATGCCGATCACTGCTCCCAACGCCTTCACGCATCGTGCGGGAGTGCACACAAAAGCAGTGCTACGCAATCCGAATGCCTACGAAATATTGAATCCTACTGACTTTGGGATTGTGCGTCATGTCGATGTTGGTTCGCGCTTTACGGGCCGCTACGCCGTGGGTCATCGCGCTGTCTCACTGGGATTTCAACTTACCGCTGAAGAGGTGTCACATCTGACGCAGGCTATTAAAGAGCATGCCGAGGCGGGATCTTTAAGCGACGATGAAGTAAATACATTTATCCGTGACTGGTATGCAGAGAAAGGGAGTCTGGTATGGGAACGCTAGCCGAAGAAATCTTTAGTTACAAATTAGGTCGTCCTGTTCATGCGGGCGAAACTGTTGTGGTAGATGTCGATCATGTCATGAGCCATGATACGACCACTCCATTGGCGATTAAAGCCTTTGCGAAATTGACTGGACAAAAAACGGGCAAGGTATTTGATAGCAAGCGTTCGCATATTGTCTTTGACCATATCATTCCGGCTGCGACGATTGCCGCCGCGACCCTCCATCGCGAGGTGCGTAACTTCGCCAAAGAGCAGGATATTTCCATTCTACAAGAGGGTATCTGCCATCAGGTGATGCCGGAGAAAGGTTTTGTCGTGCCGGGCAGCGTGATTGTCGGTGCTGATAGCCATTCCTGTACGTATGGCGCTTTTGGAGCTTTTGGAACTGGTATGGGTTCCACCGATATCGGTGTGGCCTATGCGACCGGCCGGAGCTGGTTCCGCGTCCCTGAGACCATCAATGTCAACATTACAGGCACTCTGCCCGCCGGTGTTTACGCCAAAGACGTATCCCTGGAGATCGTACGCCATCTGGGCGTCGATGGAGCCAATTATCGCGCCATCGAATATACCGGTGAGGTGATTGAGAACTTCTCGATGAGCGAGCGTATGACCTTCTCGAATATGGCTATCGAGATGGGCGGCAAGGCTGGCCTGATCGCCGCCGACGAGACGACACGCGCCTGGCTGCAGGGCCGTACCGATCAGGAATATCCTCTCTTGCGAGCGGTGAATCCTCATTATGAGCGTGTAATTGAGATTGATGTTACTAATCTCAAACCCCTGGTGGCCTGCCCACCGGATGTCAATATCGTTCATCCGGCGGAAGAGGTGACCAACGTCAAGATCGATGAGGTTTTCCTGGGCACCTGCACCAATGGTCGTCTGGATGACCTGGAGATCGCGGCTGGTATCCTGGCTGGACGCACCATTAGCCCCGATATCCGCATGGTCGTAATTCCTGCCTCGCGTGAGATCTATCTTGAGGCGATGCGTCTGGGATATCTAGAAATCTTCTCCCGGGCTGGCGCTTCAGTCGGTACGCCTGGCTGTGGACCCTGCATTGGACGCCACTTTGGTGTACTGGCTCCCGGCGAGCGCGCAATGACTACCATGAATCGCAATTTTACTGGTCGCATGGGCGATCCTACCGCTGAGATCTACCTGGGTAGCCCCGCCACCGTTGCGGCAACCGCGTTGACCGGCTATATCACCGATCCCCGCGCTATCTTACTTGAAGAGAGCAGAGCATAAGTCGTAACCGGCTCAACACAGCCATAGCAACGAAAGGAACAGAGTATTATGGGGCGCATTTGGAAACTTGGAGACAATATTAATACCGACCTGATCATTCCTGGACGGTATAATGTCACGACCGATCATGCACAGTTAGCCAAATATTGTTTATATGAGGCCTATCCTGAATTCTCGCAGCAGGTGAAACCCGGGGATATCGTCTTAGGCGGTCATAACTTTGGATGTGGCTCCTCGCGTGAGCATGCACCGACCTCCATCCTCGCTAACAAAGTCAAAGTTGTCATTGCACGCAGCTTTGCACGTATCTTCTATCGCAATGCCGTCAACATTGGATTGCCGGTGCTGGTCTGCGAAGAGGCGGTACTGAACAGTGAGGATGGTCAGGAATTGGATGTCAATCTGGAGACTGGTGAGATCCGCAATTTGACCACCGGCCAGACCTTCCAGGCCGAGCCGCTTGATCCCTTTGTGGCACGTATCGTAGCCGCAGGTGGCATTATCAATTACATTGAGATGGAAGGAACCCTGCGATGAGCCAGCGTCAACTCCAAAATCCCCCGACTGTGTGTGTGATTCCTGGCGATGACGCGGCCCCCGAGGTGATGCGTCCCACCGTCGAGATTTTGCAGCGCCTGGCTCCTTCGATCAATTTTGTCGAAGCGCCCTGTGGCCGTGAGGCACAGGCGCAGTATGGAACGCCGTTCCCCGACGTGACGCGAGAGGCTATCGATAACGCCGATTGTACATTGTTTGGGGCCAGCGGCGGACCCAGCCGTCCGATTCTCTGGTATCTGCGCTGGAATAAAGAGACGTTTATTAACGTGCGTCCGGTACGCTGGATTCCTGGTTATCGTAGTCCTATGCTCAATCCAGAGCGTATCGACTATGTGATTGCACGCGATAATCTGGAAGGTATGTATCCGCCACGTGAGGGTGATGTGGCGGAACTGGCGACCCTGACCAGCAGTAGCTCCTGGTGGATGGCTCCTCCAGTTGATAAGGTTGGAGCCTATTCTATCAAAGTCAGCACGGATGAACAGATGCAACGGGTGGCGGCCTATGCCTGTGAACTGGCGTTGCAGCGTCAGCAGGCGGGCTATCCCGGTCGCGTGACGCTGGGCGCGAAATATTCGATCCAGCCCCGCACCGATGGACGCTTCCGTACGCTCGTCAAAGAGGCTGTCAGTCAGCATCCGAGTTTGACTTATCAAGAATTTCTGGTTGATGATATGGCCCGGCGTCTGGTAGCTTCACCGGAAACATTGGATGTTGTGGTGCTGGGCAACGAGCACGGCGATATCCTGGCTGATGTTTCCAGTGGGACTATTGGTGGATTGGGACTTTCTCCCAGTGCCTGCTATGGTGAGCACTATGCCTACTTCGAGCCAGTCCATGGTTCGGCCCCTGATCTGGCTGGCAAGGGTATTATTAATCCTACCGCTATGTTATTATCGGGCGCGCAAATGCTTGCTTATCTGGGGTATAATGAAGAGGCACGTGCCTTAGAGACCGCGATTGAACAAACCTATCGGGACGGATCTCTGCTGCCAGTCGATCAAGGCGGGCAGGCCGGTACAACGGAATTTGTACAGGCGATCACGGCGCGTTTGCCGAGGAATTAGCTAGTTGTAGAAGAAGACCTGTTACGTTTTTCGATTAGCCTCAAGCCTTCCCCTCGGCCTGAGGCTTTTTGCTGTCCTGTACAGGTCATGAGGCTCGCTATAGAAACTGCTCGCAGTGTAGATGTGTGATCAAGGTAATCCCCTTATAGCAATTCTTGCCCTGTCATAAAGACTATTGCAAGCTAAACTGATAAAATGAGCATCAAGAAAAAACATAAGCTTACGCGAGCTATAATCTGGAGATAGTTGAGACATGAAAGCTGATTGGGTTACAAAAGTAGCTGACCGTGTAGAAGCCAGTGTGCGGCAGCGTAAAGGTGAGGATGCCACTATTGTGTGTGCATCGGGTATTAGTCCCTCTGGTCCTATCCATCTGGGCAACCTGCGCGAGCCTATGACCGTTCATCTGGTCGCGGAAGAATTGCGTGGACGTGGCTGGAAAGTCGATCATATCCATTCCTGGGACGACTATGATCGCTTGCGCAAGGTGCCAGCTGGTACCCCCGCTGACTTTGCGCAATATATTGGCATGCCATACGCCGATATCCCTGATCCCTTTGGCGAATACGATTCGTATGCGACGCGCTATATCAGCGACTTTGCCGCCGGATTGGATCGTTTAGGTGTGCATCCACGTTTTGTGCGCCAATCGGAAGCCTATCGCCGTGGTGATTATGTCGAGCAGATCAAACAGGCGATCCGCCAGCGTTTTGAGATCTTCGATATTCTGGCCGAGTATCAGAATCTGGAAGGTCAGAAAGAATCGGTTGAAGATCGCCGCGCCGCCTATTATCCTTTTAAGACCTATTGTGAAAACTGCCATAAGGATATGACGCACCTCACCAGTTATCGTGATGAGGATGCCTCTTTTACGTATGTCTGTGATAATTGTGGACACGAGTCTGGCTATAGCCTGAATGACAAGGTGGATGGCAAGCTGGCCTGGAAAATTGACTGGCCGATGCGCTGGAGCTATGAGCAGGTGGACTTCGAGCCCGGCGGTGAGGATCATTCCTCCCCTGGTAGCAGCTATACCGTTGGACAGCGTATTGTCCAGTTGTATAACTGGAAAGCCCCACAGTTCATTGGTTATGCATTTGTCGGCATGGGTGGACGTTCCAAGATTTCAAGCTCGGCTGGTACTACCGCGACCGTCACTTCGGCCCTGAATATTATCGAGCCTGCGATTCTGCGCTGGCTCTATGCGCGCCGTGCCAATAATCAAGCCTTTGAGATCGACTATGGTCAGGGTTTGCTGCGCCTCTATGAGGAGTGGGATGCGCTGGTTCGGCAGATCGCCAAAGGGGCGGCCAATGAGAGCAATCAGAGGTTATTCGAGCGTGCTACCAGGACAGTAAGCGAGGAGATTCTCTATACCCATCATCCCGTTCCCTTCCCACTGCTGACCTCTGTCATCGACGTCACACAGGCGAATGAGGAGCAAGTCTTGCGCATCATCTCCCAGACGTTGCCAGAGGTAGCGGATGGTCAGGTTGTGCTACGCGAACAACTTGAGCCACGTTTCACCTGTGCCTTAAACTGGGTCAATAATTATCTGCCAGATGATGAGCGCACGCAGATCGGCGAACACTTTAATAGTGAAGCCTTTGCGCAATTCGTAGAGATGGATCAGGCCAGCATTCGCATGCTCGCCGAGCGCCTGGATACTTCGTGGAATCTGCATGATCTGACCTCATTGATGTACAGCATTCCCAAGATCGTACGCGGCATGGATATTGATACGCCTCCCAACGATGAGCTCAAGCAGGCGCAGCGCTCTTTCTTTGTTGCACTCTATACGCTCATTTGCGGTAAAGACACGGGACCACGTATTCCCACCTTGCTGCTCTCTATCGGTCTGGAACGAGCCAAACAACTGCTTACGCCATCCGTCGATGAGGCGAACGAAAAGAAAGATCAGGAAATGACTATCCAATAGTTGCAGCGCTATTGAACTGGCAGGGCCGACAGATGCTATTCTCTATCCGTCGGCCCCTGTTGTTTCAGGTAAGCTTTCCGTTCGTTCTCTGTATCTGAGAACTATTGAACCTCATTCAAGCGGCCAGTTTTGACGTCATAGATAAAGCCCCTGATCTCAATACTGTCTGGGATCAGCCTTGTGGCCTTCAGATAGGCGATATCATCGCGTACGGATTGTTCGAGATCGGTGAAAGGGAGGAAGGAGATATGGTCGGCATCGGCGTGCAATTCTTGTCGAACCTTTTTGTGGATGTCTTCGTCGCTAAAGGTAAGCATACCGCAATCGGTGTGATGGATGATTACAATCGTTTGTGTCCCTAACAATAGCTCAGAGATGACCAGGGAACGTAAGGCGTCTGTGGCCCGGCCACCGGCATTGCGGATAACGTGCGCATCACCCTCTTCAAGACCCAAAATTTTTGCCGGGTCCAGTCGTGCATCCATACAGGCCAGGACGGCGACTTTGCGGGCTGGCGGCAAGGGTAGACCACCTTTGTGAAAGTCGGAGGCATATGTACTGTTTGCTTTGATAAACTCATCAACAACTGGCATGACATTTCTCCATTCTTCAAGTGAGCTAGCACCTCAAAACATTCCAATCTACTTACAGAATACCATATCTCGTGCATCATATGCTATAAATTTATAGATATCATATGCTGGAGTTATTGATCATACGAAGGTTGACAGCTTTTTGGAAAATTATTACAATCGCTTGATTTTCTCTTCATATTTAGCTGCCATACTCTATGGTGTGGATGAAATGTAGTCGATAGTTCTTCTTGCCGATCAATGAAGAGAGAAGGAGTAAATTCCATGAACGCTACGATGTTGCCACCCAACGAGTTTTTTATTTATGTGCCCGATGGACAGGATGACAATAGCCAGGACCACGATGAGGCGCAGATGAGCCAGCAGGCTCGGGAATGGCATGAGAACCGCCAGCTCTATGAGCACATTGCAGTGCCGATTCAACTCAGAACGTGGACTAGAATCGCCCTGGCCGACACCCTTGCTGTCTATGCCTGCCTGGAAGAACCAGAGACCAGATAAGACGTGTAACCTCCAACAAAATAGAACATACAAGAGTAAAGAGGCAGCGAAAAAGCCACCTCTTTTTTTAGCGCCAGATTAACCAATAAATCAACCATACAAGCAGTTCAACCAATCCAGTGCCGATAATTGTCAGGGCGATGATTCTCAGGCTGTTCAATCGAGGACCGGGCTGTACAACTGCAGGTACGAGAGGTACGTGTAGTGTAGTAATCTGGTTTATCTCGACCTCATTTGCCGGGAAACGTGTCAGGTGTCGGCCACTCCACCCCCTTCCGTGGATTTGAGTACATTTTATCGTATTTGTCTGCCCATGAATGTATCTCTTCCAGATGGTTGGGCGCGTCATCCAGACTTATATGGAGGTGGCGTATAGCCTGGATAACTCCAAGATCCCGTTGATGGTAGTGGCGCATATGACGAGGTGGGGCATCTTCTTTATCCCTGGCTACGATGCTTTGTATTTCCCAATCTTGAGCTGAGAGCATAGGCCCAATATGTTCATCGTCTTTACTCGTTTCAGCAAATTGGCCCAAGAAATGCTCGACATAGATATCAAGCAGTTCCTCTAAGCCCTCATACGAGTTTGATTTGCTTAGCTCTTCTGCAATCTTCCTGCCTTCTTTTCTGGCGAGAAGACGAAGCTTACCCTCGTTCAAATTGACATATGTATCAGCGTAGAGCAATTGGATAGTTTCTATCCACCCTTTAGCATTAGACTGAGCCAATCGTATTATCTCTTGTACTTCACGTGTTATTTTAGGATTTTCATCTGTCTGTAGTGCTGGTTGAGTATCCTCTATATAGCTTTGAACTTCAAAGCGGTTTGTCTCGTCAAAGTCATCTGGTGTTCTAAGCACGATAACAATAATCCTTCCCACTCCAACAGGAAGAGGAATATGTGCTACAGCAAAAGGAACAGAGGTTTTTCCTACTATAATTGGCGTAGTTGCTTGCTTTCGCCAGCGTTTCTGATGCCTTCGTAGCCACGCACCTGATCCATGCCTTCCATAACGATGCATACTGTTTACTCGATAATATACACAAGAGGAGTATCTAAGAGGATATCGATACTATGATCAATAGTTGCTATATATAATTATAAATGTAATTCATTGTAAGTCAAGTAACAAGAGTTCGTATTATACAGTTATCTCTTTTCTTACATATTCTCAAGTAACGATTTTTAAGACATAGATAAAAGCTTTCAACAGTACCAACAGTACCACTCAACGTGAGGTCTCGTGCCGGGTCAGGCGTATGTATGCTAGCAGATTATCTGCCAGTGTTATGCTTAGATTAGGCTGGAAAAGCGTCTGGCAAGCTGATTCCAAATGGCTTGCAAGTAGATTGAGAGGTTGTATATGAGCCGAGTTTTCGCACAAAAAGAGCGTATTATAAATGCTACGCCTGACAAGGTTTTTGCTCTGGTATCAGATTACACAGTACAGCGTCCACGTATCCTCACACCGAACTTCCAGAATTATACGGTAGAGAAAGGCGGTCAGGGCAGCGGGACGGTGATCCATTATGTTTTAGAGGCCGCTGGTCGCCGACGAGCTTATCATATGCGTGTCGATGAAATTGTGCGTGGGCGCATCCTGACCGAGCGGGATAGCAATTCTACGCTGGTCACGACCTGGAATGTCCAGCCGATGCGCGGTGGCCAGAAGTCAAAGGTGCGCGTCACCAGCGAATGGGAAGGTGGTTCTGGCACTAAAGGTTTCTTTGAACGTATCTTTGCGCCCCTTGGCCTGCGCCGTATATATGGAAGCATGCTGGAATCTCTGGTCGGTTTGTTAAATGTATCGGACGAAGAGGTTCCTGCGGTGCAAGGAAAAGAGTATAGTCCATCTCAAAATACTGCTGCCTTTCTGGCGCTTTTTGGCGCTGTGGTTGCGGTGGCCCTGGCCATTAGCCTTCTTCAAAGGAAGCAGGCAAAAAACGCATAACCCCTCTTTATTCAGATATTAGCGTGCCTGTGGTCTATCTTTTGGATCTCCGTCCTTGCGGGTGAAAGCGGGGTGCAGGGGCGGCAGCCCATGACGGAGCGCGATGGCAGGCATGCCGGGGGCATGACAGTCCTCGCAAACTCTCCCTCCTCTCAATCCCCCGGAAGGAGAGAGCCTATCTTTTCTTATTGCATGATGCATGAAATATCATTAGGATATTTCATGCATCATGCAATAAGAATTTAAATGCCTTGTTTGCAGTAAGTATTCGATGTTATAAAAAAGATAGTAAATTGGATACATGCTTAAAGTTAAGGCATACGTATCGCTCCGTCGAGGCGTATTACTTCTCCATTGAGCATTTCGTTTTCGATGATGTGCCTGGCAAGGGCTGCGTATTCTTCGGGTCGTCCCATGCGTGAGGGGAAGGGAATCTGCTGTTCAAGCGTTTTGCGGGCAGGTTCTGGCAGTCCCGCCATGAGAGGGGTGTCAAAAATACCGGGGGCGATAGTCATCACACGGATACCATAACGGGCAAATTCACGCGCAATGGGCAGGGTCATGCCGACGATGCCACTCTTGGAGGCGGAGTAGGCTGCCTGTCCGATTTGTCCGTCGAAGGCTGCGACGGAGGCAGTATTGATAATCACTCCTCGTTCGCCATTTTCTCCAGGTTGATTTTTACTGATGACCTCTCCCGCCAGCCGTATGACGTTGAAGGTGCCGATCAGATTGATGTTGATGACGCGGCTAAAGGATTCCAGGCTGGATGGACCGCTTTTGCCCAGGACCTTTTCGGCAGTGGCAACGCCAGCGCAATTGATCACACCATGCAGGTCGCCAAAGTGTTCGCGGGCGTTTTGTAGCGTATGAAGAACGCTGTTCTCATCGGTGACATTGGTGGCCGAGAAGAGCGCCGCTGCTCCGATCTCTTGCGCCAGGGTGCTCCCAATCTCTGCATTGAGATCAGCGATAATGGCTCTGGCTCCTGATTGTGCAAGCAGGCGGACACAGGCTGCTCCCAGGCCAGAGGCACCTCCTGTGACCAGGAATGTTTTGTTGATGAGTTGCATATGGTGTTCCCTTTCTGCGTTGATGCGAAACAATCCAGTGGCTCGATATATCCAGAAAGAAGGCTGCATGTGCCTGCTATAATGGCAGATGGTGTGTTTGCTATGCCCTTCCTTCCTGTCTACACTCTTCTGTGATTTTATCATACCTGCTGATAAGAGATGCATACCAGGTGTGTTGTCTCTTGTCGCTATTTGGATGACGTGCTAGACTCTAGTTATTCAGACAGATGATTATTAGGACCGTTATCAGCGCGTAGATACAGAACAGAGAGCTAAAGGACAGAACAATAGCGTGAATATAAAGCAAGAACGAATTCAACTGCTCGAAGCACAGATTGCTCGCCTGCAACGACGTGTGGATGCCCAGACTCCACGGAGTAATGTTTATTCATGGTCGCGGGTGGCGATTTTCTTTGTCGGGATCGCTCTGAGCCTGATTGTGGCTATGCTCACGATCTGGTGGATTGGCCTGATCGTGTTTGCACTGGCAATGGTGTTATTTGGCGTCGTGGCACACTATCATGGACTGATTGAGCGTAGTATTGCGCGTCACACGCTCTGGCAACATATCAAGTCGGCCCATCTGGCACGCATGAAATTGGATTGGGATCATATTCCGACGACGTTTACTGAAGCCCCGATTGAAGATCATCCTTTTGAGATAGATCTGGATATGACTGGTTCGCGTTCGCTGCATCGGTTGGTAAATACAGGGATTTCGCGTGAGGGGAGCCTACGCCTGCGCGATTGGCTGCTTCAGACGAAACCTGATCTCACAACGATCCAGCAGCGGCAAGGGCTTGTACGCGAGTTGATTCCCATGACACGTTTCCGTGATCGGCTGATTTTGAATTCTTTGTTTGCCGCGCGTGGAAAATCTGAACAACTGGATGGGGAGCGTTTATTACAGTGGTTGGGCAAGCAAGATCCTGCCAGTTCCTTGCGTCCCCTGTTATGGATCTCAGCGGGGCTGAATCTGTTGACGATTGTCTTGCTGGTTGTCTCGTTGTTTGTCTCAATGCCTCCTCTGTGGATTTATACATTAGTTGCGGGTGTTCTACTCTTCTTTGGAACCGGCAATAAGCGGGGGGATATTTTTGAGGATGCCAGTTATCTTCGCTATGGTTTTGGCACGCTCAGTCTGATCTTTTCCTATTTAGAGAAGTATCCCTACAAATCGCATCCACAGTTAAGCAAGCTCTGTGCGCCATTTTATCAGCAGTCCGAAAGTGGTCCAACGGCTCTCCTGCAGGGGATGGCGCGTATCTCTTCGGCGGCTACTCTTAAGAATAATGGTCTGGCATGGATACTGGTCAATGCCTTTGTGCCCTGGGATCTCTATTGCGCGGATAAATTGTTGCAGCAGAAGTCTCAATTGCAGTCGCGTTTGCCTGTCTGGTTAGATACCTGGTTTGAACTGGAAGCACTCTGCTCCCTGGCCTCCTTTGCCTATCTCAATCCTGAATATATCATGCCCGAGGTACACGAGCAGATGGCTGGTAATCCCGCACAAGCCTCGGTTTTCCGGGCAGAAGAGCTGGGCCATCCTTTGATTCCAGTGGAGAAGAAGATTTCGAATAGCTTTGGCCTGGATATATTGGGCGAGGTTGTGATTGTGACAGGCTCCAACATGGCTGGTAAGAGTACCTTCCTGCGCACGCTGGGTGTCAATCTATGTCTGGCCTATGCGGGTGGTCCGGTGAATGCGCGTAGCTTTGATACCGCGCTCTTCCGCCTCTTTACCTGTCTACGGGTTACCGATTCGGTGACGGATGGTTATTCCTATTTCTATGCCGAGGTCAGACGCTTGCATGCCTTGCTGGATGCGCTCAATGAGTCTGCTCAATTGCCGTTATTCTTCCTGGTGGATGAAATCTTTAAGGGCACAAATAATCGTGAACGTTTAATTGGCAGTCGCTCGTTTGTGAAGGCCCTGGTCGGCCGAAACTGCGTGGGCTTGATCTCGACCCATGATCTTGAACTGGTCAAGCTGGCCGATAGTGTGCCGCAAGTCAGCAATAAGCATTTCCGCGAAGAGGTGATTGAGGGACATATGGCCTTTGATTATATCCTGCGCGATGGGCCTTGTCCCACGACGAATGCGCTGAAGATTATGGCGCTCGAGGGTTTACCTATCGACGGCTAGTGACTGCCGTTGAGCGGTTGTAAAAAAGATGAAAAGGGCCAGTTTCCTACAAAGGGGAACCGGCCCTTTTTAGTTTAGCTGTGCAATGGTCTGACGAATACCTTTGATATGATTGCGGATCTCATAGCGGTCATCTGCCCTGGGATCAAGTTCCAGATAAGCTTGAAGATCGTACATAGCTTTTCCATAATGTTTCAGTTCAAGATGGAGGAAGCCACGATCCCGTCGTTCCACACCGGACTGGGGGAGTAGTAAGACAATCATATCGATTACGGCCAGCGCGTGTTCAAAGTCGCTACGATGAATATAGACACCCTTAAGATTATTGAGCATGCGCAATAGCATCTGTTGCGGGCCGACAGGCTCCAGCCAGCGTGGATGCAGCGGGCGATGCTGCTGTGTAAGTTCTTGTATACGTTCTCGACATTCTTGCTCGTTTAAAAGCAAGCCGTTGTTAAAGGGATCAATATAGATAGTGCCTTCCGGCCAGTGATAGCGCACCATAAAGTGATAGGGGAAGCCCATGCCATCAATAGGAAAACCGATGCGCTTGCCAATCTCCATATAGACGAGTGAGAGCATGATCGGCAAGCCTGTATGCCTTTCAAGCACCTTATGCAAAAAGCTATTGTCGGGATTGCGATAATCATCGCTTGCGCCAGAAAATTGCTCTTCTTCAAAGATGACCTGATTGATGGCGGCGATGACGGTCAAAGGTGAAATATCCTCGGGCAATGGGGATGGCAATTGCTCAGTTTCGGGAAGCGAGAGCAACAATTTGACCCTGTTTGCCAGCACATCGAGTTGCGTGAGTGCCGGTACCGGATCTAAATTGGGATAGGCAATGCTCGCGATTAAAAGCGCGGCCCTGGCCAGATCTATTGAGCTCTCGTCATTCATTATCTGCGCGGCAAAAGCCTGATATGTGCGTTGCTGCGCGGTTGGTTGTTGTGAAAAATTATCTGTCATGCTTCAGGCATTTAACCATAGAATGCCTGGCATAGGCAAGGGGTGCCTCTTTTTTGCTGTTCAGTCCACCCGCATTATTCCATGAGCTGAGCTTGATATTTAAGGGCTACTGATTGCATATATCTCAGCATGGATTGAGCGAGCAGGTCTTGCGCCTTACTGTTTATTTCTTCACTCTGGATGGCCTGCAGATCGGCGTGAAGTGAGGCGCATTCTTGAAGATAGTCTGCAACTGTATGGACATCCTTTATGAGCTCAGCACGAGCATCGTTAATCCTCTTCAGGCTTGTGTCCGCTAAGGGCGCGGGTGGTCTGGTTGTTATTTCCTGCCCTGGCCATTCCTGCATTATTTGTTGTAGTTGGTCATGATGGCTTTGGAAAATTTCCAGGAGACTGGTGTGCACACGATTTCTCAGTTCCGCATAGGAGAGGCGTTCTCGTGGATCTAGCTTACCCCAGCGATTCTGCAAACCGGCGCTAAATCCAACCAGCCTTTGCATATCTTCTTTCTGGGATTGCTCTTCTCGGAAAATTACTTTTAGCTTCTCGCTATTTCGTTCTGGCTGAAAACGCTGCTGTAGCTTTTGTTTATGCGCTTCCTGATGCTCGATTTTCACTTCAGCCAGCTCCTGATAGAGTGTTTTTTCCAATCGCGGTGCTACGGGTTTCGTCTTTAACCACGCTTCAATACTCCCAGCAACCAGATGTTGAGCTTTTTGAGCGAGATTTTCTTCCAATCGA
Organism: Dictyobacter arantiisoli; assembly: GCF_008326305.1. Classification (GTDB taxonomy): domain Bacteria; phylum Chloroflexota; class Ktedonobacteria; order Ktedonobacterales; family Ktedonobacteraceae; genus Dictyobacter; species Dictyobacter arantiisoli. The sequence continues at coordinate 1,463 of NZ_BIXY01000014.1, read as the reverse complement.
GCCATCAACTGATGATATTGTTCGAGATGATTACCCAGTGTTCGCAACTCATGTATCTGTTCATGGCGACTCTGCTGAATGTGGGTAAGCCTTACCGCTCATCGGAGATGCCTCTCGATTGCTGTAGCAAGGGCGATTCATCGGGCAGATCGCTGCCAGTGGTAGGATTGAGATAATGGTCCATTGCCAGCCACATGCCGCGACTGGGACGATAGAGTAGCAGTGGTAAGATCAAGGCAATCGGACAACCAATCAGCATGGCTGTCAGGACCGGTATACCTGGATTGAAGGCCATCGGGAGCACAATGCCTGCGGCGATGAACTCGCTGATGACCAGATTAATCGCCATGGCGCTGGTGTAGTAGCCTTCCTCACGTTCAAAGGTAAAGTGGCACACAGGACATTGTTCATTCATTTTGAAGATACCACAAAAGAGTTTGCCGCGCCCACAGATGGGACAGCGTTGAGTCAGGCCGCGCAGTAAAAGGGTCCGAAATCTTCTCATCGTATACCGTCTCTATAACTTTCCTCAGATTACTCATTGCTCATTGCTCATTGCTCATTGCTCATGATGAGTATATGATGCTTGCTGGCTAAAGATTTCAAGCTTCTTGTAACATATTGTAGCAGGTGCGTACCACACTTGTCTGTAGCTTTAGAGAGTGTCAGCCTCTCGTGGCCTCCACCATCTCTGTGCATGAGTTTTCGCGCCTGCGCCTGCGCCCTTTTTATTGTATGGTGTTGGGAAGGTACATGGCACATTTACAGCACCATACACTAAAAAGGGCGCAGGCGCGCACGCCTAAGTTTGGTCCAAATTAAGAGCCAGATGCAATGGTGCAAGGAGTGACCGCAATGCGTGAAGCAAGGCCCCAGCTGCAGGCGCGCGGCAATTTAAGGTGAGCGCCTGCACGTGACCATCGGGAGCAAGACGAAGCTTGCCACTGATCTGGCAGACATCGCGCACCAGGCGTTTGATGCCATAGCGAGCAAACTGTTCGGATGTCGCCGCGAGTCCGCGACGAAACCAGATCAGCACATTGTGCGCGAGACTGCCCAAGAGCGTCACCATCTGCTGAGCTGCTACCCGCTTCTTGCTGCGTTTGATCACGCCTAAGCCCGATTTGTCCCCGCGAAAAGAGGTTTCGATCCCACCGCCACGTTGATCGTATAAGCGTAGATAGGTCAGTATCTCTTCGACGTGCGGGTCATCATCATGGACCGTGAGACCCGCTTGCTGGCACATCTGCCGAGCCTGTTCCAGCGAGAGAGCGGCAACCAACACCGTCGAATAGGCCCATTGCCCATTGTTCTTGCGAGCACGCACGCCAATGCGAAGCACGGGGCGATCATAGTCTCGTGCCTGGGCCGTGATCCACCCGAATTGACGAGCAGGATCCTGGGGATCGACATACCAATGCTTGACCGTTTGACTCAGCAGTCGGGCACGCGTGCCCGAGAAA